>WQWY01000001.1 GCA_009785115.1 Micrococcales bacterium
CGGGACGCTGCCGGGCATGTCGGGTGCGCTGGGTGCTGGGGGCCTCGGGCCTGGTGGTGTGCTGAGCGTGGACGCGGCCAACCGGGCCATGACCTCGGGGTCATGGGGCTCTGGCACGATGCTGGCCGGTCGCGGCATAGCCGGGATCGCAGGCCCCGGCGGTGCGACCGGTCTGCTGGGCGGGTCGACCTACGGTCCCCTGCCCGCAGGCACCGCCGGTACTGGTGGGCTGCGCGGCGGGTTGGGCTCGCTCGACAGCGCCGCAGCCGGACGCGCTGGTACGGGTGCAGCTGGGCAGCAGCCGGCGGGGGCGATGATGTATGGGGCCGGTGCCCCGGGCGCTGGTGGTGGCTCGGGCGGGTCGACCACGCGCCCGCGCGGGTGGGTGGTAGAACCTTGGGTCGACGAGTGGGAAGAAGAACGGCGCCGTCGCAGCCACTGGCACCGGTCGATGGGACCGGGGTTCACGCTGGGTTCTCACAACGGTGTGCAGGGTGCCAGCCCGCCGGAGGGCATCACCTGGCAGAGGGAGCCCGACGCGCAGGAACCGGTGCCGTGGCGTCCGAGGTTGGGCATCCCTGGGTGGGTTCACATAGGCGACGACCAGATGCATTACCACGAGCCTACGCACTGGTGGTACGACGCGAAGAAGCGCACGTTCTGGCACGCTCGGTGGGCGGTCGACGTGTGGATCGAGGCCGACCCCGAGGACTGGGGTTCACCGAACACCCAGGTCGAGCCGCCCTTGCGGGGCAGGCTGTTCGGTGAGGAGGTCTACATCAAGGCTGGTATGGAACCACCAGCACGGATAGACCCTGACGGGCCGCACGTGGACCCTGCGGCAGGGTGGCAGTGGGACGAGCGTGCCGGGTGCTGGATCGAGCCGACCTCGTCGTGGTGGTGGTACCCCTACGGCAACTTCTGGCGCGAGCCCCATCGTGGTATGTGGTACCGCCTGGTGTTCATGCCAGACCCGATCGGCACCGACCCCGTTAGCATCTGGTTCGACAAGATGCACATGCGACGCCTACGACGCCGCGAAGAGCGCCTGTGCCTCAAGGAACAGCACGAGCGCGCCAGACAGGCCAAGCGCGAGCGCCGCGAGCAAGCACGCCTTGTCGCGTCCTGACCGCGCGAACCCAGAGGAAGCATGGCATCCCTCGGTCAGGTGGGGTCTGCCCCCAGACGTGGGGACAACACACGAGCGCATGTATCGGGTAGGTTGCCGCAAGGCTCCGGCAAGAGACAGCAAGAGACAGCAAGAGACAGCAAGAGACAGCAAGAGACAGCAAGAGACAGCAAGAGACGAATTGATATCTTATGATGCAGCACAAAATGATGAGAGGACATAAAATAAATGGGAGTGAAGACGACATGGAGCGGTCTCACGCAGACAGATCGTGACGACCTCCAAGAGTATTACGCTATCCGAGACGGGAGCGGCGACCTGCTCGGGCGGATGAAGCTCGCTGCCATCGACGCCTACATGACCACCAACAAGGGCGGCCGCTGGGCGACTGCCACCCTCGACACAGGAACCGCCGCCACGTCGAGCACGAACATGGGGTTTCCTCGCGGCTACGAACAGTTCGTCAGGATGTTTCCTAACGGGTTCTATCATCGCAATCATTATATCGGCGATGATTATGTGTACGTCCGTCCTGATGCTCGCGGCAGAGGCGGGGGTGAGGCCTACAAGGCCGGGACCTTGTATCAAGGCGAAGGCGTCGTCGCTGACCTGTCGCGGGCACCGGAGAAAGATCTAGACTTCGACGGGATACGCAGACGTATCGACAGGGCTCTCGAACCCTTCTGGGACCTTCCTGCCACCGGCTCCGGAACAGGAGGAGATTTCGGACCTGCTACAGAGATCGCCGATGATCTGGCCTACGTCGCCGGGGAGCTTGGACTGTCTCACGAGGAGCACGACAGTCGTATCGGAGGCTCTGGGCACCTCGAATCTCTTATCGGGCAATCGAGAGGAGGAGCACCAAACCCATCAAATCTCTACGCCTACACCAACGACCAAGGGGGCAACGGGTTCCTGTCCGAGGCCTTCATGAACTGGCGAACTGGTTTCGTCCAGAAGATGCCCAAAGTTGTCGGCTCATACGCATGGATAGCGATGTGGCTCGCGACGACGACGGCTGCCCAAGCACGAGGGTGGCATGTCGCCAAGGCTGACGTCGCTCGTGCCGTCGAGACTGCTCGGGCAAACTTCAGCTCGGTAGCCTTCAGCGGAGGGTTTTCGGAGCACGAGGCACAGTTCATGAAGGCCGCCGTCCTCATCGCAGAGGCATACCTGCCAAAACCTCTTTCGGCGATCTCTACAGCCCTGGGTGCGGTCGACTATGCCAATGGCGCTATCGACGGCTCGACACGTGCTCCCGATTCTAGCTACGACAGCACGATGAGATCCTTCGAGTCTTCTCTGAAGAAGATCAGCGCCCACATCGAAGGGGCCGAGACGGACATCGCGAACAGCGCGACATCCCTCTTGAGAGAGGTGAGAGGCAGTAACGACAGGTTCCAGCTGCGACACGATCAGCGCGGCGGCGATATCTCCATCGACACCACGAATCGTGTCATCGATCTCAGGTATGCCGCTGTCAGGACCGTCTCTAGAACCCTAGACGAGGTGATCGAGGTCATCCGCTCGTCTGCGAGCGACGCGCGTGCTCACGAGGAGAGCGTCAAGAAAGTCTTCCGCCGCGACCTGGGGGTCGGACTTGGCAAATATGGCCCTGGATGGGCTGTTCAGGAGGTGGCCGAGATGTTGGGCGAGCTCCTGAGAAATCTCGCCTTCCAGTGCGAGGCGAGCCAAGGGGCTATCTGGGCGGTCTTCTGGGATCACATCCGGAACAATGAGAATGCTGCTAGCGAGTTCAGGACGCTGCACCCCGAAGCATATCAATACGAGCTGCCGCAGCACCCGGATCCCCGCGCGGAACTCGACGTCTATAACGCGGCCCTCGGCGGGGAGCCCCCAGAGAGGCCTTTCGACTTCAACATCAAGGAACTCGAAAGATTGATGGGGATGTGATATCCGTGACATCGATGTGGATTTTCGAGCGCGAAGAAGGTCGATCCGCGTCAGCCCGTGGCCGCATACGGGGAACCCGCCGCCCTTGGCTGCCTCTCCTGACCATGCTGATCGCACCGATTCTGGTGCTCGGCGCGTGCACGAACACCGATTCGCTCGCCGCCGAGGCACCTCTGCTGACCATCGGGGAGGTGTCATATCCAGAGCCGTTGACCTTCGCTCCACCCTTCGATCAGATCAGCATCGACGGCCAAACTTATGCCTTGCCTTTTGTCGCACAACAACTGATCGACGCAGGATGGGTCTACCACGACAGCTCTGATGGCTCCGCGGACGGCCTCGACAGCCTGGTGGAACCATTCTCGGCCTCACATGTGACGCTGGTCCGCGACGGTGACGAGGGCGCCTACGTCGAGGGGAGAAGCATCGGTGTCACCGTCATGAACACGAGTTTTGAACCCAACAGCGTGGCCAAGTGCGAAGTGTGGTCGGTGTCCATCGGCCGTGGCCACAACTGGGAACCCCACCCCGGAGTCCACCGAGGAGCCTCGCGCGAAGAGATCGCCGAGGCGCTAGGGGTAGCCTCAGGCCTTGAACCGCTCCCACCATCGCTCACCGAGGGAACCGGGGATCTGTCTCGGGTATGGGTTGATCGCGAGCCCCTGTCCCAGGAACAGGTCGCGGACTTGTCAGCGGTGAGCAGCGCCGCCAGCCGTGGCGTCCGCGTTCGCGCCGCGCGTGTCACCGCTGATTTTGTCGATGGCATCGCTGATGGCTACTACTGGGTCCAGTACGCCCCCCACACACAGATGACGGACGGGTATATTCTGACACCGAACGATGGGTACCCGCATCGACACACGATCGAACGATGCTCTTCTGATCTTCATCACCTCTGGCTCCTTCCTTCCGACCTGTCTTCTGCCGTGACGGTCGCAGGTGGACGCCAGGTCTTGGCACCTGCCTGGGCATGGGACCAGCCGGTCATCTCCGACAGCGCAGGCTATGTCGACGGGGCGGCGATCTACATGATCGACGGACGCAGATACGCGATGGCGGCGACCAACGAACCGCCGTGCGCGACGATCAGCGGCTCCGGCGACCGCACGCGATCTCAGCACCTTTTCGCCGGGCTGGACACCGGCGGGCCGAAGCCTGGGCTAGGAAGCTGGCCGGAACCCGTGCTGGTCGACGTCGGCCCGGAGAAACGGCTGCTGTGGGACCGAGACGACTCCTCGGCGGCGGTGATGATCTACCGCGGTCCCGGGAGGAACACCGGCGAGGACACGATGCAGCTGGTCGTCAACTATGCGGACTGGGAGCGGGGCACCCGGTTGACCTTCCTGTACTCACTGCTCGCCCTGGACGAGGGCGTCGGTATCACCGATGGTGCGGCCAATCTTCTGCTCACCGTGGCCGCCGACGCCACCCGGTCGGTCAGGTACTCCCATCCAGGATGACCCGGTGACCTGGGCGCGTGCGTGAGCACCTACGGCTGCTCCGAGCTTGCCCAGTATCGCGGCGGACAACCCCGTCAGGTCAGGGGGTGAAACCGACCGCTGGGCGTTGAGCCGCCAGGGAACGCAAGCGCTCGCCCTTGGCGTCGGCGGTGGCGCGCAGGTCGTCTTGGAAGGACGACATGGCGGTGGCCAGACGCTGGGCCTCGGGGCCAGAACCCGCGGCGAGGATGCGCACGACGAGGAGGCCGGCGTTGCGTGCGCCGCCGACGCTGACGGTGGCGACAGGCACCCCGGCGGGCATCTGGACGATCGACAGGAGCGAGTCGAGGCCGTCGAGGTGGGCGAGCGGCACCGGGACGCCGATCACCGGCAGCACGGTCGCTGAGGCGAGCATGCCCGGCAGGTGCGCCGCTCCCCCGGCCCCGGCCACGATCACGCGCAGGCCTCGCCCGGCGGCCTGCTGGCCGTAGGCGAGCATCTTGGCGGGCTGGCGGTGAGCGGAGACCACGTCGATCTCTACCGGCACGTCGAACTCGGCCAGGGCTTCCGCGGCGGCCTTCATCACCGGCCAGTCGGAGTCTGACCCCATGACGATGCCTACCAGCGGTGCTGCTCCCGCTGACGTCGCTGTCATCGCTACCTCCTGTCGTCGCGCGGTCCTCCGCACGGGATCGCGGACCGCTCCGGTGGCCCCCTACGGGGTGGGCCTGTTGTCACGCGGCTCACCGTGCCGCACCTGGCCGCGCAGCATCGCGGCGGCCGTCTCGGCCCGGGCTCGTACCTGCTCCAGGTCGCCCCCGCAGACCGTGACGTGCCCCAGCTTGCGACCCGGACGGATCGACTTCCCGTACAGGTGGACCTTCACGTCGCCGTCGGCGAGCACCTGGCCCAGCGCGTCGGTGAGGTCGGTCAGGGTCGAGCCCAGCACGTTGACCATGACCGACCAGGGCGCCCTCGGCGAGGTCGACCCCAGCGGCAGGTCCGCCACCGCACGCAGGTGCTGCTCGAACTGGCTGGTCACCGAGCCGTCGATGGTCCAGTGCCCGGAGTTGTGCGGGCGCATCGCCAGCTCGTTCACCAGCACCCGCGCCGGGCCTCCGGCGACGTCCGGCACCTCGAACAGCTCGACGGCGAGCACCCCGGTGACGTCCAGCCCCTCAGCGACCGTCCGGGCGATGTCCAGCGCCTGGGCCTCGGTGTCGGGGTGCAGACCGGGGGCCGGGGCGATCACCGTCGAGCAGACACCGTCGCGCTGGATCGACTCGACCACCGGCCAGGCGCGCATCTCGCCTGACGGGCGCCGCGCCACCTGCACCGCCAGCTCACGGGTGAACGGCACGGCCTGCTCGACCAGCAGCGCGGGGCCAGACCCCTCCTCGGCTGCCGCCAACCAGTCGGCCACCTCGCTCGGGTCGCCGACCACCCGCACGCCCTTGCCGTCGTAGCCGCCGCGAGCCGTCTTCACCACGGCCTGACCGCCAGCCTCGGCCAGGAAGGCCGCCAGGGCACCCGCATCAGGCACTGGCGCCCAGCCCGGGCACGGCACGCCGAGGTCGGTGAGCCGACGGCGCATCGCCAGCTTGTCCTGGGCGAACAGCAGCGCGGAGGCCGACGGGCGCACCGGCACCCCCCGCTCGGCCACCGCGGCCAGCACCAGAGAGGGGACGTGCTCGTGCTCGAACGTCAGCACGTCCGCACCCTCGACCAGGCTCAGCACAGCGTCGACGTCGCCAGCGGCACCGACCGGCGCGTCGTGGACGGCCGCGGCGGCGGACGCCTCGTCGCTCTCGACCAGCACCCGCAGGTGCAGGCCCAGCGCGGTGGCCGGGCCGGCCATCATCCGGGCCAGCTGCCCACCACCAACGACTGCGACGACCGGGGAGCTCACGAACGACGAGCCTAGGGCATGCAGACCTGTGGCAAGCAAGCAAGCAAGCAAGCAAGCAAGCAAGCAAGCAAGCAAGCAAGCAAGCAAGCAAGCGGCACGATACCCAGCCCGGCTGGCTCTCACCCTCTACGATCGACAGGTGCCCCAGGCCTCTACCGCGTCCGTCGACGCGCACCCCGCACGGAGGCTGTGGCCCGGCCACGCCTGGTGGGTCGAGATGGGGCGCTTCCTCACGGTCGGCGGTGTGGCGTTCGTGGTCGACCTGGGGTTGTTCAACCTGATGGTGTTCGGGCCCGGGCAGGCGCTGGGGCACAAGCCGGTCACCGCGAAGATCCTCGCGGCCCTGGTCGCCACGCTCGTGTCATGGCTGGGCAACCGGCACTGGACCTTCTCGGCACGCCGCACCCACCGCAGCGGGCGAGAGCTGGCGGTCTACGTGGGGATCAACGCCGTCGCCCTGCTCGTCGCACCGAGCGCGCTCTACGTCACCTACTACTGGATCGGCACCCAGGGCCCGGTCGCCGCGAACGTCGCCTCCATCGTCGGCATCGGCATCGGCACCGTGTTCCGCTACGTCGGCTACAAACGCTGGGCCTTCCCCGGCGGAGGTCCGCAACCGTGACCCGGTGACCTGACCCCTCGGTGCCCACGACCCTCAGTGCCTACGACCCCTCAGTGCCCGCGACGCCGACGAGTGGCCACGGCCGGCCCGACGGGCAGCACCTGGTCGGTGCGGAGCCCCGCGGGCACCTTGGCCAGGAACAGCGCGAACACCGCCGGTCGACGCTGGGCGAGCTCGAGCCGACCCCCGTCGGCCGAGGCCAGGTCTCGGGCCAGCGCCAGGCCCAGGCCCGTCCCGGCACCCGAGGTGACGTTGCGCTCGAAGATCCTCGGCGCGAGATCGTCGGACACCCCAGGGCCCTCGTCGGCGACCTCCACGACCACCGACCGCACCGAGGTGCCCGGGCGGGAGCGCACCGTGGTGGTGCCCCCGCCGTGCTTGAGCGAGTTCTCGATGAGCGTGGCCAGCACCTGGGCGAGCGCCCCGGGGGTGGCCAGCACCTCGACCCCGGGCTCCGACTCGACCACCAGGCGGCGCCCCGCGTCGAGGAACGGCGCCGACCACTCTTCTTCCTGCTGGTGCAGCACCTCGACCAGCGGCACCGCCTCGGTGGTACCACCGGCCGCTCGCCGTGAGCTCGACAGCAGGTCGTCGACGACGCTGACCAGGCGCTCGACCTGCTCCAGAGAGATGCGGGCCTCCTCACGCACCTCGTCGGAGTCGGTGGTGATCATGATCTCTTCCAGCCGCATCGACAGCGCCGTCAGCGGGGTGCGCAGCTGGTGGGAGGCGTCAGAGGCGAACTGCCGCTCGGCCGCCAGACGCCCGGCCATCCGATCGGCGCTGCGGGCGAGCTCGGCCGCCACGAGGTCGATCTCCTCGACCCCCGACGGTTCGAGGTGCGGGCGCACCTGACCTGAGCCGAGCTGTTCGGCGGAGGCCGCGAGATACACCAAGGGCGCCGACAGCCGGTCAGACTGCCAGATGGCCATCGCGATGCCGGCGGCGAAGGCGACCAGCGCCGCGGCGACGATCAGCCCGATCACCCGCACGGACAGCCAGAACACCTCCCACCAGGAGGCCGTGACCACGATCTCGGCGCCCTGGGCCGAGGTCGTGCGCGCCTCGATGGCACGTCCCCCGACCTCCTCGCCGCTGCTCAGGTGCCGGCCGTCGGGGGTGACCACCTCGACGTGCTTGACCCGTCCGCCGGTGTAGAGGTGGAGAGTCTGGTTCGACAGCGGCAGGTCTTGCTCCATGCGGAAGTCGACCGCGCGCGCGAGGGACTGGGCTCGCAGGGTGATCTCGTGGATCTGCCCCTGACGCACCAGCTGGGCCCCGAGGAACGCCAGAGGTACACCGAGCAGCACCACCGCGACGGTCACCGCCGCGACGGTGGCCTGCAGGACGCGCCGACGCACTGTCTCAGCCTCGCCGGCTCAGCCCTGGCCGGCGTCCTCGAAGCGGAAGCCCATACCTCGGACCGTCGTGATGTAGCTGGGTGCGTTGGCGTCGTCACCGAGCTTGCGGCGCAGCCACGACACGTGCATGTCGAGGGTCTTGGTCGAGCCGCTCGGGTCGGCGCCCCAGACCTCGCGCATGATCGCGTCACGGGCGACCACCGTGCCGGCCGCCGCGACGAGCACACGCAGCAGCTCGAACTCCTTCGCGGTCAGGTGCAGCTCGCTCTCACCCTGGAAGGCACGTCGGGCGGCGACGTCGATCCGGACGTCCTGAGCCTGCAGCTCGTCCTCGTCGTTCGGCTCGCTGCCGGTGCGCCGCAGCAGGGCACGCACCCGGGCGAGCAGCTCGGCGAGCCGGAAGGGCTTGGTCACGTAGTCGTCGGCGCCGGCGTCGAGCCCCACGACGAGGTCGACCTCGTCGGCCCGGGCGGTCAAGACGAGCACCGGCGTGGTGATCCCCTGCGAACGGATGGTCCGGGCGACGTCGAGCCCGTCGATGTCAGGCAGCCCCAGGTCAAGGACGACGAGGTCAACACCAGAGGCACCATCGATGGCTCCTTGACCTGTCCCTTGGACTCGCACCTCGTAACCCTCGCGCGCCAACGCTCGAGCCAAAGGCTCGGCAATGGCTGGGTCATCTTCGGCCAAGAGAACGCGGGTCACGGGCTCATCGTAGGTCATCACCCACGTCATGGGATGACAAATGCGGTGCGAGGTTCGCCACGTCTGCCCGACACGGGTGAGAGTCGCGGCTAGCCGCTTATACCACAGCCGTCGCGGAGGCTGGCCCGGTTTCGACCGATCCTCTCCGAGAAAATCGGACATTTCCTCTCGTCCCACGGGTGAGCATGAGGCTCTCCACGGGCCTCCGGACCCTCCTAGGACCATCGGCCCCCTAGCGTTCGTGCAGTTCAGTCCGTCGAAACGGCAACTCTCGGCCCACCTCGCACCCAGCACACCCCAGGACATGGTCATGGAAACGTCAAGTGTGACGAACCTCACATCGGCTGACGAAGGATCGCCCACCAATTCCGGTTGTGCGGGCCTGCCCGCCGTGTGAGGCTTGTCCCCAGAGCACGCTTTAGCCTCAACGGCCGCTCCCTCCCCCCGACACCTCGGTGGGTCTCGCGCGGCCTTCGGACAAGGAGCATCACCCATGGACTGGCGTCACCGCGCCTCGTGCCTCGACGAGGACCCCGAGCTGTTCTTCCCGATCGGGAACACCGGGCCCGCGCTGCAGCAGATCGACCAGGCGAAGGCCGTGTGCCAGCGCTGCGACGTCGTCGAGACCTGCCTGGCCTGGGCTATCGAGACCGGTCAGGACGCCGGTGTGTGGGGCGGGATGTCCGAGGACGAGCGCCGCGCGCTGAAGCGGCGTGCCGCGCGCCAGCGCCGCGCTGGCTGACTCCTCTGACCAGGCTGCCCAGCCCCGACCGGAGTCGCTCTCAGCCGACCGGGACCGCCGGCTGAGCCGGCCGCACCCGCATCTCGATCACCACCGAGGTGCCGCCCTCGGGCTCCGAGTGCCACACGATGGACCCGCCGAGCTCGTTGGCGACCAGCGTCGAGACGATCTGGGTGCCCAGCCCGCTGCCGATGCCGCTGGCTGTCGGCAGCCCTCGGCCGTCGTCAGCGACCTCGACGCGCAGGTGGTCGTCCTCGCGCTCCACCACGATCCGCACCGTGCCTGAGCTCTTCCCGGCGAAGCCGTGCTCCACGGCGTTGGTGACCAGCTCGGTGAGCACGAGCGCCAGCGCGGTGGCGGTCTCGGCGCTGACCTGGCCGAACGAACCCTCCATCACCGTGCGCACCTGAGCCTGCTCCCCCGCGGTGACGTCGGCGGTGAGCCGCAGCGCACGGCTCACCACCTCGTCGAACTCCACGGTCTCGTCCAGCGTCTGCGACAGCGTCTCGTGCACCAGCGCGATCGTGGCCACACGCCGCATCGCCTCGGCGAGCGCGGCCCGAGCATCAGCGGACTGCACGCGGCGCGACTGGAGACGCAGCAGCGCCGCCACGGTCTGCAGGTTGTTCTTCACACGGTGGTGGATCTCGCGGATCGTGGCGTCCTTGGTGATGAGCTCGCGCTCACGCCGCCGCAGCTCGGAGACGTCGCGGCAGAGCAGGGCGGCACCGGTCCGCTCACCGTCCTCGGTCAGCGGCACCGCTCGCACCGACACGGCCACCCCGTGCGACTCCACGTCCGCCCGCCACGGGGCCTTCCCGAGCAGCACCAGCGGCAGCGCCTCGTCCACCCGGGGGGTCTCGGCGTCGAGCAGGTCAGCGGTCACCTCGACCAGGGAGCTGCCGACGAGGTCGCCCATCACCCCGAGACGGTGGAAGCACGACAGGGCGTTCGGGCTGGCGTAGATCACCTCGCCGTCAGCGTTCAGACGCACCAGCCCGTCGCCGACGCGCGGTGCCCCCCGGGCCGAGCCTGACGGTGCGTCGGGCAGCGGGTACTCGCCTCGGGCGATCATGGCGACCAGGTCGTCGGCGGCCTCGACGTAGTTGAGCTCGAGGCGGCTCGGGGTGCGTGCCCCGCCGAGGTTCGTCTGCCGGGCCATCACCGCGATCGGTCGCCCGCCGTGCACCACCGGCACGGCCTCTTCCCGGACGGCGAAGTCGCCGTACCAGCGTGGCTGGCTCGAGCGTTGCAGACGGCACTCGTCGAACGCGGCCCGCAGCTGGGCGCGCTGCTCTTCGGGCGCGTACGAGCCGACCACGTCGTCGTAGTGCACCGTCGCCCCTGTCGAGGGACGGCACTGGGCGATCGCGACGAAGCCGCCCTCGTCCAGGGGCAGCCACAGCACCAGGTCAGCGAACGCCAGGTCAGAGACCACCTGCCAGTCACCGACCAGCTGGTGCAACCACTCGACGTCCGCGGGCGGCAACGGCCCGTAACGCTCGGTGAGCACCGACAAGGTCGCCATCAGGCAAGCCTACGGTTCTGGACGAGCGCGACGCGAGACCGCCCACGCCCGGGCGGGCCAGGGGTGGTTCACGAACAGGGGTGGCTCACGGATAGAGGCCCCGGATCTTGTGCGCCTCAGCGACCCGACGCACCCCGATCGCCAGCGCCGCCTCGCGCAGCGTCAGCCCCTCGGCGCGCGCGAGGCTGGCGACCGCGTCATAGGCGGTGCGCATCCGGTAGGCGAGCCGCTCAGCGATCTCGTCCTCGGTCCACCAGTACGTCTGGTTGGCCTGCACCCACTCGAAGTAGGAGACGACCACACCGCCCGCGTTGGCCAGGATGTCGGGCACCACCTGGATGCCGCGCTCGGCCAGCACCCGGTCACCCTCGGTGGTGGTGGGCCCGTTGGCCCCCTCGACCACCCAGCGAGCCTTGACCTGCGCCGCGCTCTGCGCGTCGAGGACCCCTTCGATCGCGGCGGGCACCAGCAGGTCCACGTCGGCGGCGAGCACGTCGGCGTTGGTGATCGCGGTGGCGCCCTCGAAGCCGACGACGGACCCGGTGGCCGCCACGTGCTCCATCAGCCTCGGGATGTCCAGACCGTCCGGGGCGGCCACCCCGCCGTACTGGTCGCTGACCGCCGTCACCCTGGCACCCGCGGCGTGCAGGAACACCGCCGCGTGCGAGCCGACGTTGCCGAAGCCCTGCACCGCCGCGCTGACCTCGGACAGCGACGCCCCGGCGTCAGCGAGCGCCGCGGCGGCCACGTCCACCACACCGCGAGACGTGGCCGTGGAGCGACCCCACGAGCCGCCGACGGCCAGAGGCTTGCCCGTGACGACCGCCGGGACGGTGTAGCCGACGCTCGTCGAGTAGGTGTCCATCACCCAGGCCATGGTCTGCTCGGAGGTGCCCAGGTCGGGGGCCATGATGTCCCGCTCCGGCCCGATGATCGGCATGATCTCCGACGTGAAGCGCCGCGTGGTCCGCTCGAGCTCGGCCACGGAGTGGGCGTGCGGGTCGATGGTCACCCCACCCTTGGCACCGCCGTAGGGCACGTCGACGACCGCGCACTTCCAGGTCATCCACATGGCCAGGGCGCGCACCTCGTCCAGGTCGACGTCCGGGGAGTAACGCAGGCCTCCCTTGCCGGGCCCGCGCGCGATGTTGTGCTGCACGCGGTAGCCGTGCAGCACCTCGATGGACCCGTCGTCGCGTCGCAGCGGCACGGCGACCCGCAGCTCTCGCCGTGGTGTCGCGAGCATGTCGTGCACCCCAGAGTCGAACCCGAGGATCTCGACGGCGGAGGCCAGCTGGGCGAGGGCGGTCGCGAGCGGGGAGGTGTCCATGACCCCCAAGCCTGCCACCTCAGAGGCGCTCTGAAAGCTCCGCGCGTCCTACGAATTCGTGTTCATCAGAACGAGCGACGGGGACACCCGAGGTCAGCCCGTCTCGTCGGTCTGGTTCACCCGTCGTGCTGGTACGTCTCTCCGGGCTGGGCGACGCACGCGGCGGGCCGCCCAGAGTCGACGCCGGCCTGACGTCGGCACCCGTCGGGCGGGCAGCGGTCGGGCCGGACCGGCAGGTCGCCCACCCGGACGGGTTCCGGGCCCGGGACGCCCGCGTCCGAGGCCCGTGCGGCGGCCGCGCGCTCCAGCAGCAGGTCGACCAGCCCGGCGACGAACGCCGGGTGCACCCCGGCGGTCGCCGCACGCGTCGCACGCACCCCGTGGGCGCGCGCGGTGGCCGTCGCCTCGTCGTCCAGGTCGTTGACCACCTCCATGTGGTCGGAGACGAAACCGATCGGCGCCAGCACCACCGCCTCGACACCCTGCGCCGCGAGCGCCGCCAGGTGGTCGTTGACGTCGGGCTCCAGCCACGGCTGGGCCGGCGGGCCGGAGCGTGAGCAGTACGCCAGGTCCCACTCCAGCCGGCGTCCCAGGCGTTCCCCCGCCGCGTGGGCGACCAGGCGGGCGACCTCGAGGTGCTGGGCCACGTAGTCGGGCCCGCAGGCGCCCGACGCCTCCAGCATCGACAGCGGGAGGGAGTGGGTGACGAACACCACCCGGCCCTCCTCGCCCAGCGCGCGGCAGGCGTCGACCAGCGCGTCGACGTTGGCCTCGACAAAACCGGGATGGTTGAAGAAGACGCGCACCTTGTCCAGCTCGAGATCGCGACCCACCAGCGCCTCGGCGAAGTCCTCCCGGTACTGGCGGCAGCCCGAGTAGGACGCGAAAGCACTGGTCACGAGGGCGAGGACGCGACTCGCCCCGACCTGCTCGGCCTCGTCCAGCGCCTCGGCGTACCAGGGGGGCGCGTTGCGGTTGCCCCAGACCACCGGCACGTCGACGCCCCGCCGGGCCAGCTCGGCGGCCAGCGCGTCGCGCAGCGCCCGGTTGGCGGCGTTGATCGGGCTCACCCCACCACGGGCCAGGTAGTGCTCGGCCACCACGGCGAGCCGAGCGTCAGGGACGCCGGTGCCGGCGGTGACCCGGCGCAGGAAGGGCATGACCTCGTCCGGGCCTTCCGGTCCACCGAAAGAGGCGAGCAGCACCGCCCCGTACGGAGCGAGCAGAGGAGTGGTAGCCATCTGACGATCCTGGCACGTCGGGCGACGTGGCGGGGTCAGAGGGGCCTGGTGTCGGCCTTGACCTGGTCGAGGACGTCCGCGATCTCGTCGGCCCAGCGCTCGATCACCTCGAAGTCGCGGTGGTCACCCTCGCGGTTCAGCACCCCGGCGGCGGCGACCCGCTCGGTGAAGCTCAGCCCCGCGCGCTCGAGCCGCCCACGGAACAGGCGGTGGTCGTACGCGCCCAGCTGTTCGGTGAGCTGGGCCAGGTAGGCGGTGGTCTTGGCACCCGACGAGGGCCGGGCCAGGCCCGAGGCGAACAACCACAGCGGGATCTCGACGAGGTCGGGGCCGAGCCGCTCGAGAAGAGAGCGGGCCGACGGCAGCAGCTGGGTGATGTAGACGGCCGAGCCGACGATCGCCGCGTCGTACCCCTCGAGGCTGGTGACCGCTTCCGGGGAGACCAGGTGCGGGTCGTGACCACGCCCCTCGAGCGTCTTGGCTATCGAGGAGCCGATCTCCCAGGTCGCCCCGTGGCGCGAGGCGACGGCGAGCAGCACCCTCATCCGCGTCGCCCCTCCTCGCCCGACCGAGACGGACCCAGACGGCGGTCTCGTCTACCGACGACCATGGTCGCTGGGCGAATTGTGCCGATCCCAGGTCTGAAGTCCCGCCGTGCACGGCCGCCCACCCCTTAAGCACCCGAAGAGCGCGCATGTCTGGGCTCGCTGTCGCACGTGGCGCGGCTAGTCTGTCTGGGTGAGCGAGACGGTGAATGAGACCACGACGTATCTGCTGGTTGACGGAGAGAACCTCGACGCCACCCTCGGCTCGTCGATCCTCGGAGGCCGCCCCTCCCCTGACCAGCGACCTCGCTGGGAACGGGTGCTGACCTTCGCCCAGCAGGTGTGGTCGCAGCCGGTGCGCGGGCTGTTCTTCCTCAACGCCTCGTCCGGCTCGCTGCCGATGCCCTTCGTGCAGGCGCTCGTGGCGATCGGCTTCACGCCGGTGCCGCTGGCCGGCGAGGCGCACCAGAAGGTGGTCGACATCGGCATCTCCCGGATGCTCGAGGCCATCGGCGAGCGCGGCGGCGACGTGCTGCTGGCCAGCCACGACGGCGACTTCGCCCCGGCCACGGCCCACCTGGTCGAGCAGGGGCGCAAGGTCGGGCTGCTCGCGTTCCGCGAGTTCACCTCCTCGTCGTTGACCTCGCTCGGGGTCGAGGTGTTCGACCTGGAGTACGACGTCGAGGCGTTCAACGTCCGGCTGCCGCGCCTGCGGATCATCCCGGTCGGCGAGTTCGACCCGATGGACTACCTGTGACGCTCTTCACGCGGATCATCGAGGGGAACATCCCGGGCAGGTTCGTGTGGGCCGACGAGACCTGCGTCGGCTTCCTCACCATCGCCCCCATCGCCCCGGGGCACACCCTCGTGGTGCCTCGTGCGGAGGTCGAGCGGTACACCGCCGCCGACGACGCGCTGCTGGCGCACCTGAGCGCGGTGGCCGCGACGGTCGGCCGGGCTCAGGAGCACGCCTGGCCCGGAGCCCGGGCCTGCCTGCTCGTCGCCGGGTTCGAGGTGCCGCACCTGCACCTGCACGTCGTCCCGGCGCGCGGCGAGGGCCAGCTGTCGTTCGCCGCGGCGAAGCCCGACACCTCGGCGGCAGAGCTGGACGCCGCGGCGCAGGCGCTGCGCGACGCGCTGGTCGCCACCGGTCAGGGCAGCCACGTGCCGGTCTCGGTCGGGTCGCCAGCGCTGTGAACCGAGGCCCGGCACGACGGACGAGCGAGAGGTCCACACGGGCGTCTGGTCTGTATCGCTGCGGGAACCAGGAGTAGTTTTGTTTGACATGGGTGAAGAACGACCGGCGAAGATCTCCGACGAGGTGTATGAGGCCGAGCTGTTCCGGCTGCAGTCCGAGCTGGTCAAGCTCCAGCGCTGGACCCAGGCCACGGGCGCCCGGGTCGTCGTGATCTTCGAGGGGCGCGACGCGGCCGGCAAGGGCGGGGCGATCAAGCGGATCACCGAGTACCTCTCCCCCCGCGTCGTGCGGATCGCGGCCCTGCCCGCGCCGACGGAGCGGGAGAAGGGCCAGTGGTATTTCCAGCGCTACGTCGCCCACCTGCCCGCCGCGGGCGAGATCGTGCTGTTCGACCGTTCTTGGTACAACCGCGCCGGGGTCGAGAGGGTGATGGGTTTTTGCACGCCCGCCGAGTACGCCCGGTTCATGCGTCAGACCCCGCTGTTCGAGCAGATGCTCATCGACGACGGGATCTTGCTGCGCAAGTACTGGTTCTCGGTCTCTGACGCCGAGCAGCTGCGCCGGTTCCGGTCGCGCCTGAAGGACCCGGTGCGTCAGTGGAAGCTCTCCCCGATGGACCTGGAGTCCATCGCCCGCTGGGAGGACTACTCCCGGGCGAAGGACGAGATGATGGTGCACACCGACACCCCGGCCAGCCCGTGGTTCGTCGTGGAGTCCGACGTGAAGAAGCACGCGCGGCTGAACATGATCTCCCACCTGCTGTCGAGCATCCCCTACACCGACACGCCCCGCGACAAGATCACGCTCCCCAAGCGCCTGCCGCAGTCCAACGGCTACGTGCGCCCTCCGCGCGACCTGAGCACGTACGTGCCCGACCACGTCGCCGAGCTCACCGGCGACCCCGAGCGCCGAGACTGACCGCTCCACGTCCTGAGCTCTCCGAGACCCGGCTGGACGGCCTCGGCCCGCTGGTGCGAGACACGCTCTGCCCTGAGGAGCCAGGTCACGATCCGGTCCCGATCTCTCGGGAGACAAGAACCTGGGACGCCAGAGGAGGACGCTGGTGGCACGCGAGGACATCTCGACGACCCACCCCGTGAGGAGGACGCAGATGTGGAGAACGCAGACGAGGCGGACGAGACCGAGCGCTGACCACCCCTTGCCTCGTCGACGCCGCCGCCCCCTCCGCGACCGCCCCCTCGGCGGAGCACCCGTCGCAGACGAGCGCTGAACCAGGTTCTCCCGCTCCCTGACCCGCGCTCGGGGCCCGTGGTCGTGCGCTGCTCGGAGACGCACGACCACGGAATGGTCCGAACGGGTGATACCTGCGCCTGAGACGAGGACTGCTCAGGTGCGTCTCCTGTGGCAGCATGCGCGTCGCTCGATCAAGATCGTGTCATGGACAGCTCGTCCATGTGGGTTTGAGCGACCCTCGCTCGGGCCTGAGCCACGGCCACGAAGGAGCTCACGTGAGCACTCGGAAGCTTCCCGCTGTCCTCGACCAGGTGACCCTGGCACCGGAGGTACGAGCCGCGTTGCAGGCAAGTCCCCGCATCGTGATCCCGAGCTCCCGAGAAGAGATGTACGAGCTGGCGCTCGGCCCTGACGGGGGGCCTGAGTTCGAGGTGCGCTTCGAGGCGGGCGGCACGTCGGTCCACGAGGCGACCGTGGTGCGCGCGAAGAACGGCCTCGCGGTGAACTACGTCGAGGACTACATGCGCCGCCGCGATCCCAACTCGATGCGGATCGGTGACGACCTGCCCTCGGACAAGCCTCGCTTCGCCGACACGTACGGCAAGCCGTTCGCTCCCTTCCGGGCCAAGACCCTCGAGTGGCTGGGCACGCAAGAGCTGATCGTCGTCCCGTTCAAGGCCGGCGGGTCCGTCCACGGGTACCCGTCCCTGGCGATCGTGCCGCTGCAGGCGGCGTTCTTCGCGTTCGCCCTGGGCGACCTCCAGGGCTGGGTGACCTTCGAGGACGTCGGCGCGTTCACCCCGCGTGCGCTGATCGTGGCCGCACCGCCCTTCCGGCACACCGACTTCGGCGGCAAGCAGGTGGTGGTGCACAACCGCTCCGAGACCCTGCACGAGATCTGGTCGTACAACCTGTACCCGGGGCCGAGCGCCAAGAAGGGCGTGTTCTCGGTGCTGCTGGACATCGGCCAGCACGAGGGCTGGCTGACCACCCACGCCTCCAGCGTCCAGGTCACCACCCCGTACGAGAACTCCACCGTCATCATGCACGAGGGTGCCTCGGGCGGCGGCAAGTCGGAGATGGGCCAGGAGATGCACCGCGAGGAGGACGGGCGCATCCTCGTCGGCGTCAACGTGGTGCGCGACGAGCCGTACCACATCACCCTCTCCGAGGTGTGCTCGATCGCACCGGTCACCGACGACATGACCTTGTGCCACCCGTCGATCCAGCGCGACATGGGCCGCATGGTCGTCACCGACGCCGAAGAGGGCTGGTTCGTGCGGGTCGACTCGTTGACGGAGTACGGCACCGACCCGACGTTCGAGCGGGTGGCGATCCAGCCGCCGGAGCCGCTGCTGTTCCTCAGCCTGCAGGGCCGCGCTGACGCGACCGTGCTGCCGTGGGAGCACAGCATGGACTCCAACGGCAAGGTGACGCCGAACCCGCGCATCGTCGTCCCCAGGCGGTTCATCCCCAACGTCGTCAACGAGCCGCGCGAGGTGGACGTGCGCACGTTCGGTGTGCGGATGCCTCTGTGCACCAAGCAGAAGCCCACCTACGGGGTCATGGGCATGCTGCACATCGTCCCGCCGTCGCTGGCGTGGCTGTGGCGGCTGATCGCCCCGCGCGGCGACAAGAACCCGTCGATCGCCGAGGGCGCGGCCGACGAGGCGACGCTGAAGCTGGGCGGCCTGGTCTCTGAGGGCGTCGGCTCGTTCTGGCCGTTCTCCACCGGCACGAAGGTGGGCGGGGCGAACCTGCTGCTCGAGCAGATCTTGCGTCACGAGCGCACCCGGTACGTGCTGGTGCCCAACCAGCACGTCGGCGCCTACAAGATCGGCTTCGCCGCCCAGTGGCTGGCCAGGGAGTACCTGGCCCGTCGCGGCGGTGGCCGCATCTACCGTGACCAGCTGGTGCCGGCCCGGTTCCCGCTGTTCGGGTACCGGCCCGCGGAGATGAAGCTCGACGGTCAGCAGATCAGGCCCACCCTGCTCGCACCAGAGTCCCAGTCGCAGGTCGGCAAGAAGGCCTACGACGCGGGCGCGAAGTTCCTCGCCGAGTTCTTCAAGTCCGAGCTCCCCCAGTACCTCACCCCCGAGCTCCACCCCCTCGGCAGGGAGATCATCGAGGCCTGCCTCGCCGGTGCCCCCATCGACGAGTACGAACGCCTCACCCCCCTCTACGTCTGACCCCCGAGGCCCGAGCCGAGGACACCGCTACCGACCTGGTGGTTCACCCCACGAGACCGACGGCCCCCTCGGTTCGGGCCTCTGGCCTGCGCACCAGCAGTACCGCTCTTCCCGAGCTGTCCTCACGAATCTTCATCGCACCTTCGCGCTGCGGTGTTGGGTATCGAGGATTCAAGATTCAGCCATAAAACTGGGCGCACACCGCCGAGCATCACGAACCCCGCTGGGTAGTAGTCGCCGTCGTCGGCCAGGTAGCCATCGGCGCCCACGGTGGCAACGCACGCCGGGCCGAGGGTGGGGGAACGCAACCACCAGCAGCCGCGATGGCCCTCCGGATCCACGGCTATCCCCTCTCCCACTTCTCGCTTGAGGTCGAGGGATCTCACCTCTTCGCTACTCAGAAGAGAGACCTTCTCTCTCGTGGCACCATCTGAGTCTTGAGGATCCCAAGAATCGATCGACATCGGCCCGGTCTCCGTCCAAAAACGGTCGCCCTTGCCCAGGACGACAGGGGAACGTCACGCAGCATTTCATCGCCGAGCGACCGCCTTGCGATGCCGGTCCGCCCTCTCAGCCATCTCCAGCGTGTCGAAGTACCACTCGGTGCGCGGCCCCTGCCGTTCCGCCTGCTGAGACAGGGCCACGGTCTGTGCCGTCGCGCTAGTTGCCGACCGCATCCGGTAGGAGGCCTCCGGGCCCGGATCGTTCGTTCCGCTCGTCACCGCTGACCTCTCGCTCCCCTGACCCGACCTGACGGTTCAGCGACCAGGCTCCTCGTCTTCTCAAGGAGCCTACTGACGACCTCCGCCACCCGGAAGAGAGACCGCGCACCACGGCTCTCCCACTGAGCAGCCTCCTGCTTCGTCCACAGACCATCCGAGGCCGTCCGCCGTCATGCCCGGGCGTGCTACTATCGCCTTACCTCTGAGTAAGGAGCAATCATGCCGATCGCGACAGTGACGAGCAAGGGGCAGATCACGGTGCCGAAGGCGGTCCGGGAGGATCTCGGGCTCGCGCCAGGGTCGCAGGTGGTCTTCGCGCGTGAACCTGACGGTGGGTATCGGATCGAGCGGCAGGCCAGGCCCGTCGCGCGACTCGCTGGGGTGCTGCGTCACGACGGCCCGGCGAAGACTCTGGACGAGATGGAGCAGGGCATCGCGGAGGCTGTCACCGAGGGGTACCGGTGATCGGGCTCGACACCAACGTCGTCGTGCGGTTTCTCGTCGGGGACGACCCGGTGCAGACGCGCGCGGCCCGCGAGGTCTTCGCCGGTCTGAGCGCCGACAACCCTGGCTATCTGAGCCTGGTGGTGTGGGTCGAGACCTTCTGGGTGCTGACCCGGACCTACAAGCAGGCGCCCGGCGACGTCGTCGCGGTGCTGGCCGGCCTGTTGGCCAGCGATGAGATCGTCAGCCAGGCCGAGGCCGAGGTGCGCGACGCGCTGGCCGACGCCGCCCGCGGTGCCGATCTCGGTGACGCCCTGACCGCGCGGGCAGCCCGAGCGGCCGGCTGCACGGAGTCGGTGACCTTCGACAAGAAGGCGGCCAAGATGCTCGGGTTCCGTCTCCTCTGACCGTAGGGCCCGACGCGGCGTCCAGAGCATGGGACCGTTTGCACCGCCTGGTGGGGGCGGTGAGGATCGTGATCGCTACCGGCGAGAACGAGGTCACGATGAGCACAAGCACCACGGGCGCGGACACCACCGCTGTCGAGGCTCCGTTCGCCTTGGACGGTGAGGAGGTGCTGCGTCACCTCGAGGCCAGCGCTGACGGGCTGACCAGCGCAGAGGCGGGTCGCCGACTCGCGCGAGGGGGACGCAACGAGCTGCCGGAGCCGCCGCGTGCGCCGTGGTGGCGGCGGTTCGTCGGGCACTTCGAGGACGTGCTGATCTACATCCTCCTCGCGGCCGCGAGCCTCAAGGCGGTGCTCGGCGAATGGGTGGACTTCACGGTCATCTTGGCCGTGGCGGTCATCACCGCTCTGATCGGGTTCCTCCAAGAGGGGCGGGCGCAGAAGGCCCTCGACTCGATCAAGGGGATGCTGTCGCTGGACGCCCAGGTGCGCCGCGACGGCACGTGGGGCCTGGTCGACGCCGCCGCGCTGGTGCCTGGCGACCTGGTGCGGGTGCGCGCCGGTGATCGGGTGCCCGCTGACGTGCGTGTGCTGTCGGCCACCAACCTCCAGGTCGAAGAAGCAGCACTGACCGGGGAGTCCGTGCCCTCGGTCAAGGACGTCGCACCGGTTGGTGCCGACGCCGGGGTGGGTGACCGCACCTCGATGCTGTTCTCCTCCACGCTGATATCGACCGGTGTCGGTGAGGGCGTGGTCACCACGACCGGCGCGGGAACCGAGATCGGGAAGATCCAAGCCCTGGTCGCTGAGGCCGACCGTCTGGACACCCCGCTGACGCGCCGTCTCACGGCGCTGGGCAAGCACCTCGCGATCATGATCGGGGTGATGGCCCTGGTCATGCTGGTGATCGGCCGGGTGATCCACAACTTTCCCCATGACGAGCTGATCTCGGCGGCGATCGGGTTCGCCGTGGCCGCCGTGCCCGAGGGTCTGCCGGCGCTGGTCACCGTCACCCTGGCGCTCGGGGTGCGGCAGATGGCCCGCCGCCGGGCGATCACCCGTCGCATCACCTCGGTCGAGGCGCTCGGTTCGGTGACCACGATCTGCTCGGACAAGACCGGCACGCTCACCCAGAACGAGATGACCGCCCGCGTCGTGGTCACCCCCGCCGGGACGTACACCGTCGACGGCCAGGGCTACGCCCCCGACGGCCAGGTGCTCGACGCCGCCGGGGAGCGGGCCACCGTCGACAGCCACCCCGACCTGAGGGCTCTGGCCTACGCGGTGGGGTGCGCCAACGACGCCAAGATCGAGCAGGCCGACGGCCTGTGGAGGGTGGTCGGGCAACCCACCGAGGGTGCGGTGGAGGTGCTGGCCGTCAAGGCCGGCGCCGACACCGACGCGGTGACCCGGGTGGCCCAGGTGCCGTTCGAGTCGGCCACCAAGCTGTCCGCGACCCTGGACGACGTTCCTGGGACGGGACGCGTCGTGCACGTGCTCGGAGCACCTGACCGTCTGCTGGAACGGTGCACCGACCAGTGGTCTCCGGTGGGGAGCACCCCGCTGGACATGGCGACCTGGGTGCGCGTCAACGACGAGCTCGGTGCCCAGGGCCTGCGGGTGCTCGCGGCGGCGTCCGTCCGCACCTCGTCACGTCCGGCGTCGGCCGACCCTGACGCGCTGAGCCTGGCTGACCTGGACACCGGGCTGACCTTCCTCGGCCTGGTGGGCATCGTGGACCCGCCGCGCCCCGAGGCGACCGCCGCCGTCGCTGACTGCCACACGGCGGGCATCGGCGTGAAGATGATCACCGGCGACCATGCCGGCACCGCCGTGGCCATCGCGCGCGAGCTGGGCATCATCGGCGCCGACGAGGAGGCCGAGGCCCTGACCGGGCCCGAGCTCGAGACGATGACCCAGAGCGAGCTGCGCCGCCGGGTGCGTGACGTGGACGTGTTCGCCCGCACCAGCCCCGAGCACAAGATCCGGATCGTGAAGGCGTTGCAGTCTCACGGCGAGGTGGTCGCGATGACCGGTGACGGCGTCAACGACGCCCCGGCGCTGACCCGGGCCGACATCGGTGTGGCGATGGGCATCAAGGGCACCGAGGCGACCAAGGAAGCCGCTGACATCGTGCTGGCGGACGACAACTTCGCCACCATCGAGCGGGCGGTCGAAGAGGGCCGGCGCATCTACGACAACATCCACAAGTCTGTGGTGTTCCTGCTGCCGACCAACGGCGCCCAGTCTCTGGTGATCCTCGTCGCGGTGCTGTTCGGGATGAGCCTGCCCCTGGCCCCGGTACAGATCTTGTGGGTCAACCTCGTCACCTCGATCACCCTGTCGCTCGCGCTGGCCACCGAGCCGGGCGAGCCGGGGATCATGCGCCGTCCGCCGCGCTCACCGGACGAGACCCTGCTGCCTCGTGCGTCGCTGACCCTGGTGCTGCTCACGTCGGTGATCATCGGCGCGGCGACCCTGCTGGTGTTCGAGCTGGAGCGCATGAACGGCGTCGACATGGCCCGGGCGCAGACCGCTGCGGTCGGGATGCTGGCCCTCAGCCAGCTCGCCTACCTGTTCACCTGCCGGTTCTTGACAGCGACGAGCCTGCACCCGCGCGCCCTGCGAGGAAACCCGATGATCTGGGTGGCCGCCGGTGCGCTGATGGCGCTCCAGCTGGTCTTCACCTACGCCCCGTTCATGAACGCCTGGTTCGGCTCGGCCCCGCTCTACTGGCGCGACTGGGTGCTGATGATCGCCCTGTCGTTCGTCGTCCTGCTCCTCACCGAGACCGCCAAGGCGGCGAGCCGCCTGCTCGCCCACCCCCGCCCCACAGAGGCCCTCTCACGCGAGGTGCGGATCTAGGAGCCAGCACCTGGCACCCACCGGGTCGGACGCCGGGGAGCCAGGTACATTGCGGCGCGTGGTCGTCCCGTCTTCGCTGCGTGTGCTCACCTCTCTGCGCGTGCTCATGGTGTCGATGCACACCTCTCCGATGGACGCACCGGGGTCGGGGGACGCGGGGGGCATGAACGTCGTCGAGCTGCACGAGGCGCAGGCGCTGGCGGCCCTCGGGCACCGGGTCGATCTGGTCACTCGCCGTAGCGACCCCGCTCAGCCGGACGCCGTGGCGATAGCCCCGGGGGTCACGCTGCGTCACCTGGACGCGGGGCCCGCGCGGATGCTGGCCAAGTCCGCGATCGACCAGCACATCCCTGAGTTCACCGAGGCTCTGGCAGCGGTGGGCGAGAGCCTCGCCGCCCCTGGTGCCGCGCCGTTCGACATCGTCCACTCTCAGCACTGGATGTCAGGGGTGGCCGCGCTGCCGCTGGCCCGCGCCTGGGGTGTGCCCCACGTGCAGAGCTATCACTCCGTCGCCGCCGTGCCTGGGTCGGACCTGAGCGACGGCGAGCAGCCCGAGTCACCGGCACGCGTGCCCGGCGAGGCGCTGCTCGCGCGAGAGTCTGACCTGGTCGTGGCCATGTCCGCCGCGGAGGCCAGAACCGTCGTCGAACGCTGCGGGGCCGACCCGGACCGTGTGGCCATCGTGCCGCCCGGTGTCGACCTCGACCTGTTCCACCCGCTCGGCGTCGGTGACGACCCCGTCCCCGACGGGCTGGCGGGGCTCCCCCTCGAGCGTCCGTTCGTCGTGCTCGCCGCCCGTCTCCAGCCCTTGAAGGCCCCCGACCTGGCTCTCGTCGCTCTCGCGCAGGTGCCCGAGCCGATCCGGCCCGACCTGGTGATCGCCGGGGCCGACTCCCCCGACTTCGCCGACTACCAGGCCCTGCTGCACCGCCTCGTCGGTGAGCTCGGTCTGGACGGCTCTGTGCACATGATCGGCACCCAGCCCCGCCCCGACCTGGCGTGGCTGCTGCGTCACGCCAGGCTCACGCTCGTGCCCAGCCACTCGGAGACCTTCGGGCTGGTCGCGCTGGAGTCGGCCGCCTCGGGGACCCCCGTCATCGCGGCCGCCACCGGGGGGCTCCGCGAGGCGGTGGTGCACGGCGAGTCCGGGCAGCTGATGGACTCACGCCTGCCCGAGGACTGGGCCGTGGCGATGACCAAGCTGCTGTCCCGGCCCACCACGCTGGCCCGCATGGGCACGGTCGCCCGGGTGCACGCGCGCCGCTTCCCGTGGGCAGCCACGGTCACCGAGCTGGTGCGCCTCTACAGGGGACTGCTCGAGCACCGGCCCGCGATGCCCGCCGCCCGCCCTCGGCGCTACCTGTTCGTGCACGCCCACCCCGACGACGAGACCCTCACCACGGGGGCCGCGATCCTGGCGCTGCGACGCCAGGGCGCCGAGCCTGTGGTGCTCACCGCGACGCGCGGCGAGCGCGGCGAGACCACGCCGCGGGTCGCCGCCCGGCTCGACCAGGCCGAGGGCCTGTCGGCCTACCGCCTGTCCGAGCGGGCCCGGGCCCTGGCGCACCTGGGTGCCGTCGACGCCGGGTTCCTCGGTGCGGGGGCCAACCGGGCTCCCGACAGCCAGGCGCACCGGTACGTCGACTCCGGCATGGTGTGGGTCACGGCGACGCAGGCGGGCCCCGACCCCGACTCCCCTCCCGACGCTCTCTCGCACGCACCCCTGGCGCAGGTGGCCGCCGACGTGGTGGCCACCGCCCGTCACTGGCACGCCGACATCCTGGTCTCCTACGCCGCCGACGGCGGCTACGGCCACCCCGACCACGTGCGCTGTCACCACGCCACAGCCCTGGCGGCGGAGGAGCTGGGTCTGCCGTTCCTCCAGATCACCGAGGACGAGGCAGAGGGTGACGCGTTCGACGCGGGCCCTGACACCGCCCGTCTCGTCGCCGCCCACCGCGCCTATGCGAGCCAGATCACGGTAGATCCCGCGGGCACCACCCTGACCCACGTCGGCGGCCAACGAGCCCTGGTCGCCACGCGTACCCGCCTCGCGCCCCCGACCGGCAGCCCCTGACCGACCGCCAGCACGACGGCCCACGTCAGGTCGACGGTCGCGGCCGTCTCACCGGCATCAGGGCCGTCTCATCGGCGGGGTGCGCGGTCGTCCGTCACGACGGTGACGCGATAACCCATGCGTCGTGATCTCAGGTGGAGGTGGGCAGGTCGTGGCTGCCGCACCAGGACTGGAAGGCCAGGGGCTCGTCAGCGGCCCGCTGCCTCACCACGTCTGCGGCACCGGGCGCGGCCGGTGCGGCAGCGTTCGGCACTCGACGCGGCAACGGTATGCGCGGCGTGACGTCGCGGTCGTCCATCTCTGCGGTGTCCTCTCGATGAGCCCTCGCTCGAGCACAAGCACACCTATCGGCACCCTCGGTACCGTTCTCCACCATCAGGCGCGGGTGAGACGAGATCGTGGACCGGTCGGCGGAGCGTGCCACCCGCCACCCTCAGAGGGTCTTCGCCGCAGAGGCGCTGTCGCGTCTCACACGAGCGCGGCCCAGGTCGAGACGGCGCGCACCAGGTCGTCGCGCCCCTCGGAGCCGAGCTTGCGGTAGGCGCTGAACAGGTAGTTCTCGACCGTGCGCGCACTGAGGCCCAACGTCGCGGCGATGTCTGGGACGGTCGTGCCCTTGGCGATCATGAGGGCGATCTCGCGCTCGCGGGCGCTCAGGCCGACGGTCATGCCCAGGCGGAAGAACAGGCCACGGGCCTGGCCGAGCTCGGTGGCCTGCTCCCATGCCTCCTCGGCCTGACGGATCGAGGCGTCGAGCTCGCCGCGCATGCGCAGGACGAGCGAACGCGTCACCGAGGCCTTGACCGAGTGCAGCCGGGCTCCACGGTCCCACAGGTCGGCGGCGCACTCCGCGAGAGCGTCCGGGTCGCTCGCGGCGGTCGCCTCGACGTAGTCACCGAGCGCGACGAGGAACGGGCTCTGGGTGTGGCGCGCCCGCTCGACAGCACCAGCCGCACGAGCGGCGTCGGGCATGATCTCCGTCGCGGTGACCGCCAGCGCGACACCGGCGGCGACGTAGCCCTTCTCGAGGCGTTCGTCCACCGCGCTCCACATGCGCCGACCCATCTCCTCCCAGTTCTCGTCGGGGCCGTCCAGCGGTGTGACCCCGTGCACCATGCCCGGGAAGGGCCCCGGGCGGCGCCCCGTGGTCTCGGCCTGCACCGACAACGACCAGCCGTAGTCCAGCCGGCCCCGCCACCCAGCGGACAGAGAGGCCAGCCCGAGCACCCCGATCTGGTAGTGCTCGCTGAGCATCGTGGTGCCGCTCAGCGTCAGCACGGGGCCGAGCAGCGCGTCGAGGTCGTCCACACGGCCGGCGAACGTCAGGCCGAGAGCCGCCACGTAGGCGTGCGCGTGGATCTCCCCGAGGTTGAGCCCGTCCTCGGCGGCGGCCATCGCGTGCAGCGCCCACTCCACACCGCCGTCGAAGTCGCCGTGGATCACCCGGGCCAGCCCGACGACGACTCGGTGGTTCTCGACGTAGAACGGGTAGGTCGGTGCATAGGCGGGCAGCGCCGCGAGGGCGTCGACAGTCCGCCCCTCAGCGACGAGGGTGGCGATGCGTATCATCTCCAGGCCCTCCGCCCCGAGAGGGTCCTCGTCCGGCCCGGCGGGGGCCAGCAGCTCGGGACCCGGGATCGCCCCGACCAGCAGCTGGATGATCGCCTCGGCCGCGCGCAGCTGTGACGCGAACACAGGCAGCAGGGCACGTCTTGATCCCAGCAGCTCACGGGCACCGTCGAGGTCGCTGAACACCAGGGCCCGGTAGGCGGCGTGCCACTCGACGAAGCGGACGCCCCACCGGGGGTCGGAATCTTCCAGCCGGGTCCCGTCGATCACGGTGGCGAGCTCCGCGGGCCCGGCCGAGGCCGCGTTGAGCGCGGAGATGAGAGGCACCGCGTTCTCGGCGCTCGGGTCGACCTTCCACGTGGAGCGCAGGGAGTCGACCTCTGCCCGCCAGTACTCGGTGATCCGCATGTTGAGGATCGCGGCACGCGAGCTCGTCAACGTGAGCCTCGGCGTCAGCGACGTCGCCGTGGCAGACCTGTCGTCACGGACCTCCGACCAGCACACCACCACGCCGGAACGCCGCAGGTGCTCGGCGACCAACGGCGGGAACACCCCGACCAGGGGGCCAGCCGGGGTCTCGGCCACCTGGAGCAGCCCGAGCTCGTCGATCCTGGTGAACAGGTGGTCGGGAACGGTCTCCCGTGCCTGCTCCACGGTCACGGTCCCGGCGCACGACAACGTGGTGAGCACGTCGAGCTCGTCCTCGGTCAGGTCTGCCAGGAGCGGTTCGACGGCCTGCACGAGCCGCCCGTCCCACAGGTCGCCGTCGGCGCTCCATATCGCGTTCTCCTCAGCGATGACGCCGGACCGCCGCCCGGCGTCCACGATCGCCTCGACCAGGCCAGGCAGGCCGCCGGACAACGTCGCGACCCGCGCGATCAACGAGGAGTCGACAGCCCCGGGGAGCATGCTGTGAAGGGTGCGGTGCAGACGGTCGAAGTCCAGAGGGTCGAGCACGACGCGCACACCCGGACCGAGCTCGGCGGTCAGCGTGTGGCTGGTCGGCTGACGCCGCCCGGCGGATCGCGTCACCGAGAGCACCGGGAACGGCTGACGCGCATGGGCAGCGACCACCGCACCACAGCTCGCGGGGTCGAGCTCGTCCGCGTCGTCGATGACGAGCACCGACCTGCCTGGTGTCAAAAGCTCGGACAGCGCGGCGACCGTTCTGGAGATCGACGAGGCCGCACCCCCGGGAGGGACGTCGATCCCTGCCAGCGCGAGGGCGACCAACGGTCGGTCGCGCAGCGCCGCGACCCCCGAGACCACGACGACGGCGAAGCCCTGCTCACGGAGCCTCTCCGCGACCAGCCGAGCGACATGGCTGCGCCCCGACTGGCGGAGCCCGACGAGGTTGACGCTGATCGAGTCCCGCAGGTACTCGACCACGGTGTCGACGACCTCGCCCTGTTCGCGGTCCATGAGATCACGCTACGCCGCGGCCCAGATTCTGCCCCTCGACGGACAGCCCGCTCAGGGTCGGTCACAAGGCGCCCCTAGGTGGCAGAGCGGGCCTCACCCTCCTCGATACCAGCAGAGCACGGGCACGCTTCGACAGGACCGGCTCGATGCCAGACCACCACGGAAGCGGCAGACGACAGAGGGACGACTCTCGGGACCCGACGAGGGAGCTGCCCATCCGGGGTGAAAGCAGCGGTGTCCATCTCTTCTCTCCTATCGACGAGCCCCGGTCGGGGCCGGATCGTCATGAAGCTTGGGATCGGTGCCGGCGGGGAGAGGGAGTGGAGTGGAGTATCACCCGCCGGCACCGATGGACCGACACGTCACCGAGGTGGCGTCTTACGAGACCTATCGACATCGACGACGACCGCAGAACCTCCCAGGGGCCGCCCCGGCGAAGCCGTGCACCACGACCAGAAAGATGTGTTCCCTCACGACCGCGATGTGCACCGAGACCCGCCAGATGTGGGTCACCACACGGCGCGACAGGTCGCCCCCGAACCGACCCCGACATCCCCCGATGCCCCCGACAGAACCACCACCCCCGACCCGCCCACGGAACGGCCTAGAACTCGCACCGCTGGGTGGTGAGTCGGCTGCATCGAGTCGACGGAGAGAACACAAGGAGATGAAGGACGAGCCCGGTGCCCTGCCGATGAGGGCAGGGCACCGGGCTCGTGAGAAACCAGGTCAGGCGGGGACGGTCGCCGGGAGGGCGGCGAGGATGTCGTCTACGCGGGTCTTGGCGTCGCCGAAGAGCATCGAGGTGTTGTCGCGGAAGAACAACGGGTTCTGGACGCCAGCGTAGCCGGTGGCCATGGAGCGCTTGAAGACGATGACGTGCTTGGCGTTCCAGACTTCCAGGACCGGCATGCCGGCGATGGGTGAGCCTGGGTCGTCCAGGGCGGCGGGGTTCACCGTGTCGTTGGCGCCGATGACGAGGACGACGTCTGTCTCTGCGAAGTCGTCGTTGATCTCGTCCATCTCCAGGACGATGTCGTAGGGCACCTTGGCCTCAGCGAGGAGCACGTTCATGTGGCCGGGCAGGCGACCGGCGACGGGGTGCACCCCGAAGCGGACGTTCACGCCGTGGGCGCGCAGCCGGGCGGTGAGCTCGGCGACGGGGTACTGGGCCTTGGCGACGGCCATGCCGTAGCCGGGGGTGATGATGACCGACCTGGCGTCCCACAACAGCTCGGCGGTGGCCTGGGCGTCGATCTCCTGGTGCTCGCCCTGTGCGGCGGCGCTGGAGACCTGGCCGCCCTCGGTGCCGAAGCCGCCGAGGATCACGGAGACGAACGATCGGTTCATGGCCCGGCACATGATGTAGGAGAGGATCGCACCGGAGGAGCCCACGAGGGAGCCGGTGACGATGAGCAGGTCGTTGCCGAGCATGAACCCGGCAGCCGCTGCGGCCCACCCAGAATAAGAGTTCAGCATGGACACGACGACGGGCATGTCGCCGCCGCCGATCGCGGCGACCATGTGGAAGCCGAGGGCGAACCCGATCACGGCGATGAGGATGATGAGCACCCAGCCGGCGGTCGTGGAGGTCTCCCCGACGATGACGAACCAGATCATGAGCCCGAAGAACGCGACGAACGCCAGGAGGTTGATGACGTTGCGCCCCGGGAGCATCAGCGGCTGGGACTTCATCTTCGCGGCGAGCTTGAGGTAGGCGACCACCGACCCGGTGAAGGTGTAAGCACCGATGAGGACGCCGAGGGCCACCTCGACCATGTGCACGGTGCCGCTCTTGCCCTCGGGTGCGGCGAAGGCGTTGAAGCCGACGAGCACCGCTGCCATGCCGACGAAGGAGTGGAAGGCGGCGATGAGCTCGGGCATCTGGGTCATCTCGACCTTGCGGGCGATGGGCAGCCCGATCACGGCGCCGATGAGCAGCACCGCGCCGATGAGTGCGGCGGTGATGAGCACCGACTGCCGGTTGTCCCCCGTGGCTGACATGTGCAGCGACCAGGCGATGGTCGCGCCCAGGGCGAGCACCATGCCGATCATGCCGAGCATGTTGCCCGTGCGGGCAGAGGACTGCTTGGAGAGCCCCGCCAGGGACAGGATGAACAGCAGGCCGGCGACGATGTAGATGCCGGCGAAGAGCTGGGTGAGGGGGTCGCTGCCGGTCACGACGAGCTGTGCGGGCACGTTCACGCCTCCTTCTTGAACATGGCGAGCATCCGGAAGGAGACCAGGAAGCCACCGAAGATGTTGATAGAGGCGATGGTCGCCGCGACGAACGACATGATCAGCACCGCCATGTTCTGCGAGCCGAGCTGGAGCAGCGCACCGACGAGGATGATCCCGGAGATCGCGTTCGTCTGCGCCATCAACGGGGTGTGCAGGGAGTGCGACACCCCGGTGATGACGTAGAAGCCGACCACCACGGACAGGGCGAACACGGTGAACGCGCTGACGAAGGTGAACGGGGAGAACGCCACGGCGAGCACCACGAGCACAGCGGCGACCACCGAAGAAGCGACCCGTCGGAAGGCTTTGGCCTTGGCGGCGGCGGCCTCGCGGGAGGCCTTGAGCACCGGGTCTTCGACCACGGCGGGCGGCATGGGCTGGGCCGCGGAGACCTGCACGGGGGGCGGCGGCCAGAGCACCTCGCCGGCGCGGGCGACGGTCATGCCTCGCTGCACCGGGTCATCCAGGTCGAGCACGAGGCGCCCGTCCTTCTTGCCGGGGGTGAGCAGCTTCATGAGGTTGACGACGTTGGTGCCGAACAGCTGGGAGGTGTGCTTCGGCATGCGGGACGTCAGGTCGGTGTAGCCGAGGATGACGACCCCGTTGTCGGTGACGACACGCTCGCCGGGCTTGGTGAGCTCGCAGTTGCCGCCACCAGAGGCAGCCAGGTCGACGATCACGGAGCCGGGTCGCATGGCGGCGACCATCGCGGCGGTGATCGTGCGCGGGGCCGTGCCTCGCACCAGGGCGGTGGTGATGACGATGTCGGCCTTGGCGGTCTCCTCGGCGTACATCTTCATGGTGAGGCGTTCTTGCTCGGCCGTGAGCTCGGCGGCGTAACCGTCGGCGCTGACCTGCTGCTGGGCGGCGGCCGCCTGGACGAACGTGGCACCCATGGACTCGATCTGCTCACCGACCTCGGGGCGAACGTCGAAGGCGCGCACCTGGGCGCCCAGGCTCACAGAGGCACCGAGCGCGGCGAGCCCGGCGACGCCGGCACCGATGACGAACACCGAGGCGGGCTGGGTCTTGCCGGCGGCGGTCACCTGGCCGGCGAACATGCCGCCGTACTCCTCGGCGGCCTCGATGACGGCGCGGTACCCGGCGACGTTCGACATGGTGGAGAGCACGTCGAGGGCCTGGGCTCGGGAGATGCGCGGCACGGCGTCGAGCGCCAGGGCGGTGACCTCGCACGCGGCCAGGTCGGCCACCAGCTGGGGACGGGTGCCGGGGTTGAGCACGGAGACCAGGGTGGAGCCGGCGCGCATCAGCGCCAGGTCGGCGTCGGTCGGAGCGTTGACGGTGGTGACCACGTCGGCGTCCCACACCTGGGCGGACGGCACGACGGTGGCACCCGCGGCCTCGTAGTCGGCGTCGCGGAAGGTGGCGGCCTCCCCTGCCCCGGCCTCGACCTTCACGTCGTAGCCCAGCGCGACCAGCTGACCGACCGTCTTCGGCGTGGCGGCGACGAGCCGTTCACCAGGGCGGGTCTCCCGGGGCACGCCGATGGTCATCGGCGCCGGGGCCTCTGGTTCTTCCAGGGCAGCGCTGTCTATGGTGCTCGACGTCACCGATAGCCTCCTGATGCTTGCTGACGGGCGAGATGGCTCGTTCTTGGGTCCGGGTCGCCCATACCGGGGGACAACTTACGGCAATCTGCCTTGATCGTGGATCCGCTCAGCCAAGAGCAAGGGTAGAAGGCCCCAGCGTGGTGCCGCCTGCCGGTCAGCCCTGGTCCGTGGTGAGCTTCTCGGCCTCGCTGTCGACGGTCGGGGGCTCGCTCGCGGTGACGGTGGCAAGCGTTCCGACCTTCGGGTGGGCCCGCTCCTCGGCCTCTCGCTCGGCGGCGAGGGCTTCGGCTCGTTGCTCGATGCCCGTCTTGGCGTGCAGCGGGACCTCCTTGAGCGCGATCACCACCAGCAGGCCGATCACCCCGATCGGGGCACCGATGAGGAAGAGGGTGGCGATGGCGTCGCCGAAGGCGTTCTCCACCACGGTCTGCACCGGTGCGGGCAAGGTGGCGAGGTCGGGCAGCGCACCCGACCCGCCGAGCTGTCCGGCCGGGACGCCGATCTCCTCCAGGCCCCCGGTGATCAGCGTGGACGCCCTGCTCGACAGCACCGCGCCGAGCACCGAGACGCCCATCGCCCCGCCGAGGGTGCGGAAGAACGCGATCATCGAGGTCCCGGCACCGGTGTCGTTGACGTCGAGCCCGTTCTGCACGGCGAGCACGAAGTTCTGCATGAGCATCCCGACGCCCGCACCGAGCACCACCATGTAGGTCGCGACGAGGGTAAAGCTCGTGTCGGCGTGGATGGTGCCCATGAGGCCGAGCCCCACGATCTGCAAGGACGCACCGACGATCATGATCCGCCGGTACCGACCTGTTCGACTGACCAGGTGGCCGGCGACGGTCGAGGCGAGGAACAGCCCGAGCACCATCGGGATGGTCATCAGCCCGGACTCGGTGGGTGTCTTGCCACGGGCCAGCTGCATGTACTGGGCGAGGAACACCGAGGTGCCGAACATCGACACCCCGAGCGCGGACGAGCCGATCACCGCCAGCACGAGGGTGCGGTCGCGGAACAGGCGCAGCGGGATCAACGGTTCTTCCGCCCGAGACTCCACCCAGACGGCCCAGCCGAGGGCCAGCAGCGCACCGCCGACCATGGCCGCGGTCTGCCACGAGGCCCAGGCGAACACGTCCCCCGCGAAGGTGACCCACAGCAGCAGCAGCGTCACCCCGGTAGAGATGAGCAGCGCCCCGGGGATGTCGAGCCTGACGCGACGGCGCGGGGTGGGCGGCAGGCGCAGCGTGCGCTGGAGCACGACGATGGCCACGACGGCGAACGGCAGGGACCCGTAGAAGTTCCACCGCCACCCGGGGCCGTCGGTGACGATGCCGCCGATCAACGGGCCACCGACCATGGACACGGCCATCACCGCACCGGTCAGGCCCATGTACTTGCCGCGCTCGCGCGGGCTGATGATGTCAGCGATGAGCACGACGGCCAGGGCTGTCAGCCCGCCGGCACCGATGCCCTGCACGGCCCGTGCGGCGATGAGCTCGGCGGTGTTCTGGGCGAACCCGGCGGCCGCTGACGACAGCACCGAGATGACGAGGGCGACCTGGACGAGCATCTTGCGGTTGGCCAGGTCTGCGAGCTTGCCCCAGATCGGGGTCGACACCGTCATGGTCAGCAGGGTCGCGGTGACGACCCAGGTGAACGAGGCCTGCGAGCCGCCCAGGTCGGTGATGATCTTCGGCAGGGACGACGAGACCAGGCTGGTGGCCAGCATGGACACGAACATCCCGAGCAGGATCCCGGAGAGCGCCTCGAGCACCTGTCGGCGGGTCATCGACGGGACGGGTGCTGTCGGCTCTGCGGCCGGTGCGACGAGGTCGCCCTGCGGAGCGGGGTCGGTCTGTGGGGCGGGGGCGGTCATCGGAACCTCTCCTTGGAGCGAGGGATGGACGACTGACCTCGTTGTCAGGCGAGAGACGTGCTGTGGATCAGCGGAGGCTCACCCCGCCGGGGCTCGCGGCGGCGGTCCGGTCGTGGCCGGGAGGTCGGCCGTGCTCGATCGCTCGATGGCCTCCCCGACCCTTCGCAGCGCGGCGGCGGCCCGCACGAGCTCCTCGCTGCTCCAGCCGTCGAACCCGACGTCAGCCCGCGCCTGGAGCTCGGTGGTCATCCGCCGGTACATCTCGTGACCGGCATCGGTGAGCCTCAGGGTGCGCACCCGGCGGTCGGTCTCGGCGATCTCTCGCTCCACGAGCCCGAGGTCGACCAGCGACGAGACCTGACGGCTGACGACGGAGACGTCGACCCGGCCTACCTCCGCGATCTCCCCGATGGTCGCGGACTCCCGGCATGCGAGGAGCCGGAGGACGGCCATCCCGGGGATCGGCACACCGATCCCCTCACCCACGACGCAAGCGAGCGTCCGGTGCGCGCGCGCCAGCACCGCGACAGCCGACATCAGCTCATCTCGCGAAGCGGTCTGACCAGGCACGACGCCCAGCATGGCGCACATCTGTGCACAAAGCAAATATTGCTTTGTGCAACCACCAGACCTCTCTCGCGTCCCGCTCGCGCCAGGCCGAGCACAGGCGCCGAGCCTGACATGCGGCCTGGGCCAGAGCGGGTCGGTGGTCGACGGCAGCGTGTCGGGTGAGGACGGAGAGGGTCGGCCAGCCTGAGACCATGGGGGCATGAACGACTCCCCCGCTGCCTCGTCCACCGTGGTCGCCGTCAACCTGGCCGGCTCTGACGTGGGGGCGGGGTGGGGCAAGGCCCGCACCGTCGCCGTCGCTGAGGTCAGCGACGGGGTGGTGACCAGATGGACCGAGCACGAGGTCGGCTGGGACGCCCTGCACGACGAGGGCCACAAGGGTGCTCACCACGCGAGGATCGTGCGCTTCTGCCGCGAGCACGGGGTCCAGGTGGTGGTCACCGGGCACCTGGGCGCGCCGATGCACCGCACCCTGATCAAGCTGGGCTGCAAGGTCGTCACGGGCCTCACCGGCGATGCCCGTGACGCGGCCGTCACCGCCGTCGACGCCCCGGCGAGCGAGCCCGTCGTCGGTGCCACGAGCCCCGGCCCGGTCGCCGTGACCATCCAGCCGCTCCGCTGACCACATCCTCGGCCGACGCGGCGTCCGCACCCGGTGGCGGACGGCCGAACCCGTCTCAGCGGCACAGGAACCGTCCCACCGTCACGGCTGTCATCAGGGCTCCCCATCTCCCCCGGCCGATGACGGCAGAGGCTGAGCCTTCCTGGAAAAGCCGCGACGGGCACCGGGGTCGCCGATGCCCGTCGGGGTCTGGTGGCGCTCAGACCACCACGGACGCAGGATGAGCGTCGCTGAAGACCGACGCTAGCCGCCCACAGACATGCCATCTCGGACCTTGGTCCCCCTCGTGCCGTGACAGGTCGGTGTCTACCAAGGTCACGGGCGAGGCGTGCTCATCCTCTCGACGGCGCGTCGTCGGACGCGTCGAGGGCGTGCGGGGAGCCCGACGGACGAGAGCGGCCTAGGGTGCACGTTGTGGGGTATCTGGACTCTCGGCACGCGGTGCTCGCGCTGGCCCACCGAGGGTTCGACCTGACAGGTCGGGAGAACTCCATGGCCGCTTTCGCGGCGGCCCGCGCCCTCGGTGTCGATCACGTGGAGACCGACGCTCACGCGACCGCCGACGGTGTGGCCGTCGCGCTGCACGACGCCTGGCTCGACCGCACCACCGACACCACCGGCGCGGTCGCGGCGCTCGGCTGGGACCGCGTGCGCAGAGCCCGCATCGCAGGCACCGAACCCGTCCCCCGGCTGGAAGACCTGCTCGGCGATCTGCCCGACCTGCACGTGAACATCGACGTCAAGGCCGACGGCGCGGAAGAAGCCGTGGCCGAGGCCATCGAACGCACCGGCGCTCACGACAGGGTGCTGGTGACCTCGTTCTCCACCGCGCGGCGCCGTCGCACCCTCGCCAGGCTGTCGCGACCTGTCGCGACGTCCGCCGGACGGTCCGAGATCGTCGCGTTCCTCGCCGCCGCCGCTCTGCCGGACGCCGTGGCCGTGCCCGCCGCCCGTGCCGCGTTGCGCGGCACCGACTGCCTGCAGGTGCCCGAACGCTCCGGGCTGAGGGTCGTCACGGCCCGTACCGTCGCGCTGGCGCACCGCGTCGGGCGCCCCGTCCACGTCTGGACCGTCGACCGTCCCGACGACATGCGTCGCCTGCTCGACCTCGGTGTCGACGGCATCGTGACCGACAGGGCCGACCTGCTGCGCGACGTGCTGATCGCTCGTGGCGACTGGTGAGCGGCTGCCCGCACCTCGTCCGCGCCCAGGCGCACCGCCGATGTGCGGCACCTGCGGAGGGCGGTGCCTACGGACGGTCGAAACGCTGCCCCTCGACCTTCGTCGACAGCGTCCCGACGACGATCCACCACGCCGTCCCGGCAAGACCGAACAAGACGCCGATACCCGGGATCTGGCCCAGAACCTGAAGACCCAGCGAGATGAAGGTCAGGCCACCGTGCAGGTTGGCGTCCTGAAGCCTGCGCCACCCCAGGGCAAGGCTGGGGAGCAGCACGGCGAGCCCGAACAGCCCGGAGACCACAAGAAGACCGAGCAGCATCGGCTGCTCGAACATCCACCGGGTGAACCAGCTCGACACGTTATCCCAGCCCGACCCTCGTCCGAGGCGATATGGGCGATATCGATCGTCACCGAGCACATCGCCGTTAGGCTCCGTGCCGTGCGTATCTTGCTCACCGGGTGCAACGGGTTCGTCGGGGGCGCGGTCGCGGCCGACGCCTTGAGTCGCGGATGGCAGGTGGTCGGCCTGGGCCGACAGCCGGCACCGGCCCACCCGGTCACGTCGTACGTGCGCCACGACCTGAGCGCACCGCTGCCTCGCGACGCCGTCCCCGGCCAGATCGACGCCGTCGTGCACGCCGCCGCTCTGGCCTCGCCGTGGGCGCCACCCCGGGCGTTCGTCGCCGCGAACGTGGACGGGACCAAGCATGTGGCCCGCTGGGCCGCCGACCACGGCGCCCCGCCGCTGGTCCACGTCTCGTCCACCTCGGTGCTGTACCGGGACGCCGACCAGACCGGGCTCACGGAGGACGCTCCTGTGCCGCCCGACGACGAGCAGATCAACGTGTACTCGCGCACCAAGAGCATCGCTGAGCGTGTGGTCGCGCACTACCCGGGGCCGCTGGTGGTGGTGCGCCCCCGGGCGGTGTTCGGGGCGGGTGACACGGTGCTGCTGCCACGGATCATCGCCGCCGCACGCCGGGGCGTGCTCCCGGTGCTGGAACCGGCCGACGGGCCACCGGTGGTGGTGGACCTGGCCGTGGTGCAGACCGTGGCCCACTACATCATCGAGGCGATCGAGCGGCAGGTCACGGGGCTCTTCCACCTGACCAACGCCGAACCGGTCGAGCTCTACCCGCTCCTGACGGACATCCTCGACCGGCTCGGGCTGGACGTACGGCTCCAGCGCGTCCCGGTAGGCCTGGCCCGGACGCTGGCCGGCACGGCCGAGCTGTTCTCGGCGACCCTGATGGGCTGGGCAGAACCGCCGCTGACCAGGTTCGGGGTCTCGGCGCTGTCTCAGTCGAGGACGTTCGACGTGTCGCGCACCCTCGCGACGCTCGGGCCCCCGGCGGTCAGCGTGGCCGAGGGCGTGGAGGCGGTCGTCGCCGCCCATGGTTGAGCCGACCACGACCGAGCGGCGTGCCCGCCGGTGGGCGCTCGGGCTGACCGTGGCCTACCTGCTCGTCACCGGGGTCAAGGTCGCGCTGGCCCGTGCTGCTCTCAGAGAATCGGCCTCTCTCAGAGAACAGTCACCGCCCGGGTCGTCGCAGGCGCCGCCGGTCACGGTGCTGGTCCCGGTGCGCTCGGGCGACCCGCAGCTGGCCTCGGTGCTGACCGAGCAGGCCGAGGGGCTGGCTGGCGCTCGTGTGCTGCTGTGCGTGGACGAGGACGACCCGAACGCGGTGCGCGTCGCCGAGCAGGTCGCGGCCTCAGCCCTCGAGACGGTGGAGGTGCGTCGGTTCGCCCCGCCCCCCACCGACCAGAACCCCAAGGTGGCCAAGCTCGCGCTCGCCGCCGCCCAGGTGCCTGACGGGCTCATAGCCCTGCTCGACGACGACACGGTGCTGCCCCCTGGTGCCCTGGCCCGGGCCGTCGCGGCGCTGGCCGATGCCGACCTGGTCACCGGGGTGCCGGTGTACCGGGAGCAGGGCGAGGTGTGGTCGCGCCTGCTCGCCGCGTTCGTCAACGGGTCGTCTCTGCTGACCTACCTCCCTGCGGCCCGGCTGGCCGCACCGGTCACGGTCAACGGCATGTTCGTGGTGACGACGACCGAGGCGCTGGCGAGAGCCGGAGGTCTGGACGAGATCGCTCACGAGGTCTGCGACGACTACGCGCTCGCCCGCGCCTACCGGCGCGCCGGGCTGCGCATCGCGCAGACCACCGTGGTGCACCCGCTGGTCACGACGGTGCCCGGGCCGGTCGCCTACGCCTCCCAGATGCGCCGGTGGATGCTGTTCGCCACCCAGGTGCTGCACCGAGACCCGAGCCCGGTGCTGCTCGGGCTGGTCGTCGTCCCGAGCGTGCTGCCCTCGGCGATGCTCGCCACGGCGGTGCGGGCGGGCGGTGCGGCACCTGCGGCGGCCGTCGCGGCCGTCGGTACCAAGGCGCTGGCCACCCGGTGGTTGCGCGGGCAGGCAGGCGGGCCGACAGGAGGCGCCGGGGTCGGGCTGGAGATCGTCTCGGACCTGCTGCTCCCGGTGCACCTGGCCACGGCGCTGCTCGGCCCGCGCACCGTGACCTGGCGCGGGCGGCGGGTCCGTGTGAGGGCGCCTCGATGACGACGGCACCCCTGTGAGCTGGCTGACGCGCTCCGAGGCGACCGACAGCCTGGCCACCCCGGCGCCCCTGGTCGCGGTGTGGCTGTCGGGGCAGGTGGTGCACTCGCACTCTCACCTCTCCGCGAGCCAGACCAGGCTGCTGGCGCAGGTGGCCTCGGCCGGGTGGGCCGTCGTGCCCGGCGGTCTCCCCTACGACGCGGCCGGGCCGTGCCCGACGGCGGACGGCACCGGGACCTGCGCCGAGGCGACGCTGCCGGTCGCGTCGGCACGCAGCCTCGCCCAGTACCTGACAGCCCCGTACGGCTTCGGCACGCAGGTGGCCCGGTTCTTGCGGCCGGTGGTCGACGCGACCGGCGAGCGGCTGCTCGTCGTCGTGGGGAGCGCCGGGGCTCAGATGCTCACCGCCGCCTGCGAGCGCCTGGCCTGGCCTGAGCGGCTCGGGCTGGACGTCGTCGCGCTCGGGCCTGTCGGGCGTCTGCCTTCGCGGGCACGGACCTTCGTGGTCCAGGCCCGACGCGACCGGATCAGCCGGCTCGGCTATCGGGGCACGGTCGACGTCGTCGTCCCTGGCGCCCACATGGGCTACCCCGACCGGCCCGAGGTGCGCCGCGTCGTGAGCGAGGTCGCGGCCCGCTGGGCCGCCGACGCGCGGGTGAGACCATGAAGGTGCTGGCCGTCGCCCCGCCGTTCGCCGGGCACCTCAACCCGCTGCTGACGCTGGCCGAGGGCCTGCGCGACCACGGCGTGGTGACGACGTTCGCGACCGGGGCGACCAAGGCGCCGCTGGTGCGTCGGCTCGGGTTCGACGTCGACATGATCTGCGGGGACGACCCTCACGTGTTCGACCGGATCGCTGACACCGCCGGCCCGGTGCGCTCGTCGCCGCGTCTGCTCACCCGCCAGCTGCGGGCCAACCTGGCCCTGCTGCCTCAGGCTCGCGCCGAGCTTCGCGAGATCGTGGACCGGGCACGCCCTGACGCGGTGCTGGCCGACTTCACCGCGCCGGTCGCCGGGATGGTCGCCACCGAGCGTGGCATCCCGTGGCTGACGACGACGCCCACCCCGTTCGCGCTGGAGACCCGCACCGGGACACCCTCGTACTGCGGCGGATGGGGCCCAGCCCGCCATCCTTGGCACCGCTGGCGTGACGCGCTCGGCCGGACGGCGACCCGGGTGACCAAGCGGGGGATGGAACGAGTGCTCGCCTCGTCGTTCACCGCTGCGGGCACCGGCGTCTACCGCGAGGACGGTTCCGAGGCCGCCTACTCCCCCACCCAGATCCTCGGCCTGGGCATGACCGAGCTGGAGCTGCCCCGGGACTGGCCCGACGTGTTCACGATGGTCGGCCCGGTCACCGCGACCCCGGAGACGTGGCCCGTCCCGCCGGTGCTGCCCGAGGGGCCGTTCGTGCTGGTCACCGTGGGGACGCACCTGCGCTGGGCGAAGCACGACCTGATCGCGCGAGCCACCAGGCTGGCCGAGGCCGTCGGTCACCAGGTGGTGGTCTCGCTCGGCGACGCCGCCCGGGCCGAGCCGAAGCCGGTCGAGACCCACGGCACGGTGCACGTGTTCGGCTACCTGCCCTACGACGCCGTGGTGCCTCGCGCCCGGGCCGTCGTGCACCACGGCGGGGCGGGGATCACGTACTCGTGCGTGCGGGCCGGGGTGCCCGCGGTGGTGGTGCCGCACGACTACGACCAGTTCGACTTCGCCGCCCGGGTGGTCGCCGCCGGGGCCGGGATCCGGGCCAGGCGGGTGGACGACGCTCGCGCCCTGCGGGCCACGCTGGACCTCGATCGCACCCGCCTGGACGCCCTGTCCCGAGCGGCCGCGACCTACGACCCGGTCGCGGCCGTCGCCGCCGCGCTGCTGCGGCACGTGGAGCAGCGGGACGCCACGTAGGGCAGGACGAGACCATGTGGGAGAGGGGTAGACGTCAGACGGCCTGCCGCAAGACGCCCTCCGCGACGCCGGCAGCCCGGCGAACCCGGCGCAGCTTGCGGGTCGGGTCGTCGTCGGGCCAGGCGGCCTGGACCAGCGGCGGGGGCACGCACCCTGCCTGAGCGGTCGCCTCCCGCAGCGCGGCGGCCGCGACCGGCCAGGCGCTCTCGGGCCGGGTCGCCAGCTCCCAGCGGTCGGGGAGCTGGAGCACCCGGAAGTCGTCCACGCCGGCACCGAGCGCGGCTCCTCGCACGAAGTCGGCGAAGAACGGGGCCAGGGTCGCCGGGTCGTCAGCACGCGGCAGCCACAGCACGTCGTCGCACCGGCCGACCACCTCGGCGACGGTGCGCAGGGGCGAGCCGCACTCGCACGGCGTGCCGACCACGAGCACGTCGTCCAGGCGCACCCGCAGCATCGCCTGGGTGGTACGCCACAGGTCGGTGACCACCGGCACGAAGCGACCCTCCCCCACCCACAGCGGCTCGATGTGCACGACGTCCTCGGCCAGGTGCAGCTGGCCTTCCCGGCACGACGCCCCGAGGAAACCCTCGGTGGCCTGGTACACCTGGCTCACGGGCACCCCGAGCGCCGCCTCGACCAGCGCCGCGTCGTGCGGGTCGAGCACCTCGGCGACCGACACCACCTGACGCGGGGAGATCGGGAGACCAGCACGGGCCGCCATCACCAGCACCGACGGCGGGGCGACGACCACCGTCGGGCGGGCCTCGGCCAACGAGCCGAGGATGCGGGCATGGTCGGCCAGGTCGACGAACGTGAACGAGACCCGCCCGCCATCTACCGTCTGATATAGCGGCCCGCCCGCGCGCAGCACCAGCGCGACCCGGGTGCCGCGCGGCACCCCGTCGGGCATGACCGTGGCCAGCACCTGCCCGGCCCACCGGTCGCGCTCGGCCGCCGAGGTGAGGAACGCCGACTGCCGCCCTGAGGTGCCTGACGACAGCCCGACGCTCACCCCCCGCAGCGTCGTGGAGAAGTCTCGGTGCCGTTCTGCCGTGCGGGCGGCGTCGAGCGCCTGGTCCAGGGTCAGGCCGACCCTGTTGAGGTCGGAGAACCGGTCGACCATCGTCGCCTTGTCGAGCACCGGCAGGTCGTCCAGCGTGCGCGGGGAGAGCCCCGCGTAGAACGGGTAGCGGCGCGGCGCGGCGGCCACGACACGACGCAGCCGGGCCCGCTGCCACGCCTCGAGGTGCTCCCGGTCCGTGAACCGGCGGCGGCGAGCGGCCAGGTAGTGGGCGACCACCCGTGCCCGGCTCATCCCAGCACCGCCCGGGCATCGCTGATCGCCTGCTCGTCGTGAGAGGGCACCACCAGCAGGTCCGGGTCAGCGACGGTCAGACGGTGCAACGCCTGGACGGTGGCGACGTACCGGGGCCAGTCGTGGGTGGCCATCGCGACCAGGCGCGACGGCAGCCGCAGGTCGTCCACCGTGCGCCGGTCCCAGACCGCGTCCCCCACCAGCAGCAGGTCACGCGCACCCCCACGGACCAGCACGCCCAGGTGGCCGTCGTGATGACCGGGCAGCGGCACCACGAGCACGCTGCCGTCGCCTGTGAGGTCTCGCACCGGGCCTGGCTCGCTCAGCGTCGGACCCAGCGCACCGAGGCCCAGCGTGGCAAGGCGCGGCTCGTCGACCACGGGCAGCGAGGTCACGTCCACCACGTCCGTGCTGGGCGGCACCAGCGCGGGTACGAACCCCGTACGAGCCCTGGCCAGGCCGCGCCGGGCCCGAGCGACGGCGAGCGCCCGGGCGTCGGTGACGACCCGGGCGTCGGGGAGGTCGACCAGACCGCCCAGGTGGTCGGCGTGCAGGTGGGTGAGCACCACGGTGCGCACATCACCCGGCGCGATGCCGAGAGTGCCGAGCTGGTCGACCAGCGGCTCGCCCGGCCCGACCGTGACGGGCAGCGCCAACCCGTAGAGCCGGTCCAGGCCGTGGCGCATCGCCTCGACCACCCGTGGTGCGTACCCGGTGTCGACGACGACCACGCCGCGCTCATGCTCGATGACGGCGACCAGCGCTGGGAATCGGACCTCGGCGAACCCCGCACCCCGGCGGGCCAACCATGCCCGGGCCGTGGTGTGGCCGCAGGTCAGCAGATGAACACGCATCGTCAGTACCTCAGCACCACAGCGCCCAGGCCCAGCCCGGCGCCCGAGCCGAGCAGCACCACCCGGTCTCCCCGGGTGAGCCTGCCGGTGGTCACCGCGTGGTGCAGCGCGGTGGGCACGGAGGCCGCGACCTGGTTGCCGTGGTCGGCGAGGATGTCCATCACACGTTCCTCGGGCACTCCGAGGCGCCCCAGCAGACGCAGCCCCGCCGCGCTGGCCTGGTGCGGGACCACAAGATCGGCCTCGTCCAGACCGAACCCGGTCTGCTCGGCCAGCCCGGCCAGGAACCTCGGCAGGTGCCGCATCGTGGCGCGCAGCAGCGCGGGGCCGTCCATGGCGAACAGGTAGGCACGCTCGTCAGGTGGTGGCGTCCGTACGTTCCACCGGGTGCCGCCCGCTGCGATGGTGCTCGACTCGGCTGCCTCGGGCCAGTGCCCGAACCTCAGGCCCAGCACCGCCGAGGCCGGGTCGCGGACCAGCACCGCCGCCGCGGCGCCGTCACCGAACAGCGCGCTGGCCTCGACGTCCGTGTGGTCCAGCCCTTTGGAGGCGACCTCGGTGGCGACCACGGCCACGGTCTCCCAGCGACCGACAGCCAGGGCCGACGCGGCGATCTCCACCCCGGTGAGGAACCCCAGGCAGGACGAGTTCACGTCGAAGGCCTCGGTGCGCCCTCCCCGCGCGCCCAGCTCGCGCAGGGTGAGCACGGCGGTGGTGGGCATGGGCTGCTCGGGCACGACGGTGGCCACGATCAGCGCGTCGAGATCGTCCACGCCCATGCCTGCCGCGTCCAGGGCTCGGCTCACCGCCTGGGCGGCCATCATCGAGGACGTCTCCGTCTCGGTCGCCCACCGTCGGGTGACGACGCCCGAACGCCCCTCGGTCGTCCCCGGAGGACGCCCGTACAGCAGGTCCAGCTGCGCCGAGGTGACCTCTCGGCTCGGTTCGTGCACCCCAGACCCGACCACACGTACAGGAAGCTCCACCTGGCGAGCGTGGCACAGATCGTCCCGATATTTCCGGACTTGGTATATCGGTGCCATTACGGTGCCATCACAGGATTGGTGAGGATGGCTCGTCGTACGGCAAAAGAGCACCCCGTCACCGCAGGGGGCGGGGGCGACGGGGTGCTCGCCTCAGCATAGGACAGGCACCCCAGACGCGCGGGTCAAACGTGCGACCCTCAGAAGACCTCACCCACAGGTGCCTCGACCGTACGACGTCCACGCTGCTCAGCAGGTGCGGCGTCCCGGAGGCCCACGGCTCTCAGGAGGCTCGCAGGAACCTCGCGGTGCTCACGGGGCGAGCCGAGATAGATTGGCGTGTCTGGCACGGTGCCGTGTCGGAGCATCCACCGCCATCGCCGGAGCCGCCTCGTGTCCTCCATGCTCTACCGCCTCGGCCGCTGGGCCTTCACCCATCGGCTGCGGGTGCTCGGAGCGTGGGCGCTCGTGCTCCTCGTCACCGGTGGCGCGGCGGCGACGCTGTCGACCGGCACTGACAACACCTTCTCCATCCCCGGCACCGAGTCCACCCGGGCGCTGGCCCAGCTTCAGCACACCTTCCCCCAGGTGTCGGGCACCAGCGCGCAGCTGGTGGTGGTCGCCCCCGAGGGCGCCGCCGTGACCGCCCCGGCGTTCACCGAGCCGATCGGGCGGTTCGTCACCACGGTCTCCGCCGTGGAGAAGGTCGAGGCGGTCACCGACCCGTTCGCCGGCCTGGTCTCCGGGACGGTCTCCGACGACGGGCGCGCCGCGATCGTCACCATCCAGATGTCGGGTCAGGGCACGGCTATCGGCACGGCGATCACCGACCAGCTGGTCACCGCGCGCGACACCTTGGAGGCTGCCCTGCCCCCGGGCAGCCAGGTCGCGCTCGGCGGAGACCTGTTCGCGATCTCCGTGCCCGGCATCAGCGCGACCGAGGCGGTGGGTGTCGCCGTCGCGCTCGTCGTGCTCATCATCACGTTCGGCTCGTTCGTCGCCGCCGGGATGCCGCTGCTCAACGCGGTGCTCGGGGTGGTGGTCACCGTCGCGGGCATCTTCGCGATGACCAGGTTCACCACCATCGTCTCGACCACCCCGATGCTGGCGATGATGCTCGGCCTGGCCGTCGGCATCGACTACACGCTGTTCATCGCGTCCCGCCATCAGGGCCAGCTGCGCGCCGGGATGGACCCTCGCGAGTCCGCGGCCCGTGCGCTGGCCACCGCGGGCTCGGCGGTCGTCTTCGCCGGGCTGACGGTGATGATCGCTCTGGTCGGGCTGTCGCTGGCGCAGATGCCCTTCCTCACCGTCATGGGCGTCGCCGGGGCTGTCGGCGTCGGCATGGCCGTGCTGGTCGCGATCACCCTGACCCCGGCGCTGCTGGGCCTGGCCGGCGAGCGGCTGCGGCCCCGGCGCCACAGAGCCAAGGAGCCCGACGAGGAGAAGGACGGAGCCGCCGGCGAAGAGCACCCCAACCGGTTCTTCTCCGGCTGGGTCACGGGCTCGACACGTCGGCCGGTGCTGACCATCGTGGTGGTGGTCGCGGCCCTCGGCGCCCTCACGCTGCCCGCCCAGTCGCTGCGCCTGGCCCTGCCCGACGCGGGCACCCAGCCGGCCGGGTCTGGCGCGAGGGTCACCTACGACCTGATCGCCGACCACTTCGGGCCCGGCTTCAACGGACCGCTGATGCTCACCGGGGTGATCGTCGGCTCGACCGACCCGCTGACCCTGATGGCCGATCTGCGCGCCGACATCGAGACGCTGCCCGGGGTCGCCGCCGTGCCCCTGGCCACCCCGAACGCTGACGCGACGATGGGCGTCGTCCAGGTGATCCCCGACGGTGCCCCCGACTCGGTGGCGACCCAAGAGCTGGTGCACGAGCTGCGCGCCCACCACGACGAGTTCCAGACCAGGTACGGCATCGACCTGTCGGTGACCGGGATCACGGCGGTGCAGATCGACATCTCGACCAAGCTCGGGCAGGCGCTGGTGCCGTTCGGGCTGTTCGTCGTCGGGCTGTCGATCGTGCTGCTGATGATGGTGTTCCGGTCGGTGTGGGTGCCGGTGACGGCAGCGGCCGGCTATGCCCTCTCCGTCGGCGCGGCCTTCGGCACGGTCGCCCTGGTGTTCGAGCACGGGGTCGGGGCGGCGGCGCTCGGTGTGGACCGAGTGCCTCAGGCCGTGCTGTCGTTCATGCCCATCGTGGTGATGGGTGTGCTGTTCGGGCTGGCGATGGACTACGAGGTGTTCCTCGTCGCCCGCATGCGCGAGGAGTACGCCCACGGGGTCGAGGCGCGCGAGGCGGTGCGGCTGGGTTTCTTGTCGTCGGCGAAGGTGGTCACGGCGGCGGCACTCATCATGTTCTCCGTCTTCATCGCCTTCGTGCCCGGGCACGAGACCATGCTCAAACCGATAGCCCTCGGGCTGGCCACCGGCGTGGCGGTCGACGCGTTCGTCGTGCGGATGACGCTCATGCCCGCCCTGCTGCACCTGCTCGGAGACCGGGCCTGGCACATGCCGCGCTGGCTGGACCGTGCCCTGCCGCACTTCGACGTCGAGGGCGCCCGCCTGACCGAAGAGCTCGCGCTGGCCGACTGGCCCGAGCCTGACGCCGACGACGCGATCACCGCGCACGGGCTGCGCATCGACGCCCCGGACGGCACGCCGATCTTCGCCGACGTGGCCGCACGGGTGCCCGTCGGGGGCGTCCTGCTGATCACCGGCCCGCACCGCTCAGGCCGCACCGCGCTGCTGCTGGCCCTGGCCGGGCGGGCACACCTGGACGCCGGCACGCTCAAGGTCAACGGGCTGGTCGCCTCGGTGCGCGCCCGTGACATCCGGCACTCCGTGGCGTTCGCCCGCCTGACCCGCACACCCGACCCCGTGGCCGAGCTGGACGAGGCGTTCGCGACCCGGGCACCCCTGGTCGTCGTGGACGACCTCGACGCCGTGAGCGACCCCGTGCTGCGGGCGGCCGTGCGCGACCGTCTGAGCGCGGCCCGTGCGGCCGACCCGCGCCTGACCCTCGTCGTCTCCGCCCTCGACCCTGCTGGCGTCGTCGGTCTGCTGCCCCAGGTGCAGACCCTCACGCTCGCCCCCGCTGCCGCCTTGGAGGTGTCGCGATGACCACCCCGACGTTCTGGTCCGCGCTGGTCCGGCCTGAGAGGCCCCGCAGCGGCGGCCGTGGCACCTGGTTCACCGTGCTCGGGCTGATGCTGGTGCCGCTCGTCGTCGGCGGGCTGCTGACGTGGGCGCTGTGGCAGCCCACCGAGCGGCTGGACCGCATCACCGCGGCGGTGGTCAACGACGACGAGCCCGTGACGGTCGACGGGCAGGTCGTGCCCCTAGGTCGCCAGCTGGCCGCCGGGCTGGTCACCTCGTCGGGCACCGAGACGTCACCGGTCTCGGCGTCTGGTGTCGCCGACGTCTCCGGCCACGCCTCGACCACGAACCTGACCTGGGAGATCACCGACGACGCCGACGCCACCCAAGGCCTGGCGTCGGGCAGGTATGCCGCCGTGGTGGTGATCCCGAAGAACTTCTCGGCCGCCGCCACGTCGTGGGCCACCCCGGGGGCGACCAGCGTCGAGCAGGCGCGGATCATCGTGCGCACCTCAGAGCGCTCCCGCCCGCTGGACTCGGTGATCGCCGGGGCGGTGACGCAGACCGCCAGCCAGACCCTCGGCATCACGCTCACCCAGACCTACGTCGACAACGTGCTCACCGGCTTCGCCACCATGGGCGACGAGCTCGGCCAGGCCGCCGACGGCGCCGACCAGCTCGCGTCAGGCACCGAGGCGCTCGCGGACGGTGCCGACCAGCTGGCCGACGGCGCGAGCCAGCTCGCGTCAGGCACCGGCGCCCTGACCGTCGGCACCGGTGCGCTGGTGACCGGCTCGAGCGCCCTGGCGGCCGCGATGCGCCAGCTGGCCAGCGGGGTCGGGGGCCTCTCGGCGGGCATGTCGTCGTTGGCCTTCGGGTTGCAGCAGCTCGCCGCCGAGGCGTCCGCGGGGGCCGCCGCGACCCAGGCGGGCCTGCCCGCCGCGCAGACGTTCGCCGCCGGGCTCGACCAGCTCGCGGTGGCCGTCAACGGGACGTCACCGAGCGACCCGAACAGCCTCGCCTACGCCGCGTCCAACGTGGCTGTCGGCACGTCCGGGGTCGCCACGACGCTCTCACAGCTGACGACGGGGGGCAGCAGCCTCGCAGAGCTGTGCCTCGGTGGTGACCTTCCTTCCTGCCAGGCCCTCGCGGGCGGCGTCACCGCCCTGAGCGCCACCGCGAACCAGGTGGCGGGCGGCGCGGCCGCGCTGGACGCGGCTGTGAGCACCGGCGTCGGCGGGGCTCCCCCGCTGACCACCAGCACCACCCAGCTCGCGGCAGGCGGGCACGAGATCGTGGACGGGCTGGTGGCCTCAGCGGCCGGGACGCAGACGCTGGCCGCCTACCTCCAAGAGTCTGCCGACGGCGCTGCCGCGCTGGCGGCCGGTGCGGGCCAGACCGGGAGCGGGGCAGGTCAGCTCGCCACCGGGGCTCAGGCCACCGCTGGCGGGATCATCCAGCTGTTCAACGGCATCAACGAGCTGGCCGGTGGCGCTGGCGGTGTCGCTGACGGTGCGAACCAGCTGGCCGAGGGGGTGACCGAGCTCACCCCGGGCACGCGCACCCTGGCCGACGGGCTGCGTACCGCGACCGGTGCGATCCCGGCCCACACCCCCGACGAGGCGGCCCGGCTCGCCTCGGTGATCGCCGCCCCGGTGACAGCGCAGGGCACGAGCTCTGACATCTTCGGCTCGTCGGTGGTGCCGTACTTCATGGTGCTGGCGATGTGGCTGGGCGGGCTGGCCACCTACCTGGTGCTCACCCCGATGACTCCTCGGGCGCTCGGGTCCACCCAGCCGTCATGGCGTCTGGCGCTGCGCTCGCTCGCACCGGGCGCTCTCGTCGGCGTCGTGCAGGGCCTGGGGCTCACGATCATCTTGGCCCCGCCGCTGGGCCTGGGGGCGGGCGACTGGCTCAAGGTCGCCGTGGTCGCCGTGGTCGTCGGTGTCGCCTTCGCCGCGGTCAACCAGGGCTTGGCGGCGGCGTTCCGTGGTGTCGGCCGTTTCGTCGCCGCCCTGGTCGCGACGGTCGCGCTGGCGGCGGCGGTGGTCTCGACCATCCCGTCGCTGGTGGAGAACGTGTACGCGGGCTCTCCCCTGGGCCCGGCTCTCGCGGCTCTCCAAGGCACGATGTTCGGCGGTGCCCTCTTCGGCCCGGTAGCGCTCCTGGTCTTCTGGACCCTGGGCGGCCTGGCCCTCACGACCGCCGCCCTGGCCCGCCACCGCGTCGTCCCCGCCAGAACCCTCGCCCGCTGGGCCCGCGCCGCCTGACACCCTCCCTCGACTCTGGCCTGACGAGCTTCTCGAAGCTTGTCCACAGGAAGTCAACGCTGAAGACCTCGCACCCTGTAGGGTGATAAAGCCCGGCTTGTGACGATCTCGCTGCCGGGCGACCGAGCAGCGCAGCCCTCGTGCTGCACCTGGACCACGAGGAGGCAAGACACATGACGATCACGATCGACGGGGACGAGATGCGGCGGCTCGCTCGGCGCCTCGAGGATGCCGGGCAGGTGGTCCCCAACCTGACCAGCCGAACTCCTGCTGGGGCGACCTCCGGGGCCCCGGTGCTGGATGCGGCCATAGCCCGCTTCGCCACCGCGGTCGATGCCCACGGGAAGAAGACGAGCACCAGGGCCGCCGCCCATGCCGCCGCGGTCGACCAGACTGCCGAGGACTTCGCGCGGTTCAGAGAGCACCTGCTGGCCAAGATCGCCAGGCTGCGGAACGAGATCGAGGCGCTGCGGTGACGCGACACGTCTCGCTCGGCCCCATCGAGGACGTCCCTGCCGCGTGGTACAGGGCCGCCACCTGGTACCTGGAGTGCGCTGACGAGCTGCGCCGCACCCTCACGTGCGAGTGGGAGGGCCTGGCCGCCGACGCCTTCCGGGCCGCTGCCACCAAGACCCAGAAGCAGGCCGAAGAGCTCTCCGAGGTGACGCTCGCCGGTTCCCGCGTCATCTCCGACTACCTGAGCGTCTACGGCCCAGCCAAGGCCGCCGCCGAACGCGCCGAAGAAGACAGGATCGACGCATCGAGACGCCTGTCCGCCGACGTCTTCGACGGCAGCGCGCTGAACGACCTCATCACCGCCAAGCACGACTTCGCCAGAGCCCAACGCCTCATCGACAATGCCGGCGAGGAGGCCGCCCGCCGCCTCGACGCCCTCCTCAACCAGTACAACCTCGCCTGGGGCGAAGACTGGCGAGGCCCCCTCGGCTGGTTCTCCCGCATGGAACCCGTCAGAGAGAACGTCCTCGACGCTACATGGGACCACAGGTCGATCCGCCAGGGCAGCCAGGGCACCTGCTACCTGATCGCCGCCCTGGTCAGCATCATGCGTTTCGACGACGGTGACGAGTTCCTCCGCAACCACGTACGCTGGAACGCTGGCAAGGAACTCTTCGAGGTCACCTTGTACGTTGATGGAATACCCAGATTGATCGAGGTGGACTACATCTATCAGCGAGGCTCGAACCACGCCGTCAATGGTCCGTTGTGGTTCGACCTCCATAAACCCAACGTCGTCAGCATCTACGAAGCAGCCGTCGGTCAGGTCCTCGGCTGGGACGACCTCGTCAGCGGGGGAGACCCCGCCTGGGCGATGGAGATTGTCACCGGCCGACCGGCAAGCAGCCACTATATGCCTCATATGGGCGACTACCCTCTGAACGAGCTCCGGCAAGCCGTTCGCTCTAGCGAACCAATCATCGGGGGAACTACGGAGAACGGCCACATATTCACCGGAGTCGATGTTGAGCGTCCCGACGGGCGCCTCGTGACCACGGAAGTGGAGATAGTGGGCGGCCATGCATACTCGATCGAGCGGGCAGAGATCGACGGCTCCGTCTGGGTCCGCAACCCCCACGGACCAGGAAACACCCATGATAGCGGCGGACTGATTCACCTCACCCAAGAACAATTCCTCACTTCATTTGAATGGGTATCGATCATGGATCGCACTTTCTACGACACCACCCCCCTTGCCAGACGTTGAAAAAGAGAACTCATGATGAACTCTGACCGCACCTCAGAGAATGTGTCGCCAACGCAACGGGCCAAGAGTCGACATCGGGCGAAGAAAGTTGCTTGGTCGGCTATCATCGTCGCCCTCCTCGCTGGAACCGGCTGGGTGTGGATTCACCCCGACCTGTGTCTTCCCGGCGAGACTGTCGTGATTCGAGATACCGTGCCGAACTCGGTCAACGGGATGTCGGTCAGCGTCTCGCTCACCGACAAGGAAACCGTATCGATGAGGGTCGGTCACGACATATCTGCGAGAGAAGAAGGGTTGAAGGCTGGCGACTCGGTACGTGGACCATGGTGGTGGGGACGACTGACGGTGGTACAGATCGACCCAGACATGGATCGCCTTACCACAATGCCACCCACATACTGCAAAGAGATACTGGAGGCTCGGAGTGCGACACCGGCACCCATCCCTCCTGAATGCAAGCCCAAGATGGGCAGCCGCGTGGAAGTCACGGTGCGCTGGACGCCATGGTGACTCGCAACGTTCCGACGACTTCTTCACCTGAAGCAACACGAAAACAGGTCGAGCCTCGTCACTGGGCACAGAGAGCCGCTCGGGCAGTTCTCATCCTTTTCGTACTCGCCGGTGTCGGTTGGGTGTGGATTCACCCCGACCTGTGCCTTCCTGGTCAGAGTGCGACAATCGGCGGCAGCGGCCAATTCTCGATCAACGGATTGCCAGTCACCGCATATGTTAATGACGAGAACACCGCAACAGTCGGAGCAGGACACTACGGATCACCCACAGTTGAAGGACTGCTCGTGGGCGATTCTGTGCGCGGTCCGTGGTGGTGGGGCCGAGTGACCGTCGTCCGAATTGACCCCGACGTGGAACGGCTCAACCGGGTTCTTCCAGATCATTGCAACGATAGGGTCTATACGCCGGAACCGGAAGCGGAGCCGTGCACAAGCGGGCAACGACGCGGCTCGACGCCATGTTTCGAGCCGTCTCCTCTTCCTCCGGACTGCATCCTTCCGGACGGCGGAGGCGGAACCGTCACGGTGCGCTGGATGCCCTGGTGACTCGCGGATTTCCGATGGCTTCTTCACCTGAAGCAAAGCGAAAACGGGACAAGCCTCGTCGCTGGGCGCGGAGAGCTGCTCGGACAGCTCTCATCTTTTTCCTGCTCGCTGGAATTGGCCTGGTAGGGGTCCATCCCGACCTGTGTCTCCCCGGCCAGACCATGACGATCGGCGGGAGCGCTCAGTGGAAGATCAATGGACTGCCAGTCAGCGTAAACGTCAGGGATGAGAGCACCGTGTCGGTCCGAGCAGGGTATTTCGGATCACACACAGCCGATGGGCTGAAGGTTGGCGACTCGATGCGCGGCCCATGGTGGTGGGGGCGACTGACCGTCGTCCGCATCGACTACGTGGAGCAGCCACCAGGCCACGTCGGCGGTGGCGGGACAGCGACGCTGCGCTGGATGCCCTGGTGATCGCGCGGCGCGGGTGACGGCGCCTGGTCCGGTCGGGTGGTCTGCTCAGATCTGGGCGTGGTGGTCGATCCTCAAGGCATGAGCACCACCATGGACAAGGCAGATCTCTTCGCTGAGATCGTCGGGGCGACCGTCGAGACCGACGATCTGCCCGAGTTCTGGGACTGACAAGCCCCTGCGACGCGGCCCCACCCACCCCTCCGGGGTCGCACCCGAAGCCCGACCCGATCGGGTCGCGGCAGCTTCGGTCTGAGGCGCCGTCACCGTCACCACGGTGACGGCGCCTCTCCGCTCCCTCCCACACGGCGGGACGGTGGCGGGGCCATGACGTCGACAGACCGGGAAGTCGTCACCCTCGCCGGTCAGTGTTCACGCCCGCACGGTGGGGCGGTGGTGGAAGAATCCGCGCATGGCCAAGCCACAGCCCCAAGTCCACACCCACGCCCACCCTCGTCGTGCCAGGCAGCTGCTGCTCGAGGGTGAGCAGCCGGTCATCTCGGTGCGCACCCACATCAAGGCCCTGTTCGGCCCGTTCGCGCTCAGCCTGCTGCTGATCGCGGCAGGGGTGTTCGCCGTGCTCCAGGTCACCACCAGCACCCCGCGACTCATCATCGGCGGGATCGCGCTGGTCGCGGTGCTCTTGGTGCTGCTCCCCCCGTGGCTGCGGTGGATCTTCTGGACCTACACGCTCACGAACATCCGGCTCATCGAGCAGCGCGGGGTGTTCAAGCGCACCGGCCGGGTGATCCCGCTGAGCCGCATCAACAACGTCTCCTTCGAGAAGGACTTCTCCGACCGGCTCCTGAGGTGCGGCACGCTCGTCGTCCACGACGCCAGCGAGAAGGAGGGCCTGAAGCTCGACGACATCCCGCACATCGCCCTGTTCCACCGCACCATCTCCACGCTCGTCCTCAAGGCCCACGGCCAAGAGGTCGGCCCCAGCAAGGAGACCGAGACCGAACGCTGAGACCCCCAAGGACGCAGCTCATCGAGCCCCGGTCACCCCGGGCACCTCGTGGACTGACGCGGTGGGCCGGCGCGGAGCACCGCGAGCAGGTGTGCGTGCTTCCTGCTGGCGGTACTAGAGAGGCCGTATCGCGGGCTCAGCGCCACCCGGCGTCACGCAGAGCGTCGGTCACCGTGGTCTCGGGCGGCCCGGGGTACCGGGGAGAGCGGTTCCAGGTGCCGTCCCACCACGCCTTCCAGGACGCACCCACCTCCCTGAACCTGTAGTAGCTCAAGCGCTCGCCTGCTCCCGCAGAAGAGACTCCGACACCCTGCACCTGGATTCCCGCGCCCCGACACGAGGCCATGGCGCGGGGCAGGTGGTAGTCCTGGGTGAACAACACCGCTTCGGTGACGCCGAAGACCTCGACAGCCCTCACGCACGTGTCGTGGGTGTCGAACCCGGCGTAGTCGAGCACCACCCTGTCGGTGGGGACTCCCCGGGCGACCAGCCAGTCTCGCATCGAGCTCGGCTCGTCGTAGCCGCGTGTGCCGTTGTCTCCAGAGACCAGGATCACGCCGACTGTCCCAGCCTCGTAGGCCGTCCGCGCACCCTCCAGCCGACGGGTCAGGTAGGTGGACGGCGTGCCGTCGGTGCGGATGCCGGCACCGAACACGATCGCGACCGGAGCAGGTGCGAGATCGACCGGCTCGGCGACGATGCCGCGCTGACCTGTGGCCTGTACCCACCCGATCGGCCCGAGCGCCAGCAGGGTCGTCGCGAACGCAGTGGCACCCATCACCACCGTTCGCCGTCTCATCGAGCCAGCGTAGGACGCCGATGGGACGAGACAGCGCGTGCTCGAGCGATCGACGCACCACGTCACAGACCCTTCACATGCTCGCCGCCCGCTGGAGCACGATCTTTCCGGACCTCGAACCCCCACAGGCCGAGCACTCCCAGCACAGAAACATCCCGAAGTGAATCCCAAAGATGATATCATCATGGGGTGACTACGCAGATCTCTGTCCGCCTGCCCGATGGCCTGGTCCATTCGGTCGACGCGCTGGTCGCCGCTGGCGGCGCCCGGAGTCGCGCCTCGGTGGTCGAAGAGGCGCTGGAACGTCACCTGCGCCGGACCCTCGCTGAGCGCGATGCGGCGATCCTGGCAGCGGCCGACACCGACCCTGATGACCTTGACGCCCTGGCCGCGTGGGCGGCGTCCCAGCCAACAGGTCTGGACTGAGACGTGCCGTCGCACTCACCCGGGAGCTGATCTTGATGCGTCCTCTCTACCTGGTGCAGATGGACAAGGTGCGCCCGGCCGCCATCCTGACCAGGGAGATCGTGCGACCCCGGCTCCGGCGGGTCACCATCGCACCGATCACATCGACCATCCGGGGCCTGTCCACCGAGGTCCACGTGGGCCTCACCAACGGCCTGGATCACGAGTCCGTCATCAGCTGCGACAACGTCATGACTGTGCCTGTCGAGGCCCTGCTGCGTCCCATCGGATACCTGTTGCCAGACCAGGAGAGCGCGTTGGCCCGCGCACTGGTCCTGGCCTACGACCTGGACGTCGCTCTGCCCTGACGTCGTGGACAAGACGTCTGACCTCCTCCGGGCACGCCTACCGGGTCAGGCTCTGGGAGAGACGTTCGACCAGGTAGTCGAAGCTGGCGTCGACCGGTTCGGCCAACCCGAACCCTCCGGACAGCTCCAGCAGCACGAACCCGTGCACCGCTGCCCGGAACGCGCGCACCGCGTCGATCCCGTGCTCCTCGGGCACGCCGGAGGCTGTGAGCGCGGTGACGAGCACCTCCACCGTGCGGCCTGCCGCCTGGTGGGCGGCGACGGCGTTCGGGTCGGTCGCCCAGCCTGCCTGGGTCGCCCCATAGCGGCCGGGCAGGGCGTGGGCGAAGGTCCGGGTCGCCACGGCCAGGTCGCGGACCGCCCCCGGGCCGGGCGAGACCTGCTCCAGCGTGTCGGTGAGCTGGTCGATGCAGACGACAGCCACCGCCGCCCGTAGGGCGTCCAGCCCTCGCACGTGCTTGTAGAGGCTGGGCACCGCCACCCCGGCCCGAGCAGCCACCGCCGCCAGGGTCAGGGCGTCCCAGGCGCGGACGTCTCCGGCGTCGATCTCGTCCAGCGCCAGCTCGACCACCCGCCCGGCACTGAGCCCGGCCCTAGGCACGAGCAGACCGGGCCAGGAAGCGTAGGAGAGCCTCGGCCAGCGCGTCGGGGCGTTGCAGCGCCGGGAAGTGACCGCACTCCTCGATCACCAGCCCCTGCGCGTCAGGGACCCGGGCGACGAGAGCGTCCACCACGGCACGCGGCTCGCCGAGCTCGGGGTCTCGGTCTCCGACGAGCACGAGCGTGGGGACCGCGATCTCGTCGAAGACGCGCCGCCCGGTCCCGGCGGTCAGAGACACGGCGAGCGCCCGCAGGCTGGCCAGGTGCCCGGGGCGGCGCAGGTCGGCGCGCAGCGCGGCCATGTGAGCGCCGAACCCCGCCGGGCGCCGCCCCTTGGCCAGCGACCGGTAGAACGCAGCCCAGGCAGGTGGCCCCCAGCCGGGCCGCAGCAGCAGCGAGACCGCGCGCCCGGCCGCCGGCTTGGGCTCGACGTTCTCCTCCGGCGCCACCAAGACCAGCGCCTCGACCCTCTCGGGATGCTCCGCGGCGACCCAGGCGACGGACGCAGTGGCGAAGGACGCCCCGACGAGCACAGCCGGCCGTCCCACGTGGTCCAGCAGGGCGGCGAGGTCGCTCGCGGTCGCCTCGACCCCGTGCTCGGTGAACGTGGCATCCGAGTCGCCGTGCCCGCGCACCTCGGGCCGTAGCACCCGGCGCCCGTCGGCGACGAGCGGCCCGACAACAGCGTCCCAGGAGGAGGCGAGATCGCCCATCCCCGCGACGAGGACGACGACCGGCCCGTCAGCCGACCCGTCGTCATGAACGGCGATCTGCCCACCAGGGCGCTCCAGCATGAAGATCATGCACCGTAGGCTAATTCCATTAGCCAGGGGTGGCAAGGTCCTCCCAGCGCTCGCCACACCCTCAGCCGAAGTGGTGCTAGATCGACATCAGCGGCTGTGCTAAACAAGCATTAGACCGCCTGCTAGATCGACATCAGAACCCTGCAACACGTGCGTCTTCGCTGGTCAGCGGACAGCTGACGGTGTCGCAGGCCGCGACGGCGAGAGGCCGCCCGCTCAGCGGGTCTCGTAGGTGGAGACCTGGTCGATGCGGCGCTGGTGGCGGGGGTCGCCGGAGAAGGGCTCGGCGACGAAGCGGGTGACCAGGTCGATGGCTTCGGCGACCTGGTGCTGACGGGCGCCGATGGAAACGACGTTGGCGTCGTTGTGCTGGCGGGCGAGCTCGGCGGTGGCCGGGTTCCAGGCGAGGGCGGCGCGCACGCCGGGGACCTTGTTGGCGGCGATCTGCTCGCCGTTGCCCGAGCCGCCGATCACCACGCCCAGGGAGCCGGGGTCCGCGGCGACAGCCTCGGCGGCGGCGATGCAGAACGCGGGGTAGTCGTCGCGCGGGTCGTAGGAGTGGGCGCCGTGGTCGACGACCTCGTGACCTGCCGCGCGCAGGTGCTCGGTGAGGGCCTCTTTGAGCTCGTAGCCGGCGTGGTCGGCTGCGACGTGGATACGCATGGGCACATCTTGCCCGACGTGAGGTGCGCAGGATGTCGGTTGTGGTCCTTAAGGTAGGACGTATGCCATCCAGCGGACTCGACCTGACCCACCTCGACGCCACCGTGCGGCCGCAGGACGATCTCTTCCGGTACATCAACGGCCGCTGGATCGCTGACCACGTCATCCCGCCGGACAGGGCTTTCGACGGGGCGCTGCGGGCGTTGCGGGACGAGGCCGAGGTGCACGTGCGCGAGATCATCGACGACGCGCGCACCGAGAAGGACCCCGCCACCGAGGCCGGCAAGATCGGCGCGCTGTTCGCGAGCTTCATGGACACCGAGGCGATCGAGGAGGCCCGGCTCGCCCCCCTGGCCGACGACCTGGCCGTGATCGACGCGGCGACCGACCGCGCTGGTCTGGTCACGGCGCTGGGCACGCTCCAGCGCACCGGGGCGGCGGCGGCCGTGGAGTTCTGGGTCGACAACGACGCCCACGACCCGGAGCGGTACGTGGTGTACCTGATGCAGGCCGGGCTCGGCCTGCCTGACGAGTCGTACTACCGCGAGGAGCAGTACGCCCCGTTCCGTGACGCCTACGTGCCGCACGTGGCCCGGATGCTGCTGCTGGCCGGGCTGGCCGCCGACGAGGACGCCGCCGCCGAGAAGGCGGGGCGGGTGCTCGCTCTGGAGACGGCGCTCGCCACGCACCACTGGGACGTGGTGAAGGACCGCGACGCCGACCTCACCTACAACCCGGTGACCCTGGCCGAGCTGTGCCAGCGCGCGCCTCAGTTCGACTGGGCGGCCTGGGTGGAGGCGCTGGGGGCGCCAGAAGGCGCGATGGACCAGCTGGTGGTGCGCGAGCCCACCTACGCGGAGGGCTTCGCCGAGCTGTGGGAGTCGCTGCCGCTCACCGACTGGCAGGACTGGATGCGCTTCCACGTGGTCAGCGCTCGGGCCGGCTACCTGCACGAGGAGATGGTGGAGGCGAGCTTCGACTTCTACGGCCGCACCCTGACCGGTGCGCAGGAGGTGCGCGAGCGCTGGAAGCGCGGGGTGTCGCTGGTCGAGGGCGCGATGGGCGAGGCCGTCGGGCGCATCTACGTCAGCCGTCACTTTCCCCCTGACCACAAGGCCGCGATGGACGCGCTGGTGGCCAACCTGATCGAGGCGTACCGCCGCTCCATCACGTCGCTGACCTGGTGTGGTGAGGAGACGAAGGCCAAGGCCCTGGCCAAGCTCGACGCCTTCACCCCGAAGATCGGCTACCCGGTGCGCTGGAAGGACTACACGACGCTGACCGTCGACGCCGGCGACCTGGTGGGCAACGTGCGCCGAGCCTCGGCCTGGGCGCAGGACTACGAGCTGGCGAAGATCGGCCGCCCGGTGGACCGCGACGAGTGGTTCATGACCCCGCAGACGGTCAACGCCTACTACAACCCAGGGCTGAACGAGATCGTGTTCCCCGCCGCGATCCTGCAGCCCCCGTTCTTCGACGTCTCTCGCGACGACGCGGCCAACTACGGCGGCATCGGTGCGGTGATCGGGCACGAGATCGGCCACGGGTTCGACGACCAGGGCTCCAAGTACGACGGCACCGGGGCGCTGGCCGACTGGTGGACCGCGGAGGACCGCGCCGAGTTCGAGAAGCGGACGTCCGCGCTGATCGCGCAGTACTCCCAGCTCTCCCCCGCCCAGCTCGACAACACCCAGCACGTCAACGGGGCCTTGACGATCGGGGAGAACATCGGGGACCTGGGCGGGCTGACCATCGCCCTGCGCGCCTACGAGATCGCGCTGGGGGTGCCCGTCGCCGAGGGGCCGGTGGTCGACGGTCTCAGCGCCGCCCAGCGGTTCTTCCTCGCCTGGGCGCAGGCGTGGCGGTCCAAGGGCCGTGACGAGGAGGTCATCCGGCGGCTGGCCACCGACCCGCACTCCCCCGAGGAGTTCCGGTGCAACGGGGTGGTGCGCAACATCGACGAGTTCGCCGACGCGTTCGACGTGCGGCCCGGCGACCAGCTGTACCTGGCGCCGGACGAGCGGGTACGGATCTGGTGAGAGCGCGCCCCCTACGGCGTGATCTCGAACGCGGTGCGTGAGAGCCTGAACCCGGCCGGGTTCAGGCTCTCACGGGTGCAGAGCACCCCGGCCTGGGACGACTGGCACCGGTAGTCACCAGCCCTCACCCAGCGTCCGTACTCCAGCACGTTCGCGTCGGTGGCGATCATCGGGTTGCTCACCTCCGACGGGCAGGGTGCGCGCGCGCCGTCAGCGTCGAGAACCACCACCTCGCCGACCTTCCCGGTGCACCCGGCCGCCGGCGGCGCGGCATAGCTGAAGCTGTCGATCATGCAGGTCACGCCCGCCTCGGTCAGCCTGCACGCGATGTTGCCCGACGGCATGCGAAAGTCGGTCGGCTGGTCGGCCATCACCCCTGTCGAGGTCGGTGAGGGCGACGTCGCCTCGACCGGCGCGGCTCTGAAGACGGGCAGGCTCACGGCCAGGACGACGAGCATGACGAGGAGGACGGCATCCACCGCCGCCAGCGCGACGATCAGACGCTGCTCGTTCGTACGACCCACCGGGAACCCCCACCTCTCTGCACGAAGTCTCACATGCTCACGGCCTGCTCATCCACCCGTCTCGGACACAGACGGGACGCAGACAGGCACGACCTCGTACGAACCCCACCACCATCCCGCCCTACGACCTGTCTGGACAGGCACGCCGACCCCGTGCGCGCCCAGCGCCGGCTCGCTCGTCTGCCTGTCTGGCGAAGTGACTCTTTAGGGTGACCTTGCTCGGCGTGTGGCTGACCAGACAGGGCCAGACGTGTGATGATGACGGGGTAACGGGGGCGCGGTAGTCCTGAACGTCCTGTCGGAGAGGAGCGACAGCTCGTGCCGGGACATTCCTTGACGCGTGACGAGGCGGTCTCGCGCGCCCGTCTGCTCCAGGTCCAGTCCTACGAGATCGCCCTCGACCTGACCCACGGGCCTGTCGTGTTCGGCTCGACCACCCAGATCACGTTCACCGCCACCGACGGGGAGTCGACCTTTCTCGACCTGACCGCACGGCGGGTGCGTGAGATCACGCTCAACGGGGCACGGCTGGACGTCGCCGCCGTGGTCACCGACGGGAGGGTCACGCTCGGTCCGCTGCGGACGGACAACGTGGTCACGGTCGAGGCGGAGTGCGCGTACTCGCGCACCGGGGAGGGGCTGCACCGGTTCGTCGACCCGGTCGACGACGAGGTCTACCTGTACTCCCAGCTCGAGACCGCCGACGCCTGCCGCGTGTTCGCCTGCTTCGACCAGCCCGACCTCAAGGCCCGGTTCGCGTTCACGGTCACCGCGCCCGTCGGCTGGCTGGTGCTGTCCAACGAGCAGCCGCTCGCACCCGCGACCGACGACGGAAAGGTCGCGACGTGGCGCTTCGCGCCGACTCCTCCGTTGTCGACCTACGTCGTCGGGGTCGTCGCCGGCCCGTACCAGGGCGTCACCTCGCAGACCGTGGGGCGCGACGGCCGGACGATCCCGCTCGGCGTCTACTGCCGGGCCTCGCTGGTCGAGCACCTCGAGGCGGACGAGATCCTCCAGATCACGCGCGCCGGCCTGGACCACTACGAGGAGATGTTCGACCACGCGTTCCCGTTCACCAAGTACGACCAGGTCTTCGTGCCCGAGTTCAACGCCGGGGGCATGGAGAACGCCGCGCTGGCGACGTTCTCGGAAGGCTACGTGTTCCGCACCACCGTCGCTGAAGCGGTGCGCGAACGACGCGCGGTGACCGTGCTGCACGAGCTGGCGCACATGTGGTTCGGTGATCTCGTCACCATGCGGTGGTGGGACGACCTGTGGCTCAACGAGTCGTTCGCCGAGTACGCCAGCCACCTGGCCGCCGTGCGGGCCACCCGGTGGACGGGGGCCTGGGCGACGTTCGCCGGGCGAGAGAAGGCCTGGGCCTATCAGCAGGACCAGCTGCCGACCACGCACCCGGTGGTCGCGGACATGCGCGACCTGGAAGACGTCGAGGTCAACTTCGACGGCATCACCTACGCCAAGGGCGCCGCCGTGCTGCGCCAGCTGGTCGCCTGGGTGGGCGAGGAGCACTTCACGGCCGGGGTCCGTGCGTACTTCGCCCGTCATGCCTGGGGCAGCACCACCCTGAGCGACCTGCTCACCGAGCTGGAGCGCACCTCGGGCCGAGACCTGTCCACCTGGGCGTCGCTGTGGTTGCAGCAGTCGGGCACCAGCCTGCTGCAGACCGAGCTGGTGCTGTGCGAGGGGAAGATCGAACAGCTCGCGCTGCTGCACACCCCCCCGGCGGGGCGCGTCCCGCCCCCGCACCACCTGGCCGTCGCGGGCTACGACCTGGTCGACGGGCGGCTGACCCGCACGTGGCGCACCGAGATGGACGTGATCGGCACCCGCACCCTGGTGCCGGAGGCCGCCGGACGGCGCCGCCCCGCGGTGATCCTCGTCAACGACGACGACCTAGCCTACACCAAGGTGCGCCTGGACCTGGGGTCGATGCACAACGCGATGACCCACCGCCACACGCTGGCCGACCCTCTGACCCGCGCCCTGGTCTGGGGCATGTGGTGGGACGCCACCCGGGACGGCGAGGTGCCACCGTCGACGTTCGTCGCCTCGGTGGGTGACGGGGTCGGGCTAGAAACCGACTCCAGCCAGGCGCTGCTCATGTTCCGCCAGGTCACCACCGCGCTCACTCAGTGGGTACCGCCCGAGCGCCGCCCCGGGACGGCCGGGGCGCTGGTCGCCAGGCTGCTCCACCTGGTCGACGACCCGGAGATCGACCCGGACATCCGCCACCAGTGCCTGCGCGCTGTGTGCCGGCACGTGCGCCGACCGAACGCTCTCGACCGTCTGACCGCGCTGTTCTCCGGCGAGCAGACGGTGCCCGGGGTGAGCCTCGACGCCGACCTTCGGTGGGAGGTCCTCACCGCGCTGGTGGCTTCAGGGCTGGCCGAGGAGCCAGAGATCGCCGACGAGCTGCGGCGAGACCCGTCAGCGACAGGCGTGCGCGCCGCGGCGCTGGCCCGGGCCGCGATCCCCACCCCTGAGGCCAAGGCCCGGGCGTGGCGCGCGCTGGTCGAGGACGACTCCCTGACCAACGCCCAGCAGGACGCCACGATCGAGGGGTTCTCGCGCACCTGGGACCACGACCTGCTGCGCCCCTACGTCCAGCCGTACTTCGACGCCCTGGGGAAGATCTGGCAGACGCGTTCCAGCGAGCCCGCCCAGCGCCTGGTCGACGGGCTGTTCCCCGCCGCTCTGGCCGGGCACCCGCACGTCGACCTGCTGGGCCTGGCCGACGCCTGGCTCGACGAGAACCCGTCCGCCCCGCCCGCGCTGCGGCGGATGATGCTGGAGAACCGCGACGCCGTCCGACGGGCGCTGGTCGCCCAAGAGGCCGACCTGCGCGAGTAGGTGCTCGGAGAGCGTCAGCCCTCGTTCAGCACCCGCACCAGGGAGACCAGGCGGGGGTTGTGCGCCAGGTCTTCGATGGCGACCAGGTTGCCGGCGGGGTCGGCCAGCGGCACCTTCCAGTTCGGGTACTCGGTGTCGGTGCCAGGCTGGTTCTGGGCGCGCCGCTCCCCCACGGCGTCGACCAGGGCGACCCCGACGAGCACGGCGGGGGTGTCCAGCACGTAGCGGTGCATCGCCTCGACGATGGTCCGCTCGGAGGCGTCCTGGTCGATCAGGCCCCGCTCGATCAGCGCGGCGACCATCGCGTCGCGCTCGGCCTGAGCCCGGGCCCGCACCACCTCGACAGGCTCGGCGAGCAGCCCGAGCCGTTCGCGCAGGGCCACGTGCTCCCCGGCGAGGTAGCCGGCCGTCGGCGGCAGGTCGTGGGTGGTGACCGTGGCCAGCTGCAACCGCCGCCAGTGCTCGGGCGGGCGAGGACGGCCGTCCTCGTTCTCGAACCACAGCACCCCGGTGCCGAGGATGCCGCGCTCAGACAAGTAGTCGCGCACCCACGGCTCGACGGTGCCGAGATCCTCACCGATGACCACCGCACCGGCCCGCGCCGCCTCGAGCATGAGGATGCCGACCAGGGCCTCGTGGTCGTAGCGGACGTACGCGCCGTCCGCCGCCCCGTTCCCGGTCGGGATCCACCACAGTCGGAACAGCCCGAGCACGTGGTCGATGCGGATGGCCCCGGCGTGACGCAGCACGGTGCGCAGCATGTCGCGGAACGGCCGGTACCCGGCGCGGGCGAGCTCGTCAGGGTGCCAGGGTGGCTGGGTCCAGTCCTGACCCTGCTGGTTGTACATGTCTGGCGGGGCGCCGACGGTCGCACCCTGGGCGAGCACCTGACCCATGCTCCACGCGTCGGCCCCGTCGAGGTGCACCCCGACGGCGAGGTCGTGCATGATCCCCAGCGCCTGCCCCGCGTCCAGCGCGGCACGCTGGGCGGTGGCCAGCTGCTCGTCAGCGACCCACTGCAGCCAGGTGTAGAAGGCGATGCGCTCAGCGAGGGTCTCGCGCAGCCCGGCCACCACGGGGCCGGCGGGGTCGCGGGCCTCCTCCGGGAACGGTGAGCCTCCGTAGTGCTCGTCCAGCGCGCACCACAGCGCGAAGGTCGCCAGGCCCGGGCCTTCCTCGGCGACGTAACGGTCGAAGGCGGCCTGCCGCGCCGGGGAGCGCGGCACCCCGAACACGACCTCGAGCGCTGAGCGCTTGGCCGTCCAGGCGGCGTCGCGGTCGATCGGCCCGGCGTCGGTGTTCAACGCCCGGACAGGCTCGGCGGCCCACTCGACCAGCGCCAGGTCGGCCGAGGAGAGGTAGGCGGTCTCGCGGACGTCCTCGACCCGGATGTACAGGGGGTTGACGAACCTGCGGGTGACCGGCAGGTACGGGCTGGGCGTCATCGGCCCGACCGGCTCGGCGGCGTGCACCGGGTTGATGAGCGTGAAGCCCGCGCCGCACCGCCCAGACAGGTCGACCAGCTCAGCCAGGTCAGCGAAGTCCCCGACGCCCCACGAGAGCCGGGAGCGGATCGAGTACAGCTGGGCCATGAAGCCCCACACGCGAGAGTCGACGAGGCTCTCGGGCAGCTCCAGCCGCGCGGGGACGACGACCAGGGTGGTCCGCGCCTGGGCGCTCGGCCCCTGGGCGTGGATCTCGTGCCAACCCAGCGGCAGGTCGTCAGGGATGTCGAAGGCCGCCTGCCCGACCGTCCGCCCGTCCACCTGGCGCGGCTCGACCAGCACGTCAGCCTGCACGAGGTCCACCCGACCGCCGCCGGCCTCGGCGTCCAGGTCGACCCAGCAGATCACCGGGTCGCCGTGGTCGACGTGCACCGGCAGCTGGGACCCCTGCCCGACGGTCAGCACGACCACCGGCGGCAAGGTGCGCCGCCACGGGGCGTCGGCGCGGTGGGCCAGCGCCGCGTCCACGTGCCCGGGCGTCGACGCATCGACCCCGAGCGCTGCCAGCACGCCGACCAGCGTGCTGGCCGAGACGTGCACCAGGTCTCCCGCGTTGCTCCAGTGCTCCGTCGAGATCGCGTGCTCGTGCGCCAGGCGCACGAGTGCGTCAGAGGGGTGCTCGCTCACCGTCACGCTCCCGATCCTGCCACGTCACGTGCGATCACGCCGCGCCCGTCCCGACCAGCGGCGACCTTCCCGCGGGCACGACGGTGCGTCTGCTCGTCCGACGCGCGGAACACCGTAGCCTTCACGGTGTGAGCCTCCCTGACTCCTACCCGTCCGCTCGACGTGACCCGGTGGTCGAGAACCTGCACGGCCGGTCGGTCGCAGACCCGTACCGGTGGTTGGAGGACGCGGCCGACCCGGCGACGCAGGCGTGGACGGCCGCGCAGGACGAGCTCTGGTCGGCCTGGCGGGCCGGGACCGCCGACCTGCTCACTGACGGCCCGTTCGCGACCGACCGGCTCACGGCCCGGCTCCACGAGCTGCTCGGGGCCGGCTTCGTCTCGCCCCCGGTGTGGCGGGGCGACCGACGGTTCTTCACCCGACGCTCGGGCGATCAGGAACACCCCGTCGTCGTGGTCGCTGACGACACCGAGGGCGCCGGAGGTGCCGACGAGCGGGTGATCGTCGACCCGGTGGCGCTGGACGCGACCGGTGCCACGACGCTGGACGCCTGGCAGCCCTCGAAGGAGGGCGACCTGGTGGCCTACCAGGTCTCGACCGGAGGCACCGAGGAGTCGGTGCTGCGGGTGCTCGACGTGGCGACGGGTGATGACGTCGACGGCCCGATCGACCGGGCCCGGTACTCGCCCGTGGCCTGGCTGCCCGGCGGGGAGTCGTTCTACTACGTGCGTCGCCTCGACCCCGCGCTGGTGCCGCCCGACGAGCAGCAGTACCACCGCAGGGTCTGGTGGCACCGCCTGGGCACCGACCCGGCCGAAGACGTCGAGGTGTTCGGTGCCGACCAGGCCATGACGACCTACTTCGGGGCGCAGGTCTCCCGAGACGGGCGCTGGCTGATCGTCTCGGCGTCAGAGGGGACCGCCCCGCGCACCGACGTGTGGATCGCCGACCTCGAGGCGTCATCACCGCGGGCCCCGGTGTTCCGCGAGGTCGCGGTGGGGCTCGACGCGGAGGTCGGCGCGTGGGTCGGCCGCGACGGGCGACTCTACGTGCACACCGACCTGGACGCCCCTCGCGGCAGGCTGGCCTGGGCCGACCCGACCGAGCCGACGCTGTGGCACCCGCTGCTCGCCGAAGACCCTGAGGCGGTGCTGGAAGACGTCGCCCTGATCGACGGCGGCGGAGACGAGCGGGAGCCGACGGCGCTGCTGGCCTCGTGGCGGCGGCACGCCGTCAGCGAGATCACGGTGCACGACCCGCGCACCGGGGCCCGCACCGGCACGGTCGACCTGCCTGGCATGGGCTCGGTGGGAGGCCTGGTCACCCGACCCGAGGGCGGCGGAGAGGTCTGGTTCTCCTACACCGACCACACCACCGTGCCCACAGTCTTCCGCTGGGTCGAGGGGGCGACGACGGTGTGGGCGACCCCGCCGGGGACGCTCGCGACGCTGCCCGAGGTGGAGGTGCACCGGCTGGAGTCCGTCAGCGCGGACGGCACCGTGGTGCGGGCGTTCGTCGTGGCACCGGCCGGGCTGCGCGGTCCTGACGGGCCGACTCACCCCGTCCCGACCGTCTTGTACGGCTACGGCGGGTTCCAGATCAGCCTCGACCCCGCCTACTCGGCGACCACCCTGGCCTGGGTCGAGGCTGGCGGGGCGTACGTGGTGGCGAACCTGCGCGGCGGCGGGGAGGAGGGCGAGACCTGGCACCGCGACGGGATGCGGGGCGACAAGCAGCACGTGTTCGACGACCTGCACGCCGTAGCCAGCACGTTGATCGACCAGGGCTGGACCACCCCGGCCCAGCTCGCGGTGTGGGGCGGCTCCAACGGCGGGCTGCTCGTGGGCGCGACCATCACCCAACGCCCTGACCTGTACGCCGCGGCGGTCTGCTCGGCGCCGTTGCTGGACATGGTGCGCTACCAGCGCTTCGGCCTGGGGGTGACCTGGACGGAGGAGTACGGCGACGCCGACGTGCCCGAAGAGCTCGACTGGCTGCTGGCCTACTCCCCCTACCACCGGGTGAGCGCCGGGACCGCCTACCCGGCCGTGCTGTTCACGGTGTTCGAGGGAGACACCCGGGTCGACCCGCTGCACGCCCGCAAGATGGCCGCCGCGCTCCAGGCCGCCACCACCCGCCCGCTGGCGGAGGCGCCGGTGCTGCTGCGCCTGGAGAGGGACGTAGGCCACGGTGGGCGGGCGCTGTCGCGCTCGATCACGCTGATCGTCGAACAGCTTCAGCACGTCGCCCGCCAGTCCGGCGCGGGGGGCCGGCCATGACGGGGCTCGTGACGGCCGAGGAAGGCTCCTGGTGGGAGTGGTTCCTCGGGATGCCGCTGCGGATCACCGCCTACGTGGTCGGCGGTCTGCTGGTGCTGGCCGTGCTGCGGGCCCTGATCTCCTGGGTGACCCACCGGCTGTCGCGCGAGCCGGGCCCGGGCTCCGACCTGGCGGCGGTCCTGGCGAAGGTCAACCCGCTGGTCGCGGCCCGACGGGCGCAACGGGCCCGCACCGTGGGCTCGGTGCTGCGCTCGGGGGCGTCGCTGCTGGTCACCACCATCGTCGGGCTCCTGGTGCTCGACGCGCTGGACATCAACCTGGCGCCGTTCATCGCCTCGGCGGGGATCGTCGGCGTCGCCCTGGGTTTTGGCGCCCAGTCGCTGGTCAAGGACTTCCTCACCGGGCTGTTCATGCTCATCGAAGACCAGTACGGCGTCGGTGACGTGGTCGACGTCGGGCCGACGTCCGGCACCGTCGAGGCCGTCGGGCTTCGGGTGACCAAGGTCCGCGACCTGGACGGCACCCTGTGGTTCGTGCCGAACGGGTCCATCGTGCGTGTGGCGAACAAGACCCAGCAGTGGGCGACCGCGACGCTCGACGTCGAGGTCGACTACTTCGCTGACCTGGACCACGTGCGCACCCTGCTCGCCGAGGCCGCGGCCGAGGTGGTCACCGACCCGGAGATCGCCGACGACGTGCGCGGCGAGCCGACGGTGACCGGGCTGGAGAACCTCACGGCCCTGGCGATCACCCTCCGCATCCAGGTGCGCACCTCACCGGCACGTCAGTGGGAGGTGGCCCGCCGTCTGCGGGTCGCGGTGCGCGACACGCTGGTCGCCGCGCACGTCCCGCTCGCCGGTCAACGCAACCTGTGGGTGCGCCACGACCGGGACGACGCTCCCCCAGGGGCCTGAGGGCGCCTCGGCCTGAGAAGACGCTAGACCTGGTGCGGCCAGTCGAGCACGGGGTCGCCGGCGTCGACCTCGGCGCCTGGCGCGACGAGGGGAAGCACCTGGCCCGGCTCGGCCTGGAGCGCGATCACCGGGCACAGGGTGGACAGCCCGGCGGACGCCACACCGACCGGTGACCAGGTCAGCACCCTGTCACCCGCGGTGACCCGCGCCCCGACGGTCGCGAACACCGTGAACCCCTGACCGTTCAGCGTCACCGTGTCGATGCCGACGTGCACCAGCACCGCGGTGCGCGGGGCCGCAGAGATGACGAAGGCGTGGGGGTGGACGGCGGCGACGACACCGTCACAGGGTGCCCGGACCGTGATCCGCTCCAGGTGCTGAGGTTCGACGGCCACCCCCGGGCCGACGACGAGGTCAGCGAACACCGGGTCAGGCACGTCGCTCAGCGACCGCACGACTCCGGGGACCGGGCTCACCACGCGCATGTCTCAACGCATCCCGTCGAGCGTGGCGGCGATCTCCTCGGCGGCGGGCCCGACGATCACCTGGACGATCCTTCCTGAGCAGACCACCCCGAACGCCCCGGCCTGTCTCAGCGCGGTGTCGTCCACCGCGGTCACGTCGCTGACCTGGATCCGCAGCCGGGTGATGCACGGCTCGAGCGACGTGATGTTGACCGCCCCACCGAGGGCGGTCAACAGCTGCTCGACCTGGATCACCGCCCCAGCCTAGCCGGGACACCCCACCGCTGCCTCTATCGTTTTCCACAGAGCGCATCGTCGTGATCCGTGACCGTCCGACTGTCGTCGGTGTCGGCAGCGGTCGCGAGCAGCCGTCGACCGAAGGGATCAGCGTATGAACGAGACCGACCGCGGAGCCGTCGACGCCGTGCTCGCTGCCATGGACCTCGCCCCCGTGGACAGCAGACCGGACACGTTCGCGGGCACCAGCCTGCCCCAGCCGATCGGCCGCGTCTTCGGCGGGCAGGTGCTGGCCCAGGTGGTGATGGCCGCCGCCCGCACCCTGCCAGACGAGCGCCTGGTGCACTCGATGCACGGCTACTTCTTGCGCCCGGGAGACCCGGAGGTGCCCATCGAGCTGCGGGTCGACCGCCTGCGCGACGGCCGCTCCTTCTCCGTCAGATCGGTCCAGGCGCTGCAGCACGACGAGCCGATGATGTCGGCGACCGTGTCGTTCCAGATCGACCAGCCCGGGCTGGACAACCACGAGCCGATGCCGGGCCTGGTGCCCTCGCCCGAGGACGTGCCGACGGCCGCCGACGTCCTGGCACACCTCGACCACCCCGTGGCCCGCTACTGGAGCCAGGAGACCGCGTTCGACGTACGTCACGTCGGCAGCTCGCTGTACATCTCGGGGCAGCCGAGCGCCACCGGCCGACAGATGGCCTGGATGAGGTCTCGCACCCCCCTGCCGGACGACCCGGTGCTGCACCGCGCCCTGATCGCGTTCGCGTGCGACCAGGTGATGCTCGAGCCGTCGATGCGACGCTCAGGGCTGAGCTGGTCCTCCCCCGGCCTGTCCGTGGCGAGCCTGGACCACGCGATGTGGTGGCACCGCCCGGCCCGAGCCGACGAGTGGTTGCTGTACGCGCAGTCTTCCCCCAGCGCCCAGGGCGGGCGCGGCCTGGGCAAGGCGCGCGTGTTCCAGGCCGACGGCACCCTGGTCGCCTCGATCGCCCAGGAGGGCATGATCCGAGTCCCGATGGGCTGAGGACAGACACCCCCGCCCCCGAGGGCCACGAGTCCCGATGGTGAGAGCGCCACCGTCTGGCCCGAGCACATCACCGCCATCAAGGCTCTCTGGGCGGGTACCCGGCTGATACCGACCGTCACAGCGGGCGGCGGAGGATCGCTGATGGCACCATCGACGAGTGACCACCGTGCGCCACCTCAGGCTCTGACATGGGTCGTCACTCGTCCCTGTCTCCCCTGGACGCCCACCCGCCGCGCCGCGGACGCTCGACGGCGCAGGTCTGGGCCGGGCGTGTGACCGTCGGCCTGGTCGCCTGTGTCGCGACCGTCCTCGCCAGCCGGCTGACCGGTGCGACCTGGTGGACGTCGGCGCTGATCGGGCTGGTCGCGGCCTTCGTCGTCCCCATCGCCGCCTGGGCGGCGGGCTTCACCCCTGACGCTCCCCACGACGAGGAGGCGTAGGGCGCGTCCGCCCCGCACCGCGACCGCACGTCGTGATGCACCCCTGGCTAGACTCGGCTCCGTGAACGATCCCACGACGTCGACGCCCCGACTGGCCCTCGCGACCTGTGCCGAGCTTCCCGACCTGGACGAGTCGGACCAGAGGCTGCGCGAGACGCTCTCAGGGCTCGGGGTGGCCAGCGAGGTGGTCGTCTGGGACGACCCGACCGTGGACTGGGGCACCTACCCCACGGTGCTCATCCGCTCGACCTGGGACTACACCAGCCGGGTGCGGCACTTCACGGAGTGGACCCGCCGGGTCGAGCGCACGTCCACGCTGCTCAACCCCGCCGACGTGGTGGCGTGGAACATCGACAAGATCTACCTGCGCGACCTGGAGCAGCACGGGCTGCCGATCGTCCCGACGATCTGGCTGGACCCGGAGCGCCAGCTCTCCGCCCGGGGCATCCACACCCGCTTCCCGGCCTTCGGCGACTTCGTCATCAAGCCGACGGTCTCGGCCGGGTCCCGCGACACCGGCCGGTACGACGCCTCGCAGACCCCCTCGCGGGCGCTGGCGATCACCCACGCGAAGAACCTGCTCGGGGTGGGCCGCCACGTGATGGTGCAGCGCTATCTGAAGCAGGTGGACACCGTCGGGGAGACCTCCCTGGTCTACGTGGACGGCGAGTTCAGCCACGCGGTGCGCAAGGGCCCGGTGCTCGAGGGCCCGTACCGCGCCGAGGACACCGAGGGCGTGCTGTACCGGGAAGAGGAGATGGCCTCCCGGGAGGCGTCACCCGCCGAGCGCGAGCTCGCCGACCGGGTGATCGCCACGCTCCCGACGGTGATCCCCCAGCTGGAGGGGTCGCTGCTGTATGCCCGGGTCGACCTGATCCCCGACAACGACGGCAGCCCGCTGATCCTGGAGGTCGAGCTCATCGAGCCGTCCCTGTTCTTCGAGCACGCCCCTGGTGCGGTAGAGCGCTTCGCCCAGGCCCTCGTCGCCCGCTTCTCCGAGCGTCCCGCCTGAGTGCCCGATCAGCGCGTTCGGGCTGCGCCGCCAGAACCGCTACACTGTCCGTCGGCCCGCCTGCGCGGGTCATGGTGGCTATAGCTCAGCCTGGTAGAGCACCTGGTTGTGGTCCAGGGGGTCGCGGGTTCAAGTCCCGTTAGCCACCCGCGATCGAGGGCGACCTGTGCTTGCGTACTGCGCAAGCCGGGTCGCTCTCGGCATTCTGCGCGGGGCCCAGCCCCGCACCCGCACGGGGGCTCCAGCCCCCGTGACCCCCTGGCTCGGTCGGCTGGCGCCGACCTTCGTATCAGGTTCGAGCCGGTCGCGGTCGTCGAAGTTGGTGGTCCATCCTGTCGCGTCGACCGTCCACGTCGCCGCCAACGAGGTCTACGGCCAAGACCGCCGCTCCCCCGCCACTCACAGACACACCCGACACGCCATCAGTGGGTGAAGTCTCTCGATCGCCACACGCCGCCGAACCCACCTCTCTGACACCAGCAGACGGAACCGAACCCACGACCTCCTCAGCCAACGCATCCAGCGCCGCGAACGCTTCGGTCTTCGTGCCGCTGACGTTGAGGCGGCCGTCGTCGGCGTCGACCAGGATCGACTCGTAGACGAACTGGTTGTAGCCACGCCGGGTCGCCGGTTCAGCACCGACGTAGACAGCCGACCCCTGGCGGACGAAGTCCAGCACCCACTCTCATGGCTCCACAAGCACATCTGGCTGGAAGCAGCCAGCTGCGGCCGCTGCAGGCACCTTCATGCCACACCGGCCGCAGCTGGCTGCTGTCCTGTCGCGCTCCCCTACGACTGCTGCCGGCGCCTCGCGCGGGTGATGCGCCAGACCTGGACGACGACCATCAGGAACCCGACGATGCCGAACAACACCGTGCCGAGCGGCAGGAGCGGATTCTCGAAGGAACGCCCCAGACCCATCGTCAACATCACGACGGAACCCGCGATACCGAGCAGCCACAACAGCAGCCCGATAGCGAGAGTGAGCACCTTCGTGCGTAGCGACTTCTGCTGATTCTCGACGGTGATCGTCATGATCAATCCTTCCGGCGGAGACAGATGCTGCTCAGTGGTAGTCGTAGAACATGGTGACCGTACCATATCTGCTTCCGGTCACGTAGGGCATGAAGGTGTAGTGCACAGGGAAGCCCTTGACGAAAACGGCCACGTTCCCGTTCACGTTGAACCTCACCTGGCTAGTCCTGTCCCCGCTCCTCTTGCAGGCTTGGATGGTGACCGAGTACAAAAACCCGCTGTTGTACCCACAGTTGTGATATCCGGCCGTCCCGCGATAAGTGTTGTACCAAGCCACGGAGTTGTCATAGCAGAACTTGCCATCGTGCCCGAATTGCCAGATCTTCGGCGATCCGGTGGGCTGCCTGATCTGCTTCCATGTCTTGCAGTGAACCGCCCCGGCGTTGGTGGTAGCAGCCATCGATATAGGAGTTCTGACCTGTTCGGTGGTCACCGTGGTGATAACTTCCTCGATGCAATCACCCGATGGGTTCGCTTTGAGGTACGCCTCGCACAGCTCGTCGGGCATCTGGACGTAAGTCACGCTAGTGCCAGAGTCGGGCAGCGTCACAGGCTCGCCCGGTTGTACCACGTCACCAGGTCGCATCAAGTCCCCGGGTCGCGCTAGGCGAAGGTCCGGTGGAACTTCCCTCGGGCCGAACGGGTCCTGATTCTGACCTACGACTGCAGCAGCGGGCAGCGCAGATAGTGCTGCGAAGACGAGGGCACCAACGCCTGCAACGACTGCGCGAAGCGTTGAGCGTGTGCGTCGGCGTCGTGCTCTGAACTGCCCTGAGTGGGTGTGCATCGCGCCTCCTCTGTAGGCGCTGAACCGGTGACAGCACGTCGCAGCACCAACGTCGAGCCATGACAACGCCGTCGTTAGCACCCTACGCGGGCTTCACCCCCTGCGTCAAGGATCGGTCAGAATTGGGTAGTGACCAGCAGAGACAGCCGTGCAGCGACTCGCTGGTCGGTCGATACGCCTGTGATGGCCGCTCGACCCAGAGGAACCGCTGGTGTCAGAAGCCGAGGTCCTGCGACCCCAGCCTCACCACTCCCAAGCGATCCCGTTGAACAGACCCCCGTAGAGGTCGCGGAACCCAACCCGTACGCCGCTCCCCTCCCCCCGCTCCAACAGGTTGCCCAACGACGGCAGTGACCGCCCCCGGACACACCGAGGCGGTTCACTCGGCATTCTGCGCGAGGCCCAGCCCCGAGCACCCAAGAGAGTGACAGAGGTCTGCTCTCCGAGGGTCCTGGCCGTGGTCAGCGGGCTACGAGCGGATGATGCGGGTAGGCTCGGCCCGTGCAAGACACGCCTCAGCCTGTGCTCACCGACGGTGATCGGACCCCTGACGACACGGTGATCTCCGAAGCTCTCGGAGACGCGTTCTCAGCGTGGAAACGCCTCGAAGAAGCGCTCGGCGGGCCCGAGCTCGACCTGAAGCTCTCCTGGTCGTTCTACCGAGACGGTGGTTGGCTCTGCAAAGCCCTCAAGGGCTCCAGGAACATGGCCTGGCTCGGGGTCTGGGACAGGTACGCCTCGGTCACGTTCTACTTCTCGGCCAGGCACCGCGACGACCTGGTGAACCTCCCCATCCCTGAGGCGCTGCGCACCGAGGCTGCCGAGGCCGGCATGATCGGGACGATGCTGCCGCTGCTGATCGAGATCCGCGGTCAAGAAGACGTCGACGCGGCTCTCGAGGTGCTGCGCTACAAGCTCAAGGCCACCTGAGCCGCTGGGCTACGCCTCGGCTGATCTAGGCCCCACGCACCGAGGTCGCGACGACCTCGGTGGCGATGCGACGGGCCTCGGTGGAGTCCGGGCCAGAGCCTGAGGGGAACAGCGCCGCACGGTAGTAGCGCAGCTCGTCGATGCTCTCCAGGATGTCGGCCAGGGCCCGGTGACCGCCGTTCTTCTCCGGCGAGGCGAAGTACACCCTCGGGTACCAGCGTCGGGCCAGCTCCTTGATGCTGGACACGTCGATCACCCTGTAGTGCAGGTGGGCGACCAGCTCGGGCAGGTCACGCTCCAGGAATGTCTTGTCCGTGCCGACCGAGTTCCCGGCGAGCGGTGCCTTGCGCGGCTCGGGCACCCAACGGCGCACGTACTCCAGCACCACAGCCTGCGCCTCGGCCAGGGTGACACCCCCGGCGAGCTGGTCGAGCAGCCCCGACGTGGTGTGCATCGTGCGGACGAAGTCGCTCATCTGGTCGACGGCGGCCGGCGGCGGTGCGATCAGCACGTCGATGCCGCCGTCCAGCGGGCGCAGCTCGGAGTCGGTCACGACCACCGCGATCTCGACGAGCGCGTCGACGCTCAGGTCGAGCCCGGTCATCTCGCAGTCGACCCAGACGATGCGGTCGGCGCTAGAACGGTCGTCAGTCGAGCTGTCGGCAGTCACGGGGTCCACCCTAGAGGGTGCCCCGGGCCCCGGGCGCCAGCGCGTGCCGAGGCGGAGCGCTACCGCGTGCCGAGGTCGGCGTCCTCACCCAGGCGTCGGAGCGCCCGCACCACCGTCGCCGCGTCGGCTCGCCCGACGCTCTCGCCGGCGGCCCCGAGCACGGTCGGGGCACCCCCCGTCGTGAGCAGCGTGTCCAGCACGTCCTCCAGACGATCACCCAGCCGCACGTGCGCGCTGGAGGGCCGCCCGTGCGTCAGCGTGATGTCGTCGGGGTCGAGGCTCCCCAGAGACAGCAGGCGCGCCGTGCGACCACGGCCCACGAGATCGGCCACCACCGGTGAGGCGGGCCGTGCGACCACCTCCAACGGCGGCGCGAGCTGCTCCAGGCGCGCGCCCGCGGACAGCACCGCGACCCGGTCGGCCATCCGCACCGCCTCGTCGATGTCGTGGGTCACCATGATGACCGTGGTGCCCAGGTGCCTCTGCAAGGCCAAGAACTCGTCCTGGAGGCGCCGGCGCCCCACCGGGTCCACCGCACCGAACGGCTCGTCCATGAGCAGCACCGGAGGGTCGGCCGCCAGGGCGCGGGCCACGCCGACCCGCTGCTGCTGACCGCCGGACAGCTCGCGCGGGTAGCGACGGGCATAGGTGCGCGGGTCGAGCCCGACCAGCTCGAGCAGCTCGGACACCCGTGCGGCGGTGCGCGCCCGCGACCAGCCGAGCAGGCGCGGCACGGTCGCCACGTTCTGCTCGACCGTGCGGTGCGGGAACAGCCCCACCCCCTGGATCACGTAGCCGATGCGGCGACGCAGCGTCACCGGGTCGGTGCGAGCCACGTCGACCCCGGCCACCTCGATACGGCCCGACGTCGGCTCGATCAGCCGGTTCGCCATGCGCATGGTGGTGGACTTGCCGCAGCCGGACGCGCCCACCAGCACCAGCAGCTCACGCTCGGCGACCTCCAGGCTCAGGTCGGCCACGGCGACCTGGCCCGGGTACTCCTTGCGCACGTCCTCGAAAGTGATGGCCGCCATCGTTCGACCGTAGCCGCTCCCACCGACAGGCGCGCACGCCGGGCGCTCCGTGCTCGCTCCCCCGCCAGCGCCGTCATGCGACGCCCGAGACGCCATAGCCCCCAGGTCGTTCGAGCGGCGAGGCTCGACAGGTGGCATGTGGGTGCTCCCGGGTAGCGTCTGAAGACGTGCGAGACGACCTGCCGCCGAACCCGTGGTTCTCCACGGACTACCTGGTGCGCAGCTGGCCGGACGTGAGCCAGGCGCTGAGCCAGCACGTGTCGCTGACCGTCCAGGCCGTCCTCGTCGCCGCGGCGATCTCGTTCCCGCTGGCCTTCCTGGCCCACCGGTGGCCACGCTGGGCACCGCCGGTGCTCTCGACCACAGCCGTGCTCTACACCGTGCCGTCGCTGGCCCTGTTCGCCCTGCTCGCGCCGTGGACGGGCATCGGGCGGACCACCGTGCTCATCGGGCTGGTGGTCTACGCCCTGATGCTGCTCACCCGGGGCATCCTCACAGGCCTGCGCGCCACCGACCCGGAGGTGGCCGATGCCGCCCGGGGCATGGGGTACTCCCCCACGGCGCTCCTGCTGAGGGTCGAGCTGCCCCAGGCCCTGCCGGCGGTGTTCTCCGCCCTGCGGCTGACCACCGTCTCCACGGTGGCGCTGGTCACGGTCGGTGTCGTCGTCGGCTACGGCGGGCTGGGCCAGCTGTTGTTCCGGGGCCTGCGAGCCAACTACCGCGCCGAGGTGATGACGGCCACCCTCCTGGCCCTGGCCGTGGCGCTGGTCGCCGACCTGCTGCTGGCCGTCGTCGGGCGGCTGGTCACACCGTGGGCCCGACGGGGGGTGGGCGCATGGACGTCCTGACCGAGGCGTTCCGCTGGCTCAACGACCCGCTCAACTGGACCGGACCGTCCGGGGTCCTCGCGCTGGGCTGGGCGCACGTGTGGATCTCCGTGGCCGCGACGGCGCTCGCCGCCGCCGTGGGGCTGCCCGCCGGCATCTGGCTGGGCAGGCGGGGCCGTGGCCAGACGCTGGGCGTCGCCGTCTCCAACACCACGCGAGCGCTGCCCACCCTGGCGCTGCTCGCCCTGCTGGCGGCCTCAGGGACGTTCGGCTCCACCGCGACCATCCTGGCCTGCGCGGTGTTCGCGCTGCCGCCGATGCTCTCCGGCGCGGTGGACGGCCTGAACGCCGTCGACCCCCAGGTGCGCGACGCGGCACGCGGAGCCGGGCTCTCCTCCGCGGGACGCCTGTGGCGGGTAGAGATGCCGTTGGCGCTCCCGGTGATCGCCGCCGGGGTGCGCACCGCCGCCGTCCAGGTGGTCGCCACGGTGCCGCTGGCCGCGCTGGTCGGCGGGCACAGCCTGGGCACTGTCGTGGTGACAGGCTTCGGCACCCAGCGCTACGGGCAGGTGGTCGCCGGGGCGCTCCTCGTGGCAGCGTTGTGCCTGGCGATCGAGGGCCTGCTCGCCCTCGCCCAGCGGGCGCTGACGCCGCGCGGCCTGCGGGCGCGCGACCGCGACAAGTCCTCTCACAGCAAGCCTTCTGACGACAGCCCCTCAGGGCGCAGACCCCCAGCACGCCGGCCTCGGGTGCGGGTGCGACGACTGCACGACAGCCAGACGGAGGTGCCGGCTGGCTGAGACCGGCGTCGGACGACGCGAAGAACCCCACAGAGAGAAAACTGAGGAACGACCATGAAGAGACGTCCTGTTCTTCTCACCGCGCTCGCCGCGCTCAGCCTGCTGGTCGCCGCCTGCGGCGCACCGGGCTCCGGGGGTGGGCAGACTCAGCCGGCCGCCGCCGACGGCACGGGGACCGTGTGCACCCCGGTCAAGGGTGACCGGCTCACCGTGCTGGTCGACGACAGGCAGCTGCAGAACTCCGACAACGTCGTGGCGGCGTTCAACCAGGAGTTCGCCACGGCCCACCCCGCCGCGATCGAGGCGCTGAACACCGTGGCCGAGACCCTGACCACCACCTTGCTGATCGAGCTGAACAAGGCGGTGGACATCGACCACAAGACCTCGTCCGAGGTCGCGGCCGAGTTCGTCAAGGATCACGACCTGGCCGTCTCCGACTCCTCCCAGGGGGCGGGCGTCACCGTGGTGGTGGGCGCGGCCAACTTCTCCGAGAACGCCACCCTGGCCGAGATCTACGCGCTCGTGCTCAGGTCGGCGGGCTACACGACCAGCACCCAGACCATCGGCAACCGCGAGACGTACCTCCCGGCGCTGACCTCCGGCTCCATCCAGGTGGTGCCCGAGTACGCGGCGTCGCTCGCGGACTTCCTCAACGCCAAGGCCGACGGCGCCGACGCGGAACCGGTCTCCACCCCAGACATCGGCGAGACGATGGCCGCGCTGGCCTCTCTGGCCACCGCGCAGGGCCTCACGATGGGCAAGGCGTCGGCCGCCCAAGACCAGAACGCCTTCGCGGTCACCACAGCCTTCGCCGAGAAGCACGGGGTCAGCACGCTCTCCGAGCTCGCGGAGGCCTGCGGCGGCGGTGTGGTGCTCGCCGGTCCGCCGGAGTGCCCCCAGCGGCCGTTCTGCCAGATCGGGCTCGAGCAGACCTACGGCCTGCGGGTCAGCCAGTTCAAGCCCTACGACTTCGCGCTGATCACCCAGGCCGTCCGTCACGGTGACGCGACAGTCGGGCTCGTGCTGTCCTCTGACGGGTCTCTGGCTGCCGGCTGAACCTCCCCGACCAGGGCCGTGGCGCTCGTGCGCTCAGCGCGGGCCGCGGCTCACCGGCTGGGCCTTCCCCGGACGGGAGGCCCAGCCGGTGTCACAGCCCGTACCCCTCCAAGAAGCGGAGCCACACCTCCGACAGGGTCGGGTAGGACGGGACCGCGTGCCACAGCCGGTCCAGCGGGACCTGCCCGACCACGGCGATCGTCGCGGCGTGAAGCATGTCCGCGACCCCTGGGCCGACGAAGGTCGCCCCGACGAGCACCCGGCGCCCGGGGTCCACGACGAACCTGGCCCGGCCGCGGTACTCGCGGCTCCGCACGGTCGCACCGGCGAGGTCGGCCAGGTCGACGTCGACCACCTGGACCGCGCGGCCTTCCTCCCGGGCCTGGGCGAGGGTCGTCCCCACCGAGGCCACCTCGGGCCGGGTGAACACCACCTGGGGAACGACGGCGGCGTCAGCGCTGGCACGGTACCGCGACCAGGGCGGCGCGTCAGTCTCAGCGACGCGAACGTCGAGGTCGGCACCGAACCGTGCGGCCACCACGTCACCGGTCACCCGGGCGTCGTACTTGCCCTGGTGCGTGGTCGAGGTGCGGCCCGTGACGTCCCCCACGGCGTACAGCCAGTCACCGACGACACCGAGCACCTGCCCGGCCTCGTCGACCTCCAGCGGGGCTCCTGGGGTCAGACCCAGCGTCTCCAGGCCGAGGTCGGCCGTGGCCGGGCGTCGCCCGGTCGCCACCAACAGCTGGTCGGCGTCGACCTTCTCAGCGACACCGGCGCGGTCGAGGCCGACGTGCACCCCGGTCGCGTCACGCCAGACGCGTTCGGCCCGGACCCCGAGCCGCACCTGGACCCCGGCTTCGGCGAGCGCGTCAGCGACCATCGCCCCAGCGAAGGGCTCGGCACGCTCCATCAGCCGGGTGCCACGCACGAGCAGGGTGACCTGGGAGCCGAGGGAGGCGAACGTCTGCGCGGCCTCGAGCCCCACCGCACCCCCGCCGAGCACGGCGAGCCGGGCTGGGACGGAGTGCGTCGAGGTGGCGTCGTGCGACGTCCAGAACCCGGCGTCGAGAAGACCGGGCAGGTCTGGCACCGCTGCCTGCGAACCCGTCGCGAGGATCACCGCGCACCGGGCGGTGAGCTCCTCGACGCCGGTGGCTGTCGTCAGGCTCAGGGTCCGCTCACCGGTGAGGCGTGCGATGCCGCGCAGCACCGTGAGCCCGGCACCCCGCGCCCAGGAGACCTGGCTCTCGTCGCGCCAGTGGTGGGTCACCTGGTCCCGGTAGGCGAACACGGCGGCAGGGTCGAGCGTCGCCCCGCCCAGCCCGGGCACGTCGTGCGTGTCGGCCAGCGCCGCCCCTGGACGCAGCAGAGCCTTCGACGGCATGCACGCCCAGTACGAGCACTCCCCACCGAGCATCTCGCTCTCGACCAGCGCGACGCTCAGCCCCGTCCGCCCTGCCCGGTCCGCGGCGTTCTCTCCCGCGACCCCGGCCCCCACCACGACGACGTCATGCTCCATCTGTCCATCGTGGGACACCTGCTGTCGATGTGCAGGTCGACACCGACCAGCCTCCTGGGTGTGTGCGTCGACCTCACGCGGTCGGCGCACACACCCAGGAGGAACGAGACGAGAGCGTCGTCAGGCCAGCATCCGAGCCCTGCGCCACCAGGTGAACGCCAGCACAGCACCGGCGGTCAGGAAGGCCGCGGCGAAGGGCAGGAGCTGCCAGGAGAACCCTCCGGTGCGCGGCAGGTCCGACGGGACCCAGTCCGGCGACCGCGGGTCGGCGAACGTGACCCGCTGGATGTCGGTGATGTTGTCGGTGGTGATCTCGACGAGAGCGCTCACCGTGTCAGCGGGCAGGTCGTAGCCGATGGGCGGTGACACCTCGACCCAGAAGTAGGTGCCGAAGTCGAGGTCTGCCAGCCGGCACGTGCCGGTGGCGTTGGTGGTGCACTGGCCGACGAGGCTGTCAGCAGCGGGGTCGAAGACGCCGTCACCGTCATCGAGGTAGAGGTTGAACGTGCCACCGGGCAGCACCGAGCGGTCGACCTCGTCGACCTTGAGAACCTCCGCCGCGCCAGGCAGGCGGGGGTTGGTGAACTGGTACGCCGGGATCGTCGTACCGGCGTTCGCGGCGTTCAGCGTGACCAGCGGGGTCGTTCGGTCCGTCGGCAGGCTGTAGCCGGGCGGTGGCGAGACCTCGTACCAGAAGTAGTCACCGAAGGGCAGGTTGCTGACGGTGCAGATGCCGCTGGCCGGCGTGGTGCAGGGAGGGCCCACCGCCTCGTCGCCCGGGGCGGGGTCGTCTCCGGGCTGCAGGCCGCTGGCGGAGCGGTAGAGCTGGAAGACGGCATCGGCCAGCGGGCTCCCCCCGGGCACGTCGACCTTGATGAGGGAGATGGAGGAGAGCACCTGGGAGTTGCGGACCGTCGTCACCGCGAAGGCCGAACCAGAGTTCCCCGCGTTGATCACGATCGGGCCGCTCACCGCACCACCGGGCCTCTGGTACCCGGGCGGGGCCGTGCGCTCGACCCAGAAGTAGGTGCCGAAGTCGATGCCGCTGACCGAGCAGGTCCCGGCGGCGCCGGTGGTGCAGGTGCCGACCACGACGTCGATGCCAGCGTCGTAGACGCTGTTGCCGTTGCTGTCCTTCGCCAGGTCGAAGACGGCCCCGGCGAGCGGCAGGCCGGTGGCGGCGTCCACCTTGAGCACGCTGAGCAGCGACATCATGTGGTTGGTGATGAGACATGCACCCAGGCCACCAGGGGGCAGCACGAGGTCGTTGCGGTCGAGGACCGCCTGCGCGGTGATGCAGAACGTCGACGGGCTCCCCGTCATCTCGTAGCCAGGCGGGCCGGTCTCGGTGACCTGGTAGTACTGGTCAGGGCGCAGCGTGATGGTGTAGCCGGTGGGCCCTGCGGCGCCGGGCACGTCATGAGAGTGGCCACCGGGCAAGATCGGTGCGACCGGCGCCACCGTGAAGGTGAAGTCCGAGGGCAGGGCGGTGCCACCCTGGACGGCCTTCTGGATGTTGAGCATGGCGACGTTGTTGTGCGTGACGCACTCCATGTGCTCGCCCAGCGGGACCGAGATCGCGCCCTCGTTGCCGAAGATCAGGCGGGGACCGAGCCCGTCGGCCGTGCACATCCACGACCCGGTGGACTGCGGGTAGATCAGCGGCTGGCTTCGCACGTCGTCCTGGACGTAGTGAGACAGGTACTCCGGCGAGGCGTCGGGTGTCTCGGCGAGCTGGTAGTCGACGTTCGGCGTCACCTCGACCTTCGTGACCGAGGCATCCCCGTCACGACCGCTGGGCCCTGGCAGGGCACCACCGGGGCCGAACGCCTCGAGGGTCCACATGGTCGAGGTGGCAGGGCCGAAGTCGACCACCTTGCTCAACGTCAGGAAGCTCTGGCAGGTGACGACGTTGGTGAAGGTCCACTCGTTCACGCCCGCGGTCAGCGGCATGTCCACGGTCGGGGTGGTGGTGGACAAGGACGTGCCCGACGCGGGCGGGTTGGCCTCAGGCGCTCCGTCCTCGACCGTCACGTCCGTCAGCGTGCACTCCGGCAGCCGGAGGGTCACGTTCTCGGACAGGGTGACCGGGCTGTCGGTGGTGACGCTGTACCCCGCCCGTTCCTGCTCCCACTGCTGCACCGACGCTCCGGCACCGCTCGGGCCGGTCAGCGACGCCTGCGCGTACAGACCGCCCGGCTGGGCGCCGTGAGGGTAGTCCTGGATGCCCACCTCCGTCACCACGCGCCAGCGCTTGTAGACGACGACCGAGGCCGACTCGAAGTCGGGCGCCTGGTTGTAGACCACGCAGCTGATGATCCCTTCGAGGCCGACGTCGACCTCGAAGCCGGTGGTGCCGTCGTTGGTGACCGTCACGGGCACGTCGGTGCCCGAGCTCTTGTCGACGCAGGCGGCGTTCTGCGTGGGGCTGCCTGTGTCGGTGCCGTCGGCGTTGACCGGGTAGATGCTGTACCCGGCCTGCATGGTCTCGTCGATCGAGAAGGTTCCGGGATCGACGTCGTTGAGCGTCACATCGAAGCTGATGGCACCTGTCTGCCCGTTGGTCATCGCCGAGGCTGGCGTGATCGTCGCGGGTGACGTCAACGAGGCGGCGGCGAACTGCCACGGCTCGGCGGGGATGTAAGCGTCGGCGATCGTGCCGCCGTAGGGGACGATCCGCTTCGCCACCGAGATCGACGGGGCACAGCCGGAGAGCACCAGGGAACGCAGGGCCGCGCCCACCGCGGTGTAGTCGGTGGTCTGGATGTAGTCGGCGTCGACGATGTTGCCGCCGCTGTACGGGGTCTGGCCGGAGATCGTCTCCAGGTTGTAGGCCGTACCCGCACCCTGGGCACCGGTGCCCACGCCGACCGCGACGACGCGGCTGTCCTGGCTCTTGAGCTGGTTGGCCGAGGCACGGGCGGCGTCCAGCTCGCGGAAGCGGGTGTAGCCGGTGCCACCGGTGATCGCCGGGCTGGGGCCGTAGACGGTCGGGTTGCCGTCGGTGATGAGGACGACGAGGTCGATGTGGGTGGACGACCCGGGCGCACCGTTGACACCGGCGACAGCGGCCAGACCGCGATCCCAGTTGGTGTAGTTGGTCGGGGTGTTGTCGTTCCACGCGGCGTACTGCGCCTTCACCAGGTTGGCGTCGGCCGTGGTCGCGACCGACTGGAGCCCGGTGTTGGGCGGGTAGCCGTTGGCCGGGGAGTCGGTGCCGAAAGTGAAGAGAGCGACCTGCGACGGCGTGCCCTGCAGCGCGTTGACGAAGGCGTCCATCGCGCTCTTGAGCGAGATGACCGAGGCCGAGGTCATCGAGCTGGACAGGTCGGCCACCAGCGCGACGTTCAAGCCGCACTGGGTCGGCATCGGCGGGTTGACGCGTGACAGGCCGACCATGCCCCCGGAGGCGGCACGACGCGTGTAGTCGGTCTGGCTCGCCTCGGGCGAGCCAGCGATGGCCGCCAGCCCAGGGTCGGTGATCCACTGGGCGCCCGACCGGTAGGTCTGGCCCGCGACCAGGGCGGGCGTCGGCCACAACAGCCGGTTGTTGACGCTGACGCCGCCGGTCAACGGCGCCGTCTGCCAGTACGGGTTGATGTAGTACCCGGACGGCCCGGCGACGGCCGCGAGCCACATCCGGGTACCTTGCGGTATCTGACCGGCTGCCGTCCCGATCGGGACGACGAACGAACAGTCACCGTCAGCGTCCGAGACGCACGTGAAGTCTGGGGTGGCCGAGGTGAACCCGTCGGCCCCGACGGTCGAGTCGGCGGGACGTGTGCGGAAGAGCCCGAAGGTCGCATCCATCAGCGGGCCCACCGTCGTGGGACCTGTCCGCACGTCGCTCACGAACACGGTCACCACGGCCTCGCCGGCGCCCGGTGTCGGCACGGCGGCACGCGAAGGAAGCCCCGGCACCAGCGTCGACACCGACAGCGCCATCAACAGAAGACCAGCTACCACCACGCGGCGTATCGATGACGCGCTGCGCCTCACACAGATCCCCTGTCTCTCACCGGCCCCCGTTGACTTTGTCAAGCGACTGTGCATCACATCTGGGGATCCCGCAATCGCTGGGGCTGCCCGCCGTGGTCAACGGCACACACCTCACGACGCACCGTGCCAGCCGGGCGAGAAGAGCGCCGTCCAGACCCACGCGTGCGAACCACCGTCGAGCCCCTGGAGAGGCCGATTCGATCTCTCCAGGCATCGCCTGGTAGTCTGTCCCACCGCGCGCCATTAGCTCAATTGGCAGAGCAGCTGGCTCTTAACCAGCGGGTTCGGGGTTCGAGTCCCTGATGGCGCACTCTTGATCGGCGATATCGCCGCCCGGCTCTCGCTGCCCCTCGGCCGCGCGGATGATGTCCACGAGCCGCATACCGATCAGCGGTGCGATGACGTCCAGCTCGTCGAGCGCGAACGGGGTCCGCCCAGAGCACTTGCGGCTCACGTTCTGCTGAGCGACGCCAAGATGCCGCGCGAGGCTGGTCTGAGAGACTCGATATCTGGCCATCTCCGCACGGACGACTGCGGCGACACGTTCGTGCAGCGGCCGCTCCGAGAGCGGCACCAGCCTGGTGACGGTGGATGCGGTCATGTCGACACCGTACACGCTGAGCGCGTGAATCGCTCATGTTCAACACGACACCACATGCCCCATGAGTGACTTCACCCGTCTGGTGCAGAGCGAACTACACGCTGATGTAGTAGACATGTCGCATGCCGTCACGCGATCAGGTAGTAATCACATGCCAGTCGAGTGATTCTGGTGCCATCGAGGCGATCAGCCGCGCGATGTCGGAGGCCGGCGTCAGCCAGTCGAGACTCGCCAGGCGCCTCGGGACGACGCAGCAGTCTGTGTCGCGCCGCCTCGCTGGCAAGACCCCCATCTCCGTGCCCGAGCTGCTGCTGATCGCCGACGAGCTGGGCGTCCCGGCGTCGGCGCTCCTGGGTGACTCCGCGGAGGTGACCTCGTGACGGGCACCGACGCCCCAGACAGCACGAGACCCCGGCCTGCCTAGGAACCGACCGGGGCCACGCGACCAACAAGAATGGAGTGTACCGATGAGCACCCCACCCACCACGGCGCAGGCGTGGAACGACGCCGCTGGCGTCGTGGTCTACATCGCCTACGAGCTCGGCCTGCTCGGGATCGGCCTGTCCAGCGTCGCGCTGCACGACACCGGCGAGGCACGTGTCACCCCTCTCGACTACGCCGACGGCCCGGCCGCCGCGGACGCGCTCGGGCTGGACTTCGAGCGTGACTTCCAGCTCGACGACGGACGCAGGTTCTGCACCTGGGTCGGTGAGGTCTCCGGGCTGCGGGTCGTGCTGTTCGGCTCGTTGGCGAGGCAGGCCGAGGCGCACCTGGCGGGAGCCGCGTCATGAGCGCACCCCGGCACGACGAGCACCTGAGGCCAGGCCTCGAACGTTTCGAGACGCACGTGCGACAGACGCCGTGGCGCGTGCTGGCGATCGGCGAGGCGGTCGTCATCGCGGTGCTGGTCGTGCTGCTGGTGATGGCGGTGGTCTCGTGAGCCAGGTCGTCACGGGAACCCTGGAACCCGTCGGCGGCAGGTTCGTCACCGGGCTGGCCGACATGGCACCCGTCGAGATCGTGGCGCGTGCGGAGCGTCGGCTCGTGCCGCTGGTGAGGCGCGACATCGCCAGCTCTGCCGCAGGTGACGCGTCGCTGCACGAGACAGTCCTGGGCGCGATGGGGACCTACGAGCGGGCGCACCGATCAGCGGTGCGGCGTACCGGCGGTCGACGATGAGCACCGCGACCGCCCAGCGCAGGTCCGCCCAGCCCAGGCTGCTCATGCCGATCCTGGACAGGGCCGCCTGTGCGGGTATGAGCACGCGGATGTTCTTCCCCGTGCCAGGCCGTGGGCACGAGGCCGAAGAGCGCCACGCGGCCGACGTCGAGCGGGCGCAGGCGGTGTGCGCCCGCTGCCCTCAGGTGCTGGCATGCCTGGGCTGGGCGCTCCGGCACCGCGAGCACGGGGTGTGGGGCGGCACGACCGACGAGCAGCGGGACGCCCTCCGCACCGCCGGGTGGGGTGACGAGCTGATGAGCGACGCACGGGGAGCCTGGCGATGACCTGGGGCAAGATCGAGGGCTCCCTGCACAGCCACCCGAAGTGGCTCGCCGCGCCCAAGGGCGCCAAGGCCCTGTGGGTCACCGCGCTGTCGTGGTCGATGCAGCAGGGCACCGACGGCGCTGTCCCGCCCGGAGCGCTGCGAGCCCTGGACGGGACCAAGGCCGAGGCTGAGCGGCTGGTCGCCGCCGGGCTCTGGGAGCGCACCGAGGACGGGTACCGGTTCCACGCCTGGGACAGGTACCAGACCTCGACGGCCGAGCTGGAGGCGGCCAGGGTCGTCAAGGTCGCCGCAGCCGAGCTCGGCAACCACACCAGGTGGCACGAGAGGCGCGGAGCCGTCGACCCGGAGTGCCGACTGTGCAGACCAGTCGTAGACGGATCGCACGTGCGATCACAGATGCGATCACCGAGGGATCGCCCGCGGGATCACAGATGAGATCGCAGACCTGTCGCGAACGCATCGCAGAGGTAGAAGCAGAAGAAGAACCAGCGTGCTCGCCTTCCGATGCTGACTCACCTAGAACAACGTGAAAGAGGCAGATATCACCAGATCCAGATCGTCACTCGAGCGACACGAGCGAAGGGCGACGTCTGGCCCTGGAAGAACCTCGGCACGAAGACCGCACAAGACGACCGACCGAGAGGAAGAACCCGGATGCTCAGCACCACGGAGATCGACCGTCTCGCCGCCATGGCCAACGCCGTGCGACCCGACTGGCCGATCCGCTCCCTGCGCACCGGGATAGCCACCAACCACCGAGCCAGGGCCTACCAGGACGTCGCCGTCGCCATGGCATGGATCGCCACCGACCCGGCGACCCGCACCCCCGGACGGCTCGACGAGGCCGGCCCCTGGTGGGACGCCGCCCAAGCCGGATCCAGCGGCCAGGAGCACGGCCGCTCCGACCCCCGCTCCCCCAGGTGCCAGGTCGTCGGCCACGGGTCATACCCGGTCCGCAACTGCGGGGCCTGCCGCTTCGAGAGCCTCGACCCGAGCGACCCGACCCCAGAGCCAGGACCGAGCCGCTACGCCGAGGCGGCGGCACGAGGCGCCCAAGCGTGCCGAGAGGCCATCGGCGCGGGCCGACGAGCAGCGGCAAGAACCGACGAGAGGAAGGGATGACATGGACATCATCAGCACATCACGACGAGAAGACGAGAGCGCGACGAGGACAGGGGCTGGGCGATGAGCAGCATGGACGATCTCTTCTCGAGCCCCGACCCTGAGGCCGCCAAGGCCAGGGTCGCCCGCGACAAGGCGGTGACGTTCCTGATGAACGCGGTCGGCGTGATGGTGGTGTTCTACGGGCTGCTGTCGATCGTCCCCGTCGCTGTCCTGGTGTTCCGGGCGGCGTTCCGGTGACGCCCACGGAGCACCTGGCGGCGACACACGACGAGAGGGCCTGAGGAGGTCACGAGATGAGCGAGCACGCCTCCTTGTCGATGCGCCGCGACCTGACGGCCATCGCCGGCGCCTGGGACGACCTGGTGACCCGCCTCGGAGAGCGCGGCGGCCCCGACAGCTCCGGACGACGCTCTGTGCCAGGATCACGCCCGCCGATCTCCCTGGACGTGTCCGACGTCGTCGCCGAGATCGAGGAGTGGGTGGTGTTCCTGGCCAGGGTGCTGCTCGACGAGACCGACTGGAGAACGCCGGCCGACACCTCGACACCGGCCCTGGCCCTGGCGATCCGTGAGCGCGTCGGGCACTTCACCGAGCACACCGACCAGATGCTCGCCGCCGGGCTGGTCGAGGACGCCGACCGGCTCGCCAGGCTCGCGCTCTCCTGGGCGCGCCCGTCGCTGCGGCGCACGATCCGCCTCGGCCAGCCTTGCCACGAGCACGGCACCGACACCGCCGGACGACGCGTGGTGTGCCACGGGCAGCTGACGGTCGCGCTGCGCGACGACGGGATGATCTCGGACATGGTCTGCACCGTCGATGCTGAGCACCGGCTGACACCTGACCAGTGGTTCAGGTCCCAGCGCGGCAGAGGCAAGGCCGCCGAGCGCGACGTCGACGACCTGGTGCGCCAGACCATGACCAGATCGACCACCGGAGGGACGGCGTGAGCGGCGAGGTCTGGGTCAGGCCCGACGAGGCCGCGGTGTGGCTGGGTTCGACCGAGGACACCGTACGGCAGCTGGCCAAGAGGCGTGGGTGGCGCCGACGCCGGTCAGGACGGGCCGTCTGGTACGACCTCGACGACGTCGAGACGGCTCGTGAAGCGTCGACGGCAGGCCGTCCGCCAGGTCGAGGCGTGTCGGGTTGACCCAGGGGCTCGTGTCACAGATCATGTGATGGAGTTGTTCGATCTGTCGCCAAGGCCCGGAGGTTCGCCCTTCCGGGCCTTCGTCGTCCCTCAAGAGACAGCAGCAGCTGCCGCGACCCCCGCACCGACGCCAAGACCCGGGCGGCCTGGTCGGCCGGCACCGTCGTCACGATCGAGAGGGTGGATGGATGAGCGCACGCACGAACCTGACCCTCGGGTCGGCAGAGGCGGCCGTCCTCGACTACCTCTCCCCGCTGGTCGACGTCCCTGTCCTCAGGGGTGCCCCGGCCGGGGAACGTCCCGAGGCGTTCGTCCGCCTCATGCTCACCGGGACGCGGAGGACCAGCCTCGTCCAGGCCGACGCCCAGGTCACCGTCGAGTGCTGGGCGCCCACCCACGCCGCGGCCTACGAGGTGTGCCGGCAGGTGTACGGGCTGCTCGGCGCGATGGACCTCGACGACGGCACCCACGTCCCCCCAGGGGAGGACGGGTGGGCCGCGGGGCCGTACGCCTCGGTCGACCCGGACACCGGGACACCCGGGTATGTGATGACCGTCGTCGTCAGGCAACCGGTGGAGGAGCTGTGACGACCGTCTGGCGCCCGACACCTCAGACGCCGAGGGCCATCACGTCCCAGAGCAAGAACCCAGACCAGGGGTAACAACCGGTCACCACACACCCATCGAGGGGCGCACGCTCGAAGGGTACGAACACCATGGCCAACAACGCACGACGCACCTTCGTCGGCAAGCCGTCGCCCGCCGGCGGGATCCTGTACGCACCGGTCGGCACGCCGCTGCCCACCGACGAGGAGATGGAGCTGAACGCGGCGTTCGTCGCGCTGGGCTACCAGCACAAGGACGGGTTCAAGATCAAGCCCGAGCGCTCCACGGCGACGCAGACCGCCTGGGGCACCGACATGGTCGACGAGTCGCAGGAGTCGTTCGCCGTCACCGCGACGTTCATCATGATCGAGACCCTGGGCGTGGACGCCAACAAGATCGCCTTCGGCGCCGCGAACGTCTCCCACACGCCGGCGACCAGCACGTCTGGCCTCAAGGTCGCGTCCAGGCTGACCGCTGACGACCTGGACCACAACTCGTGGGTCGTGCGCGGCAAGAGCAACAAGAAGACCGCCCGCTGGGTCATCCCGGACGGCAAGCCTGTTGCCGTCGACGAGATCGCCTGGAGCGACTCCGAGCTCGAGGGCTACAGCATCACCCTGTCGTGCAGCCCGGACGAGAACGGCGTCTACGTCTACCGCTACACGTGCGACGGGGTCACCACCCTCTGACCAAGACCCAGGCCGGGCGGAGTCTGAGCGCCCCTCGCCGCCCGGCCTGGCACCAGCACGCCCAGGGGCGCACGGAAGGGGCGCGAGCATGTCGCAGAGCACGAAGAAGAAGCCCAAGGCCAGCACCGGCGGCGGGCAGAAGAAGCCGATGGACCATCAGCCTCCCAGCAGCACCCCTGCTGCCAAGACCGAGCCGATCATGGTCACCTCCCTCGGCCGGGAATGGACCGTCGACCCAGCCTCCTTGGACGACTACGAGCTTCTCGCCGACCTGCACGAGCTGCAGGAGGACGCCGGCTCGCACTCCACGGAGGCCCAGCACCGGGCGACCACGAGGGTGCCGCGCATCCTCAGGCGGCTCCTGGGCGACCAGCAGCACGAAGAGCTGAAGTCTCACCTGCGCGACGAGCGCGGCCGCGTCCCGCTGGTCGACGCGCTGAACTTCTTCGCCGAGCTGTTCGACGGACTGAAGCACCTGGGAAACCGCTGAGGCTCGCGGCCCACCTGGCACGGTCCAGGGGGGCCCTGCGGGCCGACCTGCTTCGCTACTACCGGCTCGACCTGGACCAGGTGCTGACCGAGCGGACCGTGCGCCCGACCGTCCTGGCCGACCTGGTCCAGCACCTCCCCCCAGACGCCGCGCTGTGGCGCGACCCCGACGCGGGGCCGATCTGGGGCTCCACGCAGACCCTCCTGGCAGCCGTGGTGAACCTGCTCGCAGCGGCCAACTGGCAGCGAGCAGGCGATCAAGACGCACCCCGTCCCGATCCCATCGGCCCGTTCAGGGCACCCGCGAACACCGAAGAAGAGCTCGACGAGCTCGACGAGACGGACGTCGCCGAGATCGACGCCGAGCTCGAACGCTACCGAAGAACCTGACATGCCTGGGGGGTGACGGTGGCCACCAACATCGCGAGGCAGTACGCGTCCCTCGTCCCCAACTCCTCCGAGATCAACTCTGTCGTCAAAAAAGCGTTCGACAACGTCAACGCTAGCGTGTCCGTCACCGCCGACACCTCCAAGGTAGGCGCTGCCGTCAAAGAATCCGTCGAGGACGCTGAGAAGAAGGGGCACAGCCTCCTCAAGTCGATCGGCAGCGCGTTCGGCTCGTCCATGTCCGTGGGCTTGCAGGCCGTCAGCGCCGGGATCACCGACGTGACCAAGGCTGTGGCAGGTATGGCGATCTCCCGGGCCCTCGAGCTGGACGCGGAGAACGTCCATTCGTTCACCTCGGCGTGGTCGACCTTCCGCGAGAACCTGTCGGACACAGGTGCACAGTTCGTGACACCTGTCCTCGACGCGATGAGGGACATTCTCATCGCTCTGAACCCTGCGGTGGAGGCCGTCACCGCGGCGCTGAAGCCTCTGGCTGAGGCTTTCGGTGAGAAGCTCGCCGTCGCCGCCGGCTGGGTCATCGACAAGATCGGCCCGCTCACGGACAAGCTCCTCGGGATGGACGGCACGTTCAGCGCCGTCTCTGGCGGAGGGATAGCCCAGCTCATCGGCCTGCTCGCCGGGCTGGCGCCCAAGGTTCTCGGGCCGCTGATGGGCATGATCCCCGGCCTGAGCGGTGTCAGCGGAGCACTCAGCGGCCTGACCGGCCCTGCCGGTCTGCTGGTCGGCCTGTTCGTCTCGATGATCTCCAACAGCGCCGAGCTGCGGTCAGCGATCGGAAACCTCTTCGCCGTCCTGGGCGACGTGCTGGTCTCCCTCGGACCGTCCCTCGGGGTTCTCGGTGAGATGGTCGGCCGGCTCGGCGGTGTCCTCGGCGACGTCCTCGGCAAGGCGATCAACGCGCTCTTGCCCATCGTCTCGCGCCTCGCAGACGTGCTGGGCGACCTGTTGGTCAGGGCTCTCGACGCGACGATGCCTCTGATCGACGTGATCGCCGACATCCTCTCCGGTCCGCTGCTCGATGCCGTCATGTCGATCGTCGAGGCAGGGCTCCGACTGGTCGACGTGCTGCTCGACGCTCTGATGCCGATCCTCGACCCTCTGCTCGGCCTCTTCGAGGCTCTGATGCCCGCCCTGGTCCCGCTCATCGAGCTCCTCGGCGAGGGGTTGGTCGGCCCCGTCGAGATGCTTGCCGAGGGGCTCTCCACGGTGATCGAGTGGCTCGCCCCCTTCATCACGATGCTTGGCGAGACGGTCGGGGACGCCCTGGGGAAAGCCGTCGAGTGGGTCGCTGGCTGGGTCGAGAACCTCGTCGCCTGGCTGCAGCCCGCGATCGACTGGGTGAAGCGTCTCGGCGGTGGTATGGAGGACGCCGGCGGGAAGATCGGCGACGCCTGGGAGACGGTCGTCGGCTGGGTGACCACCTTCTGGGACACGATCAACGAGAAGTTCCCGCTCGTCGGCGAGATCGTCGAGCAGATCAAGGACATCTTCGAGACGACCGGCGAGAACATCCAGATGGCCTGGGGGGCCGTCACCGACTTCTTCCAGGACACCTTCCTCCCGATCGTCCAGGGTGTATTCAACATCGCCTGGAACTCGATCGGCATCATCTGGGAGACGGTCGGCAAGCCGATCATCTTCGCCATCGAGACAGCGTGGAACGCATTCACCTCGTTCTGGTCAGGCTTCTGGGACGGGATACAAGAATATATCGAACCGGTCTGGAACGGCATCCAGACGTTCATCGAGTCGGTCATCAACATCATTCTCGGGATCGTGAACACGGTCCTGGCGATCTTCCGTGGAGACTGGGACAAGGCGTGGGAATCGGTGTTCTCGGTCATCGAGAACATCTGGAACGCCATCCAGGCTCAGGTCGAAACCGTCATCAACCTGGTGGCCGGGATAATCTCTGGTGTCACCAACGGGATCAAGAACGCCTGGGACTCGACCTGGACCGGCATGTCCGCCAGGCTCACAGAGCTCTGGGACGGGATGATTCGAGGTGTCACCGAGAAGATCGGAAACATCTACAACGAAGTCCTCGGGATCAAGGACAAGATTCTCGACGTCTTCAACGATGCGAAGACCTGGCTGTCCGACGCCGGAAAGAAAATCATCGACGGCTTGCTGTCTGGGATCACCTCTGGCTTCGAGCCTGTTCAAAAGAGACTCAAAGAACTGACGAACCTCCTGCCCGACTGGAAGGGGCCGGCCGAGGTCGACGCGACCCTGCTCACCGGCAACGGCCGGCTCATCATGCGGTCGCTCGTCGTCGGCTTCCAGAAGGAAGAGCCGAGCGTCAAGGGGTACCTGTCCGGGCTGACGTCTGACCTGTCGGGGTCCATGTCGACGAGCATCGCCGCGTCTCCTGCGGCCACCAGGTCGCAGGGTGTCCAGGACTACGACGCCCTGGCCGAGAAGATCGCCGCCGCGTCGGCGGTCATGGCCGTCGGGCTCCAGCAGGGCGTGGCCGGGCACGGCCTGTCCTACGCCTCCCGTGACCGCCTGCGCACGATCGGAGCCGCAGCGTGAGCGTGTTCGTCCTCGCTGACATCCCCACCGCACCGCCACCGGCCCGCAGGTGGGACGGTCTGGTCCACGAGCTCGTCGGCGCCGACGGGTCGACGTGGGTGCTGACCGACTGGCGCTCCGGGGTGTTCCTCGGCACCGACGGGGTGCTCGGGCTCATGGAGGCCCCGGCCGAGCGGTACACCTCTACCTCCCCCGCTGTCGCCGGGTCCACCTGGCGCGGCTCGTGGGTCAAGGAGCGTCCCGTCAGGTGGCGGGTGCACGTCTCGCACCGAGACCGGTCCCGCTGGTTGTCCCTGCACCGTGCGTTCTTCGGAGCGCTGTCCACGACGGCGCTCGCGACGTGGCGCGTCGGGTTCCCCGACGGGTCGTGGCGCTCGCTCGACGTTCGCCTGACCGGCACAGGTCCCCACGCCTTCGCTCACGACCCTGTGCGGCGCGGGTGGGCAGTGATCGACGTGGACCTCGTCGCCGAGGACCCGTGGTGGCGCGGCAACCCTGTCGTACAGTCCTGGTCCGACGACACCGAGGACAAGCTCTTCTTCGGCGGCGCGGCCATGGCCGGCCCGACGTTCTTCCTGTCCAGCTCCTCGCTGATCGACTCGGCCCAGATGTCCAACCCCGGCGACGTAGACGCCTGGCCCGTATGGACCGTCAGAGCGTCCGGCAAGACGTCGGCGGTGTCCCTCGGCGTCGGCGGTGCGCAGATCACCGCTGCGGTGGACATGGACACCGGCGACGTGCTGGTGATCGACACCGACCCGCGCCGGCAGTCCTGCACGCTGAACGGGACCAGGACGCGCGGTCTCCTGGTCGAGCACGAGTTCGCGCCGATCCCCCCAGGTGCCCATGTCGACCTGGACATCTCGCTCTCCGGCTACGGATCGGTGCAGGCGGCCATCGTCCCCCGGTGGGCCCGGTGCCTGTGAGCACGATGCCCGCAAACCCGATCCGCATCACCGTGTGGGATGCCGCCGGTGCGCTGATGGACTGGGTCGGCACCTCGCTGTCGGTGCGGGTCACCGCCAGGGCGGCCGCACCGTCCGAGGCCGTGATCGTGCTCGACAGCGACGACGAGCAGGTCGGCCCGCTAGCAGCACCTGGGTCGAGGGCAGCGGTAGACCTGCTGGTCGACCCGGCGACCGAGACGTGGTCGCGCCTGGTCGTCGGCGAGGTCGTCGAACGCTCCGGGTCGTCGCAGGAGGCCAGCACCACGACGTTCACCATCGGTGACGCCAGGTCGCTGGTGCTGGGTCTGGCGATCCACCCAGCCCCAGCCATGGCACCGGTCGCCGGTGTCGCCACGACGGTCGGCGCCGCGCAGCGCAGCATCACCGGCCCCGCGGAGACCGTGCTGAAGACCCTGGTCGGCGAGAACGCCGCATGGCAGGGGCTCACGACGAGCATCGTGCCTGACCTGCGACGCGGGGCCCAGATCACGATCGACACCAGGTTCGGCCAGCTGGCGGACATGTGGGACGACTTCCTGGCCGCCGGGATCATGCCGGTGGTCGACGTCGCAGGCCCTGGGTGGTCGGTCGACGTAGAGCCGACGGCCACGAACCCTCAGGTGCTGACCCAGGCGTCGGGCATCGTGCAGGGCGGCACCTGGAAGGCGCTCCCCCCGACGGTGACGCGCTCGGTCGTGCTCGGCGCCGGCGAGGCCGCGAACCGCCAGGTGGTCATGGTCGTCGACACCGAGGCCGAGAAGCGCTGGGGCCCGAGGGCCGTGGTCAGGGACGCCAGGGGCGTCAATGCCGGCGACACCGCGGGGCTGATCGCCCAAGGGCTGTCGGACATCGCCGACGGAGCCGCGACGGCGCAGGTCACCGCGTCGCTGTCGCAGACCGAGGACTTCCGGTTCGGGGTGACGTTCGGCCTCGGCGACACGGTCACCGTCCGCCTGGACGGGGCCCCGGACATCACCTCGACCGTCAGCGAGGTGGTGGTCACCTGGGACACCTCCTCCGGGCTGGTGGTGGTGCCCCACGTCGGGGACACCGACACCACCTTCGAGGCCGTCATCGCCACAGCCGTAGCAGCGCTGGACAGCAGAGTCAGAACATCGGGGAGGTCGCTGTGACCATCGAGTCCGTCGGGTACATGGGCACTGTCTCGGACGCCCAGTGGGCGCTCTTGGCACCACGGCTCGGAGCCAACCACTGGGTCGAGGGTGCGGGCGACCTCACCCCGTCGGTGGTGTCGGCATCCGCTCGCATCGTGCGCATCGGCGCTGGGGCCGCAGGGGGGCGCGGGGTCCGCGACGTGCTGGACACCCCCGTCGACGTGACGCTCGACCCGCTGGGGTCAGGCACCAGGATCGACATAGTGGTCCTGCGCCGATCGTGGACCCCGGCGAGCACCCCGACCGGGACGACGCGCGTCGAGATCGTCTCGGCCCCGACGCTGACAGCGGCGCTGGGTGCACGCCGGTCGCAACCTGGCACCACAGCTGGCGACGACCAGCCACTGGCAGCGTTCCAGGTCACCGTAGCCGGTGAGCAGACGACGGTGTCTCTGGTCGCAGACCTGCGGGTGTGGGCAGCCAACGGCGGGATGGCGGCACGGTCCACCGACGCGCTGGTGGCGGTGTCGAGTCCGGGGACGATGGCCACGGTCGACGGGGTGCTATGGGTGATGACGGTGGACTCGTCTGGGGCATCGTCCTGGGTCAGGATGGCCAGTCCTGTCGATAGAACAGCACCGCAGATCACTCTTGGCGCGGGTGCCACCGGCATATCGGGCGTTGTGTGTCGCCGCACCAACGGCATGCTGTGGCTGCGGCTGAACTTCACCTCGGCCCACTGGCGCTCAGCAGGCCTGCTGGACTTGGGTTCGACGCTGTTCACCCTCCCGGCCGGGTTCCGGCCAGCATCCCAGGCCGCGTTCTCCACAGCCCACGGGTTGCACGGCCCCATCGAGCCGACGGGCGCGGTCGCGATCCAGTACAACGGGCCGCCGGTCGCGGCTGGCAGCCCCTACTGGTGGGCGGCGACCTATGCCGTCGAGTAGTCAGGAGGCAGCGCTAGGCGCCGACGAGGGAGGCGACGAGAACATCACCGCCAAGGAGGACGAGTGATGGTCACGATCGCTACCCGTGCCTCGTGGGGCGCACGCCACGCCGACGGCGACCTGGCCCTGTCGGCTCTGGCCAGCGAGGTTTTCGTCCACCACACGGTGACCACGCACCTGTCCCCGTCTGCCTCTGTGGCCGACGAGCAGGCTCAGATGCGGGCCATCGAGGCCGTCGGGCAGTCCAGGTTCGGCACCGGGATCTCCTACAACGCGGTGATCTTCCCGTCGGGCCGTGCCTACCAGGGTGTGAGCTGGAACCGGCGCGGAACCCACACCGCCAACCGCAACAGCACCTCACGCTCGATCTGCTTCGCCGGCAACCTCGACACCCACCAGCCGACCGCCGCCGCGCTGTCGACCGCAGCGGCGATCTATGCGGATGGCCGGGGGACGTGGTGGGCCGCTGGCGCACCGCTGCGCGGACACCGGGACGTGGCAGCGACTGCCTGCCCCGGCCGATACCTGTACGCACGCCTGGCCGACATCCGCTCCGGCGCCGGCACCAGCTCGGGTCAGCCTGCTCCGCCGTCGTCAGGTCAGGCTCCGAGCCGGACCATCGCCCAGATGGCCAGCGAGGTCATCGCCGGCGAGCACGGCAACGGGCACGCACAGCGTCGCCGGTCGCTGGGCGTCGACGCCGTCACGTACGAGCGCGTCCGCACCGAAGTCAACCGCAGGCTGTCCGCCTCGGCCTCCTCCTCGAGCACCGCACCGGCACGCACCGTGGCTCAGATGGCCACCGAGGTCATCGCCGGTCGGCACGGCAACGGCCACGACCAGCGGCGCAGGTCGCTCGGGGTGAGCGCGGCCGTCTACGCCCAGGTGCGCGCCGAGGTCAACCGCAGGCTCCGATGACCCTGAAGGCAGGCGGGGCGAGATCGTGCCCGGCGACGGACGGTCTAGGTGAGTGACATGACCATGGCCGAGGTCTCGCGCCGTCTGGCCACGATCGACTCCGGGATCGAGAGGCTCTTGGGCAAGCTCGACTCCCTGCCCGCCGAGTACGTCTCGCACGCGGTCCTGGACGCCTACAAGACCGTCTGCGACAAGGAGATCAGCACCGTGCGTGGAGAGGTCGCCAGCATCAGACCGCGCAGGATCTCCGGGACCACGGTCGCAGCGCTCATCATCTCGGCCGCAGCAGCCCTTGGAGGTCTGCTCACGGCCGCCGTCGTGCTCATCCAGAACGTCGCACGCTGAAAGGGCAGGACATGGACAAGACAGACACCCACCAGCTCGTCACCGGCTGGCTGCGCACCGTCGTCCCCGGATCCTGGGCGGCGTTCATCGCCTGGGCGCTGAGCACCGAGGTGCTGCCCACGTGGCTGGGCGACCTGGTGCAAGACCACCACGTGGCCACCACCTCGGTGGTGGTCGGCCTCGTGCTGGCCGTCTGGTACGCCGCCTGGCGCCGGATCGAGCCGCACGTGCCCGACTGGCTGGTCAGGATCGCCCTCGGGTCAGCACGTCCACCGATGTACGCGGCCGTCGTGGCCAGCCAGCAGCCGACCACACCGACAGGGCAGGTATGAGCATGTACGACTTCGCACCGCACCTGGCGGTCGACCCGCAGACCCTCGCCCCGCTCGCCGGTGCTGAGTTCCGCTTCTTCCCCACCGGAACCACGGACACGTCCGGGCCCGGCCTGCCGGTCACCGACCTGGCCGGCGTCGCGATCACGAAGGTGGTGTCGACCGCTCAGGGCGTGGTCCCGGCGGTGCGCCAGGCCGACAACCCGACCATGCTGGCCGTCTCGGGGGCCTACGTGTCTCCGGTCGCGTCGGTGCAGTCCCTGATCGAGCACGCCCGACGGGCCGCGCAGGACGCGGCGGCATCGCTAGTGGCGGCGGAGACCGCCGCTGAGGCAGCCGCGCAGACAGCTGCTGTCTCGGGCATCCCCTCCGGCGGTGCGACCGGGCAGGCGCTCGTGCGCTCCGGGACCGCCGCGACGTGGGGGACGCCAGCCGTGAATGCGACCCAGGTGGCGTTCACCCCGGTCGGTGCTGTCACCGCGACGACCGTTCAGGCCGCTGTCGCGCAGGCCGCGTCGCTCGGGTCAGGTGGCGGCGGTGCGGTCGGTGACACGATGACCGTGATCGCCCGGGCCGGCGTCTACGACACCCCGGCGACCCTGCCTGAGGGCACCAAGGTCGTACGCTTCCTCGGCCCGACGCAGCCCCAGTGGGCCACCCAGCCTTCGTGGCTCAGCCAGGTCGTCGCCCTGTACACGTTCGTCCCTGCGTCTGGCATCCCGGCGTGATGTCAGCGAGAGCCCTCCACGGGGCGGCCAGATGAGCGCCTCCGGCACCACGTGGACAGCACAGTGGCCACGATGGACCGCACCCGGCCGAGACGACCTGATGGCCCAGAGCTCGTTCGTCCTCGGGGACACCGAGCCGACCAGGGCCAACAGCGGGGCCGGGACCGACGGTCACGCCTACCCGAGCCTCGTCGTCGGCGACGGCACCGGGTCGGTCACGGTGAAGGCCGGGACCGTGCTGTCGGACAGGATCATCCGTGGCTGGGTGAACATCGAGCCCGGGGCGACGCTGCGCAACTGCGTGGTGACCGGTGCCGACGTCGCGACCTTCGGCAGGGCGCTGGTCAACGTCACGGTGCCGGGCACCTGGGACGGGACCTCCCAGGCCGTGATCGACCACTGCACGATCCAACCGCTGGCCTCGACCCGCCGCCAGGGCTACGCGGCCGGCGTCGGCAACCGGTACTACCGGCTGACCAGGTCGCTGGTCCTGGACTGTGTCGACGGGGCGACGGTCGCCGGGACAGACACCGCGGCGAAGGTCGAGATCAGCGGGTCGTACATCAGCGACCTGATGCACCTGGTGCCAGACCCGTGGGCGGCCAGGCCGGACACGCACAACGACTGTGTCCAGCTGCACGGCGCCCAGAACCAGCATGACGTGTCGGACGTGATGCTCGTCGGGTCGTCGTTCGACGCGAGGATCAGCCCTGCGGCCGACCCGCTCGGCCCCTCAGGCAGCACCACGCGCAGCATCACCGCCGTCGTCCTGACCAAGCCCACCGGGCCTCACAGCTCGCTACGGGTGGACTCGTGCTGGATGCGCGGCGGGGAGCAGACCCTCAACGCCGCGGACTCGTCCATCACCGCCACCGTCTCGGTCACCGGGACCAGGTGGGAACGAGGCAAGGCGGACGGCGGCAACCCCGAAGACGGGATCCCGCACGTCGCGGCGTTCGTCTCGCGCGCCGCGAACCTGACATGGACAGACAACACATGGTTCAGCGGCGGAGCGGCCCAGCCCATCAGGGTGTCGTGACCAGCGCACAGGTGACCTGGATCGACCTCGCCGGCACGAGCGTGCCGATCACCTAGGAGGAGGAGCAGATGGCCAGCTGGAGAAACCCGCTCGACGGGCCTGACGGCACCACGGTCACCGCGGCCAACGGCGGCGGTCAGGCATGGTCGTCGGTCACCGGCGGGACGATGGTCTACACCACCAGCCGCGCCTTCCGCGGTCCCGGGTGCGCGACCGCGACGTCCGAGACGATCGGCTACCTCATCCGCAACCTGTCCGGGTCCGCCTCACCACGGGCCGACATGGTCGCCTACGTCTGGCTCAGCACCACACCGCTGGCCTCGACCCAGGACGTGCCCGTCCTGCGCACCTACACCTCGGCCGGCATCGCCGCCGCGCTGGTGCTGCGCGGGATGTCGTCGAACAACCCCAAGATCGTGCTCTCCACCCGCGGCTCCGGGTCGAACGTCGACCGCTGGACCTCCACGCCGAACATCCCGCGCGGCACGTGGGTGCGCGTCGAGCTCAACACCGAGGCCGGGACCTCACCGACCACCGGGGCCGCCAGGGCCCGGATGTACGCCGGCGACGACACCACGCCCATCGCCGACTCCGGCCTGGTCACCGGCGTCGACACCGCCGGGAGCAGCGGAATCGTCCAGGACGCCCGCGCCGGCATGTCGTCTGGGGTGTGGGTCGACCACATCGGCATCCGTGACGGCGCCGACGCCACCGGCAGCCCGTGGCCCTCGGCCGTCGCCCCGACCGTCGCCCTGCCTGGCCTCACGGTGGTCGCTCCGGGCGCGCCGTGGTCGACCGTCGCGACCGTCGGCACCGACGGCTCGATCGCCTCCACAGCATGGACCGTCACCCGGGTCTCCGCCGACGGGGTCACCGACGTGACCTCCCAGACCACCGGGCAAGGAACCCTCACCCTGGGCAGCACCGCACCGACCGTCGGCGGTGTGCGCCTGGACGTCTCCGTGGTCGTCACCGACGGCGACGGTCTGACCGGCACCGCCACCACCACCGTCCACGTCCCGACCGGAGCGAACCTGCGACCCCTGGCCGTCGACGGCCAGGGTGACCCGTGGTCGATCCTCGGAGGTGCCGCCACCCAGGGCCAGGCCCTCGGCGACGGCAGCACCCAGACCGGTGTGCGTTCCCCGGACGTGCCCGCGGGCGCATCGTCCACCCGACGCTGGCCGCTGCAACCAGCCACCCCGCGCGACGCCCTGGACATCACCGTCGGCGGGCTGTCGACCTCTGCCGGCGACCTCACGGTCACCGCCCAGCTGTGGGCACCGCGCGGGGTGCTCGTCGCCACCAAGAGCGGCCAGGCCTCTGGCTCCACCCTGAGCCTGAGCGTGCCCGACGCGGCCACGACCATCGGCACCGACCCGACTGCCTGGGCAGACATGTGGGTCGCCGTCACCGCGGTGGCCTGACATGCCCACACTGACAGTCCGCGACATCCTCGCCGGCACCCCGAGCACGGTGCAGGCAACCTCCCTGACCGTCGGCGAGATCAGCGCGGCGGGGCCAGAGACGATCACCATCGAGCTCACCGCCGACCGGACCTCCGTCGGCCCGGGCGAGACGGCCACCCTCACCGCCACCGGTCCAGCCGGTGCGACCTACGAGTGGCGCCGCGTCTCCGGCCCAGCAGTCACCCTCGTAGACAGCGGAGCGACCGTCGCTCTCACCGGCCCCTCGACCATGCCGCCGACCCAGGGCCTGGTCATCGGGTGCCGAGCCGTCGTCGGCACCCAGGTCTCCCGCGAGGCCACCCTCACCCTGACCGTCCTCCCGCAGACCGACTGGGCCTTCGACGGCACACGCGGGTCGGATCCGCCTCCGCACCCGCCTCCTGACCCCGATCTCGACCACGACGCCCCCACCTTCGGGTGGGGGCGCTTCGTCGTGCCTGGTCAGCGCTTCTTCACCGAGCAGACCCAGGTGATCGGCGTCCCCCTCGGGAGGTAGAGCACCTTGCTCCGCTACCACGACGCGGCGTGCTCGACGATCGCCCTGCGCATCGCGTCGTCGGAGACGTGCACGTAGACCTGGGTCGTCTCGAGGCTGGCGTGGCCGAGGACGCGCTGCACCAGGCGGAGGTCACGCGTGCGGTCGTGCAGGCTGGTCGCGGCCAGGTGCCGCAGGCTGTGCATCGTGTCGGTGCCAGGCAGCATCCTGGACACCAGCTTGCCGACCCACCGGGCCGACAGGTGACCGTCCTCACGCCCAGGGAACACGTAGCCGGGGCTGGCGGCGGCGATCTGCCGTGCGATGTCGTCTGGGAGAGGGATCGTCCGGTCGCGCCGCCCCTTGCCGCGAACTCGCAGCGACCAGCCGGTCAGGTCGCGCACCAGGTCGTCGGTGTGGACCCGCGCCACCTCGCCGCGTCGCATCCCCAGGCCGGTCGCCATGCGAAGCATCAGCAGGACGCGCGCGTCTGCCTCGCGCATGGCCACGACGACCCCGCCAGGGTCGGCCAGGCGCGGCGTCGGCGGAGCGATGGGCACCGGCTCGATCATGGCCCCGACGTCTTCTGTCGTCCGGCCGGTGGCGACGCCCCACCGCCACCACGACCTCAGCGACCCTCGCGCAGACCGCCGCGTCTCCCAGCCCCACGACTGCGACCCCAGCCACCCGACGACGTCGTCCAGCGTCAACGCCCACGGGTCGGTTGCCGCTGTCTCACGCAACATCCGCCCGACGTGGTAGCACCTGAGCGAGATCGTCTGCTCTGACCTGCCGGCGGCGCGCTGTGACGTCGCCCATGCTTCGATATCGGCTGATAAGTCGGACATGAGGCGATCATCGGGCATCACGCCGCACACCGCTTGTCATGAACTCGATGCCTATCAGTGAGGTCGACCAGCACAAAGAGCGCTCTGCCACGGCCGCCCCCGCTCTCGTCTCCCTCGGCGATCATGACGCCGTCGTGAGACGCCCGGCGCGCCACTCAGCGAGGTAGGTGATCCGCGCGGGCTCCGAACCAGCGGGTTCGGGGTTCGAGTCCCTGATGGTGCACCGCGTACCGCTCGCGGCACGGCCTCTACAGGTACAGGCCCGGCTCCTTGGCCCCCTCGGCCGCTTCGGCGATGCCGTGCACGTCTTTCTCGCGAAGCAGCAGGTAGATGGTGCCGGAGAGCTCTACCTCGGCTCGCTTCTCGGAGTCGAAGAGCACCTTGTCGCCCACCTCGATCTGACGTGCGAGGCGACCGGTCGCGACGACGAAGCCCCACGACAGCCGGCGGCTCACCTCGGCCGTCGCGGGGATCACGATCCCGGTCACCGAACGCCGCTCGGCGCTCTCGTCGTCCAAGCGCACCAGGACGCGGTCGGAGAGCATGCGGATGGGCACAGTAGGCTCGGGCACGTCTCGACCGTACCGGTCCCGCGGAGCGGACAGAACACAGGAGGCGGCATGGCTCGTCTGGACGTGGGCGACCTCGCCCCCGACTTCACCCTGCAGAACCAGGACGGCGAGGACGTCACCCTCTCCACCCTGCGTGGGAGCGACGTCATCGTGTACTTCTACCCGGCCGCCGGGACCCCGGGCTGCACCAGACAGGCTCGTGACTTCCGCGACTCGCTGGGCTCTCTGGTCGACCACGGCTACCAGGTGCTCGGGGTCTCCCCCGACACCGTGTCGAAGCTGGCCGCCTTCACGGCGCTGGAGAACCTCACCTACCCGCTGCTGGCAGACCCTGAGCACCAGGTGATGGAGCATTGGGGCGCCTGGGGCGAGAAGAACGTGTACGGGACGAAGACCGTGGGGGTCATCCGCTCGACGGTCGTGGTCGGCGCCGACGGGAAGGTGTCGCTGGCCCGGTACAACGTCAAGGCCACCGGCCACGTCGCCATGCTGCGCAAGGCGCTGGGTATCGACTGAGCGTGCGAGGCGGCGAGCCCCAGACCCGCCGTCTCGCACGCACGGCCCGTGGGCCGACAGCGACGTGGAAGACTGTTCTCCAGACGCGTGAGTGGTGAAACGGCAGACACGCCAGGTTTAGGTCCTGGTGCCCGCGAGGGCGTGCGGGTTCGAGTCCCGCCTCACGCACACGCCGCCGCACCAGGACCGGAGCGACCAGAGGAACAGCCGAGCGCTCAGGCGCCGGTCGACCCCTGGTCGGCGGCCTCCTGCTCGGCAACCTTCTTGCGGACGTCGTCCATGTCCAGGTTCTTGGTCGCCGTGACGATCTGCTCCAGCGCCGGGCCGGGGATGGCACCCGGCTGGCGGAGCACCATGATGCCCTCGCGGAACACCATCAGCGTGGGGATCGAGGTGATCCCCATCTGCTCGGAGAGGTGCGACTCGGCATCGGTGTCCACCTTCGCGTACACGACGTCGGGGTGGGCCTCCGACGACTTCTCGAACACCGGGGCGAACATGGTGCACGGGCCGCACCAGGAGGCCCAGAAGTCGACGAGGACGATGTCGTTGTCAGCGATCGTCTTCTCGAACATCTCGGTGGTGACATTGATGGTGGCCATGGGACCTACTCTCGATCAGGGTCTCGGCTCGCGCACCTCAGCGCGATCGACCCTCAGTATCTCCTGATACCCCCAGGGGTATCAAATGACGCCATCGGGCCTCCCCAGAGGGTAGAACAGGTCTGTGACCGACACCGCTGAGCTCCCCCCCGACCCCCACGAGCCCGGACTTCCTGAGTCTCTGCCCTCGGCCTGGTTGAGCGAGGGCGAGCTGGCCGTGGTGCGCCAGCAGGTCCCGATCCTCTACGTCGACGCCGTCCCGGTGGTCGTGGACGACTCCGGCGACGTCGTCGCCGTCGGGCTGCTGCTGCGCGTGTCCCCGAACGGGACCATGACCCGCGCGCTGGTGACCGGACGGGTGAACTACCACGAGCGGATCCGTGACGCGCTGGTGCGCCACATCGAGAAGGACCTCGGGCCGATGGCGCTGCCGCAGATCCCGGCTTCGCCTCAGCCGTTCACGGTGGCCGAGTACTTCCCCACCCCCGGCATCACGGCCTACCACGACCCCCGCCAGCACGCGGTCTCGCTGGCCTATGTGGTGCCCGTCGCCGGTGACTGCCAGCCGCGTCAGGACGCCATCGAGCTGGCGTGGCTGACACCGGAGCAGGCGTGCGAGGACGCTGTCCAGCTGGAGATGGAGGGCGGCCAAGGGGTGGTGCTCCGCCAGGCGATGGCCTACGTCGGCCGGCTGCCCTGACGCTGCGGGCCCGCACGCCGTGGACCTCGCCTCGGGTCAGGTCCCTGAGACCACCGCTGCGGTACCGACGATGCCGAAGAACCCGACGATGATGACGAGCCAGACGAGGAGCGCGAGGACCCAGAACCCGATCTGGATGTAGCCGATGATGAGCCCCGCGGTGGCCATGCCCTTGCCCGCCTCGCCGCTGGTGCGCAGCTGCTTCATGGCGATGTGGCCGAGGATCACGCCCACGACGGCCCCGATGCCCCACACCAGGATCCCGACCAGGCTGGAGATCAGCGAGGCGATCGCCATCCCGTTGGACGGCGGCCCCGGGGCGTAGACCGTCTGCTGGTAGTACACCGCTTGCTGGGCGTAGGGAGGTTGGCCATAACCGGGCTGGCCGTGACCGGGTTGACCATAGCCGGGCTGGGCGTAAGCAGGTTGCACGGCCGCCGACGGCTGGCCCTCCCCGAAGGTCTGGCCCGGGGTCTGCTGAGGGGGTTCTGGCACCGACATGGTTCCTCCTGCGACGTCGCGATGGCTGGACACTACCGGTCGAGGCTTCCTCGCGACGTCAGCTCTCCGAGGCTTGCCGTCTCAGACTCAGCGACACCGCGTCGCGGAGCCGTCCGGCCGACCGCGCCCACGGAGCGCACCCTACGGCGTGAGCGCCCGCACCACCGACGGGGCCAGGGCACGGAACGCCTGGCCTCGGTGGCTGCGGGCGTTCTTCTCCTCAGAGGTCAGCTGTGCGCAGGTCCGGGTCTCCCCCACCGGCACCAGGATCGGGTCGTAGCCGAAGCCGCCCTCCCCGTGCGGGGCGAAGGTGAGCGTGCCCTCCAGCGTGCCGTGCTCGACGGTCTCAGCACCGCCCGGGGTCACCAGCACCGCCGCGCAGCAGAACCGGGCACCACGGTGCGGGTCGGGCACGTCAGCGAGCTGGTCGAGCAGCAGACGCAGGTTCGCCTCGTCGTCGCCGTGACGCCCGCACCAACGCGCGGAGAAGATGCCAGGTGCTCCGCCGAGCACGTCCACGGCCAGCCCGGAGTCATCAGCCATGGCCGGCAGACCCGTGGCCGCGACCAGCGCCCGCGCCTTGATGAGGGCGTTGTCGGCGAAGGTCAGGCCGTCCTCGACCGGTGCGGGCGTGCCGAGGTCGCTCGCGGAGACGATCGCGGCGGGGTCCAGCCCGGCGGCGGCCATGATCGCTCGCACCTCCGCGAGCTTGTGCCGGTTGTGCGTAGCCAGCACGACGCGCGCGGCCCCCGTGCTCGCCGTCGTCGTGCCCACCGGCTCCGCGCCCGCGGTCACGACGCCAGCGCCTCGTGCTGGAGCCGGGTGAGCTCGGCGGTGCCGGCCACGGCCAGGTCGAGCAGCGCGTCGAGCTCGGTCCGGTCGAACGGCGCGTGCTCGGCGGTGCCCTGCACCTCCACGAACGCGCCAGCACCGGTCGTCACCACGTTCATGTCCGTCTGTGCGCGCACGTCCTCCTCGTAGGGCAGGTCCAGCATCGGGGTGCCGTCGACCACACCGACGCTGACCGCCGCCACCGACCCGGTGAGCACAGGCTTGGTGACCAGGCCCTGCGCCGTCGCCCAGGCCACCGCATCAGCCAGGGCCACGTAGGCGCCGGTGACCGCCGCGGTGCGGGTGCCACCGTCGGCCACCAGCACGTCGCAGTCCACGACGACGGTGTTCTCCCCGAGCGCGGCGGTGTCGACCACCGCACGCAGCGACCGCCCGATCAGGCGGGAGATCTCGTGGGTGCGCCCACCGATCTTGCCGCGCACCGATTCCCGGTCTGAACGGGTGTCGGTCGAGCGGGGCAGCATCGAGTACTCCGCGGTGACCCACCCCTCGCCTGACCCCCGCCGCCACCGAGGCACCCCCTCGGTGAACGACGCGACGCACAGCACCGTCGTGCGCCCGAAGCTGACCAGCACGCTCCCCTCACCCACGTCGAACTGCCGACGGACGATCGAGACAGCACGCATCTGGTCGACGGCGCGCCCGTCAGCACGCACCACCCCGGAGGTTTCAGAGCTCATGGACCCCGAGCCTAGGCGTGTCTGCTCGTTCCGTGCGCGCTCGTCCCGTATCCGCCCCTGAGATATAGGCCCTGAGGCCAGGCGATCGACGGCTACAGCACGAACAGCCGCCCCGGCTCCGCCAGCTCGACGGGGCCGGGGTAGACCTCGCGGGCCTCGGTGACAGCCTGGTGGGGGTCGTCCCAGGCGGGGACGTGGGTGAGCACCAGGAGCCTCGTGCCTCCGCGGGCGGCTGCCTCGCCGGCGCGGCGTCCTGTCAGGTGCAGACCGCGCAGAGCGTCGTCGCGGCCCTCGCGGAACCCGGCCTCGGCGAGCAGAAGGTCGACGTCGGTGGCCAGCGTGTCCAGACCAGGGCCGGCGTCGGTGTCGCCGGTGTAGGCCAGGGAGACCCGGCGCGCCGGGTCGTCCTCGGAAGGGGCGTCCACCCTCACGCCGAACGTCGGCACGGAGTGGGTCATCTCGACCGGGGTGAGGGCCATCGGGCCGACGGTCACCGGCACACCCGCCTCCCAGACGTGCACGTCGTACTGGCTCGACATGTCGGCCGCCGGGTCCTTGCCGACGAGCTCCGCGATCCGTGCCGACGTGCCGGCCGGTCCCCACACCGACAGCGCGGGGCTCGGGCCGGCGGGGTGGAAGCGACGCACCACGCTCAGCACCGCCAGGTCGGCGCAGTGGTCGGCGTGCAGGTGAGAGATCGCGACCATGTCCAGCGCGGCCGGGTCGCCCCACCGCTGCAACGGCCCGAGCGCGCCGTTGCCCAGGTCGAGCAGCACCGTCCACGTGCGCCCGGTCGAGTCTTCGGCGCTGACCAGGTAGGCCGACGCCGCGGAGCCGGCGCTCGGGAACGACCCGGCGCAGCCGAGCACCCGCAGCCTCACAGCCCCGCTCCGAGGCACGTGCCCCACGTCCAGAGCAGCGTGCCGCACGGCACGGCGCACGTCCTGGTCACAACGACCCCAAGGAGCCCACGTCGTGCACCTCAGGCCCCAGGAAGCGACGGGCCAGGGTCTCGAAGGACGCCGGGTCGCCCGTCGCGACGAACCTGCGGCTCGGCGGCCCTGCCTCCGGGTCTCGTTGGAGATCATGGGAGACGAGGGTGCGCACCACGTCCTTGGCGGTCTCCTCGGCCGAGGAGACCAGGGTCACCTCCTCGCCCATCACGTAGGAGATCACCCCGGTCAGCAGCGGGTAGTGGGTGCAGCCCAGCACGAGGGTGTCCACCCCGGCCTCGCGCACCGGGTCCAGGTACTCGTGAGCGACCGCGAGCGCCTCAGGCCCGGTGGTCACCCCGGCCTCGACCAGCTCGACGAACCTCGGGCACGCCTGCGACGTCAGACGCACCCCCGGCGCAGCGGCCAGAGCGTCGTCGTAGGCCTGAGAGTGGATGGTGGACTCGGTGGCGATCACCCCGACGTGACCGGTGCGGGTCGCCCGCACAGCACGGCGCGCCGCGGGCAGGATCACCTCGAGCACCGGGAGCCCGCGACGACGCGTGTACCGCTCGCGGGCGTCGCGCAGCGTCGCCGACGACGCCGTGTTGCACGCGATCACCAGCATCTTCACCCCGGCGTCCACCAGGTCGTCCATGACCTCCAGGGCGTGCGCGCGCACCGCGCCGAGCGGCTTGGTGCCGTAGGGGGTGTTGAGGGTGTCACCGATGTAGAGCACCTGCTCGTTGGGCAGCTGGTCGATGACGGCCCGGGCGACGGTCAGGCCACCGACCCCCGAGTCGAAGATCCCGATCGGCGCGTCGTCCATCGCTCCAGCCTAGGGCGTGCCCGCTGTGTCCGGCAGCGCGCTGGTCATCGCCACCACCAACGACTCCTGCAACCAGGTCAGCGCCTCGTACAGGTCTCCCAGCCCTCGGCGGGAGCGGCCCGCACGGCGACGCAGCATCGGCTGCGTCAGCTCGTCGTGCAGCTCTTCGGCGTCGTCGTCGGTGTGCAGGCCCAGCCTGTCGGCCAGCACCAGCCGCACGTCGGTGAGAGCGGCGGCGACCCTCGGAGCGTCCTCAGCGAGCACCACCAGGTCGTCACCGGAGAACCCCTCCGGGGTGGTCTCCAGGCAAGACGTCAGGGTGTGCAGCCCGGCGAGCTTGGTGGCACGCAGGTCCTCCTGGGTGAGCCGACGGAACTCCGCGGCGATCTCCGGGTCGCCGTGCGACGCGTCGGGCAGCAGGCGCGCCACCGCCGGGTCGTCGGGCACCTGGACGTCCGCGACCTCCCAGGCTGGCCCGGCGTCGTCGGCACGGTCGGGCGCATCCTGCTCGAGCAGGGCGTGGACGTCAGCGACCACCTCGGCGAGCATCCGGCGCTCTCGCATGCTCATGCGCGCGCCGTAGGCGACCCGCGAGGCGTCGAGGAGCACCCGGAACGCTCTCACTGGTCCTCCGAGCGTTGCAGCGTCGCCCACAGCCCGTAGGTGTGCATCGCCTGGACGTCGACCTCCATCGACTCGCGGTTGCCCGCGGACACCACGGCCCGACCGTCGTGGTGCACCTGGAGCATCAGGTGCTCCGCCTTCTCGGCGGAGTAGCCGAAGTGGCTGCGGAACACGTAGGAGACGTAGCTCATCAGGTTCACCGGGTCGTTCCACACGATCGTGACCCAGGGCGCCGCGGGGACGGCCCGCTCCTCCGGCACCGGGATCTCGACCGGCACCGGCGCCGTCATCAGGTAGGTCACCTGCGACACGATAGAGCCGCGAGGCCCGCGTTGGGGCCCGATGGGCGATCTCTCCTCCGTCGCGTCGCTCACAGACCAGCCACGAGGCGGGCACGCTCCGGGCGATCCTGGCCGGCGGCAGCACCCTGGAGACGGTCGCACCGGACCGTGCGGACCGCCTGCTGCCCTAGCGGCGTCTGCCCGCGAACCAGTCCTGGAGCATGACGATGCGGGCCTCGAGCTCCGGAGGGCTGGCCTGGGGAACCTCGGGGCCACCGCAGCGACGACGCAGCTCGGTGTGGACCACGGCGTGCGGCTGACCAGAACGCCGCGACCAGGCCCCGACCAGGCGAGACAGGTCCTTGCGCAGCGCAGCCAGACGACGGTGCTCGGCGACGCTCGCCTCGGCGGTCCTCGTCTCACGACGGCGGGCCGCGACCTGGTCCGCCTGACGACGGCGCAGCAGCTCACCGACCTGCTCAGGCTCGAGCAGCCCCGGCAGGCCGAGGAAGTCCAGCTCTTCGTCAGACCCGGCCTCGGCTCCGGTGCCGAACTCGCCGCCGTCGAACAGCACCTTGTCGAACGAGGCCTGCCCGCCGAGCGCCTGGAACTCCCCCACGCCGGGGTCCGGCCCGGTCCGGTCCGCGAGCGCCTCGGCCAGCAGCCGGTCAGGGTCCTCGTCGCCGCCGCGACGGTCCAGCGCGTGGTCGCGCTCGACCTCGAGCGAGCCCGCCAGCGCCAGCAGCGTCGGGACCGACGGCAAGAACACGCTCGCGGTCTCCCCGCGACGCCGGGCGCGCACGAAACGCCCCACCGCCTGGGCGAAGAACAGCGGGGTGGACGCGCTGGTGGCGTAGACACCGACCGCGAGCCGGGGCACGTCGACACCCTCGGAGACCATGCGCACCGCGACCAGCCACCGGTCGTCGCTGTCGGCGAACCGCTCGATCTTCGACGACGCGCCAGGTTCGTCGCTCAGCACGACCACCGGCGACCGGCCGGTGATGCGGGAGAGGACGCCGGCGTAGGCGCGGGCGTCGTCCTGGTCGGAGGCGATGACCATGGCCCCGGCGTCCGGGACGGTCCGGCGCACCTCGGAGAGCCGGGTGTCGGCGGCCTGGAGCACCCCGGCGATCCACTCCCCTCCCGGGTCGAGCGCGGCCCGCCACGCCTGGGCGGTGATGTCCTTGGTGGCCGGCTCGCCCAGCCGGGCGGTCAGCTCGTCACCGGCCCGGGTGCGCCAGCTGAGCGTGCCGGAGTAGGTGAGGAAGATCACCGGGCGCACCACGCGGTCCACGAGGGCCTGACCGTAGCCGTAGGTGATGTCCGCGACCGAGCGGTGCACCCCGTCGGCGTCGGGCTCGTAGCGCACGAACGGGATCGCCGCGGTGTCGGATCGGAACGGGGTCCCGGTCAGCGACAGCCGACGCGTGGCACCCTCGAACGCCTCCCGGATCGCGTCACCCCAGCTCAGCGCGTCCCCGGCGTGATGGATCTCGTCGAGGATCACCAGGGTCGGCGCGGCGGACGTGCGCGCGGCGTGCAGCGCTGGCTTGCTGGCCACCTGCGCATAGGTGACCGCCACCCCGTCGTACCCCGCACCGTGACGGCCCTGGGCGTTGGTGAACGCCGGGTCGATGCTGATGCCCGCGCGGTCGGCCGCGTCAGCCCACTGTCGCTTGAGGTGCTCGGTGGGCGCGACGACGGTGACCCTGCGCACCGTGCCGGCCTCGAGCAGCTCGGCGGCGACCCGCAGGGCGAACGTCGTCTTGCCCGCCCCGGGCGTGGCCACCGCGAGGAAGTCGCGCGAGCGGTGCGTCCGGTAGCTCTCGAGCGCGTGCGCCTGCCAGGCCCGCAGCTTCTCGGCCGTGCCCCAGGAGGCCCGGGCCGGGAAGGCGGGCGACAGCGCCGCCGCACGGGCGACGTGCGGGACGGGACCCCGGTGGTCGGGGGTGTCGATCGACGCTGACGACGAGAGGCTGGGCCCGGCGCTCACTTCCCGCCAGATCCGCGGCCGAAGCCCCAGCGCCTGCCGCCGCCGGAGCCCTTCTCACCAGAGCCGCCAGACCCGCCGGAGTCGTCGCCGTCGTCGCCCCCGCGCATCCCCTCGAGGATCGCCTTGCAGGCCGGGCAGACCGGGAACTTCGACGGGTCACGTCCCGGCACCCAGACCTTCCCGCACAGGGCGATGACCGGCTTGCCGCTCATCGCGGACTCGAGGATCTTCTCCTTGCGCACGTAGTGCGCGAAACGCTCGCGGTCGCCGGGCTCGAGCTCCTCACGGGTCTCTGTGCGCTCCAGCACCGAGGTCGCCGCGTCGGGCCCGGCCGGCCCGGTCGGGCCCATCGGCTCGTCGGGACCGCGCGCGTCCATCACCTCGGAGGTCATGGACGCGAGTCTAGGGCGTGTCTGGCAGGGTGCCGCGCTCGGGTCGCGGTGGACCCACCCTCGAGTCAGCGCACCCACCCCAGGGCGCCGCGTGCCCGCACCGAGCGTGACGCGAGCCGCACCCCGGCGGCGACGGCCTCCAAGACGTCCGCGCCCTGGGCCAGCGCCGCGGCCACGCCGCCGTGAAGCACGTCACCCGCACCGAGGGTGTCGACCACCGGGACTGTCGGCGGCTCGATCTCGTGCACGACCCCGTCAGCGGTACGCACCAGCACCGGCCGTGGCCCGTCTGTCCGGGCGACCACCGACGGACCGAGCCGGGCGACCTCGCCCAGCAGCGCGTCCGGGTCGGCGGCGGTAGGGAGACGGAAGTCGGCGGAGAGCACCGCCACGTCCACCTCGGCGAGCAGCCGGTCCAGACCGGGCTTCCAGCTCCCACCGTCAGCGAGCACGGTGGCACCGTCCGCCCGGGCTCGGGTCGCGACCACCGTCGCGGCACCCCGGTGATGACCGTCGACCAGCACGACGTCCCCAGGCCCGCCGACCGCGACCCGCACGGCGCCCGCCGAGAGGTCAGGGGCGCCCGTCGCGTTGCGCGACACCACCGCCCGGGTGCCGGTGGCCTCCGTGACCAGCACCGACGACACCGCCACCAGGTCAGCGAGGCGCGGGGCGAGGTCGACCACCTCCACCCCGGCGCTCTCCAGCCCTGCCCGGACCAGGTCGGCCACCGGACCCGACCCGAGCGCGCTCACCAGGCGCACCGGCACCCCGAGCGCCGCGCACGTCGCGGCGGCGTTGGCCGCCGGTCCCCCGAAGGTCGTCCACCCGTCGAGGGCGACCACCTTCTCGTCCAGCCCCGGCACCCGCTCGACCACCTGCACCACGTCCAGCGTGACCAGACCCACGCACACCACCGATCCCATACCGCCGACCTTGGCGGACGACGCACCTCCTCCGCCACCTCGTCGGGCCCACGCCAGATCGTCGTCAGACACCCGACGAAGCAGCAGGTGCCCGACGACACGGCCACCACCAGGAGAGAGGGACCAGAGGGGTGTTGCGGGGGCGAGCGATCTCAGTACGGTGAGGAGGTGACCGCGCCTCCTGACCCCACCACCACCACAGCCTGGCAAAGGCTGCTCGCGCACCGTGACAGGCTGGAGCCTGACCTGCGGGGATGGTTCGCGGACGACCCGGGGCGCGCTCAGCGGTTCACCTTCAGCCTCGGTGACCTGCACGTGGACCTGTCGAAGAACCTGGTCACCGACGAGACGCTGCGCCTGCTGGTCGACCTGGCCGAGCAGACGGGGGTGCACCGCAGGTTCGCCGCGATGCTCGCCGGTGACAGGATCAACGTCACCGAGAACCGGTCGGTGCTGCACACGGCGCTGCGGCGGCCCGAGGGGATCATGCCGCCGCTGTACGTGCGCAACCAGGACGTGGACTACGACGTGCACGACACGCTCGAGCGCGTCTACGACTTCGCCGAGAAGGTGCGCACCGGGGAGTGGAGGGGGGCGACCGGCGAGCGGATCACGACGGTCGTGAACATCGGCATCGGCGGTTCCGATCTCGGCCCGGTGATGGTCTACGAGGCTCTGAAGCCTTACGTCACCCCGAACCTGACCTGCCGGTTCATCTCCAACATCGACCCCTCAGACCTTGCCGACACCGTCGCCGACCTCGACCCGGCGACCACGTTGTTCATCGTCGCATCGAAGACCTTCACCACCCTGGAGACGCTGACCAACGCCCGGCTCGCCAAGGAGTGGTTGCTCGAGCGCCTCACGGGCGAGGGCCTGATGCCCTACACCGACGAGGCGTGCGGCGACGCTGTCGCCAAGCACTTCGTCGCGGTGTCCACCGCCCTGGACAAGGTGAAGGCGTTCGGCATCGACCCGGCCAACGCGTTCGGGTTCTGGGACTGGGTGGGCGGGCGCTACTCGGTGGGCTCGGCCATCGGCACCTCGCTCGTGATCGCGCTGGGCAAGGAGGCTTTCCAGGACTTCCTCGCCGGTCTCCACGCCGTGGACACCCACACGGCCACCCAGCCCCTGGCCAGCAACGTGCCGGTGCTCATGGGCATGCTCAACGTCTGGTACACGAACTTCCTGGGCGCGCACACCCACGCGGTACTGCCCTATGACCAGCACCTGCACCGGTTTCCCGCCTACCTGCAACAGCTGACCATGGAGTCCAACGGGAAATCAGTGCGCTGGGACGGCACGGCTGTCACCTGCGACACCGGCGAGGTGTTCTGGGGCGAGCCGGGGACGAACGGTCAGCACGCGTTCTACCAGCTCATCCACCAGGGCACCCGTCTGATCCCCGCGGACTTCATCGCCGTCGCCACCCCGGCGCACCCGCTCACCGACGGCGAGACGGACGTGCACGGGCTGTTCCTGTCGAACTTCTTCGCGCAGACCAAGGCGCTGGCGTTCGGCAAGACGGCCGCAGAAGTACGTGCCGAGGGCACCGACGAGGCGACCGTCCCGGCGCGGGTGTTCGAGGGGAACCGCCCGACGACGTCGATCCTCGCCCCGGCGCTGACCCCGTCCGTCGTCGGCCAGCTGATCGCCCTGTACGAGCACATCACGTTCGTCCAGGGCGCGGTGTGGGGCATCGACTCCTTCGACCAGTGGGGCGTCGAGCTCGGCAAGCAGCTCGCCCTCCAGATCGCCCCCGCCGTCGCCGGCGACACCGAGGCTCTGACCGCCCAGGACCCGTCCACCCGGTCCCTGATCGAGGCCTACCGCGCCATGCGTGCCGACGGGGTCACCGGGCGTCGCTGACGGGTCCGCTGGTGCGGGCCGCTCCTACCTCGAGGAGGTCTGGGTGGTGGAGCCGGGGACGGGTTCGGAGGCGTCGTTGCCGACGTCCACGATGCGGTTGGCGAGGTCGACGTGGACCACGCGAGGCTCGTGGGTGGCGAGCTCGGACGCGTCGAGGATGACGTAGGAGATGATGATGACGAGGTCGCCAGGCTTGACGAGGTGCGCGGCGGCGCCGTTGATGCAGACCTCGCCGGAGCCAGCGGCCCCGACGATGACGTACGTCTCGAGCCGGGCGCCGTTGGTGACGTCCACCACGTGCACCTTCTCGCCCTCGACCAGCCCGGCGGCACGGACGAGGTCCGCGTCGATCGTGATCGAGCCCACGTAGTCGAGGTTCGCCTGCGTGACGGTGGCGCGGTGGATCTTGCCACCGAGGACGGTGCGGAGCATCGGGCTCTCCTTCCTTGTCTGCCACCTGCGGCGGTCGTGTCTCGTGCTCACCGGCACCCTGGCCGACGAGACGGGGGTGCCTATTGAACTACAGGGCAGGGCCTCAGATTCCATCGACCGGGCACGGGATCGTCAGCGGTGGTGGTGATGTCATCCGTACGACGTACTCAGCCCAGGGCGACCGACGAACCTCACAGCTCGCGGCGAGAGAACACCACCACGGCAGCGGCGAGCAGCACCACGGCGAGCGCCGCGCCGGTGACCACCGGCCAGGTGACGGCCATGTGCTCACCGATGGACAGGTTCCCGACCAGGCCGGTCAGGCCCGCGGGGCTGTGCTTCGCAGCCGCGGGGACCGCACCGAGGATCGCCAGCAGGAAGAACCCGCCGATGCCGATGCCGGCGGCGCCCGCGACCGCGTCCACCGCGGCCGAGGCCAGCAACGCCATCGCGATCAGCACGGCGATGAGCACGAGCCACACCGCGGTCGAGACGATCAGGGGGCCTGGTGGGGCCTCGGGGAACAGCAGCCAGGTGCCCACCCAGGTCACCGCGGTGCCGACGGCCGTCGCCACGGCGACGAACCCGAACAGGGACACGGCGTGAGCCAGCACGAACGAGGTGCGGCTCACGGGCTTGACCAGCAGCAGCACCGCCGAGCCCGAGCGCACCTCGCCGTTGATCGCCCCCGCGGCCATGATGACGACGACGAACACCACCAGCTGGGTGAGGTTCTTCGACCACTGGGCGTAGGAGTCGAGGTAGGTCGGGTCCACGGTCTGCAGCAGCGAGGCCTGGTCGCCCATCGCCCACGTCAGCAGCTCGCGGGTGTAGCGGGCGGTCGGCGGCCCGGTCGCCGCGAAGAGCAGCAGCACCGACGGCAGCACCCAGACCCGCCAGGTCGCCAAGACCTCGCGGTTGCGGTGCCCCAGCAGGGCGACGAACCCGGTCATCTGGTGACCCCCACGAGGCCGACGAACACGTCTTCCAACGACGGTTCCACCGGTTCGAGCCGGGTCAGCCCGAGACCGAGCCGTGCCACGAGCGCGGGGAGCCCGAGCGCGGCCCGCTCTGGTTCGGCCGTAGTCACCTCGAGCGCGCCCGGGCCGGTGCCCTCGGTGACGGCGCTCACCCACGGCTCGTCGGCCAGGGCGGCGCGCAACCTGGCCGGGTCGTCGGTCTCGACCAGCAGGCGACGCTGCACTGTCCGGCCCTCTCGGACCTCGTCGAGCGGGCCCGCCGCCACGACCCGGCCGGCGTCCACGATCGCGACGGTGTCGCACACGCGCTCGGCGTCGCTGAGGATGTGCGTGGAGAAGAACACCGTGGTGCGCCCGCGCAGCCCGGCCACCAGGTCCAGCACCGACCGGCGGCCCAACGGGTCCAGCGCCGATGTCGGCTCGTCCAGCAGCAGCACGTCAGGGGCGTTGACCAAGGCCTGGGCGATGCCCAGCCGCTGGCGCATCCCGCGAGAGTAAGCACCCACCTTCGACGTCACGTCGGCGAGCCCGGCCAGGTCGAGCAGCGAGCCCACCCGGCGCCGAGCCACGTCGCGAGGCAGGCCGAAGACCCCCGCGTAGAGCTCCAGCACCTGCCGCGCCGTCATCCAGGCGGGGAACCCGGGCACGTCGGGCAGATAACCCGTGACGTGGCGGATGCGCGGGTGCCCGGCGTCGTGCCCCAGAACCTTGGCGGTGCCGGCCGTCGGGCGCGCGAGGCCGAGCAGGACGCGCAGCGTCGTCGTCTTGCCCGAGCCGTTGGGCCCGAGGAAGCCGAACACCGAGCCGGGCTCGACGGTGAGGTCGAGCCCGTCCAGCGCGTGGTGCTCACCGAAGGCCTTGACCAGCCCCCGCGTCTCGATCGCTGGCGTCACGGCTTGTCTCTGTAGAGCTCGTCCACGACGGTGCGCACCGCCTCGTCCCGGCCCACGGCAGGGGCCTCCTCGTCCACGGGTGCGGGCTTGCGCCCTACCGCGAGGAAGACGATCGCGCCGATGCCGACCGTGCTGACCAGCAGGATGATCAGCACCCACGGCCAGCGGAGCCCCATGAGGACCCGTTCGCGCGGGGTCCGGGCCAGCACCACCAGGGCTGTCACCTGAAGGGTGATCTGCACGACAGCGACCACGACCAAGAGCACGACCACCGGGGTCGGCAGGGTGGTGCTCGTGCTCTGCGCCACCAGGGCGAGCACATCGGTGTTCATGGGTGACCTCCTCGCTCTCATTGTGGTGTGGTCGAGGGACAGCCCGCTCATCGACGCGCTGCGACCGTCATCCAGACGGCCGGGTGCTCCAGACCTGGTACGAGAGACGTGCGCCGGGGCCGTGCGATGCTTGAGCGGTGGCAGAGGTGACCCGGGCCCGGGTGGACGCCTGGTGCTGGGCGGTGCGGCTGTTCCCGACACGCTCGGCGGCCGGGGCCGCCTGCCGGGCCGGGCACGTACGGGTCAACGGCCAGCGTGCCAAGCCCGCCACCCTCGTGGTCCCTGGTGACGAGGTCGTCGTGCGCGGCGGGGCCTGGGAGCGGGTCGTCGTCGTGCAGCGGCTCATCATCAAGCGCGTCGGAGCGCCGGTCGCCGTCACCTGCTACCTGGACCGGACTCCCGCTCCCCCGCCCAAGGCGGAGGTCGTCGTCGTGGCGCGGCGAGACCGGGGCGCCGGCCGCCCGACCAAGCGCGAACGCCGGCTCACCGACCAGCTGCGAGGCCGCACCGACCGCTGACGAGGTGCACACCTCGCGATCGGTCAGACTGGACCCATGACGCAGCGCATGAACGTCGAGTCGTTCAACCTCGACCATCGCACGGTGGCCGCCCCGTACATCCGGCTGGCCGACCGCAAGACCCTGCCCCACGGTGACGTGATCTCCAAGTACGACGTGCGGTTCACCCAGCCCAACGTCGCCCACCTGGAGATGGACGCGGTGCACTCCCTGGAGCACCTGTTCGCCGAGCACTCGCGCAACCACTCCGACGCGGTGCTCGACTTCTCCCCCATGGGCTGCCAGACGGGGTTCTACCTGATGCTGGCGGGCGCCCCAGACGACGCGGAGGTCTTCGACCTCGTGGAGGCGACGCTGCGCGACGTCGTGAAGGTCGACGAGGTGCCGGCCGCCAACGAGGTGCAGTGCGGGTGGGGTGCGCACCACTCGTTGGCCGGGGCGCAGACCGTGGCCGCCGACTTCCTGGCGCGCCGCGACGAGTGGGCGCAGGTGACCCGGTGATCGGGGTCGACGCCCTCGTCGTGGTCGCGATGGCTGACGAGGCCGAGCCGTTCCTGGCCCGCGCGGAGGTGACCGGGCCGACCACCGAGGTGGGCGGGTCGGTGCAGCACCTCGTCGTGATCGCAGGTCGCACCGTGCTGCTGGTCCGCTCGGGCATCGGGCTGGTCAACGCCGCCGCCGCCGCGTCGGCCGCGCTGGCCGTGTGCCGGCCCAAGGCGCTGGTGAGCGCGGGCAGCGCGGGCGGCCTCGGGGCGGACGTGCGCGTCGGTGACGTGATCGTCGCCGACGAGACGCTGTACTCGGCCGCCGACGCCACCGAGTTCGGCTACGTGCTCGGCCAGCTGCCCGGGATGCCGGAACGGTACGTCTCCGACACCCGGCTCGTCGCCGCGGCGACGGCCTCCGGGACGCCCGAGGTGCCGACCCGGCAGGGCCTGGTCGTGTCGTCGGACTCCTTCGTCACGGCCCGGATCGTCCACGACGTGCGCGAACGGTTCCCCCAGGCGCTGTCCACCGACATGGAGAGCGCCGCGCTCTCCCAGGTGGCGCACCTGTTCGGGGTGCCGTTCGTGTCGGTGCGCGGGGTCTCGGACCTGTGCGGCCCGACCGCCGGGGTGGACCACACCGTCCGTGTCGACGACGCCTCCCAGCGCTCGGCCACCGTCGTCCTCGGGATGCTCGACCGCCTCTGACCTGTCACCGCGCCGCTGTCGCGTCCAGGCGTCGCCGTCGTGCGCTGAGCCGCCTGGTGACGAGGGGTCGCGATCTCTCGGGCCCGTGGGATGCTGGAAACGACGGGGGTCGGGGAGAGAAGACCACGGCCTCACCCAGCGCGGCACGGCGCGCAGCGACGAGAGGGGCTGGCGATGCAACGGATCGTCCCCAACATCTGGTTCGACCACGATGCCGCCGAGGCGGCGGCGTTCTACGCCTCGGTCTTCCCGGGCGGTCGGGTGCTCGACACCCAGCACTACCCGACCGAGGGCCTGCCGGACTTCCAGGCTGACATGGCTGGCAAGCCGCTCGTGGTGGAGCTCGAGCTCGCCGGCTACCGGCTCGCCGCGATCAACGCGGGCCCCGAGTTCCCCCTGAACCCCTCGGTGTCGTTCATCCTGAACTTCGACCCCTCGGCCGACCCGCGGGCCCGCGAGCACCTGGACGCGCTGTGGGAGGCGCTCTCGGACGGCGGCGAGGCGCTGATGCCGCTGCAGGAGTACGAGTTCAGCCCGCACTACGGCTGGATCAAGGACAGGTACGGGGTCAGCTGGCAGCTGATGCTCACCGACCCCCGAGGCGAGCCTCGCCCGTTCATCACCCCGAGCCTGATGTTCGGCCACACCGCACAGGGCCGGGCCAAGGAGGCGATCGACTTCTACACCTCCCTGTTCTCGGGGCAGGTCGGCACGATGGTCACCTACCCGGAGCAGGCCGGCCCCGTCGCCGGCGAGATGATGTACGCCGACTTCCAGGTGCTCGACCAGTGGTTCGCCGCGATGGACGCCGCCGGGCAAGACTTCACGTTCACCCCTGGGGTGTCGCTGATGCTCTCGTGCGCCGACCAGACCGAGCTCGACCAGTGCTGGGAGCGCCTCAGCGCTGTGCCCGAGGCCGAGCGGTGCGGCTGGTGCGTCGACAGGTTCGGCCTCAGCTGGCAGGTCGTCCCAGCCACCATGGGCGACCTGATGACCAGACCAGGCGCCTACGCGAAGCTCATGTCCATGAAGAAGATCGACATCGCCGCCTTCGGCTGATCTGTCCAAGGCTCCAGCCCTCCGGGCCTGACGGTGCCGAGGGCACGCCCGTCGGTGCCTGGACAGCCGTGCGGCTGCGCCGACAGCGAACCGGGAGGACCGCGCGCCGGTCGGCGGCGTCGCGCCGGTTACGGTGGGTACGGCCCCCACGCGTCTGGAGCGACATGAGCAGCGACCGACCCGCCGAGCAGCCCTCGGAGCAGCCCCCGTGGGAGGACCTGCTGCGGATGCTGATGGGACCGAACGCCGACGAGGCGATCCAGATGATGCGCGAGAGCGGCTTCGACCTCGAGGCGGCAGGCCTTGCCGCCCCGGAGATCCGCCTCGCCCTGCAGCAGATGCAGCGCTTCATGGCTGTCGGGGACGGCCCGGTCAGCTGGTCGGCGGTGCACGACCTGGCCCGTCAGGTCGCGTCCGAGGGCGGAGACCCCGCCCCCGGCCAGATCGAGGCGCGGCAGGTGGTCGAGGCGCTGACGACCGCCGACCTGTGGTTGGACCCGGTGACCGAGCTCGACCCGGCGCCTGGTCGACGTGCGGCGTGGAGCCGGGCCGAGTGGGTCGAGGCGACCCTGCCGATGTGGCGCACCCTCACCGAGTCGATCGCGACCTCGTTGACCGAGGCCCTGAGCACCAGGCTGGCACCGGCCCTCGACGAGTCCCTCAGGGACACCATGACCGGCATGGCGCGCCAGGTCAGCCAGGTGCTGTTCGGCCTGCAGATCGGCCGGGCCTCCGGGACGCTGGCCCGGGAGGTGTTCGGCACCACCGACGTCGGCCTGCCGCTGGTCGACCCTCCCCTGGTCGCCCTGGTCGCGGCCAACGTCGACGAGTTCGCCCAGGGCCTGGACTCTCCTGTGGAGGAGGTCCGGATGTTCCTGGCGGTGCGCGAGGCCGCCGCCGCCCGGCTGTTCGCCGGCGCGCCGTGGCTGCGCGGCTGGCTCGTGACGGCGGTCGACGCCTACGCCCGTGGCATCACGATCGACCCGGAGCAGCTGGACGAGGCGGTGCGCACCATCGACCCGTCCGACCCCTCGTCGCTGCGCGAGGCCGTGTCGAGCGGGCTGTTCGAGCCTCGGAACACCCCGGACCAGGAAGCGGCGCTGGCCCGCCTGGAGACCGGTCTCGCCCTGGTCGAGGGCTGGGTCGACGAGGTCACCGCCGCCGCCACCGCACCCCACCTGCCCCACGCCACGGCCCTGCGCGAGATGATGCGACGCCGACGCGCCGCCGGAGGGCCAGCAGAGCACACCTTCGCCACGCTCGTCGGCCTGCACCTGCGCCCTCGACGTCTCCGCGACGCCGCCCACCTGTGGGCCACCATCACCACCCAGGACGGCGTCGCCGCTCGAGACGCGGTCTGGCACCACCCCGACCTCATGCCGACCGGCACCGACCTCGACGACCCCGAGGGCTACACCGCACGCCGCAAGACCGCCGACGAGGAGGCCGCGGAGCTGGACCAGGCGCTCGCCGACATCCTCGGGCCGGACGACACTCCCACCGAGAAGTGACGATCACCACGTCGCCAGGCGCCTACGGGCGTGCCAGAAAACCTCTACGCTGAGCGGCGCGGTCGTATCTACGCAGGCAGCCCGCCGGCGGACATGAACCGCTGTTGCGACGAACGGAGACAAGACGATGGCCGATACCTACTCGGGCGAGTTCTACTGTGTGAAGTGCAAGGCCAAGGTTCAGACGACCGGTGAGGTCGTCGTCTCGGACACCGGTCGCAAGACCGCGAAGGCCGCCTGCCCCACCTGCGGCACCAAGCTCACCCGCTTCCTCCCCAAGGGCTGAGCACACCCACCGGACGCCGCCGGGCCACCGGCCTGGTGCCGCGTGCGGCGCAGGGCACCGACCCTGTGGACGACGCGACGCACGCCGGACTGCCAGCGTGGCACCCTGTGGTCGACATCGACAGGGAGGCCCGGGACAGGGAGGCACCGTGCGGTTGCGGCCAGGGCTGCGGGTGCTGACGATCGCGCCCGGTGAGGTCCAGATCGGCTGTGACCCTCGCTGGGCGGTCCGGGTCGAGGGGCTGACCGAGCCGGAGTCTGATCTGCTGGCCTCCGCCTCCCAGGGGGCTGGGCTGCCACGGACCGCGCCAGGCGGGGTGTCTCAGGAACGCTGGACCGCGCTGCTGGGTGACCTGCGCACCGCTGGGCTGCTGGCCAGCGGACGGCAGCGTCCTCCGCTGCCCGTCGGCGAGGCCGACGCGACGGCGTGGGGCCTGATCGACCCTCACCGGCACGGGCCGGCCCGTGTCGCCGCCCGACGCGACCGCGCTGTCAGGGTGGTCGGGCTGGGTCCGACCGGTCTGGCCGTGGCTGTCACGCTCGCCGCGGCCGGGGTCGGCACGGTGCTCGGTGACGACGACGCACCCGTGCGCTCGGTCGACGTCGGCACGTCGGGGTACCGCTGGACCGACGTCGGTGCGACACGTGCCGAGGTCGCCGCGCGGATCGTGCGCGACGTGGCACCGTCGGTCGTCACCCGTCCCGGGGCCGACCCTGACCTGGTGGTTCTCGTCGACCCCGAGGTCGCTGACCCCGTGCGCTCGTCCGCCCTGGTCAGTGCCGAGATCGCGCACCTGTCGGTGGTCGTGGGGAGCGCGAGCGCCACCGTCGGGCCGCTCGTGGTCGCGGACGGAGGGCCTTGTCTGCACTGCCTGGACCTGCACCGCGCTGACGGCGATCCCCGGTGGGCGCGGGTGGTCACCCGGCTCGCCACGGCTCGAGACCGGGCGGTCAGCGAGGTCGGCGTCCTGGCCGGGATCGCCGGGCACCTGGCAGCCGCGCTGGTGCTGGCATATCTGGACGGTGACCACAGGCCGGTCCCGACCACCTGGGAGGTCGCCCTGCCCGACCCGACCCCCCGGGCTCGCGCCTGGCAGGCGCACCCGGCGTGCGCCTGCGCGGGTTCGCCAGCCCGTCGGTGAGCCCGCGACGTGACGACGGAGCCCGGGAGCCGCACGCACCCCGTCTTCCAGGCGCCTCGCCTGCCAGGAACCCCGGCGGTCAGACGGCCTGGTGCTTCGAGGGCCGGCCCCGCCCTCGCTTGGTCGGGACGACGACGCCGCCGATGAACACCTGACCGCCCCAGACCCCCCACGGCTCGCTCCGCTCGACGGCGCCGGCGAGGCAGGAGTCGACGAGCGGGCAGACCTGGCACAAGGCCTTGGCCCGCTCGACCTGGACGCTGTGCTCGGCGAACCAGAGCTCTGGGTCGTGCACCCGGCAGGGCAGCGCCTGCGCGAGCAGCTGATCGGTGTCCTGGGTCGTGTCCAGGTGCGAGGGGGTGTCGAGCAGCATCGTGAGCCGCACGGTGTCCTCCTGGTGTCCTTGCTGGTGAGCGGTGAGTCGTGGGAGACCGCTCCCCCTGCCTCATCGCTGATGAGACGAAGGCCGCGGATCCCGGTGGGGAGTCCGCGGCCTTGGCATCGACCCGTACGGGTCAGACCACGGACATCCTGAGCAGATCGGTCGGGTGGCTCGAGCGAGCTCGGCGGCGCGAGACGGGCGTGGGCACACCACGCCCCTGCGCGGGCAGAGTGGTCGCGAGCGAATGCTTCAGGACGTCGCTGACGAAGGAAGTCCCGAACGACCGATCGCTACCGATCACCGGGCACCTCCTCCGTGCGGCCACGCGCTGGACGCGCGGCATCTCGACAAGAACCTGGCCACGGTACGACGACCGCGGCGACGAGGACAACTCTTTTCCCGACCAGTTTTCGCCAGACCTCACATCAGGGCCGAGAGCGGCTACGACCGGTGCCGCGCCCGCCGGGCTGCTGCTGTCCGTCAGGCCACAGCGCGTCGAGGAACCGGCTGCGGCGTCGTGCCGCCGACCCGCGTCCCGTCCTCGACCGGGCGTAGGAGAGCTCCAGGTGCTCCCGGGCCCGGGTGATCCCGACGTAGAGCAGACGGCGCTCCTCGGCGACCTGCTCGTCGGTCTCCGCGAGCGAGATCGGCATCAGGCCCTCGCAGAGCCCGACGAGGAACACGGCATCCCACTCCAGGCCTTTCGCGGCGTGCAACGAGGCCAGCGTCACCCCGTCCACGGTCGGGGCGTGCTGGGCCGAGGCTCGCTCGTCGAGGTCAGCGACCAGGTCGCGCAGCGTGGCCGGGCTCTCGCGGCTCGGGTCGGCGGCGACCTCGTCGGCGAGCCCGACCAGGGCGTTCATCGCGTCCCACCGCTCCCGGGCAGCCCCCCGGGCAGCGGGTGGCGTCGGCGCCCAGCCGACCGTGGTGAGGATGTCGCGGACGGTCGTGGGCATGGGCACGTCCGGGTCGGCCGACCGCGCCCCGCCGCGCAGCAGCACGATCGCGTCGCGCACGTCCCGGCGGGCGAAGAAGCGCTCGCCCCCACGCACCTGGTACCCCAGGCCAGCATGGGCCAGCGCGGCCTCGAAGGCCTCGGACTGCGCGTTGGTGCGGAACAGCACCGCGATCTGCGACGCCGGGATGCCCGAGGCCACCAGCTGGACGCACCGGAGGGCGACGGCGGCGGCCTCCGTCTCGTCGTCGTCGTAGGCGACGAACCGCGCCTCGGGCCCCGGTGGTCGCTGCGCGACCAGCTGCAGCGACGGCGGGTCGCCGGGGCGGCGGGCGGAGACCAGCAGCCGGTTGGCGACACCCACCACCTGAGGGGTGGACCGGTAGTCGCGCGTCAGCCGGATCACGGCCGCGCCCGGGTGGGTGCGGGCGAAGTCGAGCAGGTGGTGGGGGCTGGCCCCGGCGAAGGAGTAGATGGTCTGGGCGGGGTCACCGACCACGCACAGCTCGTGACGCCCCCCGAGCCACTGGTCGAGCAGGTACTGCTGCAACGGCGAGACGTCTTGGTACTCGTCGACCACGAAGTGCCGGTACTGGTCGCGCACGGCTGTCGCGACGGAGCGCTCGTCGGCCAGCATCGCCGCGAGCAGCAGCAGCACGTCCTCGAAGTCGATGACGCCGCGCTCGGTCTTCACGTCCTCGTAGGCGGCGATCAGCCGGGCGACAGCCTGGGTGTCGGCACCGGCCACCTCGCCCCGGCCCTCGTGGGGCGCCAGGCGCGGGTAGTCGTCGGCAGCGACGAGGCTGACCTTGGCCCACTCGATCTCAGCGGCCAGGTCTCGCACCGCGATGCGGTCGACGCTGACGCCGACGCGCCGCCCCGCCTCGGCGACCAGCGGCGCCTTCGCCTCGAGCAGGCGCGGCGGGGCACCACCGACGACCTTCGGCCAGAAGAACCCGAGCTGGCGCAGCGCCGCGGCGTGGAACGTCCGCGCCTGCACACCGGCCACCCCGAGCTGCCGCAGACGTTGCCGCATCTCCCCCGCGGCCCGGGCTGTGAAGGTGACGGCGAGCACGGACGACGGCCGATACACCCCGGCCCGCACCCCGTAGGCGATCCGGTGCGTGATCGCCCTGGTCTTGCCCGTCCCCGCCCCCGCGAGCACGCACACCGGCCCTGTCAGGGCCTGAGCGACCTCCTGCTGATCCGGGTCCAGCCCCTCGAGCAGCCCCTCCGCAGACACCGCCCCAGTCTCCCATCTCCCGCCCACCGATCACGGCCTCAGCCACCGCCGAGACGGTTCCCGCTGAGCGTGGGGGCGGTCAGGCGGGACGGGTGCGCACCGCTGGACGCACGTACTCTCGCAACACGCCCTAGCCTGGGAGGCATGCGCCGTTCTCCTCTCGCCCTCGCCGCCCTGGCGACGATCGCCGTGCCCGGGCTGGACCCGTACGACGCCCAACCGCTGTCGGGACCTGACGACGAGCACGACACGGCGCTGGTGATCGACGCCGAGCGTCGCCGCTGGGTGGTGCGGGCGCCCGTCGACGCGGCCTCGGGCGCCTCGACAGAACGAGAGATCGCGCTGCTCGCCGCGCTGACCAGCCAGGCCACCGAGGGTCGGCTGCCGTTCCGGGTGCCCAGCCCGGCCGGGTTCGCGACCCTGCCCGACGGGGGTCGCGCGATGGTCTACGAACAGATCCCCGGGCAGCCCCTCCACCTGAAGACGTTGCGCCCGGGTCCGGGGCTGGCCGCCGACCTGGGCAAGGTGCTGGCCGGGCTGCACGAGCTGCCGGTCGCCGTCGTGGAGACCCTCGGCCTGCCGACCTACCAGCCGGACGAGTACCGTCGCCGCCGCCAGGCCGAGGTCGACGAGGCGGCACGCACCGGGCACGTCCCGCCCGCGCTGCTGACCCGTTGGGAGAAGCACCTGGAAGACGTCTCGTGGTGGCGCTTCAAGCCGACCGTCGTGCACGGCGACATGGTGGCCGAACGGGTGCTGGTGTCCGGTGGCACGGTGTCCGGGATCCTGGGCTGGGGCTCGGCGCAGGTGGCTGACCCTGCTGACGACCTGGCCTGGTTCCTCGTCGCCGCGTCCGCCGAGGCCGCCGAGTCGGTGCTCGAGGCCTACCGGCTGCACCGCACCGAGCTCACCGACCCGCACCTGACCGACCGGGCCATCCTGGCCGGCGAGCTCGCGATAGCCCGGTGGCTCCTGCACGGGGTGACCACCGGTGACGACGACATCGTCGCCGACGCGGTGACCATGCTCACCGACCTCGACGCCCACGTGCACACCGACCAGGCCGCCACCAGCACCGGGACGGGTGCCAGCGGCACGAGCTGACCTGACGGCTCTCGCCCACGTCGGGCTGAAGGTCGTCAGCCCGACATAGGCCATCAGCCGTCTGACATCTGGCCAGACAAGTACTCGGTGTAGGCGGGGAGGTCGAGCTGGCCCGAGCCGGAGACGCCGATGACGATCACCGGGGACGAGCCCTCGGCCGTGGCCTGCCGGGCCTGGCGGAAGGCGCCGGCGATCGCGTGGTTCGACTCTGACGCGGGCACGATGCCCTCGGCACGGGCGAAGAGCACCCCGGCCTCGAAGGCCTCGCGCTGACCGATCGCCACGGCGTCCATCAGGCCCTCGTGCTTGCAGAACGAGACCAGCGGGGCCATGGCGTGGTAGCGCAGACCCCCGGCGTGCACCGGGTCGGGCACGAAGTCGGCGCCCAGCGTGTACATCTTGAGCAGCGGGGTCGTGCCCTCGGTGTCACCGAAGTCGTACCGGTACTCGCCCTGGGTGAGCGACGGCGCGGCCTGGGGCTCGCACGCGACGATCTTCGTGCTCTGCCGCCCGGCGAGGTTCTCCCGGATGATCGGGAAGGAGATGCCCGCCAGGTTCGAGCCGCCGCCGGCGCACGCGAACAGGTAGTCGATCTGGCTCTCACCGAGCATCGGCAGCTGCTTGAGCACCTCTTGGCCGATCACGGTCTGGTGCAGGGCGACGTGGTTGAGGACGCTGCCCAGGGAGTACGAGGCGTCCGGGTCCTTGCCCGCGGCCTCGACCGCCTCGGAGATGGCCATGCCGAGCGAGCCGGTGGTGTCGGGGAACCTCTCGCGCAGCGCCCGGCCCGCCTCGGTGATGTCCGACGGCGAGGGGTAGCAGGTGGCACCGAACGTCTCCATCAGCGCGTGCCGGTACGGCTTGGACTCGAACGAGCTGCGGACCTGCCAGATGTCGCAGGTGAGCCCGTAGATCTGCGAGGCGAAGGCCAGCGCGGAGCCCCACTGCCCCGCACCGGTCTCCGTGGTCAGGCGGGTACGCCCGGCCAGCTTGTTGAAGTACGCCTGCGGCACGGCCGAGTTGGTCTTGTGCGACCCGACCGGCGACGCGCCCTCGTACTTGTAGTAGATGCGCGCGGTGGTGCCCAAGGCCTGCTCCAGGCGCAGAGCCCGGTGGAACGGCGAGGGACGCCACAGCCGGTAGATGTCGCGGACCTCTTCGGGGATCTCGATCCACCGCTCGGTCGAGAGCTCCTGCTCGATCATCCCCGGGGGGAACAGCGGCGCCAGGTCTTCAGGGGTCAACGGCTCGCGGGTGCCAGGGTGCAGGTGGGGCGGCGGCGGGGAGGGAAGATCAGCGACGATGTTGTACCAGTGCGTCGGGATCTCGTCCTCGCTGAGCAAGGCCTTGAGGGGAGCGGCGTCGGTCACGGGAGCACTCTAGCCGTGGCGCGTGGCGCGGTCTGACAGTTCGAACGGCTTCCCACCAGAAGGCTGAACGACGGCGCCGACGGCGGTAGAACCACCCAGGGGCCTACCCTGTGTGCGCAGAGAACGAGGGAGACGCACCCCAGGTGAACGACACCAGCCAGACGACGGCACGGCGCCGTCGCATCCTCCAAGGGCTCCTGGGGGCGGCGGCGATGATGGCCGTCCTCACGGTGCTCAGCCGTGTGCTCGGCATGGTGCGGCAGATGGCCCAGGCGTCCGCGGTGGGTTCTGAGGCCATCGGCACCGCGTACACCTCTGCGTTCACCGTGTCAGGCACCCTGTACGAGATCGCGGCCGGGGGGGCGCTCGCCGGTGCGTTGATCCCGCTGCTCGCCGGGCCGATCTCTCGCCGCGCGACCGAAGAGACCCGCGCGATCATCGCCGGGGCGCTGGGCTGGGTGCTCCTGCTGCTGGTCCCGGTGGGCCTGCTGCTGGCGGCGGCGGCCGGCCCGGTGGCCACCGCGCTGAACGCCGGCGGCCTGGTCTCCACCACCCGGTTCTTCCTGCTGGTGTTCTCGGTGCAGATCCCGTTGTACGGGCTGACCGTGCTGGCCAACGCGGTGCTCCAGGCGCACCACCGGTTCTTCTTGCCCATGTTCACCCCGGTGCTGAGCTCTCTCGTCGTGATCGGCGCCTACCTCTGGTACGCACCCCTCGCCGGGGGTGAACGCTCGGACCCCTCCGCGCTGTCGACCGGTGCGCTGGACGTGCTGGCCTGGGGCACCACGGCGGGGGCCGCCGCGATGTGCGCACCGGGGCTTGTCGCGCTGGCCCGGATGGGCTTCCTGCCCGCACCTCGGTGGCGCTTCCCCGCAGGGGTCGGTTCCCGCTTCCGGTCGTTGATGCTCTCCGGGCTGGCCGGGGTCGCAGCGTACCAGGTGGCAGCGATCGTGGTCCTGGTGACCGCCAACCGGGCTGAGACAGGCGTCTCCGAGACAGACATCTACCCGGTCTGGATCTGGAGCCAGCAGATCTACATCCTGCCTGTCGGGGTGCTCGTCATCCCGCTGGTGACCTCGGCTTTCCCTCGGTTGTCGGCGGCGGTCGCGGACGAGGCCCGAGAGCGCTTCGCCACGATGTCGGCACTGACCTCCAGGGCTGTGGTCATGGCGGCGGGGACGGGTGCGGCGGTGCTCGCGGCGGCAGCCCCGGCGGTCGCGCTGGTGTTCGCCATGCTCGACAGCAGCTCGCCAGACGTCGCCTCCTTCATGACCGTCGCGCTGACCTTGTCCGTGATCGCCCTGCCGGGCCATGCGCTGATGTACCAGGCACAGCGCACCCTGTACGCGATGCAGCGTGCCAGGGCTGCCCTGGTCGTCAGCGTGGCAGGGTGGGGGCTGGTCTCGGTGCTCCTGGTCGTCGGGCTGGTGATGCCACGACCGTCCGGCTCGTTCATCGCCGTGCTGGCCGGGGCCTGGGCGCTGGGCCTGTCTGTCGGCGGCGTGGTCGCGGGGGTCGTCGTAGCCCGGGTCGCCGGACGTCCTGCTGTCGCCGGGCTCGCCCGCACCGCCGCGGTGATGGTGCCCGCTGCTGTCGTCGGGGCGATGGGCGGACGCTGGGTGACCGACTCGGTCGTCACCCTGCTCGGCCGGGACATCTGGCCAGCGGTGGGCGCGGGTGTGGGTGCCGCCCTGGTCGGGGTGGTGCTCGTGGTCGCGGTGCTCTACCTCGGAGACCGCCCCGGGGTGCGCGGCCTCGTCCAGCTGGTCCGCGACCGTCGGCACGCCGCCTGAACGACGAGGCGTCTGCGGTGCCGCATCGGGCAACCGTGCGCTGGATGACCCTCCAGGTACCCGGATCGCACCAGCCCCTCCGCCGAGCCTCAGAAGATCCCGTCGTTGACCTGGGTTGTTGCCCTGGCACGGAGGCGTCGATACCCTGGCGCTCGCTATTGCGACCTGTCGCAATAAAGACATCGGGAAGGTGTGGACCGTGGCATCAGGATCGCGACGTGCACGTTGGAGAGCGGGGGCAGCGGTCACCGCCGTGCTGGTCGCGACAGCAGGGCTGACGGGGTGCGCCGGGGCGGACGACCGGCCCGACGGCACGATCAGGATCGCGACGGCCGAGCCCGTGGGGAACCTCAACCCGTGGGAGTTCCTGGGGCAGTTCCACGCGATGGACATGGTGTACGAGCCGCTGGTCGCCTACGGCCACGGCGGCGTGCTCGAACCGGCTCTGGCGCAGCGCTGGGACGTCGCCCCCGACGGCCTGACGGTCACCTTCCACCTGAGGGACGGGGTCACGTTCCACGACGGCACGGCGTTCGACGCCGAGGCCGCCCGGTGGAACCTCGAGCACTGGATCGGCGAGGAGGGCTACGACTTCTTGCGCACGTCGACGGTGGTCACCGACATCACGGCCACCGACGACCTCACCCTCGTGCTCACGCTGAGCGAGCCGTACCCGCCGCTGCTGCAAGAGCTGACGATCGTGCGGCCGGTGCGTTTCCTGAGCCCCGCGTCGGCACCCGACGGCGAGTACGTCGCGCCGATCGGCACAGGGCCGTGGGTGCATGAGTCGTCCACCGACACCACCGGCGTCTTCGTGCGCAACGACGACTACTGGGGCACGGCACCCTCGCTCGAGCGCGTCGAGCTCCGGGTGATCCCCGACTCGCAGACACGTGTCTCCGCGCTGCGTGCTGGTGAGGTCGACCTCATCGGCGGCGGCTACCTGTCACCGATCAACGCGGTCGAGGCGGCAGCCCTCGCAGGCGACTCCTCGGTGACGCTGCTCACCGGCGAAGCCGACACCGTGATGCTCCTGACGTTCAACGCCGACAGCCTGGCCGGTGAGCGTGCTGTGCGCGAGGCGATCTCGCTGGCGACCGACGTGGAGTCGATCAACGACGTGCTGTACGGGGGCACGGACAACGTGGCGCGCGGCTTCTTCCCCTCGTCGGTGCCGCACTCGGGTACCCAGCGCGACCACGTGCACGACATCGAGCGGGCCGCACGGGTGCTCGACGACGCTGGGTGGGTGCTCGAGGGCGACGTGCGCGTCAAGGACGGTCGCGAGCTCACGCTGGACCTGCTGCTGGTCTCCGACCCGGTGCACGGTCTGATGGACTCGCGCACCACCGGTCAGGCGCTGCAGGACGCGCTGGCGGGCCTCGGTGTGGTGCTGGTGCAGAGAGTCGTGGACCAGGCGGCGTACTTCGACGAGGTGGCGGCCGGGAAGTACGACCTCGCGTTCACCACCACCTACGGTGCGCCGTACGACCCCACGAACACCGTCACCTCTTACCTGACGACCACCAGCACCTCGCCGGTGTGGGCCTCCGAAGAGCTCGACGCGCTGGTCGAGGTCGCCGTGTCCGCGAGCGATGCCGACCAGCTGGACGCCGCCTACCAGGCTGTCTACGACTACCTGGACGTCCAGGTGGCCTTCGTCCCGATCACCTGCCCGCCCCGCTACTACGCCGTGAGCACCCAGGTGAGAGGCTTCACCATCCCGGCGCACGAGTACCACCTCGACCTCACCGCCGTCGTGATCGGCTGAGCATGGGGAAGGTGGTGGCCCGCCACCTCGTCTCGGCGGTCGCGGTGCTGCTGGTGGTGACCTTCGCGACCTTCTTGCTGCTCCGTTCGACACCAGGCAACACGGCTACGTCCATCGCGGTGCGTCAGGCCGGCCCGGGGGCGAGCCAGGAGCAGGTCGACCGGCTGCACGCAGAGCTGAGGCTGGACTCGTCGTTGCCGGTGCAGTACGGCGTGTGGCTGGGTCGGGCGGTCCAGGGTGACCTGGGCCGCTCCGACCGCAGCGGGCGCACGGTGACCGACGAGATCGCCGCCAAGGCCCCCCGGACGTTGTTCCTGGGGCTGGGTGCGGCGGTGATCGCGCTCGTCGTCGGCTTCGGCGCGGGGGTGCTCTCCGCGGTCGACAGGCGCGGCGGGCTGGCGGCCGCGCTGCGGGTGGGCGCCCTCGCCGCTGTGTCGATCCCCACGTTCTGGATGAGCTTCTTGCTCATCGTCCTGCTCAGCGAACAGCTGCGATGGCTGCCCACCTCGGGTGATCGCGGGTTCGCGTCGTGGATCATGCCGTGGGTGGTGCTCGCCCTCCCCGCGGCGGGGGCGATCAGCCGGGTGGTGTCGGTGTCGCTGACCGAGACGATGAGCCGTCAGCACGTCACCGCCGCCCGTGCCCGGGGGGCGCCTGGCTGGTCGGTGGTGCTGCGTGACGGCCTGCCCCACGCGGCTGGTGCCACGCTCAACGTCACGGCCATGCACGTAGGGATGCTGCTGACCGGCAGCGTCATCGTAGAAACAGTGTTCGCGTGGCCGGGGCTGGGCGCGTGGTTCGTCGACTCGGTGAAGTTCCGCGACAACGGGGCGGTGCTCGGCGGCGTGCTGGTGTTCGCGCTCGCGTTCATCCTCATCACCCGAGGCATCGACGTGGTCCAGAAGATCACCGACCCCCGGCTGCGCAAGGCGGAGGTCGGCGCATGAGGAGCAGAGCCGGCAAGATCGACGCCACGCTGGTCTGGTTGAGCCTGCCGCTGCTGCTGGTCGTCCTGGCCGCCGTGCTCGCGCCGTGGCTGGCTCCCGCCTCCCCCACGGCCACCGACCTGTCGGCGAGCCTGCGGGCCCCGAGCGCGGAGCACTGGCTGGGCACCGACCAGCTGGGGCGCGACCAGCTGAGCAGGCTCGTCTGGGCGGCGCACACGTCGATGACCATCACCGCCGTGGTGCTCGCCATCGCGTTCACCGTGGGTGTGCTGCTCGGTGCGCTGGGGGCATACCTGGGAGGGGTGGCAGACCGTGCGGTCACGTGGCTGATCGAGCTGGCGCTGAGCCTCCCGTCCATGCTGCTGGCCCTGGCTGTCTTGGGCATCAGAGGGAACACGACCGGCAACCTCATCCTCGCGCTGTCGCTGTTCGCCTGGGCCCCGTACGCGCGGGTCGCGCGTGGTGCGGTGCTCGGGTACCGCGCGTCAGACGCCTCCGCCGCGCTGGTGGGCCTGGGGCTGCACCCGGCGCGGATCGTCGTGCGGCACGTGGTGCCGGTGGCCGCACGCCCCGCGCTGGTGTTCGCCAGCACCGACATCGGGGCGGTGGTGATGGCGACCGCGGGCCTGAGCTTCCTCGGGCTCGGGGTGGCCCCGCCGACCCCTGAGTGGGGGCAGATGCTGGTGGAGTCGCGGCCATACCTGGCCACCGCGTGGTGGTTGTTCCTCCCCCCCGGGCTGGCGGTCACCCTGGTGGCGTTCTCGTCCAACCTCGTCAGCGAGCACCTGGGCATCCCGCCCGAGCTGCGGCGGTGGTGGGTGCGTACCCCGCGTCGACGCAGGCCAGCGCCTGTCTCGGTCGACCGTGACGATGACGTGCTGCTGCGGGCGCGCGACCTGACGGTCCGCTTCGCCACACCCGCCGGGACGACGACCGCCGTGGACGGGGTGGGCTACGACGTGCGCCCTGGCGAGATCGTGGCCGTCGTCGGAGAGTCCGGCTCGGGCAAGACCACGTCGCTGCTGGGGCCGCTGGGCCTGCTGGGCCGTGCGGCACAGGTCGAGGGGTCGGTGACCCTGGACGGCACGCAGCTGGTCGGAGCCGACCGACGCACGTCGCGCTCGGTGCGGGGTCGACAGGTCGGCGTGGTGTTCCAAGACCCGTCGGCGGCGCTCAACCCGTTGCGGACGATCGGTTCCATGGTCATCGAGGCGTTGCCGCGAGCCGTTCCACGCACGCACCGGCGCGCCCGGGTGGTCGAGCTGTTGCGCGACGTCGGGCTCCCCGACCCTGAGCAGGTCGCGGGCAGGTACCCGCACGAGCTGTCCGGCGGGATGCGTCAGCGGGCGCTCATCGCCACCGCCCTGGCGGGAGAGCCACGGCTGCTCGTCGCCGACGAGCCGACCACAGCCCTCGACGTCACCGTCCAAGCAGAGATCCTCACGCTGCTCAGCGACCTGGCTCGGCGCGACGGCCTCGGGCTGCTGCTGGTCAGCCACGACCTCGCCGTCGTCGCCGAGATCGCAGACCGCGTGCTGGTGATGTACGGGGGACGGGTCGTGGAGACCGGACCGGTCTCGCTGCTGGACGACCCCCGCCACCCGTACACCCGAGGGCTGCGTGACGCCGTGCCGATGCTCGGGCGGGCCGTGGGGACGAGGTTCGTCACCATCGCGGACGACGAGCCCGTCACCGCCGACGGGTGCGCCTTCGCGCCGAGGTGCCCAGCACGTGACAGCGTCTGCCTGCGAGGGAACGTCCCGCTGCGTGACGTGAGACCGACGCACCTGGTGGCGTGCGTGAGGACCGAGGCGGTGGTCGCCTCGTGCTGACAGTGACGGATCTGACGGTCAGGTACCCCAGCCGGCGGGGCGCGGGCCGCCTGACGGCCGTGCGGAGCGTGAGCCTGACGGTCGCCCCCGGGGAGATCGTCGGGCTGGTGGGTGAGTCGGGGTGCGGCAAGTCCTCGCTGGCCCGCGCCGTCGTCGGGCTGCGACCGGCCGACGAGGGTCAGGTGCTGATCGACGGTGTCGACCCGCACTCGCTGAGCCGTCGCCAGGCACGTGAGCACCGCCGCCGCGCACAGCTGGTGTTCCAAGACCCGTTCGCGTCGCTGAACCCGCACCGCACGGTCGCCGCGTCGATCATGGAGGCGCTGGACCCCGGGCCGCGCCGCGCACGACAGCACCGGGTGGACGAGCTGTTGGACATGGTGGGCCTCGACCGGTCGGTCGGCCTGCGGCGCCCTGGCCAGATGTCCGGCGGTCAGTGCCAGCGCGTCGCCATCGCCCGCGCCCTGGCCGCCCGGCCAGGGTTGCTGGTCTGCGACGAGCCCGTCACCGCGCTCGACGTGTCGGTCCAGGCCCGAGTGCTGAACCTTCTCATGGACCTTCGGGACGACCTGGGCATGTCGTGCCTGTTCATCACCCATGACCTGGCGCTGCTGGCACAGCTGGCCGACCGGGTGATGGTGATGCACGACGGGCAGATCGTCGAGACCGGGCCTACCGACGACCTGCTCACCAAGCCTTCACACCCGCAGACCGTGCGGCTGCTCGACGCCGTGCCCAGGTTCTCCTGGGCAGACACCGACAGGAGACCCTCATGACCGTCACCACCACCGACCGCCACAGCCTGGCCCGCTCCCTGGTCCAGGAGTGGGACCGCCAGCAGGAGACCTACATCGCCCACCGTGAGACCAGGTTCGAGGTGATGCTCGACCTGGTGGAGCGCCTGACGCCCGCCACAGGTCGGCGCGTGCTGGACGTGGCGTGCGGTCCGGGGTCGCTGGCCACCCGGGTGCTGCACAGGTTTCCCGCCGCCGAGGTGGTCGCGGTGGACATGGACCCGCTGCTGCTGGCCCTCGGCGCGGACGCCGCCGACCCGTCCGGACCTCGACCGACCTGGGTCCAGGCCGACCTGCGCGACCCTCGCTGGAGCCAGGCCCTGCCCGGCGGGCGGTTCCACGCGATCGTGTCGACCACCGCGACGCACTGGCTGACCGGCGGCCAGCTCACCGACCTGTACACCCAGCTGCACGGCCTGCTGGTCCCTGGTGGCCTCCTGTGCAACGGCGACCACCTGCCCGCGGACCGCCCCTGGGGAACCCTCGCCAACGCCGTGCGCGACATCGGCGAGGCCCGGGAGGCCGCCGCGATGTCGAACGGCGCCCAGGGCTGGGACGAGTGGTGGGCGACGGTCCGTGCCGAGCCGTCGCTGGCCGACCACGTACGTGCCCGCGACGAGGCCGTCACCCCCACCCAGCACGAGCCCCCGACCCGCTCCTTCCACGCCGCGGCCCTGCGCGACGCCGGTTTCGCCGAGGTCGAGATGGTCTGGCACGACCTCACGGAGGGCCTGCTCTGCGCCCTCGCCTGATCAGGACGTGATCAAGACCAGCGACCTGGCACGTCCGGTCCGACACGTCGCGACGGGTGAACCGCGATCCTCGCGCGGGTAACCCTCTGTGGCACCTGTGCACCAGACGCCGACGGATCGACGCTAGGGGGCTCTGGCCGCTGAGGTCAGCAGGTCGGTCAGGCCGGTCTCGTCCAGGAGGGTCGTGGGGTAGACGGTCTGGCCGGTGGTGACGTAGCAGAAGGCGGCACGCACCTGCTCGAGGGCCAAGCCGGTGCGGCGGGACCAGGCGAGGCGGTAGATCGCGAGCTGGACCTCGCGGGCGGTCTTCTCGGCCGGGTCGGTGGGTGGGGTGCCGGTCTTCCAGTCCACGACGACCACCGCTTGCGGGTCGTCGGAGTCGGGATCACCGAACACCGCGTCGATGCGGGCTCGCAGCGTGATCCCGGCGACCGAGGTCTCCAGGTCTTGTTCCACGGCCGTCGGGGTCAGCCCGGCCCACGGGGTGGCGAGGAACGTGCGGCGCAGGTGCTCGCTGGAGACGTCCGTCACGACGGAGTCGTCGTCAGCACCAGGCAGCGCGTCGACGTCGACCAGCGTCGCTCGGCCGTAGTACGCCTCGACCCAGGCGTGGAAGGCCGTCCCGCGACGGGCAGCCTCTGAGGGGGCCGACGGCACCGGGCGGCGCAGGTCCAGGGCGAACTGGGCACGGTCGGCCGAGAGGCCCACGACCTTCGACGCGGCCAGGTGGGCGGGAAGCTCGGCAGAGCGCACCGGGGCACGGCGCGCGGCCTCCTCGGCCAGCAGCTGGGTGACCACGGTGTCGTCAGGGTCTCCTGGCACCGGGTCGGGGCCCGAGGGGTCGGCGGCCAGTGCGGCCAGCACCGCGTCAGCAGCGGCGGTGACGGCGGCTCGGCGCCCTGCGCCTCCCGGGACGGCCTGATCTCCCGGGGCAGCCTGGTCGGGACTGAAAGGGTCGGCCGGCCAGGTGGCGGTGCGGGGCTCGGCGACGGACGGGTTCTCGCCCGTCGGCTCGTCGGCCCAGCCGAGCACCCAGACCAGGCCGTCGTCGACCAGCTCGGTGAGGAACGGGGAGACCTGCCGGGGTCGCACCCCGGTACCCCAGCGTGCCGCCGAGAGCAGCAGGCTCTCCTTGGCGCGGGTGATCGCGACGTAGGCGAGGCGACGCTCCTCATCGATCTGCTGGGTGCCGTTGGCGGCGGCGAACCGATCCAGACGCGCCTTCAGCTCCTTGCCGGTGCTCACCCCGGCCGTGTCCAGCGCGGGCAGGTCATCGCGGTCGCCTCGCGCCGGGTACGGCAGCACGTCCAGCGCGGTCAGCCAGCCCTTGTCTGACGGGCCGTCCTTGCGCAGCGCCGCAGGCTTGGGAAAAGCCCCGTCGACCAGACCAGGGACCGCCACCACGTCCCACTCCAGCCCCTTGGCCGCGTGCACGGTGGCCACCTGCACCGCGTCGGGGTCCGGTTCGAGCACGGGCAGCTCCAGGCCGTCCTCGCGCCGCTCGGCAGCCTCGAGCCACGCCAGGAAACCGCCCAGGTCGGGCTGCTCCACCGAGCCGGCATAGCGTGCGGCGACGTCGGCGAACGCGTCGAGACGTGCTCGTGCCCCAGCAGGTGTGGCGCCCGGTGTCGCGGCGACCTCGATATCCAGGCCCCAGAGCCGTTCGGTGTGCGTCACCAGGTCAGGCAGCGCGAGGTGAGCGAGTGCGCGGATGGCCGTGAGCGTCCTCGCCAGCTCGACCACGCGCCCCCGCCCTGTCTCCGACAGCACTCGCCCGTGACGGCTGACCCACCCGTACGGCGGCGGCTCGTCGATGGCGTCCACGACGCTCACCGCGTCCGCCACGTCGAGGTCACGCCGACCCCCGGCGCGTTCCGCAAGGATGTCGGACCAGGCCGCCAGGGCGTGCAGGTCGGACGCCCCGAGCCGCACCCTGGCACCGGTGAGCAGGCGCATCGCGGCGTCACCGCGTGACGGGTCGTGCGCCACCTGGAGCGCCGCGACCAGGTCGACCACCTCCGGGCTGGTCAGCAGCCCTCCCAGCCCGACCACCTGCACCGGCAGGCCCCGGTCGCGCAGCGCGGCGGCGAGCACGTCGAACTGCGAGCGCTTGCGGCACAGCACCGCCGCGGTCGTGGTGAGCCCGGCCGCCGCTCGCCGCTCACGCTGCTCAGCGATGTGCTCGGCCACCGCGGCGGCCTCCTGCGCCACCGTCTCGGTCACGACGGCGAGCACCCGGCCCGGGCCTGCGTCAGGGCGGGCCGCCAGCTCGGGCACCTCGATCGGCGACGAGGCCCGCAACGGTGCCGCCGTGCGGTTCGCCGCCGTCAGCACACCGTGGTCGTTGCGCCACGACGTGGCCAGGCTCCGCAGGGGCGCGGGCGTCCCGTCGCGGCGGCTGAACGCCTGAGCGAAGCGAGCCAGGCCCCCCGCGCTGGCCCCACGCCAGCCGTAGATCGACTGGTGCGGGTCTCCGACGGCCGTCACCGGGTGACCGCCGCCGAACAGCGCCCGCAACAGCTCGACCTGCGCGAACGACGTGTCCTGGTACTCGTCGAGCAGCACGACGGCGAAGCGCGCCCGCTCCCCCGCCCCGACCTCGGGCACCTCGCGGGCCAGCCGGGCGGCCAGGGCCACCTGGTCGCCGTAGTCGATCGCGGTGGCGGCGCGCTTGGCCTCTCGGTAGGCCTCCACGAGCGGCAGCAGGCGACGCCGGGCCGCCAGCGACGCCGACACGTCACGGACCAGCGCCGGCACGGCGCCCGCCAGCGGCTGGTCCAGCCGGTCGACCAGCCGTGCCAGCACCTCGTCAGCCTGGGCAGGGGTGAGCAGGTGCTCGTCCAGCGCACCAGCCAGGGAGAGCACCGCGCTCACCGTGGTCGAGATCGCCGAGTCCAGGGCCAGGTCGTCCGGCCAGGTCTCCACCAGACGCGCGGCGAGCTGGTACTGCGCGGCCTCCCCGAGCAGACGTGACGCGGGCTCCAGGCCCAGGCGCAGCCCGTGGTCGACCACGAGCGACGCGGCATAGGAGTTGTAGGTCGCGACCGTGGGCCTGGCGAGATCACCCAGCCCGCTCTCCCCGGGCCGCGCCGCCTCCCCCATCAGCGCGGCCCGGCCCGGCAGCTCGACGCCCGTCTCCGCAGCCCTTCGCACCAGGGTCCGCACCCGGGCCCGGACGCGCTGGTCCAGCTCGGCGGCAGCCTTGCGGGTGAACGTCAGCCCGAGCACCTGCTCCGGCCGCACCAACCCGTTGGCGAGCAGCCAGACCACGCGCCCGGCCATGGTCTCCGTCTTGCCCGAACCAGCCCCGGCCACCACCAGCCCAGGCTCTAGATCAGCCTCGATGACCGCCCTCTGCTCGGGTGTCGGCGAGGGCCGACCCAGCAGCACGGCGATCCGGTCGGCATCGATCATGAGGCCATCGTGGCACCAGCGGCCGACACCGAGCGGACCGCCGGGTATCAGGTGGCCCCTGCCCGTGCTCGCTGGATACGTTGTCTGTCTGCGTGCGGAGCCTGCCTGCCGTGCGGACCGGTCGAAGGAGACGAGGCCATGGACAGGACGCCCCTGCCACCAGACGAGACCGTGCTCGTCCGCGCCTACAGGCCGGACGACGAGGACGCGCTCTTCGCCCTGATCGAGCGCGAGGGCGAGGAGTGGAAGGACTACTGGCAGGGGTCGGGTCGAGCCAAGTACCTCACCGCGCTGACCGGCTCCATCGTCGACGTGCTGTTCGAGGGGGACGAGCTGTGCGGGTACGTCCGCAGCCGCGACGACGACGGCTTCGGCGTCTACATCCTCGACCTGCTGGTCGACCAGCGTCACCGTGGCAAGCACCACGGCCGCCGGCTGATGGAGCACGTCTGCCAGCAGCACCCCGACGACGACGTCTACGTCACCAGCGACGTCGACCCCTACTACGAGAAGCTCGGGTACACGAGGGAAGGCACCGTCTTCGTCGTCCAGCGCCGGCCCTGACGTCGCGCGCCGGCCGCACGCTCACCCCGCGACGGCCTGTCTCCCCTCGGGTCGCAACGGGCACGCCCGGCGCACCGGGCAGCTGCGGCACCCGTCGTTCTCCGTGGCCGTGAACGTCGACGACGCGACGGTGCTCGCCACCTCGTCGACCAGCGCGGCCGCCCAGCGGTCCTCACCGCACCCCGGCTGCTGGCGGACCGTGCCCGCCTTGCCCGACGACAAGAACACCAGCCGGGCCCCGGCGCTGCGCCGGCCGTCACCGAGCGCACCGGCGTCGACGGCCAGCTGGTAGGCGCCGAGCTGCGGGTCGCGCTCCGCCTGCGCCAGGGTCGGCAGGTTGCCGCCGGTCTTGAGGTCCACGACGACGACCTCTTCCGGCCGCTCCCCCGCCTCCAGACGGTCTATCTGCCCGTACAGGCGCGCCCGCTCGGTGCGGACGGAGAAGTCCTTCTCGACAGCCACCGGGGCACCCGGGTGCGCGGCCAGGTAGGCAGCCAGGCGGTCGAGCATCGCCTCGACCCGGCGCCGCTGCCACGTAGCCGCCCAGCCCGAGCCGAGGCCTACCTGGTCCCAGGCGGCGTCGAGGGCGGCACGCAGCTCGTCCCGGGTCCCGGTGGGGTGAGCCGCGGCGATCTGGTGCACCAGGGTGCCCAGGTTCGCCTGGGACGAGTCGGCGGCACGGCCTCCAGCGGCCTCCAGCGCCCAGCGCAACGCACACTCGTGGGCCGTCTGCAACCTCGACGGTGACAGCGGCACCAGCTCGTCAGGCCCCCACAAGGGGGCGTCCGACGACGAGGCTCGCAGGCCCTGCCACTGGTCAGGATGGGCACCAGGCACCCCGGCCGCCGCCAGGCGCGCGAGCACTCGAGCGGCAGCCAGGTCGGTGCGTCCCTCCTGGCAGGCGCTCTCGAGGCGGGAGCGCAGACGGGCGACGACCCCGCGCAGGTCTTGGGCGGCGGGGGCCGTGGTGACCCGGTCGTCAGGACCGTCGTCGGCAGGCGGACGCACCAGGTCGACCAGCACCGACGGGGCGGTCTCCTGGTTGGTCACCGCGGTGACCAGCAGCCGGTCGCGAGCCCGGGAGCAGGCCACCGCGAACGAGCGGAGCTCGTCGGACAGCACCGCGGCCCGCGCCTGGACGGCCGCGCTGTGGTCGGCCTCGGCCCGACTGCCACCACCAGGCACGGCCAGACGCCCAGAGACGACGTCGGCCAGCGCCTGCGCCCCGAGAAGCGAGTCGCGCAGCCGCAGGTCAGGCCACACACCGTCGTTCACACCGACGACGACGACCTCGGCCCACTCCCTGCCCGCAGCCCCGGCAGGGGTGAGCACCGCGACACCGTCGGTCGCCCCGCGCGGAGCGAGCGTGTCGGCAGGCAGGTCTTGAGCCCGCACCCACGCGACGAACGCCGCCGGGCCGGCCAGGGGCAACCGTTCGGCGAACCCGTCGGCAGCGGCGAACAGGGCGAGCACCGCGTCGAGGTCCCGGTCGGCTCTCTCCCCGGCGGGCCCACCGGCCAGCGCCAGCGAGCGCCACGTCTCGGCCAGCCCGGACGCCGACCACAGCGCCCACAGCACGGTGCGCGCGTCGGCCCCCGCCTCGGCCGCCGCCCCGCGCCCAGCCGTCAGCACCCGGCCCAGCCGCTCGACATGACGGGCCAACGGGCCGGGTACCTGCGGCACCTGGGCGGGCGAGGCGACCAGCTCGACCACCAGCTCTTCGGACGACCGGGTGCCTCCGGCAGCCAGCTCGGCCGCGCGCAGCGCCCGGCGCACCCGACGCAGGCCCAGGGCGTCCAGACCACCCAGAGGCCCGCACAGCAGCGACGACGCGAGCGTCAGCTCCAGCGGGGTCTCACCGCAGACCAGACCGAGCGCGTCCAGCAGCGGAGCACAGGCGGGTTCGTCACGCAGGGCGACGTCGCTGCCCAGCACGGTGGTCGGCACACCCGCCGCACCCAGCGCCCGGCGCAGCTGCGCCACCCGCGAGCCGGTGCGGGCGATCACGGCCAGGTCGTTCCAGGGGACGCCGCGCTCCAGGTGGGCGGTGCGCAGCCGGTGGGCGGCGTACGCCGTCTCCTGGGCGAGACTCGGCAGCACCGCGACGTCTGGCGCGGGGCCGGGGCGCTCAGGGGCGGTCGCCGCCCGCTGCCCGGCGACGCCCAGCGTGCCGATCCTGTCGGCGACCGCCCTGGTCAGCGCCCGCAGAGGTGGTGTCTGACGCCAGGCCGTGCACAGCACCACGGTCGCCGCACCGAGCTCGCCCGGCCCCTTCCCGTCCGCCTGCGCCCGGGCGACGAGCGACGGCTGCCCACCACGGAACGTCTGCACCCCCGCGTCGGGGTCACCGGCCATGACGACCCGGGCACCGTCGTCGGCCAGCACCCGCACCAGGCGGGCCGTGGCCACGGTCGACTCCTGGTGGTCGTCGAGCAGCACCAGGCGCCAGGTCGGCCTGGGCACCCCCGGCACCTCACGCTCCCAGGCCCTCAGGGCACCCACAGCCTCGTCCACGACGACCGCCGGGTCGAGGCGAGCACCGACGTCCGGCGTGGTCGCCCGCAGCACCCACGTGGCCAGGTACTCGTCATAGACCCGAGCCGCCGACACCCACTCCGGACGGTGGTGACGGCGACCCGTCGCGGCCAGCTGCTCGGGGTCCAGCCCACGTTCGGCAGCCCGCATGACGAGGTCGCGCAGCTCGGCCCGAAAAGCCCCTAGCCCTCGGGTGGTCGCGTCGATGTGCTCCGGCCAGCCCGGGTCACGCCCCTCCCCAGCAAGGTGCCCGGCCAGCAGCTCAGCCAGCGCCAGGTCTTGCTCCGGACCCGAGACCAGGGTGGGGACCGGGCGCCCCTGCTGGGCCGCCTGTGTGCGCAGCACCGCGAAGGCCAGCGCGGCCGGGGTACGCACCGTGGGCCGCTCGCCGGTCAGCCGTGCGGCCAGGCGGTCACGCAGGTCGGCCGCGGCTCGTCGGGTCGCGGTGAGCACGAGCACCTGCCCGGCCGCCACACCAGAGGCGACAGCGGCCAGAGCCGTCTCGACGACGACCGTCGTCTTGCCCGTACCTGGCGCTCCCAGCACCAGCAGGTGCCCGCCGGGCCCAGCGCCCGCGCCGAGACGCACCGCCTCGGCCTGTGCGTCGTCCAGGCGCACCGCGGCCCCAGGCCCGCGCCCTGGAGGACGAGCCAGCACCGGGGGCAGAAGACGTACTGCGGGGGGAGGCACTCCTCGATCTCACCATGTCTCGCCCACACCACGCCGCCCACGCCACCAGCTGAGCCCTTCAGGTCGGTCGTGCCACGACGCGGTCTGGTCGACCTGCTCGCGAGAATCGGACCGCGGAGCACATCTCTCGCAGGGCCTCGCCACGGTAGGGTCGGAGCACCATCATCAGTCTGGTTCGAGGAGCCTCATCGTGAAGACAGCCCGCACCCGCACCCTCGCCGCCGTCGGTGCTCTCACCCTCGCCGCCGGCCTGCTCGCCGGCTGCGGCGACAGCAGCTCGACCGCCAAGTTCTGCGAGATCCTGGAAGGCGACAAGTACGCCGACCTCGACCCGTACGAGAACCCCGACGCAGCGCTCGACGCCATGCGCGACCTCAGGGCCGCGGCGCCCTCCGACATCAAGGGCGACATCGACGTCATGATCGACGCTTTCCAGGTGATCCGGGACATCCCCGAGGACGACATCACGGCGCAGATCGAGGCGCTGGGCAAGCTCGACCTGGAGAAGATCGAGGCAGCCAGCGACGCCATCGAGGAGAAGCAGGACGCGCTCTGCAAGAGCTGAGCCCTCTGTAGCCCCGGACGTCCGGGCACCACGAGACCCGCAGGGTCCGTCGGTGCCCGGACGTCCTGCTCCGCGGGTCTGTAGGATCGAGCGCAGGCGTCTGGCCAGGACGCGACCGACGAGGAGGTACTGGTGGAGATCACCATCGGCGTGCGGGACCTGCCCCGCGAGATCACGCTCGACTCGGAGCAGACGCCCGAGGAGGTCGCAGCGGCGGTGCGCACCGGGCTGGCGGGCGACGTGCTGGAGCTGATCGACCAGCGCGGGCGCACGATCATGGTGCCCACCGCTGCCGTCGGCTATGTCGAGATCGGTGCCGAGACGCGCGGTCGGGTCGGGTTCAGCTCTCTGTAGACCGCCCTCCGCGGATCACCTCGCGCACGGGCCGCTCGCTCTCGGTCGAGGCGTGTGCGTCGACCCCGTGCGACCGTCCGACCTTCCGTGGACACGCCCGAGAACCGTCCTGACGGCTCCTGTTGACGTAGGATGACCCGTGCACATCGGTTGACCGGTCGTCTCGATGCTCTTGGTGCCGCCCTCACGGGTGGCTGATGTTCGCGATCGGCTGCCGTCCGGCTGTGGCCCTCCGCGCCGTCGCCGTATCCCCGTTCCGCGGGTGTCCGAGGCGCGTGCCACCGATGAAACGAGCGTTCTCCCCCATGACCGACCAGACCAACGACGAGCAGCCCACCGACGACCTGCGCACCGCCGCCGACGCGCTGCCCACCACCTCCCCGACCGGGTCGCGCGCCGCGGCCTCGGTGCAGACCGTCGACGCGGTGTTCGCCGACTTCGACGTGCGCCCCGAGATCATCGACGCGCTGGACGCCGTCGGCATCACCCACCCGTTCCCGATCCAGGCGATGACCCTGCCGGTGGCCCTGACCCGCCAGGACATCATCGGCCAGGCCAAGACCGGCACCGGCAAGACCCTGGGCTTCGGTGTCCCGCTGCTGCACCACACGGTGGCTCCCGGCGAGGAGGGCTACGACGACCTGCGCGCCCCGGGCAAGCCCCAGGCCCTGGTCGTGGTGCCGACCCGCGAGCTGGCGGTGCAGGTGGCCGGTGACCTGGCCACGGCCTCGACCAAGCGCAAGGTCCGCATCGTGCAGGTCTACGGCGGGCGCGCCTACGAGCCCCAGGTGGAGGCGTTGCGCCGGGGCGCCGACGTCGTCGTCGGGACTCCCGGGCGCATGATCGACCTGCTCAACCAGCGCGCCCTGGACCTGTCCACGGTCGGTACCGTCGTGCTGGACGAGGCCGACGAGATGCTGGACCTGGGCTTCCTGCCCGACGTGGAGAAGCTGCTCGCGGCCACCCCGGCGACCCGTCACACGATGCTGTTCTCCGCGACCATGCCCGGGCCTGTGGTCGCCATGGCCCGCCGGTACATGACCCGACCCACGCACATCCGCGCGTCCGAGCCGGACGACGCGGGCTCTACCGTCAAGAACATCCGCCAGGTGATCTACCGCGCCCACGCGCTGGACAAGATCGAGATGCTGGCCAGGATCCTCCAGGCGCGCGGTCGCGGCCTGACCATCGTGTTCGCCCGCACCAAGCGCACGGCGGCGAAGGTCTCCGACGAGCTCGCAGCACGCGGCTTCGCAGCGGGCGCGATCCACGGCGACCTGGGCCAGGGCGCCCGGGAGCAGGCGCTGCGGGCGTTCCGGAACGGGAAGGTCGACGTGCTGGTCGCCACGGACGTGGCCGCGCGCGGCATCGACGTCGACGACGTCACCCACGTCATCAACTACCAGTGCCCGGAGGACGAGAAGACCTACCTGCACCGCACCGGGCGCACCGGTCGTGCGGGCAACACCGGCACGGCCGTGACCTTCGTGGACTGGGACGACATGCCGCGCTGGTCGCTGATCGACAAGGCGCTGGAGCTGGACACGCCCGAACCGCCCGAGACGTACTCCACCTCGGCGCACCTGTTCACCGACCTGGACATCCCCGAAGGGACCACCGGCACCCTGCCCAAGGCCCAGCGCACCCGCGCCGGCCTGGACGCCGAGGTGCTCGAAGACCTCGGCGAGACCGGCAAGCGCACCGCACCACGCCGCGAGGACGGACGTGACGGTGGACGCGGCAGCGGCCGGGGTGACCGTGGCCGTGGCGACCGGCAAGGTTCACGCGGCCAGGCCCGAGACGGCAGCAGGCCTTCCCGCTCGGAACGCGACACCTCCGGCGACAAGGCCAGCCAGCGCACCGACGCCCCCACCGAGGGCGGAGAGCGCACCGACAAGCCCCGTCGCTCGCGCAACCGCCGTCGCACCCGTGGCGGCAAGCCGGTCGTCGAGACCGCCCCCACCCCGGAGTCCTGATCTGTTCCGGTCCGCCATGTCGTCACGGCGGGTGCGGTCTTCGGTGATCGACCCGCTGAGCACCGACCCCTTGATCGCGCACGAGTGCTCACCGCGATGACCACGCTGAGAGCGGGTCAGCCGCTGAGACGGTTCCACACCAGGTAGACGGACAACCGTCTCGACGGCACCGAGACCGTCTCACTGGCGGCGTCGAGCGCTGTTCGGATCGGCAACGGTGACGGGCCGGCAGGCTGACTAGGGTCTGACAGCATGACGCCGCGCTTGGAGCTGGACGACGTCACGGTGCGCCGTGACGGACGGACGGTGCTGCGGGTCGAGCGTCTTCGGCTGACCGAGCGGCGTGTCGGCGTGGTCGGTGCGAACGGGTCGGGCAAGTCCACCTTGCTGCGGCTGCTGGACGGCCTGATAGACCCCAGCACGGGCCGGGTGAGCATCGACGGGCTGGACACGGTGCGCGACGGGCGCCAGGTACGACGCCGGGTCGGGTTCTGCTTCCAGGACCCTGCCGACCAGATCGTGATGCCGCTGGTGGCCGACGACATCGCGTTCGGGCTGAAGAACCAAGGAGTTCCGACGAGCGCCCGGGAGGCCCGAGCTGCCACGGTGCTCGACCGGCTCGGGATCGCTCATCTCGCCTCACGCACCGCCGCGTCGCTGTCCGGCGGTGAGCGTCAGCTGGTGGCCCTGGCCGCCGTGCTCGTGTGCGAACCAGCGACGGTGCTGTTCGACGAGCCGACCGGGACGCTCGACCTCGTCCGGTCGCTGCGCTTCTCCCGCCTGCTGGCCGGGCTCGACATCCAGGCCGTCGTCGCCACGCACGATCTGGACCTGCTCGAGGACTTCGACCGGGTGCTGGTGCTGGACCGGGGCGTGATCGTCGCTGACGACCGACCCGGCCCCGCGCTGGCCCGCTACCGTGCGCTCGCTGCCGAGACGCAGGCCGTCGAAGCACAGGCTGTCGAAGCACAGGTTGCGGAGACACCGGCTGTCGGGACGCGACGTGCCGAGACCTTCTCGGTGAGCCCTCGATGACGCTGCTCACGGACGCTCAGCCTCGTCCCGGGCTGCTGCGCTCGGTACCCGCACCCGTCAAGCTCGCAGGTCTGGTCGTCCTCGGGGTGGTCAGCGCGGTGTCGACGTCACCGACGCTGCTCGCCCTGATCGGTGCGACGGGTGGGCTCGCGCTGGTCGTGGCGCGGCCGCACTGGCGTCGTCTGACCGGCCTGATGGTCGTGTGGGCGATCGCGCTCGTGGTGGTCGTGATCCTCCAGCTGGTGACCCGGGACTCCGCGGCGGCCGTCGTCTCGGGGGCGCGGATGGTCGCGCTGTGCCTGCCCGCTCTCGCCGTGATGGCGTCGACCGCCCCGGAAGAGCTGCTCGACACGCTGTTCGCCGCGACCCGGCCGCTGCGCCGGGTCGGCCTGCGACCCGAGGTGCTCGCCCTGACGGTCGCGCTGACGCTGCGCTTCGTCCCTGAGCTGGTCCGCCAGATCGAGACCTTGCGCGAGGCTCAGCGCGCACGCGGGGCACGGCCGTCGGTGCTGCCGGTGACGGTGCCGCTGCTGGTGCGCTGCCTGGACCGTTCCCGCACCTTGGCCGACGCGATCGTCGCCCGATCTTTCTTCGACCGCGCCACCCCGCTAGACCACGCACCCCCTGCCTCTGTGAACCGCGAGGGGGCGAGCGCGCACGCCACGTCGTCCACGGCGGCATCTGCGACGCCCCACGCCTCGCGACCGCTCGTCCTGAACACCCCTCGCCCCCACGCGGGACGACGCCCCTCGGAGGAATCGTGGAAGACCTGACCAAGGCCCGTGCCATCGCGGAGATCGCCCTGCTGGCAGCGATCATCGTGGCGCTGGGCCTGATGCCCCCGCTGTACGTGCTCGGCCTGACCGTGCCGATCACCGCACAGACCCTCGGGGTGATGCTGGCCGGTGCCGTGCTCGGGGCACGCCGGGGCACAGCAGCGGTCGCGGTGGTCGTCCTGCTGGTGGTCGCCTCGCTGCCCGTGCTGTCCGGCGGGCGCGGCGGGGTCGGGGTGATCCTGGGCCCGACCGGCGGCTACCTGCTGGGGTGGCTCCCCGGGGCTCTCGTCACCGGTCTGCTGGCTCGCCGCGCGCTGCGCCTGCCCACCAAGGCCCGGGCGTTCGGCCTGGTCGGAGCCTGCCTGGTCGGGGGCGTCGTGGTGGTCTACGCCCTCGGCATCCCGTGGACGGCCGTCGTCACGGGCCTGGACCTGAGCACCACGGCGGTCGGTGCGGCGGTGTTCCTGCCTGGCGACCTGCTCAAGGCCGTCCTGGCTGGGCTCGCGGCCGCCGCGGTGCACCGCCAGGTCCGCATCGACCACATGCGACCCGACCGAGAGCTGGCACGCGCGCGCTGACGGCACGACGCCGACCAGCACCAGCCACCCGGTGCGCGAGCGTCGTGGTCTGGCGCACGAGCGCTCATGGGCACGATGGCGCCACGGTCACGACGGGATGGTCACGACGGGCCGGCCACCCGGCGGCTCATGACCGCAGCACCGGCGTCACACCCTGCGCGGCGATGGCGTCGAGGACGTGCTCGTCGGTGAGGTTCTCCCCCAGGCGGTTCGGCTTGCCGTCGCCGTGGTAGTCCGAGGAGCCGGTGACCAGCAGGTCGAGCCGACGGGCGATCTCGGCCAGGCGTCCCACCTGCGCGGGCGAGTGGTCGCGGTGGTGCACCTCGATGCCCGCGAGCCCGACCTCGGCCAGCGCGGCGAACGCCTTGTCGGGCAGGATCCTGCCGCGCTGGGTCGCACCGGGATGGGCCAGCACCGGCACCCCACCGGCGGCGCGCACCAGGTCGATGGCCCGCTTCGTCGCCGGGGCGTAGTGCTGCACGTAGTACGGCCCCCGCGTGGAGAGCAAGCGCTCGAAAGCCTCGTCTCGATCTGCCACGACGCCCGCGGCGACCAGCGCGTCAGCGAGGTGCGGGCGGCCCAAGGAGCGTGCCCCGGCCGCCTGGGCGAGCACGTCGTCCCAGGTGATCGGGTAGTCCTCGGTGATCCGGTCGACCATCACCCGAGCCCTGCCCGCACGCTCGTCACGTATCTTCGCGAGCTCGGCCACCAGCGCCGGAGAACCGGGGTCGTGCAGGTAGCACAGCAGGTGCACGCTGACGTTCTTGTACCGGGTCGACATCTCCATGCCCCGCACCAGCCCGACGCCCAGGGCCCGCGCGGTCTCGGCGGCCTCGCCCCACCCGGCGGTGGTGTCGTGGTCGGTCAGCGCCACGACGTCCAGCCCCGCCTCACGCGCGCTCGCCACGACCTCGCCGGGCGAGTCGGTGCCGTCCGAGGCGTCGGAGTGGGCATGCAGGTCGATCCGCACGACCAGCCACACTACCGGCCCCTCGCGGGTCCCGGTGGGAGACTGGGGGCATGAGCGACCCGCAGCCGTTGGAGCAGCGCGTGACCAACCGGTCGTTGCGGCCCGACTCGCCCACGTTCTTGGCCTGGGTGACCTCGGGGTGGGCGCCGCGTGTGGCGACCAGCGTGACGCGCTCCCCCGCAGCGGACCATGCTGCCGACCGGCGTGCTCGGATGCTTGCCCGGTTCGACACGCCCGTGCGTCTGGTCGTCCCAGCGGGGGTCCCGAAGGTGCGGTCCAACGACACCGACTATCGGTTCCGCCCGCACGCGGCGTTCACGCACCTCACCGGGCTGGGTGGCGAGCAGGAGCCGGACGCGGTGCTGGTGCTCGGGCCCGACCCCGACGACGCGACGCTGTACCTGCGGCCACCGGCGGGCCGCGACACCTCAGAATTCTTCTCTGACACCCGGGCCGGGGAGTTCTGGGTGGGGCCGCGCCCGACGCTGGCCGACATGGCCACGCTGACCGGCCTGCGCACCGCCGATCTGGCCGACCTGCCCGACGGGCTGGTCACCGAGGCCGACCTGCTCGTCGTGCCCGGGGCCGACGCCGCCGTCAGCGCTCTGGTGGACAAGGCTCGGGGCAGGCCCGGCGACGACACCGTGCGGGACGACACCGTGCTGAACGACACGAGGGTGGACGACGCGGCGCTGGGCGAGGCCGTCTCCGAGCTGCGCCTGGTCAAGGACGCCTACGAGATCGCTGAGATGCGCCGGGCTGTCGCCGCCACGATCGCGGGGTTCGAGCAGGTGGTGCGGGCCCTGCCCCGCGCTGTCGGGCACGCCCGTGGCGAGCGCGTCGTGGAAGGCACGTTCCTCGGCCACGCCCGCACCGTGGGCAACCACGTGGGTTACGAGACGATCGCCGCCGCCGGCGACCACGCGACCGTCCTGCACTGGACCGATGACGACGGCCCGATACGCCCCGGGGACCTGCTGCTGCTCGACGCCGGGGTCGAGATGGACTCGCTGTACACCGCAGACCTGACCCGCACCTTGCCCGTGGACGGCCGGTACACCCCCGTGCAGCGCAGGGTCTACCAGGCGGTGCTCGACGCCGCCGACGCCGCGTTCGCGGCGGTGCGCCCCGGTGTCCGCTTCCGCGAGGTGCACGGCGCGGCGATGGAGGTGCTGGCCCACCGACTGGCTGAGTGGGGCCTGCTGCCGGTGGCCCCGGAGGTCGCCCTAGAGCTCGACCAGCAGCAGCACCGGCGCTGGATGGTGCACGGCACGAGCCATCACCTCGGCCTCGACGTGCACGACTGCGCGCAGGCCCGCCGCGAGCTGTACCTGGACGGGGTGCTCGAGCCCGGCATGGTCTTCACCATCGAGCCGGGCCTGTACTTCCAGCCTGACGACCTGCTGGTGCCCGTGGAGTACCGGGGCATCGGGGTGCGCATCGAGGATGACGTGCTGGTCACCGCCGACGGCTGCGAGAACCTCTCTGCCGCGCTGCCGCGCGAGCCCGACGCCGTCGAGGCGTGGATGGCGAGCCTCCTGGCCAGCTGAGCCCGCACGCGCCGGGCGGCCCCGCCCACCGCTCGTGGGACGGGCCGCTGCTTCGTCGAGCCTCCCCCGAGACGGCAGGTCCCACCCCTGGCGGCGGCAGGGTCAGGGTGACGACTCGTCCGCTGGTCCGGGCTGCGTCGGTACGCTGCCTGACCCCTCGACCGTCGGAGTCCCCGAGGGCGGCGAGGAGGGCACGGCCGAGCCGCCGCGGACCACACCGCCGACCTCGTCGAGCAGCACCCGGGCACGATGGGCGACCTCCGTGGCGCAGAGCACCGCGTAGTGCGAGGCGACGATCTGGCTGGAGGAGGTGAAGTCCCGTCGGCTGCGCGTGAAGCTGTAGCTGATGACCGAGAACAGCATGCCGAACCCGGCCCCGATGAAGATCGCCGGGAACAGCAACGACTGCCCCGAACCGCCGAGCAGCATGAACAGCAGCCCGACGAACAGGCCGAACCACGCCCCCGACAGCGCCCCGCCGAGAGCCACCCTCGGGTAGGAGAGGCGGCTCAGCACCCGCTCGACCATCCGCAGGTCGGTGCCGACGATCGTCACGTTCACCACCGGGAAGTCCTTCTCGGCCAGGTGGTCCACGGCACGCATCGCGGCCAGGTAGGTGTCGTAACGGGCGACCGTCTCCCCCTGAGGGGGCGTCGGGATCCTGGGAGCGCGGGCAGCGCCGCTGAAGACCATGCCTCGCATCTTCCCGCACCACCTCGGACACCGCCACGTCCGCCCGTCTCAGGGGGACGCTCGAGCACCTGTGGCTGCCGCGCACCCAACCGTGCGGGTGAACGGGAAGGTCATGCTCGTCGCTGGGCGGGCGAGGCCCGCGGAAGGCCAGGATTTCCCAGCGCACGACACTAGGCTTGAGCGGTGAGCTCCAACGGGACGCAGGTCTTCGTCGCGCGGCTGGCCGGCACCAAGGTCTTCGACCCGCTCGGTGACCAGGTGGGCCGGGTGCGCGACGTGGTCGTGGTGCTGCGCGCCAGGAGCGCGCCGTCTGTCGTCGGCCTGGTGGTCGAGGTGCCGGGCCGCCGACGAGTCTTCGTGCCGATGACCAGGGTGACCGCCGTCAACCCTGGCCAGGTGATCACCACCGGCCTGGTGAACCTGCGCCGGTTCGAGCCTCGCGCGTCCGAGCACCTCGTCGTCGCCGAGCTGCTCGACCGGACCGTGGAGCTGGTCGCCGGCGGTCAGGTGACCATCGTCGACGTCGCCATCGAGCAGCGGCGCGACGGCGACTGGACGATCGCCCGCCTGTTCGTGCGGGAGCGGACGGGCGGCAAGCAGTCGTTGCTGCGCCGTGGGGCTACCAGGACCGTGCCCGTCGAGGACGTCCACGACCTGCTCGGCACCGGTCACGAGCAGCCGGTGGACCAGCTGCTCGCCCAGTACGAGGACCTCAAGCCCACCGACCTGGCCGAGGCCCTGCACGCCCTGGACCCGACCCGACGCCTGGCCGTGGCCGCCGCGCTGCCTGACGAGCGGCTGGCGGACGCCCTGGAAGAGCTGCCCGAGGATCACCAGGTCGAGATCTTGCGCACCCTGGAGCCGAACCGTGCCGCTGACGTGCTGGACGCCATGCAGCCCGACGACGCGGCCGACCTGCTCGGTGACCTGCCCGAAGACCAGGCTCGCAGGCTGCTGGAGCTCATGGAGCCCGAGGAGGCGCGCGACGTGCGCCGCCTGCTGGCCTACGAGGACGACACCGCCGGCGGTCTGATGACCACCGTCCCGGTGGTGCTCGGCCCGGAGACCTCGATCGCGGAGGCGCTGGCGCACGTGCGCCGCCAAGACCTCAACCCGGCGCTGGCCTCCATGGTCTTCGTGGCCCGTCCGCCGCTGGAGACCCCGACCGGGCGGTTCGTCGGGGTGGTGCACCTGCAGCGGATGCTCCGAGAGCCTCCGCACGAGCCGCTGGGCAACATCGTCGACACCGACATCGAGCCGCTCTCGGTGGCAGCGCCGCTGATGGCCGTCTCTCGCGAGCTCGCGGCGTACAACCTGCTCGCCCTGCCTGTGGTCGATCAGCAGCGTCGTCTGCTCGGTGCGGTGTCGATCGACGACGTGCTCGACCACCTGCTGCCCGAGGACTGGCGGGAGACCGACGACCCGACCGAGCTGGAGGCTGACCGTGCCTGAGCGTCTCGACACCCCGCGCGGGCCTCGCTGGCTGCCGCGCTACAGCGGCGACCCCGACCGCTCGGGGCGGGCGTCGGAATCCGTCGCCCGGTTCTTCGGGACCCCCTCCTTCCTGATCTGGCTGACGGTGTTCTGCATCGCCTGGTTGGGCTGGAACTCCATGGGGCCTCTCGAGTTCCGCTTCGACTCCTCCCAGTACGGATTCACCGCGCTGACGCTGATGCTGTCGTTGCAGGCGTCGTACTCGGCGCCGCTGATCCTGCTCGCGGCGAACCGTCAGGCCGACCGTGACCGCGTCCAGGCGGAGCAGGACCGCCAGCGCGCCGAGCGGAACCTGGCCGACACCGAGTTCCTCGCCCGCGAGATGGCGGCGCTGCGGATCGCGCTGTCGGAGGTGGCGACCCGCGACTTCGTCCGCTCCGAGCTGCGCACGCTGCTGGAAGACCTGAAGACCGACGACGACCAGGACGGGCCGGACCGCTCCCGGAGCTGACCCGGCCGCCCTGGCCCGACCGCACAGAGCACCCGACCGCACAGAGCAGCCGTCTGCTGCGTCTAGGGTGGAGCCATGCCGCTGCTCGATGATGTGCGCTCCGCGCTGGCCGGGGTGCTCGACCCTGAGATCCGCCTCCCGATCACCGACCTGGGCATGGTGCGCTCGGTCGAGGAGAGCGACGGGGTGGTCACGGTCGGGCTCGACCTGACGGTGGCCGCCTGCCCGATGAAGGACACGCTGCGCCGGGACGTGACCGAGGCGGTCGCGGCCGTCGACGGGGTGCGCGAGGTGGTGGTGGACCTCGGGGTGATGTCGGACGAGCAGCGGGCCGCGCTGCGGGAACGGCTGCGCGGCACCGACACCGAACCGGTCGTGCCGTTCGCCCAGCCTGGGTCGCTGACCAGGGTGATCGCGGTGGCGTCGGGCAAGGGCGGCGTCGGCAAGTCGTCGGTGACGGCGAACCTCGCGGTGGCGCTCGCCGCGCGCGGGCTGTCCGTCGGTGTGGTCGACGCCGACGTCTACGGCTTCTCGATCCCTCGGATGCTCACCGCGGACAGACCTCCGACCAAGGTTGACGACATGCTGGTGCCGCCGACCGCGCACGGGGTCTCGGTGGTCTCGATGGGCATGTTCGCACCCCCCGGCCAGGCGGTCGTCTGGCGCGGGCCGATGCTGCACCGTGCGCTCGAGCAGTTCCTGACCGACGTGTTCTGGGGCGACCTGGACGTGCTGCTGCTGGACCTGCCCCCCGGCACCGGCGACATCGCCATCTCGGTGGCACAGCTGCTGCCGGGCTCGGAGCTGCTGGTGGTGACCACCCCGCAGGTCGCGGCCGCCGAGGTCGCCGAGCGCGCCGGGTCGATCGCGGCCAAGACCGGCCAGCGGGTGGTCGGTGTCGTGGAGAACATGTCGTGGCTGACCCTGCCCGACGGGTCTCGGCTGGAGGTGTTCGGCTCCGGTGGCGGCCAGCGGGTCGCCGACCGGCTGGCCGAGGCGCTGGGTACCGACGTCCCGCTGCTCGGTCAGGTCCCCCTGGACACCGCGCTGCGCGAGGCCGGCGACGACGGCACCCCCGTCGTCCTGGCCGCCCCCGGCTCCCCCGCTGCCGTCGCTCTGACGGACGTGGCGGCCGCCCTCGCGGCGGCCCCTCGCGGGCTGGCCGGCCGCCGCCTGCCCATCACTCCCGTCACCCCGTCCTGACCGCCCCTTCGACCCTGCCGCCAGCTCGTCAGGCTCTCACCGGCTCGTCAGAGAAGTCCGACGAGCCGGCGGAAGACCGACGAAGCGAACGACGACCCCCGAGCGCGGGCTCGGGTCAGAGGTCGTAGGTGACCACCAGGGGGGCGTGGTCGGAGAAGCGGGCGTCGTAGGACTCGGCGCGGTCGATGCGCACCGCACGGGCGCGGTCGGCCAGGGCGGGGGTCGCCAGCTGGTAGTCGATGCGCCAGCCCGCGTCGTTGTCGAAGGCCTTCCCGCGCCACGACCACCACGTGTAGGGCCCTGGGCCCTCCCCGCCGTGCTCGCGGCCCAGGTCGCGCCAACCCAGATCGCCGAACCACCGGTCGAGGTAGGCGCGCTCCTGCGGCAGGAAGCCCGCGGACTTGAGGTTGCCCCGCCAGTTCTTGATGTCCACCTCGCGGTGGGCGATGTTGATGTCCCCGACGACCATGACGTCCCGGCCTGAGGCCATCAGGTCGGCCAGGCGCGCGGTCATCACGTCCAGGAAGGCGTACTTCTCGTCCATCTTCGGGGTGTCTGCCTGCCCGGAGTGCACATAAGCAGACACCACCGTGACGGTGTGTCCCGGGCTCCCGGGCAGCTCGAGATCGGCCTCGACCCAGCGGCCCGTGTCGACGGGAGCATCGGTGCCCAGGCCGATCCGCACGTCGCTCAAAGGCAACCGGGACGCGACGGCCACCCCGGCACGGCCCTTGATCTGGCACGCCTCGCCCGCCAGGTGCCAGCCGGGCAGGTGCGCACGGAGCACGTCGTCCGGTGCGCGGACCTCTTGCAGCGCCAGCACGTCGGGACGCGCCTGGTCGACCCACGCTCCCATCCCCCGCCGGTAGGCGGCCCGTATCCCGTTGACGTTCACAGAGGCGACGGCGAGCTGAGGCATGGCACCATCCTGCCCGACCGCTACCCGTCGCCCTCTTTCGGCCCAAAGCGCGGAGCGGAGTCGTAGGCTTGGGCACCGTGGGATCCGCAGTCGTGAAGAAGACCCGCAAGGCCGTCGTCGTCGGAGGGTTGCGCGCGTACTTCCGCACCACGAGCCAGGTGGCACCCGAGGCGGCGGTGCGCAAGGCCGTCGACGTGTGGTGCACGCTGCCGACGAACGCCGGACGGCGCAAGGACAACCGAGCCGAGCCCGGAGAACAGCTGAGGATCCCGGCCGGAGACGGGCGCACCATCGTCGCTGAGGCCTGGGGCGAGGGGCCGGTGGTCTACCTGGTGCACGGGTGGGGCGGCTGGCGCGGGCAGGTCGCGTCGTTCGCGCCGCCGCTGGTCGCCGAGGGGTTCCGGGTGGTGACGTTCGACAGCCTGTCGCACGGCGACTCGGACGCCGGCGAGCACGGGCCGGGCCGCTCGTCCGGTGGGGAGATGATCGAGTCGTTCCAGCGGGTCTACGAGCGTCTCGGGCCCGCTCACGCGGTCGTCGGGCACTCCCTGGGGTGCGCCTCAGCCTGCCGGACGCTCCTGAGCGGGGCCGAGACCGAGCGGCTGTGCCTGGTCAGCCCGAACCCGGACATGGCCGAGATCGCCCGACGCTTCGCCCGCCAGATCGGTCTGGCCCCACGGCTGGACGAGGCGTTCCTCGAGGCGAACGAGCGGTTCGCGCGCCGGTCGATGCACGACTTCGACATCGCGCCGATGGGTGCCACCGGTCGGCTGCCCGGCGCGACGATCATCCACGACGACGCCGACAAAGAGGTCCCGCTGACCGTCGCCCGGCAGATCGCCGACGCCTGGCCCGGGTCCACCCTGGTCCCCACGCACGGCCTGGGCCACCACCGGATCCTCATCGACCCGGACGTCATCACCCAGGTCACCAAGGCCGTCGTCGGGTGACGCCCGACAGCGGCCCTCAGCCGACCGCTTCCTCTCCGGCGCACGACGCCAGGTGCTAGGGCGCCAGCTGGTAGTCGGACGACGACACCGTCACCGGGAGCTCCACGGCCAGAGCGAGCACATGGTCGGCCCCGACGGTCCCGGCGACCACCGGCACCGCACGCCCGTCGGGGAAGCGAACCGTCCACCAGGCCTGTCCGAGCCAGAGGCCGGGGCTCGGTCGGGAAGCCTCTCCTGGCCCCAGACGCACCTGAGACGCGGGAGCGAGAGAGGCGCCCTCTCCACGCTCGCCACGGTCGGGACCGCTCACCACCGTGAGGGTGCGAGGGTCGACGGCCATGCCCACCCCGGCCCACTTGAGCGCCGCTTCGCGCACCGCCCACGCCCGGCCCCGCGCCTGGGCGGACGGGGCGTCGGACGGGAACCGACCAGACGAGGCCCTGTCGGGAGACGTCAGGTCGGGAGGAGGGACGTCCCGCTCGTCCGCGCTCATGATCCGAGCGACCCAGCCGCTGCGCCGCCGGCAGTCCACCACGTCCAGCCCGACGGCCCGCTCACCGATCCCTGCCACGACGTGGTCGCCGTCGTGCGAGGCGGTCAGGTGCGCGCCCTGCCCGCAGGACGGTCGACCGTCCGGCTCGTACCGGTGCGCCGGGACCTGCCACCTGCGGCACAGGGCGTCCAGCATCTTGTCGGCGGCGAGGCTGCGGGTGCGGTCCACCGGCCGGCGCCCGGCGAGCGCGCCCAGCCTCGGGCACCACGCCGACGGGTCGTCTGACGCCGGCCAGTCCAGAGCGTCGGGCGGCAGCCTCGCGACCAGGACCTCCACGCGTGCGTCGGCCCTCAGCGGGCTGGGTGCGTCCGGCACAGGCATGTCCAGCGGAGGCACGTCCTAGTCCACCCCCTTGAGGGCCTCGACCACGTCGACCCGGGCGATGCGGCGGCCCAGCAGCAGGGTCGTCAGCGACGAGACCAGGATCGTCAGGGCTAGCGCGATCGCCACCGACTCCGTGGTGATGCGCACGGTGTAGCTGACGACGGTGGTGTTGAACTGGGCCACGTAGACGGACAGGAACCACAGCCCGCCGGGCACGCCCAGGGCCAGGCCGAGCAGGGTCACGCTGGCGTTGTCGACCGTGGACAGCTGGCGCAGCCTGCTGTTGGGAAGGCCGAGCACCTTGAGCGTGGCGTACTGACGTCGGCGCTCGTCGAAGGTCAGCGAGCCGAGCGAGTAGAGCACCACCACGGTCAGCACGACGGCGAAGACGCGCAGCACCATGAAGATGCCCCGCAGGGCGTCCATGAGGCTCAGGGCGTTGTCGCGCTGCGTGGCCCGGTCGACGACGAACGACACGTGCGGGCTGACGGCGAGCGCGGACAGGTCCGCGTCAGCACCGACCAGCGCGGCCGTCGGGACGAACGGCAGGCCCGCCGCGGTCCAGGTGTCCTGGTCGACGAACAGACCCTGGGGTGCGGAACGGTCGCTGAGGCCGTCGACGCGGAACGGGACCTCTCCGAGACCTTGCGGCAGCACCAGCCCGACATACTGCGTCGGCCGCAGGTCGAGCCGGTCCGCGGCGGCCTGGGTGAGCCAGACACCGCGCGGGCCCAGCCGGCCGCCGTCGGTGCTGGTCAGCGGGAGACGGTCGCCGGGGCCGAGCACGGTGACGGTCGTCCGGTTGCCGTCAGACGTGGGCACCGACAGCTGCATGAGCAGCTGGGGAGACGTGCCGAGCGGCAGGTGCTCGACGGCCTCGAGGGGGGTGCCGAGGCCGAGGTCGACGCGGGCGGCGTACGGGGCCTGCTCGGCGCTGTAGCTGGCGTCGGCCTCGCCCCGGATCGTGTCGGGCAGCCCGAACCCCGCGTACAGCAGCATCATCGACCCGACGACGCCGGCCACGCCCATGAAGATGCGCACCGGGTTGGCCAGGGCGTCGCGCACCGCCCACCGCGACGGGTACGACAGCCTCCGCCACAGCCCGCCCGAGCCGCTCTTGGTCCCCCGGCTGGTCATCGGCACCCCGGGGCGGAGCAGCTCGGCCGGTTCGCCCTGGGTGCACGAGCGGGCGGCCAGCGCGGCGCCGCCCAGGCACGAGGCCAGCACCAGGAGCGCGACCAGCAGCGGGAACGGCGTGTAGGCGATCGACCACTCAGGCAGGTCGAACTGCGGCTCCTGGCTGCGCAGCACCGCCAACGACAGGGCAGGGGCGACCAGCAGCCCCGCGACCACCCCGACAGCCCCGGCGACCAGCCCGAAGGCCGAGAAGTGCCAGACGAGCTCTCGACGGCTGAACCCCAGCGCGCGCAGCGTGCCGATCTGCTTGGCCTGCGCGTCGACCAGCCGACGGATCGAGGTGTACATCGCCAGCACGGCGACCAGCACGAACAGGCCGGAGAACAGCAGCGACAGGTTCCGGATCGTCGTCACCCGGTCGAACGCCGTCGCCACCGTCGGCTTGGTGGTCCGGTCGTCCAGCGCGACCAGCGCGGTGGCGACCTGGTCGCGGACCTGCCGCTCGACCTCGGGCACGTCCCCGTCGACGCGCAGCAGCGCGACCGTGGCGGGCAGCGGGTCGGGGCCGAACAGCTCGGCCACCACCGTGGGTGTGATGTACCCGTACCCGTAACGCTCCGGGTCGGGCATGGTCAGGTCCGGGGAGCGGACGTTGTAGACCCGGTCGGGAGACATCACCGTGCCGGACAACGCGTAGTCTCCCTGCCCGCCCGCGGTGGCGAGCCACACCTGGTCGTCGAGGGTGAGGCCGTGCACGTCGGCCAGCCGGTCGTCGAGCCATACGCCGGTGCCGAGGACGGTCAGCGGGTCACCGGACACGGAACGGGGCCGGGAGACCTGCCAGGACGGGTGGTCGACCACGGTCAGGTCGAGCCACACCTCGCGCTCCCCCACGACCAGCCGGGCGGGCACCTGGGTCCGTGGCTCGACCGCACGCACCCCGGGGATCGCCGCGAGCCGGGCCACGTCGTCCGTGGTGAGGTCTGTCGCGGTGAGCCACATGTCAGCGAGCGCCGCGTCGGACGCGAAGCCGTCGAGGCTGGTGCGCAACCCGTTCCAGGCGCCCTCGAGGCCGGTGTAGGCAGCCACCGACATGCAGGCCATGGCGAAGACCGCGACGAACTGGGTCCACGACGCCCTCACGTCCCCCAGGACCATCCGCCGCTGGTAGCGCGGCCGGGACGAGGGCTGCCCCGACCCGGACGACCTCCTTCGGGCCACCCTCAGCCTCCGACGACTCGACCGTCGCGCAGGACGACGACCTGGTCAGCGATCTCCGCGAAGGCCTCGTTGTGGGTCACCACGACGACGGCGGCATCCCGGGCGGCGTCGACCAGCGCGTCCATGACCTCCACGCCGGTCCGGGAGTCCAGCGCCCCGGTGGGCTCGTCGGCGAGGAGCAGGGCTGGCCGTTTCGCGAGCGCCCGGGCGATGGCCACGCGCTGCATCTGGCCACCCGACAGCTCGTACGGGAAGGAGCCACCACGGTCACCCAGGCCGAGCTGGGCCAAGGAGGCCTGCGGGTCCATGGGTTCCTCGGACGTGCGCCCGGCACCGAAGCGGCGTGCACGACGGGGCCTGACCGAGCCGATGCCGACGTTCTCGGCGGCGGTCAACGTCGGGATGAGGTTGTAGTGCTGGAACACGAACCCGACCTGGTCGCGCCGGTACCTGGTGAGCCCGGCGTCAGACAGGTCGTGCACCGTGCTCCCGGCGCAGACGATCGTGCCCGAGGTCGGGCGGTCCATCCCGCCCAGGAGGTTGAGGATCGTCGACTTGCCCGACCCGGACGGCCCCAGGATCACGGTGACCTCGCCGTGGACGATGTCCAGGTCGACCCCGTCCAGCGCCACGACCCGCTGGTTTCCCGAGCGGTACACCTTCGTGAGACCGCGCGCCTCGATCACGGCGTCCCGCGAGGTCAGGGCGGCCACCACGGTGCGCGGCACCGTCGCCCCGTCGATCTCCTCGTCCCAGTCGCGACGCACCATCACGACAGGGGACGAGCCCGGCCGCGGGCCGCGCGCCCCGACAGCGCCGCTCCCAGGCCGGTCGTCCTCGTTCACGCTGCCCGCCTCAGACAGGCCCTCGTCGTGGTGCCCATCGTCAGACGTCACCGACCAGGCTGGTGACGGCCTGCGCGATGACCAGCACCGCGTCCGGACGGCTGATGACGGAGTAGTGGTCGCCCGACGCCGTGAGGTACCGGGGCTCGACGCTCAGGTACCGCTCCCACTCGTGGACCGAGGTCTCGGTGATGCCGAGCCGGCGCAGCACCTCCGGGTCCTCCGGGTCGGTCGCCCCGACGATGACCGTCGGGCAACCGATCGGCTGGTCGGGCAGCCAGCCTTTCAGCACCCGGTGGTTGTCGATCCAGATCGCGTAGAACTCCTCCAGCTGATCCACGGTCGGCGCCGGGCCAGGTGGCATGACGGCGAGCTCGAGCACCTCTCGGACGGTGCTCGCCACGTCTGGGGCGGATCGGAACGTGATGCCGGGGAACAGCTGGCGCAGCAGCACGGGGAAGCTGCGCAGGTAGTCCTCGGCGGTGCACCGGCCGGTGACGTACGCGTGAGGCGGGTGCGAGTCGACCATGAGCAGGCCCACGTCGTCCACCCCCTCGTCGGCCAGCTGGAGCGCCATCTCCGCGGCGAGGTTCCCACCGAGCGACCAGCCGCCCAACCAGTACGGGCCCGACGGCTGCTCGGCTCTGACCGTGCGCAGGTAGGCCCTGGCCAGGTCGCGCAGACTCAGGTTCTGGCCGAGGGCCGACGTCGGGAAGTTCAGCCCGCGCACCCCGTACGGCAGCTGCCGGGCCAGGTCGAGGTAGCACACCGTCGTCCCGCCCGCCGGGTGCATGAGGAACACCTTCGGTACCCCTTCGGACAACGACACCGCCGTGGCGACCGGGGTGCGCCGCGCCGCTGCTGCTGGCGGCTGCGCCGCGCCTGGTGCCTCCCGGACCTGCGGCTCGGCGGTGCGCTGCGAGGCCGAGCGCTGCTCGGTCAGGTGCTGGGCGAGCAGACGGGGCGTCGGTGCCTGCTGGACCTCGGTGAACTCCAGCCGGACCCCGGCCGTCTCCAGGTCCGACAGCAGGCCCAGCACCGCGAACGAGTCACCGACCTCGAAGAGGCTGTCGTCGGCGTCGATGGTCGGGTCCAGGAACGCCTCACGGGTCATCTCCAGCACCCGGTCCACGGTGAACACGCCCAGCCCGGCGCCTTCGCTGCCGGTCGTGGCGTCGGTCGCGTCGTCGGACGGCGCTGCCTGCTCGACCGCGGCGGCGCTGCTGGTCGGCCAGTACCTGGTCTGGGTGAACGAACGCACCGGCGGGCGCGGCCGAGGCTCGGCCGACGTGCCGCCGGTGAGGACGACATGGGCGTTGGCCCCGCCCATCCCGAACGACGACACCCCGACGCTCATCGGTCCGATGACCGGCTCGGGGCTCGTCGGGACCGTCAGCCGACCGAGGTCGAGCAGCGGGTTGGGCTCGGTGAACCCGGCCAGCGGCGGGATCGTCCGGTGCCGCAGCACGAGACAGGCCTTGAGGAGACCACCGACCCCGGCGGCCGCGTCCAGGTGACCCATCGTGGCTTTGAGCGACCCGATCGCCACCGGGTGGTCCGGCTCGAGCACCTGCGCGAGCCCTTGGTTCAGACCGATCGCCTCGATCGGGTCACCGAGCCTGGTGCCCGTGCCGTGCGCCTCGACGTACCTCAGCGGGCCGCCCTGCCCCTCGGCCTCGGCGTGCGCCCGGGAGATCACGTCGGTCTGCCCGGCCACGCCCGGGGCCGAGTAGCCCGCCCGGTCTGCTCCGTCGTTGTTGACCGCCGAACCGGTGATGACCGCGTACACCCGCTCCGGGTCGGTCTGGTCGACAGGTGCCAGCACCATCGCCGCTACCCCGTTGGCCTTGAGCGTGCCCGCGGCGGACGCGTCGAACGGCCGACAGTCGCCCACGGGGCTGAAGATCGACTCCGCGGGGGCCAGGTATCCGCCCAGGGAGGGCAGGCTGATCGACGCACCGCCGACGACGGCGACGTCGCACTCCCCCTGCCGCAGCGACACCCGGGCCATGTGGACCGCCGTCAGCGAGCTCGAGCACGCGGTCTGGACCACGACAGACGGGCCGGTCAGGCCCAGCAGATAGCTCGCCCGCGAGCTCAGGAAGTCCTTGTCGCAGCCCAGCAGCGCGCTGTAGCTCAGGTCGTGGCTGTGCCACAGACCGGCATCGGTCAGCGGCCCGGCGATGTAGCTGCTCGCCGTGCACGAGCTGAAGACCCCGACCCGCAGCGTGGTCGGGAGCTCGACGCCGGCGTCGTCCAGCGCGGCGCGTACCGTCTCGACGAAGATCCTCTGCTGGGGGTCCATGAGGATCGCCTCGCGCGGAGACACCCCGAAGGCCTCGGCGTCGAACATGTCGAGGTCCGTGAGCGTCGAGCGCACCGGGACGAAGTCTGTCCGGTCCAGCAGCCGAGGGTCCCAGCCCCAAGACTCAGACTCGGCGGCGTCGACCTGCTCGAACGTGGTCGCACCGCTGCGGATCGTCTCCCACAGCTCTGCGGGGGTGTTCCCCCCGGGCAGCCGGCACGCCATGCCGACGACGGCGATCTGCTGGTCGGCCGTCACAGTGCAGCCTCCTCTCTGGCGAGCGCCGTGGTGGGGATGGCCGGCTGACCCTGCTCGATGCGGGCGGCCAGCTGTTGGGGGGTGGGGTGGGTGAACAGGTCCACCAGGGTCAGCCACTCGACCTCGAACCGGTCGCTGAGCAGGTCGTGGATCTCCATGACGTGCATCGACGTGCCGCCGACGTCCATGAACCGGTCGTCCACCCCGACCGGACCGGCCCCGATGACCTGCTCCCAGATCGCGGCGATCTGGACGGCCGTGGAGCTCGACGGGGCGGTGACGTCCGCGAGCGGGGGCAGGGTGAGCGCATCCATGTCTGGTTTCCCGTTCTGGGTCGTCGGGATGTGGTCGACGAAGACGATCCGCGACGGCAGCATGTAGTCGGGCAGCACCTGGGCCGCCGCCGTGCGGATCTCCTCGACGGTGGTCTCGGCCGTGGTGGGCACCACCCAGGCCGCGAGGAACGGCTCTCGCCCGTCGGTCCGCACCGGACGGACCACCGCGGCATGGACCCCGCTGGTCGACTCCAGCCCCGCGGCGACGTCACCCATCTCGATGCGAAAACCTCGCAGCTGGACCTGGTTGTCGATCCGACCGTGGTACACGAGCTCGTCACCGACCTGGCAGACCCGGTCACCAGAGCGATACGCCCGGACCGGGCCGGTGCCACCACCGAGCCGGTCGCCGTCGAACCCGTCACCAGCGAGCCAGCGGAACCGGTCGCCGGTCAGGTCGGGCCGCCCGAGGTAGCCGCGCGCCAGCCCGTTCCCGGTGACCAGCAGCTCGCCGGGGATCCCTGGCGGGCACCGGCGCCCCGTCTCGTCCACCACGACCGTCCCCCAGCCGGGCAGCGCCCGCCCGATGACGGAGGTCTGCGGACGTTCGAGGTCGGCCGGTGTCACCCGGTGCACCGTGGTGTGGACCGTGGTCTCGGTGATGCCGTACATGTTGACGAAGGCCGGCTCGCCCAGGCCCGCGTCGAGCCACGCCGCGACGTCCGCCGGGTACAGGGCCTCCCCGCCGAAGATCGCCCAGCGCACCTGTGGGAGCGAGCCGCCGGTGCGCACCAGGGCGGTCCGCAGGCGCCGGAACGCCGACGGGGTCTGGTTGAGCACGGTCACCTGCTGCTCGGTCAGCAGCGCGACGAAAGCCTCGGGGTTGGCGATGTCGTCAGGTGAGGGCACCACCAGGGTGTGTCCGTGGGCGAGCGCGCCGAACATCTCCCACACGCTGAAGTCGAAGGCCAGCGAGTGGAAGAGGCACCAGACCTCGGCCGGCCCACGATCCAGCTGGAGATGAACGTCCGCGCCGTCGAGGAGGTCGACGATGTTGTGCCGTTCGATCATCACGCCCTTGGGCGCCCCGGTCGAGCCCGAGGTGAAGATGATGTACGCCAGGTCGTGCGGGTCGTAGGGCCGGGGCTGGGCAACAGCGTCCGCCGGGGCCTGCTCGGCCAGCTCGGTCACGCTCCGGCTCACCGACCCTGCCAGCGGCGCCCCGTCCGCGGTGACGATCGTCGGCGGCCCTCCGAAGGCCTCGGCCACCTGGGTCAGCACCGACCGGAGCCGTTCGGGCGGGCCTGCCGGGTCCACCGGGACGTACGCCCGGCCGGAGGCCAGCACCCCCAGCACGGTGACCACGGCGTCGATGCTCTTGGGCACCGCCATGACCACCGCCCTCGTGGCCTCGGCGGCGTCCAGCCCCCTGGCCACGGCCTCAGCCTGCCGAACCATCTCGCCGTAGGTCAGCTCTGACGGCGCGGTCGCGGGCCCTGGGGCGACCGCAGGCACCGGGCCGGCCGAAGAGTCAGTGTCGACGTCGACAGAAGGCTCAGAGCCGACCGGCGAGGTGCTGACGAGCGCCTGGGTGTCGGGCTGTCGCGCCGCCACCGACCAGATGCGCTCGATCACGTCGCGGTACGTCGGCCCAGAGGCAGGGGGGCTCACGGAGGCGTCCACGACGGCAGCGGACAGGACAGCCGTGGCATCCGGGGCAGACCCAGCCCGACCCTCGGGCCGCTCCCACGCGGAGACGAAGACCGACGGGCCGACGACGCCTCCGGACGGCTGGGCGACCAGCGACTCCAACGCCTCGTCGAAGATCGCCGCGGGATCGGCAGCGGCCAGGTACGACGCGGCTGCGGTGCCGACCCGGAACCCTGCCGGGCCACGGTCTTCGACGGTGACCACCAGCGGGTACTGCACGCAGGTGCGTGGCACGGGGACCGCCTCGACGGTGAGCCCGGCGAGCGACAGGCCTAGGCCCTGGTCGTAGAACGTGACGGCGTTGTCGATCCGCTCGACCCGGCGGCCGACGATGTCGGCGTCGTCGCCGAGCAGGTCGAGCCCCTGGTTCGCCATGAGCAGCCGTGTCCCGGCCTGCACCCGTCCGGCCACGGTCAGCCAGGTGTCCGACCGGTCGAGGGTCAGCGGCAGCAGCAGCGTGTTGACGTAGCAACCGACCGCACGGACCGCCGGCCGGCTCCGGTTGGCCACCGGCACACCGAGCGTGACCTCCCTGGTGCCGGCGAGCCGCTGGAGGGTCGCCGCGTAGGCGGTGAAGAACGCGGTCGGGGCGCCGAAGGTCTGCGCGACCTCCGAGCCCCGCAGACGCTGCGCGCGCGGCCCCTCGACGAGCAGCTCGTGGTGCGCGCCGTCGATCCGGTGGCTGCCCGGCCGGGACAGCGCGGGGTGGCTGAGGCTGTCCGGCGCTCCCAGCATCGTCTGGTAGGCGTCTCGCCCACGACGCAGCACGGGCACCGCCGGGGTCGACCCGGGGTGCTCCGCGAGCGGTGCGACGATGCTCGGCCAGTCCGCCTCCGGCGCCGCGTACAGGTCGCTGACGCAGCCGAGCACCGAGGCGAAGGAGATCGCGTCACCGACCAGGTGCGCCGCACGCAGGGTCAGGCAAGCGGTAGGGACCCTCTGCGACGTCCCCACGACCTGCGACGTCCCCACGAACAGGGAGACCTCGAACAGGCTCGGTCCGTCCGGGTCGACCGGCCCGGCGTCCAGCGCCCGGGACAACGCGCCCACCGCGACCCGCACCGGGTCGTCGTCGGTCACCTCGACGGTCGCCGACGACGGCACCTCGTCGGCGACCACCGCGACCAGGCGCCCGCCCCGGACCTCGAAGCGTGTGCGCAGCCCAGGGCTGGCCGCCACCGCTGTGCGGGCACACAGCAGGAGACGCTCCCAGTCCGCGTCACCGGTGATGCGGAACGCGAAGGCCAGGTCGGCGGAAGGATCGTCCGGGAACGCCTGAGAGCGAAGATAGAGATTGCGCTGGAAAAAACGTGCTGGATATGTCGAGACGACACTCATGACACGCTCAGCCCCTCAGCCCTGCCCTCGGCATAGAGATACCGTTTGACCTTGCCCAGGCTCGTCCGCTCGAACGGCTCGTCGACCACCGTGGTCCAGAAGACGCGCCGGAACACCGGGACGGTCCGGTTGTATTCATCGACCAGCGCGTCGATCCGGGCCGATATCTCGTCGGGGCCCAGCCCCTCAGCCTCCGACGACGGGTAGACGAGGGCCATGATTCCCTCACGGTCCGGCTCGTGGTGGCCCCTCACCAAGAGCGAGTCGACGAACGGGTGGTCCTGCAGAACCTGCTCGACCTCTTCGGGGTCGACGTTGTTCCCGTCGGAGAGGATGATCAACGACTTCAGCCGCCCGGTGATCGTCAACCAGCCGCGCGCGTCGAGGCTCCCCTTGTCGCCCGTCCGGAACCAGCCGTCGACGAACGCCGCCTGGGTGTCCTCGAGACGGTCGTAGCCGACCATGACGCTCCGGCCGCGCACGCAGACCTCGTCGTCGATGATCCGGACCTCCACCCCGGTGGCGGCCTTGCCCACCGTGCCCAGCCGCTTGGCACCCGGCACGTTCGCCGCGACGAGCGGGGAGCACTCGGTGATCCCATAGCCCACCAGGACCTCGAGGCCCAGGTCGTCGAACCCGGTGATGTGCTCGGGGCTGAGGTAGGCGCCGCCCGAGACGATCGTGCGCAGCCTGCCCCCGAACGAGTCGTGCACGCTGCGGAACAACCGGCGTCGGACGTCGATCCCCAGCTTGCGCAGGAGGTTGCTGACCTTGATCGCCCGGCGCAGCGACGCGGCCCGCCCGGTCCGCTCGGCCTCGCGCCAGATCGCCCGGTGGAGCGCGACCACCACCATGGGCACGACGACCAGGATGTTCGGGCTGAACGCGGTGATGTCCCGGGCGAAACGGTGCGGACCGTCCCCGAAGCACACCGTCGCCCCCACCAGCAGGGCGCTCATCACCGAGGTGTTCAGCCCGTACAGGTGGTGCAGCGGCAGGACGGCGATGGTGACGAGGTCGTCCCCGATGCTGCGGACGAGGTCGGCACAGCCGGCGGCGTTGCTCACGATGTTGTCGTGGCTCAGGTGCACCAGCTTGGCGGTGCCGGCGGTGCCCGAGGTGAAGATCTTCAGCGCGAGGCCGTCCGGGCTCACCCGGCCCAGGTCGGCCAGGTCCCGGTCCGCGCCGTCGGCGGAGGCCTCCGCTGCGGCTGCGACCTGCCCCAGGTCCAAGGTCTTGATCCCAACCTCGGCCAGGCTGACGGCCAGCGTCGGGTCGTCCACGAGCACGACGCGAGCGCCGGCGCGGTCCAGCATCGCCGCGACGGTGGCCGGGGCGAGCTGGCCGTCGACAGGGACGGCGACCCTCCCCGAGCAGGCGAGCCCGAGGAAAGACAGGACCCACGGGTAGGAGGTGGCCCCGACGATGCCGACGCTCTGGGGCTGAGCGGCCTCCGGTGACGCTCCACCCAGGTTCGTGTCGCCCGAGCTCGTGTCGCCGGCGAGCATGTCGTCGAGAAGCCGGACCATCGCGTGGACGTACCGGCGCAGCTCGACGTACGAGACCGACCGGCTCTCACCGCCGACCCGGGCTGACGTGCCCGCACCGCCGATCCGGAACGCCGTGCTCGCACCTCGACGGCGGACGGCGTCGTCGAGAAGCCTCGGGACCGAGTCGAGAGTCTCCAGGGCAGACGCGTCAGGGAAGGTCATGGCGATCCCTCCACGGCACCGTCGTAGACCTGCTCGAGCGCAGCGACGACGTCCGCGACCGTCTGGGCGTGCATGAGGGACGAGATGTCGATCTGGACCTGCATCTGCGACTCGAGCTGATCGAGGAGCGACATGTAGTCGTAGGAGCTCAGGCCGAGATCCTTCTGAAGGTGGCTGTCCAGGCTCACCGTGGGGCGCAGGTCCGGGCTAGAGTAGCTCCGGAATGCCTCGAGCACGTGCTGGTCTAGCATTGGCATGACTTTTCCGCTCTCACTCATCATCGCATGTCACGATGCGCGACATGACGGCGTGCTTGAACACACAGGAATCACGACGATGTCGATCGACCTGCTGATTGCCATGGCCAACTGCCGCCAGCTGTTACGTCAGTCGCCTCTACGAGCTTCCCTGATTTCTACACGGGCTCACCAGAGGAAGTCAAGAGGCTTATCAGCATCCGAGCGGGTCGACGTCAGCGCTGGGTCATGCCACCAACGGCTTTTCCGCAACGGCAGATCACCCAGAAGAGCGCAAGGGTCTCCCTCTGAGCACACCGAGAGCTCTCCCTGATGAGCGACCGCCCGCACCCGTCGACGACGAGTCCAGGCATGCGAAACACCAGGTCACACCGACATCTGGGCGCATGGCACCCAGCACTCTTCGCTGTCGAGCACCCTCCGTCAGGCGACGGCGCGCTCGGCGGTCTCCACGACGTTGGCCAGCAGCATCGCCCTGGTCATCGGGCCGACGCCGCCCGGGTTGGGCGACACCCAGGCGGCGACGTCGCGCACGCCGGGGTCCACGTCACCGGCGACACGGGACTTGCCGGTGTCGGGGTCGGTCACGCGGGAGACCCCGACGTCGATCACCACGGCGCCAGGCTTGACCATGTCGGCGGTGACGATGCCGGGCACCCCTGCGGCGGCGATCACCACGTCGGCGGCGCGGGTGTGAGCGGCCAGGTCGCGGGTGCCGGTGTGGGTGAGGGTCACGGTGGCGTTGATCTGCCGACGGGTGAGCAGCAGGCCGATGGAGCGCCCGACGGTCACGCCTCGACCCACGACGGTGACGTCCTTGCCGCGCAGGTCGATCCCGTACCGGTCCAACAGCTCGACGATGCCGCGCGGGGTGCACGGCAGCGGTGTGGTGACCGGCTCGTTGACCCGCAGCACCAGGCGGCCCAGGTTGGTGGGGTGCAGGCCGTCGGCGTCCTTCGCGGGGTCGATCAGCTCGAGCACGCGCTGGGTGTCGATGCCCTTCGGCAGCGGCAGCTGGACGATGAACCCTGTGCAGTCGGGGTTCTCGTTGAGCCGGTGCACCGCCGCCTCGATCTCGCCCTGGGTGGCGTCGGCGGGCAGGTCCTCACGGATCGAGGCCAGGCCCACCTCGGCGCAGTCGCGGTGCTTGCCGGCGACGTAGAGCTGGGAACCTGGGTCGTCCCCGACGAGCAGCGTGCCCAGGCCGGGGCGCACCCCGGCGTCGGCCAGGGCGGCGAGCCTGATGGCGAGCTCGGACTTGATGGTGGCGGCGGTGGCCTTGCCGTCCAACAGCTGCGCGCTCATCAGAACTGCCTCAAGCCCTCGTAGAGCGGGAAGCCCGCGGCGAGCTTCGCGGTGCGGGCGCTCAGCGCGGCGACGTCGGCGGCCTCGCCAGCGACGAGCGCGGTGGCGATGACGTCGGCGACCTCGGTGAACTGCTCGTCACCGAAGCCACGCGTGGCCAGCGCGGGGGTGCCGATGCGCAGCCCGGAGGTAACCATCGGCGGGCGGGGGTCGTTCGGCACCGCGTTGCGGTTCACCGTGATGCCGCACTCGTGCAGCAGGTCTTCAGCCTGCTTGCCGTCGATGGCCGCGTCACGCAGGTCGACCAGCACCAGGTGCACGTCGGTACCGCCAGACCGCACGGCGATCCCGGCCGCCGCGACGTCCGGCGCGGTCAGCCGCTCAGCGAGGATCTGGGCCCCCCGCACGGTGCGCTCCTGACGGTCGCGGAACTGAGGCGTCCCGGCGATCTTGAACGCGACGGCCTTGGCCGCGACCACGTGCATGAGCGGGCCGCCCTGCTGCCCGGGGAACACCGCCGAGTTGATCTTCTTCGCCAGGTCGGCGTCGTTGGTGAGGATGAACCCCGAGCGCGGGCCGCCGATCGTCTTGTGCACCGTCGAGGAGACCACGTGCGCGTGCGGCACCGGCGAGGGGTGCAGCCCGGCGGCGACCAGCCCGGCGAAGTGAGCCATGTCGACCCACAGGTAGGCGCCGACCTCGTCGGCGATCTCGCGGAACGCCGCGAAGTCCAGCTGCCGCGGGTACGCGGACCACCCGGCGATGATGACCTTGGGCTTGTGCTCGTGAGCGAGCGCCCGCACCTGGTCCATGTCGACCAGCGACGTGGACGGGTCCACCCCGTAGGCGACGATGTCGTACAGCCGCCCGGAGAAGTTGATCTTCATGCCGTGGGTCAGGTGCCCGCCCTGGTCCAGCGCCAGGCCGAGCACCGTGTCGCCAGGACGGGCGATCGCGTGCAGCACGGCGGCGTTGGCGGTCGCGCCCGAGTGCGGCTGGACGTTGGCGAACTGCGCCCCGAACAGCTCCTTGGCACGCTCGATGGCGATCGTCTCGGCGACGTCGACCACCTCGCAGCCGCCGTAGTACCGCCGGCCGGGGTACCCCTCGGCGTACTTGTTGGTCAGCACCGAGCCCTGCGCCTGGAGCACAGCACGGGGCACGAAGTTCTCGCTGGCGATCATCTCCAGCGTCTGCTGCTGCCGGGCCAGCTCACCGTCGAGGACGGCGGCGATCTGGGGATCGAGGGTCTCGATGCCCTGGTTCATCAGGTCGTCGATCATGCAGGAGCCTCCTGGCGTCAAGGCGACCGCGCGCGGTCAGGTGGTGTGACCTGGGCCCAGGCGTCCGACCCGTGGTTCTGCTGCCTCGCGTCGCTCCCCGGTGGTGACCCACCCTGTACGTGGCCCACCCACGAGGGGTGCCCACGACGCGCCAGTCGCGACAGGCCTCAGCCTAGCAACCGGCGCGACCCGTTCTGTCTCTCACGCCGGGTCGGGCTCCTCGCCCAGCATCCGGCGCAGGTAGGCGTAGGTGAGGTCGCCGACGCTCTGGTCGTGCTGGTGCTCGTAGCCCTTGCTGGCGTAGAAGGCGATGTTCTGCACCGAGTCCCGGCCGGTGAACACCCAGACCTCCTTGGTGCCTTCGGGCAGGCGCGGCACGATCTCCACCAGGAGCCGCGACCCGATGCCCTTGCCCTGGAGATCGGGAGCGACGGCGAACCGGCCGAGCGTGGCCTTGCCGTCCTCGAGCAGCACCCGGATCGACCCGGCGAGCCGCGACCCGACCCAGGCGCCGAGCGTCACCACGTCCGGACGCGCGAGGTCTTCCTTCAGCTCGTCGAACGTCTGGGTGAGCGGCGGGATGTGCGGGTCGTCGTACTGCTGAGCCTCCGTCACGAAGGCGGCACGGCGCAGGGTGAACAGCTCACCGGCGTCGGCAACGGTGACGGTACGGACCTCGATGTCGGCGGACGTCATGGCCACCATCGTCGCAGGCGTCGACGCGGGACCTCGCCGTGTCGCACACCAAGCTTCGGCGCTCGTGTCTGTGGAGAGCGGACGCCTGTCCCTCGTCTCGTGCGCGAGCCCTTCGCCGCGACGGCGTCTGCGACCTGATCCCCTCGTGGTGTGCGAGATCGGCGCCCGGCGGAGCGCGGCCTCCGCGCGGCTGCCCTGTCCGCTCGTCGGTCGAGGCAGAGCGCACTAGCCTCGAAGACCGTGCCCACCGTCGCGACACCTCAGCACAGCCCCGCCCACGACGCTCCTGCCGTTGGCGAGCTGGTGCTGACCCTCTCCTGCCCCGACCGGCCCGGCATCGTCGCCGCGGTGGCCAGCACGCTGGCCGACCTGAGGTCGAACATCATCGAGTCGCAGCAGTTCGGCGACGCCGACACGGGTCTGTTCTTCATGCGGGTGCACCTCACCGCACCGGCGTCCGCTGCCGCGCTGCGTGAGGCGCTGGCGGCCACCGCTCAGCGATTCTCGATGTCGTGGCGGCTCGACGTCGCGGGCCGCCCGCTGCGCACCCTGGTCATGGTCTCCACCGCCGCGCACTGTCTGAACGACCTGGCCTTCCGCACCCGGGAAGAGGCGTTGCCGATCGACATCGTCGCCGTGGTGTCCAACCACACGGTGCTGGAACCGATGGCCAGGTTCTACGGCATCGACTTCCACCACATCCCGGTCACGCCGAGCACCAAGCCGGAGGCCGAGGCGGCACTCCTAGAGCTGGCCGAGAACCTGGGCATCGAGCTGGTGGTGCTCGCCCGCTACATGCAGGTGCTCTCCCCCGACCTGTGCCGCACGCTGACCGGGCGGGCGATCAACATCCACCACTCGTTCTTGCCCAGCTTCAAGGGTGCCCGCCCCTACGCCCAGGCCCACGACCGCGGGGTCAAGCTGATCGGCGCCACCGCGCACTACGTGACCGCCGAGCTGGACGAGGGCCCGATCATCGAGCAGGACGTCGAGCGCGTCGACCACACCCGCGCGGTGACCGACCTGGTGCGGCTCGGCCAAGACGTCGAGCGCCGCACCCTCGCCCGGGCGGTGCGCTGGCACGCTGAGCACCGGGTGCTCCTTGACGGCCACCGCACCGTCGTCTTCCGCTGACCTTCCCTCACGCCTTCTTGAGGGCGTCCAGCCGGGCAGCCAGGCCGTCGGCGGCGTCGACGTCGATCTCGACCAGCTTGTCCCGGCTGGTCGCGCCGGAGAGCAGCCGGACGTGACGGCGGCGCACGCCGAGAGCATCGGCCAGAGCTGTCAGGGCGGCCTCCGTCGCGGCCCCGTCGACGGCACGTGCGGACACCGCGACCACCAGCCGGTCGCCGTAGACGCCGGCCGCCCGGGTGCGCGAGGCACCCGGGCGGACTCGGATCGGGACCTTCACGTCGTGTCCGTGAGGTCTCGGCTCAGACCAGGCCGATCGGATCGGGTGGCTCAGATCAGACCGAGGGCCCTCACGGCGTCGCGCTCCTCGGCCAGCTCGGCCACGGAGGCGTCGATCTTGGCGCGGGAGAACGCGTCGATCTCCAGGCCCTCCACGATCTGCCAGTCGCCACCGGTCGAGGTGGCCGGGAAGGACGAGATCAGACCCTCGGGCACGCCGTACTCGCCGTGCGAGACGACAGCGGCCGAGGTCCAGTCGCCCGCCGGGGTGCCCAGCGCCCAGGAGTAGATGTGGTCGACCGCGGAGGACGCGGCCGACGCGGCCGACGACGCCCCACGCACCTCGATGATCTGAGCGCCACGCTTGGCGACCACGGGGATGAAGGTCTCCTTGGCCCACTGGTCGTCCGCGACGACCTCGAGCGCCGGCTTGCCGCCGATGGTCGCGTGGGTCAGGTCGGGGTACTGGGTGGCGGAGTGGTTGCCCCAGATGGTGAGCTTCTTGATGTCGGTCAGCGCCGCGCCGGTCTTCTCGCGCACCTGCGCCATGGCCCGGTTGTGGTCCAGGCGGGTCATCGCGGTGAACCGCTCGGCCGGCACGTCGGGGGCGTTCGCGGAGGCGATGAGCGCGTTGGTGTTGGCCGGGTTCCCGACCACGAGCACGCGCACGTCGTCGGCCGCACCGGCGTTGATCGCCCGCCCCTGCGGCCCGAAGATGCCGCCGTTGGCCTCCAGCAGGTCGCCCCGCTCCATACCGGCGGTGCGCGGACGGGCCCCGACCAGCAGCGCCACGTTCACGCCGTCGAACGCCTTGGTCGCGTCGTCGGTGATGTCCACCCCGTCCAGCAGCGGGAAGGCGGAGTCGGCGAGCTCCATAGCGACACCCTCGGCCGCCTTGAGGGCCGGCGGGATCTCCAGCAGCCGCAGCCGCACCGGCTGGTCCGGGCCGAGCAGCTGCCCCGACGCGATCCGGAACAGCAGGGCGTAACCGATCTGGCCAGCAGCACCGGTGACAGTGACAACAGCAGGGGTCTTGGACACGAGACGCTCCTCAGAGATGGATCGATGGTCGAACAGCCCACCGCCCGGCGTCGTCGTCGGACGGTCCGCGTCCGAACCTACCCCTCCCCCACGCCCCCCACCACGACCTCACTCCGAGAAGAACCGCCATCCTGCTTGAGCGATCAGAAGCGGTCGGGCCAAGTCGTCGCCTCAGAGGCGCTTGGCAGCTCTTGGCAAGGATTGCCAAGCGCCCTGCCCTGGTGCCATGGCCACCACGATGAACGTCTCGCTCCCCGAGAGCCTGAAGGACTTCGTCGACGAGCGGGTGGACGCCGACGGCTACAGCTCGTCCAGCGAGTACGTCCGCGCGCTGATCCGCCGGGAGCGCGACCGGACACGGCTGCGTGACCTGCTGCTGGAGGGCGCGGCATCGCCACTGACCGGACCGGTGACCTCCGAGCACTTCGAGGAGCTGCGCGAACGCGTGCGGACTGCGAGCGCGACGAAGACGTGAGCCCGCTCCCGCTCCGTGTGCGCGACAACGCGCTCCACGACGTGACCGACACCCTCGACCACTACGTGGACCAGGGCACAGAGGCGGCAGCCTACGGTCTGGTCGACGCCCTGGAGAAGGCCTGCACGACCATCGCCGAACACCCGGCGATCGGGTCGCGGCGTCACGGCGAAGCGTTGGGCATCGACGGTCTGCGCACCTGGCCGGTCGAGGGCTTCCCGTTCTCCGTCTTCTACGTCGAACGACACGACGAGGTCGAGGTCTGGCGGGTGCTTCACATGCGCCGCGACATCCCTACGACCCTCGATAGCCTCGCCTGAACTGTGGGCGAGTGAGGTACCCACGCACAACCATGATCGATGCCTTACCGGCGTAGCGTGCTGTCAGGTGTCAGAGGCCGCCACTATCGTCACACTCATGGCACGAGACGGTGAGGCGAACGACCCCGACCTGGGCTTGTGGGGCAAGCGAGAGGGTGCTACCAGACCGCTGCCCGTCCTGTGCCACATGTTGTCGACCGCTGCGTGCGCAGGAGTCTTGTGGGACGTGTGGCTGAGGCCTGGGCTGCGCGACCTGCTCGTCGGCACCATCGCCCCGGGGAACAGGTCGCTCACCAGGCGGATCGTGATGGCGATCGCCGGGTTGCATGATGTCGGGAAGATCAACCCTGTCTTCCAGACCCAGGCGTTCAACCCACGGGCCACGTGGGGATCCCAGGTTGCCACTGACCTGAAGTCTGCTGGCTATCCCGTGCCGCAGATGCTCGACTCGGACCAGGTCCGACGACACGAGTATGTCTCGCTGTCCTGGCTGCACGACGGCACGGTGCCGACGATGTGCGAGAAGGCCGTCGATGCCTTTGCTGCGACCGTCGTCGGCGGTCACCACGGACGCTGGCACGCTCACGAGGGATCCAGGTCCAGGTACAAGCAGGTCGCCAAGATGTGCGCCGGTCCTTGGGCCGATCAGCAGGGCATCCACGCAGAGGCTGTGCTGGAGGCTCTGGGACTCGATGCTGTTCCACAGTCCATGACGGGCGACGACGCACCAGCCGCGGTGATCGTGCTGACCGGGCTGGTCATCCTCGCCGACTGGCTGGCTTCCCACGAGGATGCTGTGAGACAAGACATCAGCCTGCTGGACACGATGGGCGGAACGGTCACCAGCACGGCTGCCTGGGTCGCTCGCCGTGACGACTGGTTCCGTGGTCGCAACCACGATGTTGAGGAGCGCGAGGCGCACGACCACGGGTTCGTCGAGAACACCGTGGGCATCTACGAGAAGATCGCCGACCCGACCCGTGCCATCCTCGGCAAGCACTACGCCACCCCGTCTCCGCTTCAGCGAGACGTACAGCGCCCCGAGTGCGGGGCGGGACGTGGGCTGATGCTCGTGACCTACCCGACCGGCGACGGCAAGACCGAGGCCGCGCTGTTGCGCAACGAGGCGACCGGATCACCTCTGACGTTTGCCCTGCCGACCCGTGCGACCGCCACCTCGGTGATGCGACGTGTGGAGAGGGCGTATGAGACCACCGGGAACAAGGGGGCGCTCGCTCACGGCACAGCCCGTATCGACACGTTCTACGCCGACTGGACCGAGACCGACGAGAGCCAAGTCCTGATAGACGACGCCGACAGAGGTGGCCTGACGCCGACCGCCTGGTTGGGGTCTGCGAAGAAGAAGATCCTCGCGCCCATCGCTGTCTCCACCGTCGACCAGGTGCTGGCTGGAGCCTTGCGGCAGAAGTGGACCGCGCTGCGCCTGCTCGCGGTCGCCAACCGTCACGTCGTGCTGGACGAGGTACACACCTTCGACCACTACCAGTCGGTGCTGCTCGCTGACCTGCTCGCGTGGTGGGGTGCTACCCGCACCCGCGTCACGCTCTTGTCGGCGACGATGCCGACCTGGCAACGCAACCTGTTCACGTCGGCCTACAACCCGGCGGTGCCCGCCATCGAGAAGGCCGACGCCCAGTTCCCCGCCGTCACCACGGTGGTCCCACCTGGGGACATCCCACTGCCTGACGGCTCGGTGACACACGTCCAGACCGGCTCCCCGCGGTTGTCGTACACCCTCGGTATCGACCACCATGCGAGCGCCGATGCCACCGCACACCACATCGAGTGGGCGAGCCGGATGCACGAGACCTACCCCGAGGCGCGCATCGCCGTTGTCGTCAACACGGTCGGCCGCGCCCAGGAGATCGGCATCGCTCTGAGCACAGCGGGGTTTCCGGTGATGGTGCTGCACTCCCGCATGACCGCGAAGCACCGCGAGGACCGCGCCAAGGAACTCGAGGCCAAGGCTGCCACGGGGGCAGGCTCGACCGGGGGGATGATCGTGATCGGAACTCAGGTCATCGAGGCGTCTCTCGATGTCGACTTCGACCTCATGTGCTCCGACCTGGCCCCTGCCGCATCGCTCATCCAGCGCGCAGGCCGCCTGTGGCGCGGGGACGACGACCAGCGAGCCACGCGCTTACCAGACTGCGGCGAGCGGGTGCTCGTCGTCCACTCCACCATCGACTCCGAGACAGACGACCTGGCCCACCGCAGCCAGACGCCCTACCTGCTTGCCGAGATCCGCAAGACCTACAGCGTTGTATGCGAGACCGAAGCGATCCGCGTCCCCGAGGACGTACAAGGCTTCGTAGACAACGCCAGCCTGTCTGTCAACGAGGTGGTTGCGAACCTCGACATGCAAGACGAACCGGATGCCGAGACGAAGGAGTTTCTGCACTGGGTGGACAAGCGACTCCGCGCGTCCACCGAGGTCAGCATCGGGCTGCGCCCGACGGACGGTTGGAAAGGATACCTCGCCGACCCGAGGTATAGGTATCTGGTCCATATGACAGAACGCAGCGAAGACAACGATACTGCGACACGCTTCACCGACTACGCCTCACGAACCTTCCTGATCATCGACCAGACCGGTGCCACTCACGGTGCCTACACCCAGTCGGTCAGGTCACTCGTGCAGACCTACGACCCTGGTGAGCTGCGTGACGCTGTCGGGGCTACAGTCCCGGCCAGCGGCGTCGTGATGCGGTTGCTCGACGCAGCTCACGCCAGAACGATAGCTGAGTGCTGCGGCGGCACGTGGGAGCCACGGTCGTCGATGCTCACCGGTTATCTGCCCGTCGACGTCTCCTGGCTCGACGGCCTGAAGTACGACGAGGGCTCCGGCCTTATCCGCTGTCCTGCCAAGGAGGACGTATGACCGACACGACCGCCCGAGAGCCTCACCTGAACGTCGCCGATCTCGCCTGGGTGCCGGTGACCACCAGCGACGGCAACCACGAGACGTGGACACTCCGCCGAGTCCTCTCCGGCGCACGCCACGCCAAGGCGCTCGACTGCTCGTCACCGATCGAACAGATGGCTCTCATGCGCACTCTCGTCGCCTTCATGGCGCTGGTGTGTCGTGAGGCTGGGGTGACCGACATCCTTAACACGGCGGACGACCTCGACGACGGCACGCTGGCCGCCGCAACCGACGCAGTGCTCGAACGCCACCGCGACACTCTCTTCCTCGACCACTCGACCAAGCCTTTCTTCCAAGAGTGGCGCCGAGACTGGGAAGAATGGGATATTGGAACCGCCAAAGACGTCGATGAAAAACTGCGCCCAGAAACGCCGCCGAAGGACACCTCGAAACTATGGTGGCGCCGCGACAGATCTCGCGTCGACTCTGCGTTGCCAGCAGAAGATGTCGTCCCGCTGTTACTCACCTATTGGTTCGGCTCCCTCGGCAGCCCAAAAGCAACGCTCAACTCTGATATCGGGACGTCGTCCAACCGGTCGCTCGGAGTACGAGTCGGGAACGATGCACAATTCTACTGGAAGCATGTCGACAACCTGCTCTCCACCTTGCTCGCCAACCTTCTGCTGTCGTGGGTGATCGAACCTCACCTGCCCTCTTTTCTCGACCGCACGCGGGCAGCTCCATGCTTGGCCAGCGGTTCGCCCAGCGCACTCTGGTCATCCACCTACTCCCACAACGCCTGCCTGCTGACGTGGGACGGGGCGAGCGACTCACCCACAGGTGTATGCACGGGGATCTCCCGATGGGGATTCTCTGGGCTGCGAACCACCAAGCAGACCCAGACGGACAAGGGCGCTGACGAGAAGCAGGCAACCTCGCTGCGGGAGAGAGACTTCGCTCGATTCTACTCTACTGGTACAACTGGCAAGAAGGAGAACCTGTCGAAGTTCGACCCTGGCGCCGCCACACTAGTCCGTTTACACGACTGGTACTCGACTCTCGGCGCAGGCTACGTGTCGAAAAAGATCGAAGATCGCGTTCTGTGGGGAGATGTCAGCAGCGGCGATTGGGTGATGGACGTGTTCGTCACCAAAGTCGGGATGAAAGGAATGGTCTCCTCTTTCGAATCGGCTCACTGGTTCGGGTTCGACCCGTCCGCCTACGACCTCGACAGCGAGACCTGGGAGACGATAAACGAGCTCTACGAGAGCGTCGTGGACAACGGTAGGACTGATAAACAGCGACGCAACGGCATTCTTGGCGCTCTGCGTTACGAGTTGGAGAAGCCTGACGGACCAGCCCGCAGCCCCAAGGAAGGGAATCAGTCGAAAGCAATGCGCAAGTCCCTATCTGTTCGGGCGGAACATCTGTTCTGGTCGCGCTGCAACAAGGTTATATCGAACTTCATCAACGCTGTTTCACGCGGCGATGACGCGGATGCCATGTCCGTGCTCCAGGCCATGCGTGACGCAGCGATCGATATCTACGACATCGTGACCACCCCGCTCCACTCCACAGACAGGATGTTCAACATCGAAAATTCGCGCGCGAGCCTACTGTCCGCCCTCTTCCACATCGCACCTGCACCCAAAGAGGACATCGCATGACCGAGACCACCCCACGGCCCGAACCTTGGCGGGGAGCAGTCGCCGTCGCACTTGAACGTCGCAGACGGGACGACCGCGGCGCCTTGGCCGACCTGCGTCGCGGCATCGTCCCGCTGACCGAACGTTACGCACTGCCCTACGTCGCCACATTCACTGACGCAGACCCGCACACGGAGAAGGTCCTGCTCCGGGCTGTCGGGATCATCGCTGGCAACCTCGATGCCCCTCACAGCGGCGACACGACGTTCGGCGGGTCGCTGCGCGAACTGTTCTACAGGCTCAACGGCAAGTACCCGGACGCTGACACCACCGGGACGATCACCCGTCGCGTCCTCGCCCTGCCGTCCTACGACTTTGATGCCGCTGTGCAGGCCATCGATGGGCTCGTCGGCTACTGCGGCACGCACCGCGTCCCGATGAACTTCTACAACCTGACCCGGCTGCTCTTCTACTGGGGTAACGGGGTCACCGACGCCTCGATCGAGGTGCGCAACCGTGTGGTGCGCGACTTCTTCACACCCAGGCCAGCCAGGCCGACCCCGACCGATTCGACCACGAAGGACTGAACCCATGCCCAGCTACAACTACCTGACCCTGCACATCCTCAACGCACTGCCGTTGCACAACCTCAACCGCGACGACCGCGGGATGCCCAAGTCGCTGGTCCAGGGCGGGGCCAACCGTGGGATGCTCTCATCCCAGTCCCTCAAGCGCGCCGCGCGCAAGGTCTACGAGGACGACTCGCACGACATCTCGCTGCGCTCAGCGAAGTGGCTGGCACAGGAGGTAGCCTCCCGCGTGGCTGCTCTGCGACCCGAGCTCGGCGATGACACCGCTAGGAAAGATGTTGTCAAGCGCGCCAATGTCCTTATCGGTGCGCTGACCGCATCAGCCGAGAAGGCTGAGAAGAAGAAGGCCGAAGCCAAGGAAGGCGAAGAGGTCGTAGAGACCAAGGACACCTCGACCTGGCTGTCCGAGGATGAGATCAACCAGATCGCCACTACCGTCATCAACGACATAGAGGCCGGTGTCGCGACGAAAGCAGCCCCGGCTCCGATCGGTCAGGACCGCACCACCGGCTCGCTCGCCATCGCCGCCTTCGGCCGTATGTTCGCCGCCGCCGCCGACCGGCAGACCGTGTCGGCTGTCGCTGTGTCGCCTGCCACGACCACCCATCCGATCTCTCTGGTCAACGACTACTTCACGACCGTGGACGATCTCGGTGCCATCTACGACGCCGGAAACGCTGGCGCTGCCTACCTCGACACGGCCGCCTACACGTCGGGTGTCTACTACCGCACCGTGACCATCGACCGCGCGCAGCTGCACCGATCCTGGTCGAAGCCTGCCGACGACGATCAGGCCCACGAACGTGTTGCCGCGCTCGTACGTGCCCTGATCTACGGTGTGCCGAGCGGCAAGAAGCAGTCCACCGGGACCGGCGGTACCGACATGCCTGTGCTCGTCCTGGCGGAAGAGCAGCGGTACCGCACCGCTTACGGCTTCGACCAGCCCATCGCGCTCGGCAAGGACGGCGGGTACTCGGGCACATCCATCGCGAGGCTCTACGGGCAGCGAGCAGCCGCACTCGACTTCGACGGGGCGAACTTCGGTCGTGCCACGCTCGCAGGCACTCAAGGTGTAGACGGCGAGGCCGCGCGAGCCGAAGCGACCAACCTTTCCGGCTTGATCGACCATGTCGTGAGCTGGGTCTTCCACGAGGCCATCGCATGAGCGCGAAGTCCCTCCTGCTGCGACTGGCAGGCCCAGCCCAGTCCTGGGCGGGGGTGAACCTGTTCGGCGCGAATCTCGTGACGTCGGATGTCCCGACGCGCTCAGGTCTTCTTGGTCTGCTCGCCTGCTGCTTGGGCGTCCGCCGAGGCCAGGACTGGCCGGCATGGCTGGCTGACACCCGCCTGTGGGTACGCATCGACAGGGTGGGCGGCGTCGAGACGGACTACCAGATCGTCGCCCCGCCCCCAGATGGACACATGGTCTATGTGGACCGACAGTTCATCCTCGACAGAGCAGGGAAACTGCCCGCCGCCGGTAGCCAGCGATCAGCCTGCGGCTCATCGCTCCGCGGCGTCACGAGCGACGGAACACCTGTCCCCGGCGCGTTCACCATCATGAGGAAGGGCTTCCTGTCTGACGCTGAGTACATCATCGCCATCGAGCATGACACCCACTTGGACGACATCGCCGCCGCCACCGCCAGCCCAGCGTTCTGCCACTTTCTTGGTCGCAAGCAGTACCCGACCACGTTTCCGTTCGTCCTCGGAGTGTCGACCGAGAGCGCGCTGGATGTGCTGGGGGTCATGCCCGTCGACGCTCCGAAGGGCAGGCTCGGAACGCCAGGCGTCGCCCGAGAGGTCTACGCAATCACGGGTGATCGCAATTATCCCCTGGCGACCAAAGACAACCCGGCGACCGACCTGGCGGCAAGTACAACCGAGGAGGTGCGAGCGTGGCAGAAAATCAGACTCTCTCGCTGAATGGGCCGATCTACCTGGCATCGTTCTTGCTCACCGATCTGCTGGCATGCCGACGGACAACCATTGATGTCGATGCCGTGCACAAGGCAGTGATGAGCCTGTTCCCAGATGTGCTTCCTGGCGTCGACGGGCGACGCCGTGAGAGTGCAGGCATCCTGTATCGTCTCGACGACGGACCGAGGGGAAAAATGGTCATCGTCCAGTCGCATGTTCCTGCGGTCGGCACGACGCCGAGCATGAGGGTTCGGCCTGTCATGGGTGGCGTTCCCGCCTTCGACGCTGGCCAGGCGGTGCGGTTCCGCACGACCGTCAACGCTGTACGCAAGGAACGTTCGAGGATCATCGGAGCGGTGCCCAAGGACGAGATGGGTGCCTGGCTCGCGCGACGCACAGGGATCGACGGACTGGAGGTCATCGGGCACACTCGCGACATCGTCAAGGTCAGTCGCAAGGATGCGCACGGCTTCCCCATCGTCGTCGACACCGTAGAAGGCGTCGGGAGCATCGCCGACCCGGTGGTCCTCGCGGGGGCGATGCGCCACGGCATCGGGCACTCACGAGCCTTCGGGTGCGGCCTGCTGACCGTCGTACCCATTCAGGTGGGCTGAGCCGTGCCAGCGATCGAGCAACAGATGGCGGCTCAGTCGCTCGCTCGTGCCCAAGACCGTCTGACCTTCTTGTACCTGGAACGATGCACGATCTCGCGCGACTCAGGTGCCATCACGGCGACCGATGCGAACGGCACGGTGAGCGTTCCCGGTGCGATGCTAGGTGCTCTGCTGCTCGGACCAGGAACCAGGGTTACCCACAGGGCGATGCAGCTCATCGCTGAGTGCGGAGCCACCGTGGTCTGGGTTGGGGAAGCAGGCGTGCGGTACTACGCCCACGGCCGCTCCCTCGCCAGGTCATCCGACCTGCTGTATGCCCAGGCAGCGTTGGTGTCGAACCCCCGTTCGCGAGTTGCTGTCGCCAGGAAGATGTACGGGCTGAGATTCCCGGACGAAGACGTCTCGCGCATGAAGATGGAACAGTTGCGCGGCCGCGAAGGAGCGAGGGTTCGTCGCGCGTACCGTGCAGAGTCGAGGCGAACCGGCGTGCCGTGGGGAGGGCGTCGGTACGACCGCGAAGACTTCTCGTCGGCTGACCTCGTCAACCAGGCTCTGAGCGCGGCGACCATCTGCCTGTACGGTATCTCGCACGCCGCGATCGTGGCCCTCGGTGCCTCACCAGCCCTTGGGTTCATCCACCACCGCGACGAACGGTCGTTCGTGTACGACATCGCGGACCTCTACAAGGCTGAGCTCGCGATCCCCACCGCCTTCGACGCGGCAGCGCTCGGCGTCAGCGACGTCATGGGCTATGTCCGGCGGACGATGCGCGACCGCATGGTCCACGAACGAATCCTGGAGAGATGCGTCGCTGACATCCGCTACCTGCTGACAGGCGATGCGATCGAGGTAGATGAAGACCCAGACGCATCGCCTCTCGTGCTGTGGGACGCACAGCACGGTGAGGTTGCAGGCGGGGTGTCCTACGTCTCACGTGATGAGGACGGGGACGACAGGTGATCGTCGTGATCGTCCAGAAGCCTCCAGCGCAGCTCCGCGGCGAACTGACGCGATGGCTGCTCGAGGTAGACACTGGCGTGTACGTCGGGACAGCGGCAGCCCGCGTCCGTGAGCACCTGTGGGGCAGGGTGCGCGGCGAAGTCGGAACCGGTCGAGCGCTGATGATCTGGTCAGACAAGAACGAGCAGCGGCTGTCCATGCTCGGCCATCACTACCTGTGGACCGTGGAAGACTTCGACGGCCTGAACCTGCTGCGCAAAGAGACCGCCGAGTCGCGGAAGTTGTCTGCCTACGGTCAAAGATCTACGATGCTTGACACCTGAACACGCAGGTCAAGAAGTCTCTTCCCCGCTCATGCGGGGGTGGTCCCCAGGACCCCCGACCGGCGCAGAGGAGGACAGGCTCTTCCCCGCTCATGCGGGGGTGGTCCGGTCGGGAAGGAGGCGGCCCGGAAGGCCTGGAACTCTTCCCCGCTCATGCGGGGGTGGTCCCCGGTCGGCATACCGATAGGCGGCGTCGGCAAGCTCTTCCCCGCTCATGCGGGGGTGGTCCCGTCACGACATGCCCCGGGTGCGGGCGCACCGGCTCTTCCCCGCTCATGCGGGGGTGGTCCTCTCAGACGACGCTCACCGGCCTCGCTGAATCCCTCTTCCCCGCTCATGCGGGGGTGGTCCCGATGTGCAGTTGGTCGGGACTGTCGAAACGGACTCTTCCCCGCTCATGCGGGGGTGGTCCGACAGCCCGCGATGCCGACCCGAGGACTTTCGGCTCTTCCCCGCTCATGCGGGGGTGGTCCGCGAGGCGAGCACGATCGCGCCGTCACGGATCGCTCTTCCCCGCTCATGCGGGGGTGGTCCATCACCACGTTCGGCTCGAAGGAAGGACTAGCACTCTTCCCCGCTCATGCGGGGGTGGTCCCGTGGTCGTCCCGCTCTGGCACCCAGAGAGCCCCTCTTCCCCGCTCATGCGGGGGTGGTCCGGGTCTCGGTGTGGGGTCTGATCGCCCCATCCCCTCTTCCCCGCTCATGCGGGGGTGGTCCTGACACAGGTGAGTGCTGGCCGTCGCACTCGGCCTCTTCCCCGCTCATGCGGGGGTGGTCCGCGGCTCGGAGAGCTGGAGACAGGGACGAACAACTCTTCCCCGCTCATGCGGGGGTGGTCCGAAGGTCAGCGCCGAGGGGGTGCAGTCGGCTGCCTCTTCCCCGCTCATGCGGGGGTGGTCCCTCCATGCACAACGCGGCGAACCTCCCGGCAGGCTCTTCCCCGCTCATGCGGGGGTGGTCCCAGAGGTACCTCGCGAACACGATCGGTGAGCGGCTCTTCCCCGCTCATGCGGGGGTGGTCCGTCACGCAGACCGACGCGCGGGACGTGCTGTACCTCTTCCCCGCTCATGCGGGGGTGGTCCCAACATCCACAGCAGCGAGAACAGGCCGAGGATCTCTTCCCCGCTCATGCGGGGGTGGTCCTGACATGGTGTGGCCTGCCGGAGAGACTTGGCTCTCTTCCCCGCTCATGCGGGGGTGGTCCGAGACCGCTGCACGCCGACTGGCCCAAGCGCAGCTCTTCCCCGCTCATGCGGGGGTGGTCCACCATCGGCCTGTTCGCCTCCTCATGGTGGTCACTCTTCCCCGCTCATGCGGGGGTGGTCCGTGCTCGCAGAGGAGGCTCATCTGTGGTTTCTCCTCTTCCCCGCTCATGCGGGGGTGGTCCCTACAGCTTCCACCGGATGCCGCCCGTGAAGAACTCTTCCCCGCTCATGCGGGGGTGGTCCTCTACCCGTCTGTGCCGACTATCGCGAGAGACGCTCTTCCCCGCTCATGCGGGGGTGGTCCCAGGTGACGGTGGGCCAGCTCCTCCTCAGAGGGCTCTTCCCCGCTCATGCGGGGGTGGTCCGGCATCGAGTCCCTGCCCCTCGGGATAGTGGTCCTCTTCCCCGCTCATGCGGGGGTGGTCCCGCCACGGGCGCTGCCCCGTACACGACGCTCCACTCTTCCCCGCTCATGCGGGGGTGGTCCCACCGCTGACGATCACGGACGAAGGACGTATCTCTCTTCCCCGCTCATGCGGGGGTGGTCCAGGGGCTCGGGAACCATCCCTGTCTCTCGGAAACTCTTCCCCGCTCATGCGGGGGTGGTCCAGGGGCTGGGGAACCATCCCTGTCTCTCGGAAACTCTTCCCCGCTCATGCGGGGGTGGTCCTAGTCGCCCCACCGGCCTACAGCGCTCGAAATCCTCTTCCCCGCTCATGCGGGGGTGGTCCCGTGGAGGCGTTCCGCAAGACCTTGTACGCGGACTCTTCCCCGCTCATGCGGGGGTGGTCCCTTTACGAAACCCTAGACGCCGCGCGACGACAGCTCTTCCCCGCTCATGCGGGGGTGGTCCAGGTGTCACCGGCAGCAAGCTCCCAGTAGATGTCTCTTCCCCGCTCATGCGGGGGTGGTCCCTTCGGCATCCGCTCCGAGGTCCAGGGCTTCATCTCTTCCCCGCTCATGCGGGGGTGGTCCGCATTCGGGCACCGAGGTACTGACGATCACCGGCTCTTCCCCGCTCATGCGGGGGTGGTCCGGCCACGTCGTTGATCCACGGCTTGGGCTGCCACTCTTCCCCGCTCATGCGGGGGTGGTCCCACACGATCGAGAGAGGCGAGAGCGATGGCGGACTCTTCCCCGCTCATGCGGGGGTGGTCCGGTGGACCTCTGGACGCTCGGAGGGCACCGACGCTCTTCCCCGCTCATGCGGGGGTGGTCCCTTCACCGTCGGTCTGAACATGTGCGGGGTCGACTCTTCCCCGCTCATGCGGGGGTGGTCCGTTGCCTCAGCGTGCTCAGACGATCACCCGACACTCTTCCCCGCTCATGCGGGGGTGGTCCGAACCTCGTCAACAGCCCGTTCAAGGGCTACAACTCTTCCCCGCTCATGCGGGGGTGGTCCGAACCTCGTCAACAGCCCGTTCAAGGGCTACAACTCTTCCCCGCTCATGCGGGGGTGGTCCGTGCATCACCCCGCCGCACGACACCGTGGGCTACTCTTCCCCGCTCATGCGGGGGTGGTCCGACCACAGACTCGTTCGGGTTCGACCGATTCTCCTCTTCCCCGCTCATGCGGGGGTGGTCCCCTCACGGGCTGGCCGACGCCGGGGTGGACGACCTCTTCCCCGCTCATGCGGGGGTGGTCCCCGGCTGGAGCCGCCGTACCTGGTGCTGGTCGTCTCTTCCCCGCTCATGCGGGGGTGGTCCGAGGGCGAGTGCGAGTACCTGGCGCTGGGCTGCCTCTTCCCCGCTCATGCGGGGGTGGTCCAAGTACCCCGGCACGTCATGGCGCGCGGAGTGGCTCTTCCCCGCTCATGCGGGGGTGGTCCAAGTACCCCGGCACGTCATGGCGCGCGGAGTGGCTCTTCCCCGCTCATGCGGGGGTGGTCCTGACGACATACACCGCGAGGATCGAGGCGCTCGCTCTTCCCCGCTCATGCGGGGGTGGTCCCGGTAACCATCAGGCTCACGGTCCTCTTGCCATCTCTTCCCCGCTCATGCGGGGGTGGTCCGAACGGGTGTGCGAGAGGTGCGAGGGGTCGTGCCTCTTCCCCGCTCATGCGGGGGTGGTCCCTTGCTCATCGGGTCGGTGGGGTCGTAGACGGTCTCTTCCCCGCTCATGCGGGGGTGGTCCCATACCGGTCGAACGCCTCGTCGGTCACCGGCGCTCTTCCCCGCTCATGCGGGGGTGGTCCGGACCACACGGCCAGAAGAAGCAGGAGCAGGAGAGTTGAGTCCCTGATAGTGGTGTAGCGCGGTCGCTGGGTCCTGGACGTGGGCGCGGTCACCGCGTGATCCTTCGAGTCAACCTTCCACAGAATCCTCGAACGGAGTCACCGCGATGACCGCAC
>WQWY01000002.1 GCA_009785115.1 Micrococcales bacterium
GCACGATGGGTCAACCGGTGGAAGGCCGCCCTCAACGCGTTCGCCATCACCTTCGAGGGACGCATCAACCCCTCGAGCAACTAAGGACGCCAGCACCTTGCCCACCGTTTATCAGACACTCCCGCCACCGGCGCAGCAGCAGGCTGGTCGAGGTCGGCCATCGCGTCGTTCACCCGGGGATGTGGGACGCGGCCTGCGAAGACGCCACGTCGTAGCTGTCGCGACACATCTGGTTCAAGCGAGTCACCTCCGCAGGCGCGCGGCTAGCTGTCAGAAATCGTCACCTTACATCACAGATCGGCGCAGACCTGGACAGATCCCGTACACCTGCGAGCCTGAGCCGCTCCGTCAGGGGAGCAACAGGCTGTCGAGGTCAGGCGGTGCGGTGGACCTCGGCGAGGGCGTCGAGGAACTGGGTCGACCAGGCCTGGACGTCGTGGGTCAGGACGCGGCGGCGCAGCTTGCGCATGCGGCGGCGCTGCTGGCGCGGGTCCATGGTGGCGGCCGTGAAGATCGCGTCCTTCATGCCGTCGATGTCGTGGGGGTTCACCAGCAGCGCGCTGGTCAGCTCGTCAGCGGCGCCGGCGAACTCCGACAGCACCAGGACGCCGCGCTCGTCGGAGTGCGCGGCCACGTACTCCTTGGCGACCAGGTTCATGCCGTCGCGCAGCGCGGTGACCAGCATGACGTCAGCGGCCAGGAACAGCGCGGCCATCTCGGTCGCGTCGAACGACTGGTACAGGTACTGCACCGGTGGGTGGCCGACCGTGGCGAAGCTGCCGTTGATGCGGCCCACCGTCAGCTCGACCTCGTCGCGCAGGTGGGCGTAGGCGTCGACGTTCTCCCGGCTCGGGCTGGCCACCTGGACCAGCACCGTGCGCTCAGGGGAGAGGCGTCCCTCTTCGAGCAGCTCGCCGTAGGCCTGGAGGCGGTGGCGGATTCCCTTGGTGTAGTCGAGCCTGTCGACGCCCAGCAGCAGCACCTGCGGGTTGCCCAGGTCGGCGCGCAGCTGGGCGGCGCGGGCGCGGACCTCCTCGGTGCGGGCCAGGGCGTTGACGCGGCCCGAGTCGATCGAGATCGGGAAGGTGCCGACCCTGGCCCGTCGCGGCTCGCCGTTGCCGGTGGGGATCTCCACGAGCGGCCCGCGCGTGGTCCCGTCGGAGAATCTGCGCACCGTCTGCAAGAAGTTCGTCGCACCCCCGGCGCGCTGGAAGCCCAGCAGGTCGGCGCCGAGCAGGCCCTCGAGCACCTGGCGACGCCAGGGGAGCTGGGCGAAGATCTCCTGCGCGGGGAAGGGGATGTGCAGGAAGAACCCGATCCGCAGGTCGGGTCGGGCCTCGCGGAGCATCGCCGGGACCAGCTGGAGCTGGTAGTCCTGCACCCAGACCGTCGCCCCGTGCGCGGCCTGTGCCGCCGCGACCTCCGCGAAGCGCCGGTTGACCTGCTGGTACGTGTCCCACCACGACCGGTGGAACGCTGGGGGAGAGATCACGTCGTGGTACAGCGGCCACAGCGTGTCGTTGGAGAAGCCCTCGTAGTACTGGGCGACCTCGTCGGTGGACAGCGGGACCGGCACCAGCCAGGTGCCGTCCACCTCCAGCGGGTCCAGCTCCAGGTCGGGCTGGCCTCCCCAGCCGACCCAGGCGCTCGAGGTGGCCTGGGTGACGGGACGCAGCGCGGTGACCAGGCCGCCCGGGGCGCGTTGCCACGACACGACCCCGTCCTCGTCCACGGACACGTCGATGGGAAGCCGGTTCGCGACGACGACCAGGCCGTGGCCGTCGGTCGGGTCGTGGCCGGCGTGCGAGGGGTCTGACACGGTGGTACCTCCTGAGACGAGCATCACCCGGACCCGGGTGGGCCGCACCTGATGTCGGACTCGCTTATCAGTCGACTCTAGTCGGACGCCCCGTGTGAGGGCCAGACCCCTGTCTCGTCCCGTTGTGACGACAGCTCGAGCGCCGCTCGTCCTCGCAGGCCGCGAACAGGTGTGTCGTCGTCCGGGAGGAGCCTCTGACCCAGGACGACGCGGAGCGCGGCGGTGATGAGGACCGTGGCGGTGATGCGAGGCGCCGGGTAGGTTCAGCCCATGGAGCGCATCGGACTCGCGCCCGGCACGTCGATCGGTGGTTATACCGTCGTCGCACCGTTGGGGTCTGGCGGCATGGGCACGGTGTACCGGGTGGTGGACGACGGCGGGGGTGTCGCGGCGCTCAAGCTGCTCCACCCCGAGGTCGGCGCCGACCCGGTGGCGCGCGCCCGCCTGGTGCGCGAGGTCGCCGCGCTGCAACGGCTGCGGCACCCGGCGGTGGCGCGGGTGCTCGACGCGGAGGCGGACTCCACCGAGGCGTTCCTGGTCACCGAGCTGGTCGCCGGAGAGAGCCTGGACCAGACGATCCGTCGTGACGGCCCGCTCGACGCCACGGCGCTCGTCGAGCTGGCCGGTCGGCTGCGCGACGCCCTCGAGGCCGTGCACGCCGCCGACGTGGTGCACCGAGACCTGAAGCCGTCCAACGTCATGGTGACCGCCGACGGTCCGGTGCTCATCGACTTCGGGCTCGCCATGGCTCGCGACGACGCCCCGCTCACCGCGACCTCGATGGTCGCGGGGTCGCCTGGCTACCTCGCGCCGGAGCTGATCGAGGGCGGGGAGCCGACGTCGTCCGTCGACTGGTGGGGCTGGGCCGCGGTGCTGGCCTTCGCCGCGACCGCCCGGCCTCCGTACGGCACCGGGACGCTGGGCGTGGTGCTCTCTCGGACCAGCGCCGGCGAGCCCGACCTCGAGGGGCTGCCGGAGCGCACCGCCGCGATGCTGAGGCGGGCCCTGGCCCCCGACCCGGCGTACCGCCCGCCCGCGGACGAGGTGGTGGCGGCGCTGGAGGCCGAGGCGGCCGGGGAGCCGTACGACGGCGAACAGCGCGACGACGACCACGACGACGAGGGGCAGCACCTCGACGTCGACCCCGCTGTCGGCCTCGGTGCTGACCGGGACATCCCGCGCGACGTGGCCACCCACGACGGGCGCACCGTCGTCTTCTCGACAGGCGCGGAGGCCGAGCCCGGCTCAGGGTACGAGCGTCCCCCTGCTCTCCCGCGCTGGGGGACGCTGCTGGCGGCGGCCCTGCTCGTCGGCGCCGCGGGTGCGCAGGTGCCTCTCGTGACCCTCATGGTGGTGCTCGCCGGTCTGGTCGTGGTGCGTACGGTCGGGTCGGACGTCGAGGCGATGCACGAGCGGCGGGTCCGGCGCGGGGTGCGTCGTGCTGACGTCCCGGTCGCGGTGCTGGCCGTCCCGTGGCACCTGCTGCGTGGTGTGGCCGGCCTGTTCCCGGCGGTGTTCATCGCCGCGGCGGTGACGGCTGTCGTCGGCGTGGTGGTGTGGTGGACCGCGGGGTCGAGCGTGTGGCACCTGGACGCCGAGCCCGGTGAGGAGCTCACGGGCACGGTCGTCGGTGTGGTGCTCGGGGCGCTGGTGCTGCTGTTCACCGTGGTCTCCTGGTTCGGCCCGCTCGGACGGCTGACCAGGGTCGGCGCTCGACGCACGTTGGCTGGGGTCGCCCCCGGTCGGGTCGGTGCGACCACGGCGGTGGTGATCTGCCTGGCCGGGGCCGCGGCCTTCGTCGTCCGGGTGGTCTCGGGGCAGCCGATCACCTGGTGGCCGGCTCCGCCCCCGGTGCTCCCGTCGTGACCGTGACCGTCTATCCTGAGCCCATGTCGTCGTAGGCCAGGTCAGCACGCCCGCCGTCGTGACATGCTCGCTAGGCACATGTTCGTCAGGCGGCACCAGCGGCGACGGTGCTCCAGCCCGACCTGCCAGGCACATCCGGAGGAGATGCCGTGCCCAACCAGCCCCGCCCGACCAAGAACGAACGACGCGAGGAAGCCAGGGCGAAGGCCGCGGCGATGCGCGCCCAGCAAGAGCGGGCCCGACGCCGCAACCGGATCATCGGCATCGTGGTGCTCGTGGCGGCCGTCGTGGCGGTCGGGTTCGCCGTCTGGGCGATGATCCAGCAGGGGCAGGACTCCCGCCGGGAGGCGGCCAAGGTCAAGACCGCGATCTTCGAGGGCGACCTGCCGTCGATCGACGAGGTCGCCGTGCCGCGCGGGACCGACCCGGTGTCGGGTGGCATCCCGGTCAGTGCGGCGGGGGTCGGCGTGGCGGCGCCCGACGGGGTGCGTGTGGACGTCTACCTGGACTTCATGTGTCCTCACTGCGGGACGTTCGAGCGGGTGAACGGTGCTGACCTGCAAGCCCTGGCGGCGCAGGACGGGGTGACGGTGGTCTACCACCCGTTGGCGATCATGGACAGGGCTTCCCAGGGGACGTACTACTCGACCCGCGCCGCGAACGCCGCGGGCGTCGTCGCCGACCAGTCCCCGGAGCACTTCGTGGCGTTCATGGAGGCGCTGTTCGCCCCCGACATCATGCCCGCCGGGAACACCAAGGGGCTGTCTGACGCGAGGCTCGCCGAGGTCGCCCAGAGCGTGGGCGTGCCGGTGTCGGTGACCGACCGGCTCACGGCGACCGCGGACTTCGAGGGCCAGACGCTGCGCACCTTCGTCCCGTGGGTCGCCGCCTCCTTCTCGGCCGCCTCGGTGGCGATGGGCGGCCAGGTCGGCACGCCGGCGGTGTTCATCGACGGTGAGCGGTGGAACGGTGACTACTCCACCGCCGGGCCGCTCAGAGCCACCGTCGAGGCCGCCAGAGACGCGTCCTGACCTCGCGCCTCGCACTCGATCAGCACCTCGCACGCACAGGAGGCCATCATGGCGACCATCACCAGAGCCGCGCTCGCCTGCGCGGCCTCGGCCCTGCTCCTCGGGCTGACCGCCTGCGGTGACATCATCACGCCCCAGACCTCACCGACCAGCACCTCCACGACGGCCACCGATGCCGTGACTGAGTCGTACGACACCGCCGACCCCTCGGGGGTCGACCCGTCCGTGGCGGTCATGCCGAGCGCCGCGGAGCCTGCCTCGGGTGGCATCCCGGTCAGCGCGGCGGGGGTCGGGGTCGTGGCGGAGGGGGTGCGCGTGGATGTGTATCTGGACTTCCTCTGCCCGTACTGCGGGCTGTTCGAACAGGTGAACGGTGCTGACCTGCAAGCCCTGGCGGCGCAGGACGGGGTGACGGTGGTCTACCACCCGCTGGCGATCATGGACAGGGCTTCCCTGGGGACCTTCTACTCGACCCGCGCCGCGAACGCTGTCGGGGTGGTCGCCGACCAGTCTCCGGAGCACTTCGTGGTGTTCATGGAGGCGTTGTTCGCCCGGGGCACGATGCCTGACCAGGGCACCGAGGGGCTGTCTGACGCGAGGCTCGCCGAGGTCGCTCAGAGCGTGGGCGTGCCGACGTCGGTGACCGACCAGTTCACGTCCGTCGTCGAGGTCGACGGCAGGCAGGTGCGCCCCTTCGTCCCGTGGACCGTCGCGTCGCTCTATGCCGCCGCCCTGGCGATGGACGGCCAGGTCGGCACACCCTCGGTGTTCATCGACGGTGAGCGCTGGTCCGGTGACTACACCACCCGCGGGACGCTCAAGGCCGCCGTCGAGGCAGCGGCCCGAGGCTGACGGCGAGGCCGCGCGCGAGTCCCGCCCTGAGCCGAAGGTCACCTCTGCGCCGAGCCGTCGAGGCGGTCATGAGCGGACGGTCTTTCTGGCGCCTGGGAAGAGCATGAGGACGAGCCCGACACCGGCCCCGGCTCCGGCGAGCTGGGCCAGGGCGTAGGGCCCGACCGAGGTGGGAGCGATGCCGGCGAAGGTGTCGGTGAACACCCGTCCGAGGGTCACGGCGGGGTTGGCGAAGGACGTCGAGGACGTGAACCAGCAGGCGGCGCCGATGTAGGCACCGACCGCAGGACCGACGAGGTGGCTGCGCCTGGTGCGCGCGAGGGCGAAGATGACCAGGACCAGGCCCGCGGTCGCGACGACCTCGGCCAGCAGGTGGCCAGGTGTGGCCCGGTCTGTGGTCGAGAGCGTGGTCGGGGTGCTGAACATCGCGTTGGCGAGCACAGCCCCGCCGACGGCGCCGGAGCACTGGGCGACCACATAGCCCAGGACCTGCTTGCTGTTCCCTGGTGCGCCCAGGGCGCGGTCGGCGATCGTGACCACGGGGTTGAGGTGGGCCCCCGACACCGGCTGGAGCACGACGATCAGCACGGCCAGGCCCATCGCGGTGGCCAGCGCGTTCTCCAGCAGCTGGAGGCCGGTGTCGGAGGGAGACAGGCGCTGGGCGGCGATGCCAGAGCCGACGACGATCGCGACGAGCAGGCCGGTGCCGACCGTCTCGGCCAGCATCTTGCGCCACAGAGACGGAGGTGCGGGTGTGGTGCTCACCGACGCTCGTCCTCAGTGGTCGAGCGCTGCCCGGTCAGCACGGCGGTGACGTACACCTGGTAGCCCTGGTTGCCGCCCGACAGGTTGTAGACCTGGCTGAACCCGAGGTTGCGCAGCACGTTCTGCCCAGCGTTCCCCGTGACGCCCTTGTTGCAGAAGGTGACGGTGACCAGGGTGGGATCGAGCTCGCCTGCACGCTCGCGCAGCTCGTCGAGCGGGACGTGGATCGAGCCGTCGACGAAGGACCTGGCACGGTCTCTGGCGGAGCGTACGTCGACCACCTGGATCCTCTCGCCTGCCCGGCGGCGCCGATCCAGCTCTGCGGGGGTGATGAGCGGGGCCTTGCCGTGGATCGCACCGTCCAGCGCCATGCCGGTGTAGTGGACCAGGTCCTTGGTGGTGGCGTAGAGGGGCGAGTAGGCCAGGTCGAGGTGGAACAGGTCGGCCACGTCCGCGCCGAAGGTGATCGCGGTGGCCAGGACGTCGATGCGCTTGTCGACGCCAGAAGGGCCGACGGCCTGGGCTCCCAGCAGACGTCCGGTGCCCCGGTCTGCGACGGCCTTGATGACCATCGACCTGCCCCCCAGGTGCTCGGGGCGGTCGGGCTTGATGTTGTGCAGCACCTCCACGTCGAACCCGGCCGCTGCCGCCTGGGTCTCGGTCAGGCCGGTCTGCGCGACGGTCAGGCCGAGCACCCGCACGATCGAGGTCCCGAGGATGCCTCGGTGCTCCAGCGAGCCGCCGGTGATGGCGTCGCCGGCGATGCGGCCGGTCTTGTTCGCGGTGGAGCCCAGCGGGACCCAGGTCGGGGCTCCGGTGACGAGGTCGAACGACTCGGCGACGTCGCCCACGGCCCACACGTGCTCGACGCTCGTGCGCTGGTGGCGGTCGACCCAGACCGCACCCGTCGTCCCGATCCTCACGCCGGCCTGTCTCGCCAGCTCGAGGTTCGGTCGCACGCCGACCGCGACGACGACGAGGTCGGCTTCGACACGTGCCGCACCGTCAGGCCCGTCGACCTGCACCGCCCGGGCTCTCGTCGCGTCGCCGTCGACGGCTGTCGCACGGGTCGCCAGCCGCAGGTCGACACCGTGCCTGCGCAGCTCCGCGTCGACGCGGGCAGACATGTCGGCATCCATGCGGGGCATCACGTGCGGGCCCGCTTCGACGAGCGTGACGGCGACACCGCGCCTGGTGAGCTGCTCGGCCATCTCCAGACCGATGTAGCCCGCACCGACCACGACGGCCCGGGCGACGCCGTGCTCCTCGATCCACGCACGGATCGCACGCGCGCTCGAGGGGTTGCGGACGGTGAACACTCCCGGAAGGTCGACGCCGGGGATCGTTGGTATCAGGCCGGACGCGCCGGTAGACAGGACGAGCTCGTCGTAGGTGTCCTCGAAGGTGGCGCCCGTGGTCAGGTCGCGCACCGTGACGACGCGTGCGGCGGGGTCGACGGCCTGGACCTCGTGCCCGGTGCGGACGTCGACGTCGTAGCGGGCCTTGAACCATGCGGGGTCTCGTGGGGTCAGGGCGTCGATCTCGGGGATCTCGCCGCCGACGAAGTACGGGAGCCCGCACCCAGAGTAGGAGATGTCGGTATCACGCTCGTAGACCGTGATCTTGGCGGTCTCGGTGTTGCGACGCGCCTTGGCAGCGACGGACGTGCCGGCCGCCACTGAGCCGACGACGACGATCTTCAGAGGGTGCATGAGTCCATCTCCTGTTGCGAGGCGGGAAGACGCGACCACTGTTCTGTGCTCTCCCGCTGTTCATCGTCTCGGTGTCGGTGCGCATCTCGGCCCTCGTCAGACCGGGTGCTCAGCTCAGCTGTTGCGGGCCAGCGCCGTGCCGACCAGAGCGACCCCGGCCATGACCGCCGCCATGCTCGCATAGCTGCCGACACCGGCAGCGACCAGCGACCCGATCGCAGGCGCGAGCGCGGCGACGACCGTGACCGGGGCGGCGAAGAGGCCGTTGATCGTCCCGTAGCTCGTCGCGCCCCACCGGTCGGCGACCGCAGAGGCCTGCACGAGGGTCTGCGCGCCTCGTACCGCACCGGCCAGCACCCCTGCCACGACGAGCAACCAGACCGGTCCCGGGAGGGCCGCCAGGAGCGCGAGGAACAGCACCGAGGTCGCCCCCACCATCGCGAGAGGCTTCCACGGGGCGATGCCGCGCGGCAGGAGGAGGAGAAGGACGCGCCCGATGATCTGCCCTGCTCCGATCAGCCCGAGGGCCAGGGCGGCCAGCTCGAAGCTGAGACCCTTCTCCTCGTACAGCGGGATCGCCGTGAGGGTCACGGCATAGAGGGGGACGACGATGGCGACGGTCGCTGCCTCCAGGTACCAGAACTGCCGGGACCGCAGCACCCCCGTGATCGTGCGCCGCTGCTGCGGGCGGTGCGACGACACGGCTGCCCATCGCGGTTCCAAGCAGAACCAGTGCACGGGCACGGTCACCGCAGCCAGCACCAGGGCGAGCACCAGGAACGCCTGTCGCCACCCCATCACCGACAGCAGCCCGGCGGTGATCGGCGCGAAGACGGTGGAGGCGAGGCCGCCAGCCACGGTGATGATCGTCAGCGGCACGTGTCGCCGAGGGCCGTAACGGCGGGTGATGACCGTGAACACCGCCTGGTAGAGCACCGCGGACTGGGCTGTCCCGACCACGACCCAGGCTGCCCCGAACATGATCGGGGTCGGAGCGAGCGCCACGAGCACGAAGCCCAGCGCCCCGAGGGCGGAGCCGGCGGTCATCACCAGCCGTGGCCCGCGCGCGTCGAGCAGCCGCCCGGCCCACACCCCCGCGACGGCCGAGACGATCAGCCCGCCAGAGAACAGCCCGGTCACCACGGTGAGCGGCCACCCGGTGTCGGCGGCGATGCGCGATGCGGCGACGAGCGTCGCGTAGTACAAGATGCCCCAGCTGACCACCTGTGCGACGGCGAGCGGTGCGAGCCAGGCCGCTCCCGTCCGTGCCGCAGGCGGGGTCTCGGTGGCCGCCGTCGACTGCGCAGCGTCGTCCACGCCGGTGGCGGGCACGGCGGGCTCGCCCCGCTCAGCCAAGGACACCTGGTGCTCTGGCTCCGGCGAGGACACCGCTCTCACACCTCTCGGGGCTTGGTCGCCTTGATGATCGCTCCGTGGATCTCGGGCGCGGCCTCGTGGGTGAAGGTCACCTCGGCGTCGACGAACCCGGCCGCGGCAAGCCCGTCGAGGTACTCCTGCTTCGACAGCGCACCGGCGATGCAGCCCACGTACGTGCCGCGCTCGGCTCGCTGCTCTGGGGTCAGGTGGTCCTCGGCGACGACGTCGGACACCCTGACGCGGCCGCCGGGGGCCAGCACCCGGAACATCTCGGACAGCACCGAGGGCTTGTCGGTGGACAGGTTGATGACGCAGTTGGAGATCACCACGTCCACGCACCCGTCGTCGAACGGCAGGTCCTCGATCGTGCCCTTGCGGAGCTCCACGTTCGTCGCACCGGCCTTCTCGGCGTTGGAGCGCGCGAGCTCGAGCATCTCGTCGGTCATGTCGACGCCGTACGCGAACCCTGTGGGGCCGACGCGCTCGGCCGACAGGAGGACGTCGATGCCGCCGCCCGAGCCCAGGTCCAGCACCCGGTCACCCTCGCGCAGATCGGCGACCGCTGTCGGGTTCCCGCAGCCGAGCGAGGCGAGCACCGCCGTCTCGGGCAGGCTCACCACCTGCGTCGTGTCGTACAGACCGGAGCCGAAGATCACCTGCTGCGGGCCTGCGGGGGTGGGGGCGCACCCGCCGCCTCCGCAGCAGTCGTCCGTCTCCGCGTACAGGCCCGCCTTCGCCGTGCGTGCGGCCTCCGCATACCGGTCGCGCACCTGGGTGCGCAGGGACTCGTCCGTCGCCATCAGAACCTCCGTCATGTCGCCAGGATCACATCGACGTCTGTCGATGGGCCCAACTCTGGGCTTCATATAGAAGTTTGTCAATTCGCATGGCACGATGGATCTCGTGAGAGCCCTGCTCCCTGTCGTCGTCCCGGCTGTCGCCGGCGGTTGTCGTGCGCCTCGGCTGGCCGGCCTCGCGGCGGAGACGGCGAGCGACATCGCCCGGACCTTCAAGGCCCTCGCCGACCCGGCCCGTGTGCGGCTGCTGTCGATCATCGCCTCCGCCCCTGACGGGGAAGCGTGCATCTGCGACCTGACCGAACCCGTCGGGCTCTCGCAGCCGACCGTGTCGCACCACATGAGACTTCTGGCCGAGGCCGGGCTGGTGACCCGCGAGCAGCGTGGCAGGTGGGCCTACTTCGCGGTCGCGCCCGGTGCCCGAGAGCTCGTCGCCACGTCGACGGACGCTGTGCTGGGGGACCTCTGACGTCTCGTGCGCCGAGGCGGCCCGCGAGCATGGTCCGGGCCCTCGTCGCCACGCTGAGTCGCAGCGTGGAGGTCGTGTCGCACAGAGGGCGGCGGGGAGCCTGTCGCGGGGAGCGCCGGAAGCAGGCGTCATGCCTGACGAGGCCGTCGGAGCCCCCTGTCGGACTCGAACCGACGACCTGCCGCTTACAAGGCGGCTGCTCTGGCCATCTGAGCTAAGGAGGCGTGGCGGCCTACCCTACCCGCCCTGGGCTCCGGTCAGAGGACAGGGCGGTCACGAAGGCACAGGGTCGTCGTCAGAAGACGGGGTCGCTGGCTCCGAGGATCACGGGCTGACCAGAGGCTGACGTGCCTTCCGGGCCGGTGACGAACTCGTGGGCGTAGACGATGCCGAGCCGTCCCGGCTCGCTCGCCTCGACGGTGACCGATCCCGCACGTGTCGCCGCGCGGCGGGCGGCACCCCGAGGAGGCTCCACCCAGGCCACGGCCAGGACGGGCGCACCCGACTGGGCGCCCCACTGTCGGGCCCAGGCCCGCACGGCGTCGTGGTCGGTCGGGTCACCAGGAGCGGGTGCGCTCATCGGACCGCCGACCCCGGGCGTCACCGCGAAAGCCTTCGGCTTGCTCCCGACCAGGGCCAGGCCCAGGCTCAGGGCCTTCGTCGCCAGGTCGACGACGTCGGGCGAGGGCGGGACGGGAAGGTCCTCAGGGCTGGCGATCCACGGGTGGTCACCGAGCGCGTCGGGGTTCGTGAGGTGGCTCAGGGCGCTGTCGATGTAGGGCGCGATCCAGTCGGCCGTGGCTCCGGGCCAGCGGGCCAGCGCGTCAGCGACGACGAGGACCGGGGAGGCAGGCTGCACGGACGAGACCACGCCGGGTGTCCAGCCGCGCGGCCCGAGGCAGGAGACCCATCGTGCTGTCGGGTCGGCGTCCAGCAGCAGCGTGCCGATCGCGACCCCCACCGTGCGGGCGCCCTCGAGATCGTCCAGGAGCCCGCCCTCGAGGAGGGTGTCCCACAGGTCTGCGATGCTGTCGCCGCTCAGAGGAGTGACCATCGTGGTCACCCGTTCGACACTGACCTCCAGCCGCGACTGCTCTGCCGGCGTGAGATCACGCGGAGCCGCGACATCGGGGGCCGTGTCGACAGCGTTCATACCGGTCGCCATCATCACCCTCCCCGACCGAACCTGATGCGGACACAACCGTACCGGTACGCGAGCGTCTCCGGGGACGGTTGTCGAGTGAACTGATCGGCCGATCCGGGTGATCGCTTACCGATCTGGCACAGACTCATCCGGACTGACCGGCTCGTTCCGTTTGCGGAAGATCGTCCGGGGGGCCAAGGTCGAAGCGTCGGCTCCGACGCTCAGGCATCAGATGAGCGTATCTCGGGGAGTGGGTCGCACCGTGTCCGCCACGTCGAGAGGCTAGCTTTCCATGTTCGTCCGATCCTGCGCCAGGTGGTCCTGATGACCGTCGTCGGTACCTACCCCCCGACCTCCGTCGCGTTCCCACCGACCGGTGAGATCCCCGCGGCCCGGGCCACGACCGTGCCCGCCGGCCGTCGTGCCGCACCCTGGGCGCTGCCCGACCAGATCGGCAGCGGGGGCATCGCCGGGACCACCACCCACGTGCCCGAGCTCGGGGTCTGGACCGCGGTGCTGGACATGACCGAGGCCGGGCTGAACCACGTCCGCGACCTGGACGGGCTGGCTGAGGCCGGGGTCTCGGTCGAGGTGCTCGACGAGGACGACCTCGCCGAGCTTGCCCAGAACCTGCCCGGGGCGCAGCGGGTGCGTGCCGCGCTCGGGCGCATCCTGCTGCGTCGGCTGCTCACCGACCGGGTTGACCCCCGCGTCCCTCCGGAAGGCTGGGTGCTCTCTAGAACCGGCTCCGGGCGGCTCATCGTCCATGGTGACTCCGGCCGCCCGGGGGTCGTGGTGCTGCAAGGGCCTGACGTGGTGGTCGCCGCGGTGGGGCGTGACCTCATCGGGGTCGACATCGAGGCTGAGCCGTCGCCGGACATCGAGGCCGACCTGCTCGGCTATTCATCCGAGCTGCTCACCCCCGAGGAGCGCCTGTGGCTGGCCGGTCTGCCGCCGACCCTGGTGCGTGAGGACCTGGCCCGGCTGTGGACGCTGAAGCGAGCCGCCGCCTCGGCCGTCGGGCTGAACGTGCTGGTCGAGCTCGGCCTGGTCCGGGCACGGCTCTCGCCGCCGTCGGTGCGCATCGACCTCGGGCTGAGCCGCTCACCCCTGGGTGCCTCCCAGTGGCCGGTGACCATCGGCGGCACCCGCCGCTGGATCTCGGTGGTGGCCGTCACCCCGGAGTGAGCCGAGAGGAGAGCGAGCTCGCTCGCTCTCCCGAGGCGATCGAGCGGTGTTGACGAGCGCAGCGAGGATCACACCGAGTGCGCCGAGAGACGAGCCCACCGAGGGCCACCCCCTCGGTGGGCTCGGGGAACTAGGGTGGGGCGCGTGACGACAGCCCTGTACCGCCGGTACCGCCCGGAGACCTTCGCGGAGGTCATCGGGCAGGACCACGTCACCGCCCCCCTGCGCCAGGCCTTGCGCAGCGGGCAGGTCAACCACGCCTACCTGTTCTCCGGCCCGCGCGGGTGCGGCAAGACGAGCTCGGCGCGCATCCTCGCGCGGGTGCTCAACTGTGCGGCCAACACCGCCGAGCACCCCACCGACACCCCGTGCGGTCAGTGCCCCTCGTGCGTCGAGCTCGCCACCGGGGGGCCGGGCAGCCTCGACGTGGTCGAGATCGACGCGGCCAGCCACGGCGGTGTGGACGACGCCCGCGAGCTGCGCGAGCGCGCGACGTTCGCCCCGGCACGCGACCGGTTCAAGGTGTTCATCCTGGACGAGGCGCACATGGTCACCCCGCAGGGGTTCAACGCGCTGCTGAAGATCGTCGAGGAGCCCCCCGCCCACGTGAAGTTCGTGTTCGCGACGACCGAGCCGGACAAGGTGATCGGCACCATCCGCTCGCGCACCCACCACTACCCGTTCCGGCTGGTGGCCCCCGACGTGCTCGTGCCCTACCTGGAAGGGCTCTGCGCCCAGGAAGAGGTACGGGTCGGCGCGGGGGTGCTGCCGCTGGTGGTGCGGGCTGGTGCGGGCTCGGTGCGCGACTCGCTGTCGGTGCTGGACCAGCTGGTCGCCGGGTCGGGGTCGGAGGGGCTGGTCTACGACTCGGCGGTCGCGCTGCTCGGCTACACCCCGGCCTCGTTGCTGGACGATCTGATCGAGGCGCTCGCCGCCCGCGACGGCGCGGCGGCCTTCCGCGTGGTGGAACGGGTGGTCGACTCCGGGCACGAGCCGCGACGGTTCGTCGAAGACCTGCTGGAGCGCCTGCGTGACCTCATCGTCATCGCGGCCTCCGGCGACGCGGCGGTCGCGGTGCTGCGCGACCTGCCGACCGACCAGCTCGACCGGATGCGAGCCCAGGCCGCGCACCTGGGCGCTGCCGAGCTGTCCCGCTCGGCCGACCTGGCCTCTGTGGCGCTGACCGAGATGGTGGGAGCCACCTCCCCGAGGCTCCAGCTGGAGCTGTTGGCGGCCCGGCTGCTGCTGCCCGCCGCGGACGACTCCACACGCGGGCTGGGGGCGCGGGTGGATCGGCTCGAGCGTGTCGTTGCGGTGGGGGGGGTGACGGGGGCGCCGGCTCTGCCCGGCGGTCCCTCCGGGCCCGCTCTGACGCCCACCATCCCCAGCGCTTCTCCACGCACGGCTTCGCCGACGCGCGGAGCCTCTCGCGCCGGGGGCCCTCCGGAGCCGGCGCCCCCGTCGACCCAGGTCGAGAGGTCGCCTGAGCCTGCGGACGGCGAGTCGGCTGAGCGGTCAGAGCCTGTGCCCTCGTCGCGGCTGGTCTCGTCGCCGGCTCGTTCATCGGAGCCTGAAGACCAGGCCGCACCGGGGGCGACGCGGCGGGCGATGGACACCGAGATGCTGCGTCGGCGGTGGCCGGAGGTGCTGGTGACCGTCCAGAACCTGCGCAAGCTCACCTCGGCGCTCGTGGCCGACAACGCGCTGCCGCTGTCGCTGGACGACACGACGCTGCGCCTGGGCTTCACCCAGCAGGGGCACGTCAACGCGTTCCGGTCCAGCGCTCACGCCGAGGTGGTCGCCAGGGCCCTGCGCGAGACCCTGGGGGTCGACGTCCGGGTCGAGGCAGAGCTGAGCGAACCAGCTGGTGGAGCCGGTGGAGGAGGCGGGGCACCTGCCGCGTCGGCGGGCACGGCATCGGTGCCGTCCACGATCCCGACCTCCGCCCAGGCGGAGGCTTCCTGGTCAGAGCCCACCCCGTCCTCCCGTCCGGCGCCTGCCCGTCCATCGTCCGTCGCGAGCCCCACGCCCTCGTCGGCGCCCGAGAGCTCGGTGACCTCCGGACCGTCTGCCCCTGCTGCGCACACCCCCGCGACGTCGGACCGGGGTGCGTCAGACCGTTCGGCGTCAAGCCCGCACCGTGAGGCTCCCAGAGACGTAGAGCCACCGTGGGACGACGAGCCTCCCCCGGACGAGGAACCTCCCTGGGACGACGCCCCCGCACCACGTGGCCGGGCTGCGTCTCCCTCTCGTCCTGCCCCGTCTCGTCCTGCTGGACCGGTACGCGCACCCGCGCCGTCGCCCGAGCCTGACGAACCCTCTCCGGACGACGTCGACCTGGCCGGCTCTCACCTGACCGGTGCGCCCCTGGTCGCTCAGATGCTCGGCGGCCAGGTCATCGACGAGGAGATCGACGACTCCCGGTGAGGTCGTGCTCCGCATCGTCGGAGATCACCGACGATCGGGCGGAAGATCGACGATCTGGTGGGGCCGGTCGCGCTCGGGCCAGGTGGCGTGCCGTCAGGCCTGCGGACCGTAGGGTGGGGGTGTGTACGAGGGTGCGATCCAGGATCTGGTGGACGAGCTGGGGCGGCTGCCCGGGGTGGGGCCGAAGAGCGCCCAGCGGATCGCGTTCCACATCCTCGCCGCCGACCCGGCCGACGTGCGGCGGCTGGTCGACGCGCTCACCGAGGTGAAGGCGAAGGTCCGGTTCTGCGAGGTGTGCGGCAATGTCGCCCAGGAGGAGTGCTGCGCGATCTGCCGCGACCAGCGCCGCTCGCCGGGCGTCATCTGCGTGGTCGAGGAGGCCAAGGACGTCGTCGCCATCGAGCGCACCCGGGAGTTCCGCGGCAGGTATCACGTGCTGGGCGGGGCGATCAACCCGATCGCGGGCGTCGGCCCTGACGACCTGCGCATCGCCGCGCTGATGTCTCGGCTGGCCGACGGCCAGGTCACCGAGGTGATCCTGGCCACCGACCCGAACGTCGAGGGCGAGGCGACGGCGACCTACCTGGCCCGGCTGCTGGTGCCCATGGGGCTGACGGTGAGCCGTCTGGCCTCTGGCCTGCCGGTCGGGGGAGACCTGGAGTACGCCGACGAGGTCACCCTGGGCCGGGCGTTCGAGGGTCGCCGCAGGCTGAGCGCGTAGAGGCGGTGGCAGACCGAGCGCGGAGCGGTCTGGTCCGTAGAATGGCGTGATGGCCGAGATCGACGACGACCTGCAGGGGATCGCCTTCCAGATGGCGACCGAGGTGCGGGGATACCTGTCCACGGTCACCGAGGTGGCCGCCGGGAGCTCTCCGGACGTGGCGCTGCCCTTGCTGCTGCTCGCTGTCAGCGACGTGCTGTGGGTCGGGTCGCGGCTCGCGGCGATCACCGACGTGGTGCCTGACGACCGTTTCGAGCCCGACCTCGGGCCAGACCCGGACGTGGACCCGCTGCGCGACAACCTCGTCAACGCGCTGGACGGCTTCGACGAGTACACCAGCCTGGTCGACCCGCTGGTCGACGGCGAGACCGAGGTGCTCACCATCTCCGGTGGTCTGGTCTCCATCGCGCAGGCCCTCTCTCAGGGCCTGCGTCACTACGAGGCGCACCGGGTGGGCGAGGCGCTGTGGTGGTGGCAGTTCTCCTACCTCTCCGACTGGGGCACCACCGCGTCGTCCGTGCTGCGCACCCTCCAGGAGATCCTGGCTCACGTCCGTCTCGACGTGGACGACGACGTGGCCGCCGAGGCCGAGTTCGAGGCCCTCCAGGGCTGAGCCCCCAGAACCTCCTCAGGCACGAGCGCCGTACCTGACGGTCTGGTCTCACCGGCCGAGGTTGGTGAGGATCTCGCGGTACCGGCGGGTGGCCAGCTCGCTGGGCTGGCCCTTGGCGCAGAAAGACAGCTTGGCCAGCTTCGGGACGACGCGCTCGACCACCATCTGACCGTCGACGAGCGTGGCGGAGAGGGCGTCGAGGGCCTCGGTGAAGCGGCGGTCGTTCTTGGCCCGGTCGTAGAACGAGAGCACGTGCACCCAGAAGAACAGGTTGTAGGTGCGGAACGGGTACTCGGCCTGCATGAACAGGGTGCCGATCCCGTAGCGGCACGGTCCGATCGGGGCCTTGGTGTCCCAGTGGGACAGCAAGAAGTCGACGGCGGCGTCGAGCCTCTCGTCCTGGTTGAGATAGCCGCTGAACCGGAAGGCGTCCAGCGCCACCAGCGTCGGGAGAGGGTTGGAGTGCTCGGACTCCGGCCCTCGGCCGAAGGGGTTCTTGTTGCAGCGCCACCCGCCGTCGTCCCAGCGTGACTCGAGCAGGTGCCGCAGCGTCGTGCGGACCCGGGGGTCGTCCACGAGGCCCGCGTGGCACAGCGTCCGCACCGCGGAGGTCGTGTGGCACGGCAGGGCGGTGCTCTTGGGGTAGAGCCTGAACCGACCGTCGGGCTGCCAGGCGCCCAGGATCAGGTCGATGGCTCCCCTCATCACCGGGGCGGCCGGGTCGAGGCCGAACTCGAGCAGGTATTCGACGCACTCGAGGGTGCCGAACGGTGCGCCCTTGCCGAGGCGCCCGTCAGGGGTCGTCCAGAAGTCCGCCCCCAGGTCGTGGCGGTGAGAGAGGATCTCCTCCACGTCCGCGGCGAACCGCGCCTCTACCGTCGCCGCGTAGTCCGGGTCGTCCGCCATCCGCTGATCGTCCCATCAGGCGGCCGGGACGTACCCCCGCACCACCGCGCCGGCCGCGACGACGGTCTCCGGGCAGATCACGGTGCCCTCCTCGACGGTCACGTGAGCACCGAGCTGGGCGCGCTGCCCGACCTTGGCGCCGGTGCCGATCGTGCTGGCCGGCCCCACGTGGGTGTGGCTGCCGACGCGAGCGTCCTCGCCGATCAGCGCGCCGTCCTCGACCCAGGCGTGGTCAGCCACCCGTGCGCCGGACAGGATGCGGACCCCGAGGTCGACCCACGCGGTCCGGGCGACGTAGGCGTCAGGTGCCACCTCGGAGCCCACGGCCACCAGGCCTTCGCCGTTGGCGTGCCGCTCGTAGCGCACGACGGTGCCGTCCTCGCGCTCGAGCTCTTCGTGCCGCTTGCGTCGCATCCTCGTCCTTCCCCGAGAAGTCTTCTTCCCGAACTGGAACGGGCCGGCCGATGCCGCTGTTCCCACGTTTCGTGAAGATCGCGTGGCGATGCCGGGGATAGACTCACCCCCGGCCCCTCCCACCTCAGGATGCGAGCTCATGGCCCTCATCGTGCAGAAGTACGGCGGTTCGTCGGTGTCCGACGCCGCGTCGATCGAGCGCGTCGCCGACCGGATCGTCGCGACCAGACGTGCCGGCAACGACGTGTGCGTCGTGGTCTCCGCGATGGGGGACACCACGGACGACCTGATCGACCTGGCCCAGCAGATCACCGCCGCGCCGCCGCAGCGGGAGATGGACATCCTGCTCACCGCCGGCGAGCGGATCAGCATGTCGCTGCTGGCCATGGCGATCCACGAACGAGGCGTGACGGCGCGGTCGTTCACCGGGCAGCAGGCCGGGGTCATCACCGACGACGTGTACGGCAAGGCCCGGATCATCGACGTCTCCCCGAGCCGCATCACCGAGACGCTGGAGCAGGGGGCCGTGGCGATCGTCGCCGGGTTCCAGGGCGTCAACCAGGCCGCCAACGACGTCACCACGCTGGGCCGTGGCGGCTCGGACACCACCGCGGTCGCGCTCGCTGCCGCGCTGGGTGCTGACGTCTGCGAGATCTATACCGACGTGGACGGCGTCTTCACCGCCGACCCGCGCATCGTGCCCGCCGCGCGCAAGCTGGACACCATCGGCTATGACGAGATGCTCGAGATGGCGGCCTGCGGGGCGAAGGTGCTCATGCTGCGCTGCGTGGAGTACGCCCGCCGGTTCGGCGTCCCGGTGCACGTCCGCTCGTCGTACAGCACGTTGACCGGAACCCTCGTGACGAAGGAGAACCCGATGGAGCAGCCGATCATCGCCGGGGTCGCCCACGACCGCACCGAGGCGAAGGTGACCTTGGTGGACGTGCCCGACGTGCCGGGCAAGGCGGCCCGGATCTTCGAGGTGGTCGCCGCCGCCGGGGTCAACATCGACATGATCGTGCAGAACGTGTCCGTCGTGGGCACGGGCAAGACGGACGTCTCGTTCACGCTGCCCGCCGCTGACGGCGACGCGGCCACGAAGGCGCTCGAGGCCGCGCGCGAGGAGATCGGCTACGACGAGGTGCGCTATGACGACACCATCGGCAAGCTGTCGCTGATCGGTGCGGGGATGAAGTCGCACCCGGGGGTGTCGGCACGCCTGTTCAAGGCGTTGTCGGACGCGGGCATCAACATCGAGATGATCTCCACCTCGGAGATCAGGATCTCGGTGGTGACCAGCGTGGACCTTCTGGACCAGGCGGTGCGGGCGGTGCACACCGCCTTCGACCTGGACTCCGACCAGGACCAGGCCGTGGTGTACGGGGGGACGGGACGATGAGCGGGCTGAACGTCGCCGTCGTCGGGGCGACCGGGCAGGTCGGTGCGGTGCTGCGGCGCCTGCTGGCCGAGCGAGCGTTCCCGGTGGGGCAGATGCGGTACTTCGCCTCGGAGAGGTCGGCGGGTCGCCTGCTGCCGTGGGAGGACGACGACGTGGTCGTGGAGGACGTCGCGACCGCGGACCTGTCGGGCATCGACGTGGCGCTGTTCTCCGCCGGCGGCACGACCTCGCGCGAGCACGCACCCCGCTTCGCCCAGGCCGGGGCGCTGGTGGTCGACAACTCCTCCGCGTGGCGCTCCGACCCGCAGGTTCCCCTGGTGGTGGCCGAGGTGAACCCGGACGCCCTGGACGACCTGCCGCTGGGCATCGTCGCCAACCCGAACTGCACGACCATGGCCGCGATGCCGGTGCTCAAGCCGCTGCACGACGAGGCCGGGCTGCGTCGGCTGGTCGTCTCCACCTACCAGGCGGTGTCGGGCGCCGGGCTGGCCGGGGTGCGCGAGCTGGACGACCAGGTGCGGGCGGCCTACGACCAGGACACCACCGGGCTCGTGCACGACGGTGCGGCGGTGACGTTCCCGCCGCCGTCGACGTTCGCGCGCACCATCGCGTTCGACGTGCTGCCGCTGGCCGGGAGCATCGTGGACGACGCGTCGCGTGAGACCGACGAGGAGCAGAAGCTGCGTCGCGAGTCGCGCAAGATCCTCGCCGTCCCCGACCTGCTGGTGTCTGGCACGTGCGTACGGGTGCCGGTGTTCACCGGGCACTCGTTGTCGATCAACGCCGAGTTCGACCGGCCGATCTCCGTGGCCCGTGCCTACGAGCTGCTGAACGCCGCCCCAGGTGTCGAGGTCGCCGAGGGTGACGTCCCGACCCCGCTGGCCGCCGCCGGTGCCGACCCGTCCCTGGTCGGGCGCATCCGCGCCGACGGGGGTGTGCCCGACGGTCGCGGCCTGGCCCTGTTCGTCTCGAGCGACAACCTCCGCAAGGGCGCCGCCCTCAACACCATCCAGATCGCCGAGCTGCTGGTCGCCAAGCGCTTCCCCGGCGTCGCCGCCTGACGTCCAGGCGGTGGGGCAGACGGGGGTTGTCCCCACCGTGCGGACGGCGGACAGCGCCATTCCGACGTGACGGCCCGGCCGCGAGGCTGGGACCATGACGACGATGACCCCCGCGCAGCCCGTCCGCCGAGCCCCAGGCTTCCTCGTCGCGCCCTTCGCCGCGCAGACGTGGCGAGAGCTCGGCTATCTGGGGCTCCAGCTGCTCGTCGCGCCGTTCGCGTTCGCCTACGTGGTCTTCGTGCCGTCGTTCGCCTCAGGTGTGGGGATCACCGTGGTGGGGCTGTGGCTGGTCGGCGCGCTGATCGTCGGTGCTCGCGGCTGGGGTGGGATGTACCGCTCGCTGGCGCGCGACCTGCTCGGCGCCGACGTCACCGGCCCGCCGTGGTTCGTCCGCCCGCGCGGCTTCTTCCGTGGGATGGGCGCGATGCTCGGCGACGTCGACGGGTGGAGGGCGCTGCTGTTCATGCTCATCACCTTCCCGCTGTCGATCGTGGCGTGGACGGTGAGCATCGTGTTCCTCGCGGTGGGGTGGGGCGGGATCACCTACGCCGCGTGGTACCGGTTCTTGCCGGAGCAGCAGGCGCCCGACGGGACGTGGCACCGCGGTGCCCTGTTCAGCACCGACAGCGCCGCGTGGTTCGTGGACACCCCGCCGCGCATCGCCGCGCTGGCAGGTGTGGGTGTGGTCTTCCTGTGGTTGTGGCCGTGGGTGCAGCGCGGGCTCACCGGGCTGTTCGTCACGCTCACCCGTGGGTTGCTCGCCCCGTCGCGGATGTCGGTGCGGGTCGCCCAGCTGCGGGCCTCCCGTGCGGAGGCTGTCGAGGACGCCGCCGTGCGTCTGCGTCGCATCGAGCGCGACCTGCACGACGGCACGCAGGCCCGCCTGGTCGCCGTCGCCATGCAGCTGGGTGAGGCACGTGAACAGCTGGGCCCCGACGGTGACCCCGCGCTCGCGGCACAGCTGCTCGACTCCGCGCACGCCTCGGCCAAGGAGACCCTGGTCGAGCTGCGGGACATCGCGCGCGGCATCCACCCGCCGGCCCTCGACGCGGGCCTGGCCGTAGCGCTCGAGACCCTGGCCGCACGCTCGGTGATCCCGGTGACGCTCGACGTCTCCATCGACGAGACCAGGCCGCTGCCGCCCGCTGTCGGTTCGATCGCCTACTACACCGTGGCCGAGCTCCTCACGAACGCGGCCAAGCACGCCCGTGCCTCCGCCGCGCAGGTCCGGGTGACGCAGCGGGAACAGACGCTGTGCTTGCGCGTCAGCGACGACGGCCGAGGCGGTGCCCGGGTGCACGAGCCGTCTGCCGACGGGCACCGATCCGGTCTGGCCGGGCTGGACGAGCGGGTGGGTTCGGTGGACGGCACGTTCGACCTGTCCAGCCCTGTCGGCGGGCCTACGGTGGTCACCGTGACGCTGCCGATCAGCACCGAGGGGTGAGACCGCTGCACCCCTCTGTCGAACCGCCGCCGTCTCCTAGGAGATCGACGTCCCCGCCCATGAGGTCGACGCCCCAGCCCGCGAGGCCGTTGCGCGTGGTCGTCGCGGAGGACTCGGTGATCCTCCGCGACGGCCTCGTCGCGCTCTTGGGACGTCGCGGGCACACCGTCGTCGCCGAGGTGGGCGACGGTGAGGCGCTCGTGCGCGAGGTGTCCCGGCTCGTAGAGGACGGCGAGCCCCCGGACGTCGTCGTCGCTGACATCCGCATGCCTCCGTCGCACACCGACGAGGGCCTGCGTGCGGTGCTGACGCTGCGTGAGGCGCACCCCGCGCTGGCCGTCCTGCTGTTCTCCCAGCACGTCGAGACGCGCTACGCCTCGCAGCTGTTGGCCGGGGGAGCGCAGGGTGTGGGCTACCTGCTCAAGGACCGGGTGGCGGACGTGGGCGACTTCCTCGACGCGCTCGCGAACGTGGCCGCCGGGCAGACGGTGCTCGACCCCGAGGTGGTGACCCAGCTGCTAGGCGCCCGCCAGCGAGAGTCTGGTCTGGAGCGCCTGACCCCGCGCGAGCGCGAGGTGCTCGAGCTCATGGCCCAAGGCCGCTCCAACGGCGCCATCGCTGAGACCCTGTTCCTCTCCTACGGCGCCGTAGAGAAGAACATCGCCTCGATCTTCACCAAGCTCGACCTGGAACCCGACGCCGCCGACCACCGCCGCGTCCTCGCCGTCCTCCGCTACCTCGACCCCTGATCCCGACGGCCGGTCGCCGTTGGGCCGCTCTCGCACCAGATAGACGGTCGCGTGCGTCTCACCGTCAGGCTCGATAGCCCGTGGGGTGTCGCTGGTGGAGGGAGTATCGCAAGAGCATGTAAACATCGTGTACCATGTGGACATGACGGCGACTCTGGGACGTCCGATCTCCGTGCGACTGCCTGACGACCTTCGCGACCGGGTGGCGGCGCTGGCCAAGGCGACGCGCCGAAGCCAGGGCGACGTGGTGCGTGAGGTTCTCGAACGTGACCTACCGGCCCTGGAGTGGGAGCAGCGGATCGCCGACCGTGCCCGAGACCACCGCGCGGGTACGGACGCTGCCGTCCCCGCTGCCGAGGTCGACCGGCTCCTCGGGCTCGAAGGCGAAGCCCCGGCTGACGGAGCGCTGGACTCGATCTCGTGACGTCCTGGCAGCTCGAGTACGCACCCGAGGTCGTCCGTTGGCTCCAGAAGGCTGACCGGCCTACGGCTCGCCGCGTCCGCGACGCCCTCACCGCTGTCGTCGATACCGGAGACCCCCGGTGCCGTGGGAAAGCGCTCACGGGTTCGCTGAGCGGCCTGTGGCGATACCGGGTCGGGGCCTACAGGATCATCTGCGACATCCAGGACACCCGTCTGGTCGTGCTTGTCCTCGACGCAGGCAACCGAGACCACATCTACGGCTGAGAAGTCGACAGCCTTGCAGGCCCGTGCCCGGAGGCGGGGACAGGCGTCGGTCATGGGTAGGCCCCGTGGGACTCGAACCCACAACCCACGGATTAAAAGTCCGTTGCTCTGCCAGTTGAGCTAGAGGCCCACTACGCGGAGGGGGTCCGCGTGGGCAGGACGAGAGTACCGGAGCGGGGGTCAGGAGAGGGCTGCGGCGATCTTCTCGAGGGTGGACCAGCTGTGGGCGGTGGCGGTGACCAGGACGTTGCCGCTCTGGCCGATGGTCTGCACGTCGGTGAAGCCCGCGTCGGTCAGGGCGGCGCGCAGCCCGGCCATGGGTACGCGGTTGCGAGTGCCGACGTTGATGCCCCGAGGCAAGATCACGAGCCGTCGGGCCACAGGTCCTCCCTCAGCGTGACGGTGCGCAGGGGCTCACTCCCAGCGGAAGAGGCGGAACGCCAGGAGGTACATCACCACGGACCAGCCGGCGATGAGGCCCAGCTGGGGTGCCACGGTGACGAGGCTGGCGTTCTCGGTCGTGATGAAGCGGATGCCGTCGACCACGGGGGTCAGGGGCAGCCAGGTGGTGACGGACTGCAACCACTCGGGCATCAGGAAGCGAGGGAAGAAGGCCCCGGAGAGGAACATCATCGGGAAGGCGACGATGTTGGTCAGGGGTGCGGCCTGGTTCTCGTTCTTCGCCCAGCCGCCGACCAGCAGGCCGAAGCCGATCATCAGCAGCAGGGAGGCGGAGACGAAGACGGCGAAGGTGAGCCAGTTCCCCCGCATGTCGAAGCCGAAGACGGTCAACCCGACGATGATCATCACGACGAGCGAGATCACGCCGAGGACGAAGAACTGCAGCCCGGTCCCGATCAGCAGCTTCGGTGCCTGGAACGGGGTGGCCCGGATGCGTCGCAGCGCTCCCTGCTTCTTGGCGGCAGGCAGGGCGTTCGCCAGGCCGAACACCCCCAGGGACAGGATGGAGAAGCCGAGCAGCCCGGAGAAGGTGTAGTCGAACTGGGTCAGCCCCGCGGTCGCGGTGGGCTCCTGCTGGACCGTGAGCGGGTCGACGAAGCCGGTGGTCTCCCTGTTGATGCCGTCGGTGATCGAGCGCATCACCGCCGCGACGGTCTGGCCGGCCTGGGGGCTCGACTCCTGGTAGAACACGATCATCTCGCCCGACGGCGCGTGGATCGTCTCGCCCGCCGACGTGAGGATGCCGCTCACCGGTGCGATCTCACCGAACCCCGAGGTCAGCTCGATGATCGAGTCGAGCTGACCACGCTCCATCTGCGTCTTGGCGTCGTCGTAGGACTCGACGTCGATCACGGTGAACAGGTCCGCGTCGTGCATCTGGTCCTGGAACTGCTGGGCGAACTCGGTGCCGGCGCGGTCGATCACCGCCACCCGGAAGTTCGTCTCGGTGTTGCGGAAGATCGACCCGAACACCACGAGGAAGATCAAGGGGAGCGCGATGACGAAGAACATCGCGACCGGGTCGCGGAAGAACGCGCGGATCTGCGTGGCGGCGTAGGTGCCTATGGCTCTCATCGTCAGTCACGCAGCCCTTTCCCGGTGAGGTCGATGTAGACGTCCTCCAGGTCGGCCCGCTCGACCGACGCCGCCTTGCTGAAACCACGGTCCAGCAGGTCGGAGATCATCTGCGCCGGGGAGTCCAGCGCGATGATCTTCCCGCTGTCCATGATCGCCAGGCGGTCGCAGAGGGTCTGCGCCTCTTCCATGTAGTGCGAGGTCAGCACGATGGTGATGCCCCGGGCACGGATGTCGCGCACCAGGTCCCACAGGTGGCGCCGGGCCTGGGGGTCCAGGCCGGTGGTCGGCTCGTCCAGGAACAGCACCCGCGGGGTGTTGATCATCGCGGTGGCGATGGAGAACCGCTGCCGCTGCCCGCCGGACAGCTTCTCGGGGTACGCCTTGGCCTTCTCGACCAGGTCGACCGCGCCCAGCAGCTCCATCGGGTCGACCTTGACCCCGTAGAACGACGCGAACATGCGGATCTGCTCGGTCAGGGTGATCTTCTCGAAGAAGGTCGAGGACTGCAGCTGGATACCGATGATCGAACGGACCTTCTGCGGCTGACGCGCCACGTCGATGCCGTCGACGCTCACCGTGCCCTCGTCGATGGGGCGCAGCGCCTCGATCATCTCCAGCGTGGTGGTCTTGCCCGCGCCGTTCGGGCCGAGGATGCCGAAGATCTCCCCCTCGCGCACCGTGAGGTCGATGTGGTCCACCACAGCCACGCCGTCGTACGACTTCGTCAGGCCACGCACGACGATGATGTCGTCCGTGGTGCCGGTCGTCTCGTCTGGCGCCGGTTCGGTCGGCCCGGTCTTCTCGTCCGGCACAGGCTCGGTCGACATCGGCTCTCCTCCGCATAGGGACGGCTCCCCGCCAAACTGTGCCACACCCTCCGCCCGTCGCCGGTGCGCCGGGCCTGGGTGGCGGCCGCCGGAACCACGGTGAGCCAGACTGTGCCCATGGCCGTCGAGCCTCCGGTCCCGCAGCACGTCCCCGCGCACCCAGGCGCGTCGTCGCCTGCCGTGTCGCGCCGCATGAGCACGGCCAAGCGCCGCGACACCGCCGCCGAGCTGGCGCTGCGGCAGCTGCTGCACGCGCAGGGTCTGCGCTACCGGGTCGCCTACCCCGTCCCCGGGCAGCGCCGCCGCACCATCGATGTGGCCTTCACCAGGGCGAGGGTCGCGGTGTTCGTCGACGGGTGCTTCTGGCACGGGTGCCCCGAGCACGGAACCCGGCCCCGGTCGAACAGCGACTGGTGGACGACGAAGCTCGCCGCGAACCGCGCCCGCGACCTCGACACCGACCGTCTGCTCGGCGAGCTCGGCTGGACGGTCGTGCGCGTCTGGGAGCACGAGGAGCCCGACGCGGCCGCGCTGCGCGTGCGCCAGGCGATCACCCGGTGACGTGTCACGCCGTGGCGCTCCTGCGTCTGCGGGCGGGGAGGGCCAGACTGGGGCCATGTCCAGCGAGACCGATCTCGTCGCCGTCGAGGACGATCTCGACGCGACCTTCGCCGCCTATGTCGGCGCGGGCCACGCACCCGGTCTCGTCTACGGGCTGGTCGGGCCGGAGGGCCTGACCCACAGCCTCGGGGTGGGGTGTGCTGATGACAGCGGGCGCCTCCTGGACGAGCGCACGCGCTTCCCGGTCGCGTCGATCTCCAAGGGCATGACCGGCGCGATGCTGCTGATCTGCCGCGAACGCGGTCTGCTCGGGCTGGACGACCCGATCACCGCCTGGGTGCCCGAGCTGCGCCTGACCGGCCCGGGTGCTGGTGGGCTGGGTGCGGACGGGTTGGATACGGTCGACCCGCCGACCCTGCGCCAGCTGGCGTCCATGTCGGGAGGGCTCACCGAGGACAACTCCTGGACCGACGTGCAGATCGACATGGCGCCCGAGACGCTGGCCGCACGGCTGGCCGCCGGGGTGCGTCTGACCGGTGCGCCGGGTGTCGCCTTCGACTATGCCAACCTCGGCTACGCGCTGCTCCAGCTGGCTGTCGAACGGGCCGCCGGCGAGCCCTTCGGGCCTCTGGTCACGGCCGAGCTGTTCGAGCCGCTGGGCCTGGCCGACACGTCCTTCTCGCCGACCTCGCACGGGGTCGAGCGGCTGGCTGTCGGCCATGTCCGTGACGAGGGGCGCTGGGTGGGGTTGCCTCCGCTGGAGGCCCGCGCGTTCGCGGGGGCCGCCGGTGCGGTCTCCAGCGTCGCTGACCTCGCCCGCTGGGTGGCCTGGCTGGCCGACGGGTTCGCCACCGACGGGCCGGATCGCGGGCCGCTGCGACGCGCGGCCCGCCGGGAGCTCCAGCGCGTCGAGACCGTCATCCCGCCCCAGGTCTCCGCCCAGCCTGAGGGGACCTGGGCGTTCCAGGTGGCTGGTTACGGGCTCGGGCTGGTGGTCGAGCACGACCTGCGCCACGGGGTGGTCGTCTCTCACACCGGCGGCCTGCCCGGGTACCGGCTGCACGTGCGGTGGCACGCGTCCGGTCTGGGCCTGGTGGTCGCGACCACCTCCCACCGTGGCGACCCGATCACGCTGGCCGTGCGGGCTCTCTCCCGGCTGCTCGTCGCCCGCGACGTGCCGGCCCGCACGGTGCGGCTGTGGCCGGAGACGGTCGCCGCTCGCCGCGATGTCGAGCTGTTGGTACGAGGCTGGGACGACGCGGTGGCCTCACGGCTGTTCGCCGAGAACGTCGAGGTCGACCGTCCGCTGCTCGAGCGTCGGGCGCAGATCGAGCGGCTGGTGGCCGAGGTCGGCCCGCTGCGCGACCCGCTGCCCGCCGCCGACGTGATCGGTGCGGCCTCGCCCGCCGAGGTGACCTGGTCGATCCCCGGGGAGCGTGGCGAGCTGGTCTGCATGGTGCACCTCACCGGTACCGAGCCGCCGGCCGTCCAGGAGATGGTGGTGCGTGCTCGCGTCGGTGGTGCTGCTCGGTCAGGTGCGCCGGGTGACGTCTCCGAGCGGCGCTCGTCAGGCCCGAGCCTGACGGCTCAGAAGTACCTCCAGGTGGTGACCTGATGGCGGACGTGTGCCTGCCGGGCGAGGTCGTAGGACGGCTGTCGAGCGAGGCGGGAGGTGGTGAGGCCCAGCGCGGTGCGGTGTGTCCGTCCCTCGCCCGCGGGCCTCGCAGACGCTGTAGCATTCGGCTGTTCGTGCGAATCGCCCTGTTTCGTCCTTCGGTTCTACCCCGGATGAGGTACCGGGCATGGAGGATGGAGTCATGCTGAGCGCGGAGGATGTGGAGCGAGTCCGGTTCGGAGCCACCAAGTTCAGGGAGGGCTACGACCAGGACGAGGTCGACGACATGCTGGACCGGATCGTCGCGACCCTGCGCGGCGACCCGAGCCGGCGCGCCGTGACGGCTGACGAGGTCTACACCACGACCTTCTCCTCCACCCGGTTCCGGGAGGGGTACGACCCGGACGAGGTCGACGACTTCCTCGACAAGGTCATCGAGACCTTGGAGGAGGTCGAGCGCGGTCCGGCACCCCAGGGGTCTGCTACGCCGTCGGCCCGGCAGGCAGAGCCGCACCGCCAGGTCGAGCCGCGCACCCCGCCGCGGCCGATCGCCACGACCACCTACTCGACGGGCCCCGCGGCACCGTCGGTCCCCACCCCGGCTCGCCCGCGCTCGCCAGAGTCTCGGCCGATGCCGAACATCCCGCCGCCCCCGGCGCGGCCGCAGGCCGGTGCGGCGCCCGTCGCCCCGGCCCCGCGCGCCTCGGTCCCGTCTCGACCCGCGACCGCCGCGGTGCGGCCTGCCCCCGCTGCCCCTCAGCGCCCGGTGTCCGCCGCGGCGCCGAGGGTCGCCCCGACGCCGGCCTCTCCGGTGACCGGCTACGCGGTCCCCGCACGTCAGGCCCCGGCTCCTGTCCCAGACCCGGCCCACTCGGCGATGCCCGCGGCCGCCGTCGCGACCCGGTTGCAGCTCGCCCGGGCGACCCTGCCCACCTCCACACGTGACACCTTGGTGGTCCAGCTGGCCGACGGGAGCCTGCGCCCGGTGATCGACGTGCAGACCGGCGACTACGGCATCGTGCTCGTCCTCGGCTGACGCCCCTCCTGTACCCTCGTCCTCGCCTCACCCACCGTACGACCCCCCGACCCCCGACCCTCTGACGCCGAGAGGCGTGGGTCGAGCGACGCCGGAGGCCGTGTACGAAGCTATGAAAGGAGCACTTACTGTGCCTGTGCTGCATGAACAGCTGATCCCAGTCTTCGACGAGGTCATCGCCCGCAACCCGGGTGAGGCCGAGTTTCACCAGGCCGTCCGCGAGGTGCTGGAGAGCCTCAGTCCGGTCGTGGGCAAGCACCCCGAGTACGCCGACGCGGAGGTGATCCGCAGGCTCTGCGAGCCGGAGCGGCAGATCATCTTCCGGGTGCCGTGGACCGACGACGCCGGCCGCGTGCAGCTCAACCGCGGGTTCCGGGTCGAGTTCAACTCCGCGCTCGGCCCCTACAAGGGCGGGCTCCGCTTCCACCCCTCGGTCTACCTGGGGATCGTGAAGTTCCTCGGCTTCGAGCAGATCTTCAAGAACGCCCTCACCGGCCTGCCGATCGGCGGCGGCAAGGGCGGCAGCGACTTCGACCCCAAGGGTCGTAGCGCCGGGGAGATCATGCGCTTCTGCCAGTCCTTCATGACCGAGCTGTACCGGCACCTCGGGGAGTACACCGACGTCCCTGCCGGTGACATCGGTGTCGGCCAGCGCGAGATCGGCTACATGTTCGGGCAGTACAAGCGCATCACCAACCGCTACGAGTCCGGGGTCCTCACGGGCAAGGGCCTGAGCTGGGGCGGGTCGCAGGTGCGTACCGAGGCCACCGGCTACGGCACGGTGTTCTTCGTCAAGGAGATGCTCGCCGCGACCGGAGACTCCTTCGAGGGCAAGAAGGTCGTCGTCTCAGGCTCGGGCAACGTCGCGATCTACGCGATCGAGAAGATCCACCAGCTGGGCGGCCGCGTCATCGCGTGCTCCGACTCCAGCGGGTACGTCGTCGACGAGGCCGGGATCGACCTCGACCTGCTCAAGCTGGTCAAGGTCGAGCAGCGCGGCCGTATCAGCGACTATGCGCGTCTGCGCGGCGGTGGTGCGCGCGTCGTCACGGACGGCTCGATCTGGGACGTGCCCTGCTCGGTCGCGCTGCCCTGCGCCACGCAGAACGAGCTGGACGAGGTCGGGGCGAGGCGTCTGGTCGAGAACGGCTGCCAGATCGTGGCCGAGGGCGCCAACATGCCGACCACCCCCGGGGCGATCCGCCTGCTGCGCGAGGCCGGGGTACGGTTCGCGCCCGGCAAGGCCGCCAACGCGGGCGGTGTGTCCACCAGCGCCCTGGAGATGCAGCAGAACGCCTCGCGCGACTCCTGGAGCTTCGACTACACCGAGGAGCGCCTCGCCGAGATCATGCGGTCCATCCACGACCGGAGCATCGAGACGGCCGAGGAGTACGGCGCCCCGGGCGACTACGTGGCGGGCGCCAACATCGCCGGGTTCATCCAGGTGGCTGACGCCATGCTGGCGCTGGGCATCGTCTGACCCGCAGGTCAGCGCTGGGCCAGGGACGAGCACAGACCGGCTCGTCCCTGGCCCAGCGTCACCGCGTCGGGTCGTCGTGCTCGAGCAACCAGTCGCGGAGCACCACGGCGTGGTTCACCCGCGGGTCGCGCGCCGCGTACAGCAGCGTCACCCGCGGGTGCTCACGCCGCAGGCCCGTGAGGGTGTCGACAGCGGGGTTGTGGTCGAGCTCGGCCCGGTAGCGCTCGGTGAACTCTGCGAGGCGCTCCGGGTCGTGGCCCCACCAGGTGCGCAGCCCTGGGCTGGGCGCGACGTCCTTGAGCCAGGTGTCCAGGCTGGCCCGTTCGCGAGAGACACCGCGAGGCCAGAGCCGGTCCACGAGCACCCGGCAGCCGTCGTCCGACGCGGGCGGGTCGTAGACACGTCTGGTCCGCAGCTCTCCGGCCATCGGTGCGAGGGGTCCTCTCTCGTGCTCGTCACCATCGTCGATCGGCTCAGACCGACGAGCAACTTCGTCCCCTCTCGTTCTCGACGGAACCGTCCGTCGGGGACGATCTCGAAGATCGCGGGGGCAGGCTGCCGATGGGTGACAGGTGCAGATCTCGACGGCTGCGATGACAGTCCGCCGGTGGCGTCGCTACGGCGCCGACCGCGTCTTCGGGGGTGCCGCAGCGGTGGGGGTGTGAGGGATGATGACGAGATGAGCAGCGAGGGACGGCGCCCGCGTCGGCCTGGACGGCTGAGCGACCCCGAGACGATCCCGGGCGCGGTCGACCCGGCCGAGCTGACCGAGGCGGCGCACACCACGGCGCAGGCTCTCGTGCACCGGGGCAGGACGAGCCACGACCCCGAGGTCGTCGCACGGCTCGTCGCCCTGGTCGACACCGAGGGCATGGAGACCGTCGCTGAGCTGTGGGCGGGTTGCCCTCCCGACTCCTTGCCGGGCGTGCTGTGGCGGCTCTACGCGCTGCGCGCCTGGGTGCGTGCCGACGCCCGCATCGTCGCCGACCGCTACCGGCAGGGCACGGAGGCCGCGGCGGTGCACGACGTGGTCGCGGGCGTCGCTCAGGTGCCCACCGCCCAGGACGTGCAACAGCTGGTGGACCAGGTGCTCACCGGGGTGTACACCCGTGACCTGGACGTGGCGCTGGAGCGGGCCGCGGCGTTCTGCCGGGTGGTGGCCACCGGCACGGCGTTCGACGCCGACCATCTGGACGTCGTGGACTCCACCGGGGCGGACAGGGCCACGCGCAGCGCCTCGGCCCTGCTGCGCACCGCGGACGAGCTGGCTCGCGCGGCCGAGCTCTGGCGCTCGGGTCAGCTCGAGTAGAGCGTGTCTCATCACCCCGTGTGCGAGCGTGCCGGACCTGCCGCAGCGTGCGCGGGGTCATGAGACACGCCCGAGAGGCGAGCGGGGACGCCGGGCCGGGAGCGCCTCTCGGCGCGTGGCCGCTCGAAGCGGCTGGGATTGGAGCCCGGGGCTACCGCGACCCGGCGTCGACGACCAGTGTACGGCGCCCTCCGTCCCCACCGGCTCGCGATACCCCCTCTGGCGGTCGGTGCGGGGCTCCGCCGCGTCGGGCTCCCGACGAGGTGGCGGGGAGCGAGGTCAGGCCTGGGGGTCGAAGGACTGGGCGGCGACGACGCGCGGCCCCTTCGAGGTCTGGGCGACGTGGGCGACCAGGGCGTGCCCGGGGCGCAGGAAGGGGTCGGCGGACGGCAGGGAGTCCGCGACGGGGCGGGAGGCGTGGGCGGCCAGCACGTCGAGCACGGTGGGCAGCACCGGACGGTGGGTGCACAGCAGGGAGTCCTCGCCGGCGGTCAGCAGCCGTTGGACCTCGGCGGCGACCTGTGCGGGAGACTGCGCGTGGGCCTTCTCGGTGAGCTGGTCGCTGACCTGCGCGCTCAGCCCGCTGGCGCGCGTGTACGGCTGCACCGTCTGCAGGCAGCGCTCCCAGCGGCTGGTCACCACCTGCGACACACCGAAGGCCGACGCCAACGGTGCCAGCGCCGACGCCTGGGTCTGGCCCACGGGGGTCAGCGGGCGGTCTTGCTCGGTGCCTGACCAGGCGGCGCGTTTGCGGGCACGCCCGTGGCGGACGACCATCAGCGCCCTGGTGGCCAGCGTCCCGTCACGGTGAGCGTCGTCCAGGGCTCGCAACGGCTCGCGGTCGGAGCGCCGGGTGAGCCTGCGGGCGGCCTCGTCGGTGCCGAACCACTGCACGTCGTCGATCTCGTCGGTGCCGGTGCGGGGCACCGGGGTGCGGGCGGCCATCGCCGCGTCGCAGCGCCCGGCGACCTGAGCGGCCCAGTAGTGCACCTGCTTGGGCTGCCCGCTCGCCATGTACGACAGCCCGGGCAGCGGGACGCCGAGCACGACGTCCAGCCCGGTCTCCTCGCCGACCTCGCGTATCGCGGTCGCGACCAGCGACTCCCCGGGCTCTACCTTGCCTTTCGGCCACGACCAGTCCTTGTAGCGGGGGCGGTGCACCAGGGCGACCTGGAGGTGCCCGGTGCGCACGCGCCAGACCAGGGCCCCCGCCGCGCGCACGACCCCGTTCGTCGGGGCGCTCACCGGCGCGGCCGGCGTTGACGCGCGATGAGCAGGGCCTGGAGGTCGACCAGCGGCTGCCCCTGCTCGTCACGGTGATGACGGGTCCAGGTGCCGTCAGGCTCCAACCACCACGACGAGGTGGAGTCGGCCACCCCGAGGTCCACCAGCTCCAGGCATTGCTCGATGTGGTCAGGCGCTGTGATGCGGATCAGGGCCTCGACCCGGCGGTCGAGGTTGCGGTGCATGAGGTCGGCCGAGCCGATCAGCACCTCCGGGCCGACGAGCTCGTCCTCTGGGCTCGGCACGGCGTTCGCGAAGGCGAAGATGCGGGAGTGCTCCAGGAACCGGCCGAGCACCGACCGTACCCGGATGGTCTCGCTCAGGCCGGGCACCCCAGCGCGCAGGGCACAGATGCCGCGCACGTTGATGTCGATGGGCACCCCGGCCTCCGACGCCCGGTACAGCGCGTCGAGGACGGCCTCGTCCACCATGGAGTTGACCTTGATCTTGATCCAGGCCTCGTGCCCGGCACGGGCCGCGGCGGCCTCGCGCTCGATCCGCTCGATGAGCCCGGTGCGGATCTGACGCGGGGCCACCAGCAGGCGCTGGAAGCGGCTGCGCGGGGCGTACCCCGACAGCTGGTTGAACAGGCGGGTCAGGTCTTGGCCGACCTCCGGGTCGCAGGTCAGCAGCCCCAGGTCTGTGTACAGCCGGGCGGTCTTCGGGTGGTAGTTGCCGGTGCCGACGTGCGAGTACCGCCGCAGGCCGTCCGACTCCTGCCGCACCACCAGCGACAGCTTGCAGTGGGTCTTCAGCCCGACGATGCCATACACCACGTGCACCCCGGCCTGCTCGAGCTTGCGGGCCCACTCGATGTTGTTCTGCTCGTCGAAGCGCGCCTTGATCTCGACCAGGGCGAGCACCTGCTTGCCCGCCTGGGCGGCGTCGATCAGCGCGTCCACGATGGGGGAGTCGCCCGACGTGCGGTACAGCGTCTGCTTGATGGCGAGAACTGCCGGGTCGGCCGCCGCCTGCTCCAAGAACTGCTGCACCGAGGTGGAGAACGAGTCGTACGGGTGGTGCAGCAGGACGTCACGGGCCCGGATCGCGGCGAAGATGTCCGTCGGGGTGGCCGACTCGACCTCGGCCAGGTGCCGGTGGGTGGTCGGCACGAACGGGGGGTAGTGCAGCTCGGGCCGGTCCAGGTCCGCGATGACGTTCAGGCCGACGGCGTCCAGCGGGGCAGGCAGGTCGTAGACGTCCTCCGGGCCGATCCTCAGCTCGCGGGTGAGCAGCTTGCGCACCCGGTCGCTGGTGCCCGCGGCCAGCTCCAGGCGCACCGGCGGGCCGAAGCGCCGTCGCAGCAGCTCCTTCTCCATGGCCTTGAGGAGGTTCTCCGCGTCGTCCTCCTCGACCTCGACGTCCTCGTTGCGAGTGACCCGGAAGGTGTGGAACTCCTGCACCTCCATGCCGGGGAACAGGTAGTACAGGTGCTCGGCGATGACGTCTTCGATCGGGACGAACGAGATGGGCCCCCGCTCGCGAGCGGCGCTGTGCTCGTCGGGCACCGACGGCTTGCCCTTGGCGTCCACCGCGAGGTAGCGCGGCAGCAGGGGCGGCACCTTGACGCGGGCGAAGTGCTCCTTGCCGCTGGTCGGGTTGACCAGGCTGATCGCGAGGTTCAGCGACAGCCCGGAGATGTAGGGGAACGGGTGCGCCGGGTCGACCGCGAGCGGGGTGAGCACCGGGAACAGGCGCTTGCGGAAGTACTTGGTCAGCCGCTCCTGCTCGCTGGTACCCAGGTCAGACCAGCGCACGATGGTGATGCCCTCGGTGGCCAGCGCGGGCTGCACCTGGTCGGTGAACACGGCGGCGTGCCGGGCCATCAGCCGCTGGGCCTCGGTGCTGATCGCCTCCAGCACCTCCCGGGGGGACTGGCCGGCGGCCGACGTGACCGCCAGACCGGTGGCGATGCGACGCTTGAGCCCCGCGACACGCACCATGAAGAACTCGTCGAGGTTCGAGGCGAAGATCGCCAGGAACCGCACCCGCTCCAGCAGCGGCACGTCGGTGTCCTCGGCCAGCTCGAGCACCCGCTGGTTGAACGCCAGCCACGACAGCTCGCGGTCGCCGAACCGGTCGGACGGCAGCGGGGCGAGGTCCTGGGTCGCCAGGTCAGGGGTCGGGACGTCCGCGACGTGCTCGGCGATGTGGGCGGCCAGCTCGTCGCCGAGCGGCAGGGCTCCGGTCATGCCCCCATGGTGTCATCACACGCGGCCGCATGATCGGTCTGTGGACCTACCGTCTCGCACGTCGGGCAGCGGGTCGCACGGTGCGTGTCGACGGGGCGCGATCAGCGGGCGGTCGGTGAGACGCTCTCGGTGCTGGTGCGACGCTTGCCGGCGTCTGTCTGGTACGCGTCTCAGCGGCTGCGGTCCGCGGTGAGGCGGTAGCGGGTGTGGACGGTCTCACGGGTGAACCCGGCGGCTCGGTAGGTGGCCACGGCCACGGTGTTGCCCGCGTCCACGAACAACGCCGCACGGCTCACGCCCAGCCTGGCCAGGTGCGCGAGCCCGGCCTCGGTCAACGCCCGGCCCAGACCCATGCCCTGCGCGTCCGGGTCGATCCCGAGCACGTAGATCTCCCCGACGCCTCCGGCACCCATCGCACCAGGGGCGTGCACCTTGGTCCACACCGACCCGAGAAGCCGCTCGTCCAAGGACGCGAGCAGGAACCCGTCAGCGGAGAACCACGGTTCGCGCTCGCGGGCTCGCAGATCGCTCAGCGTGATGCGGCCCTGCTCGGGATGGTCGGCGAAGGCGCGGGCGTTGACCGCCAACCAGGCCGCCTCGTCCACCCCGACACGGAACGACCGCAGCACCACCCCCGTCGGCAGCGCGGCAGCGTCGCCGCTTGTGCCACGGGGGGAGCCCTCGCTCCCGGCGACATGCCCGAGGTCGCGCCCCATCACCCACAGCTCGCGCACCGGCCGTGCCCCGACCGTGGCGAGCAGCGCCCGCGCGGCCGGCAGGTCCCCGTGCGCCCAGACCTCCACCGTCCCGCCCGCCGTCTCCAGCGCCTTGTCCAGCAGAGCCGACCCGATCCGGCGACGACGCCACCCCGGGTCCACGACCACCTCGGCGACAGACGTCGCCCCGTCGTCGCGCACCTGCCCATACCCGACCAGCCGACGCCCGCGCCGCACCACCAGGTGCGTCGCCCGAGCACCGCCCCGCGTGGTGAGCAGCGTCGCCTCGTCCAGCGGTGCCACCCCGTCGACCCGCGCGGCCCGAGCCGCCAACGCCCGCACCGCCCCACCATGAACCCGCGAGACGATCTCGACATCCCCCGGAGCGGTCGTCACCATGCCCCCATCTTCCTCCAGACGCGCGCGGAGGCTCGGCGGGACTGGTTCGCGACGGCTGGTCGGGAGCGTCTGAGGCGACAAGACACGGATGGACAGGGTCTGGTCTAGTCAGGTCTGGTCAAATATCGATACGATGGAGCCATGCCGACCCAGGATGTGCCCATCTACGAGGCCAAGACCTCTCTGTCGCGGCTCGTGGTGCGGGTCGAGCGAGGGGAAGAGATCGGGATCACCAGGCATGGACGGCTGGTCGCACGTCTGGTGCCACCACGGCCCCGGCCGACCCGACAGGTGGGGATGCTCGACGGCCAGGGCCGGGTGCCTGACGGTTGGGACGATCTCACCGATGCCGATCTCGCAGACTGGTACGGCGCATGAGCCGGGTCCTGCTCGACACCAACGTGCTGATCTGGGCGACCGTGTCCTCGTCGCGGCTCACGCCCGCCTGGCGAGACCTGCTGCTGGACCCGAGCAACGACGTGTTCTTCTCCTCGGTGTCGGTGGCCGAGATCTCGATCAAGGCGTCGCTGGGCAAGCTCGACATGCCCGACGAGTATGTGGCGGTGCTGGCCCGCTCCGGCTATGAAGAGCTGACGCTGACCGCCTCCCATGCCCAGGCGTTGCGCACGCTGCCCTGGCACCACCGCGACCCGTTCGACCGCCTCATCGTCGCCCAGGCGCTCGTCGAAGACCTCGCCGTGATGACGTCAGACGCCGCTTTCGCGCAGTACGGGACGGCGCTGGTCTGAGGCGACGCCCCCGTGGACCGGGGTGCGTCTAGGCGTGGTAGGCGTCGCGACGGTGGTCGATGTCGACGACGATGACGCGGCGCTGTTCCTCGTCGATCCGGTATCGGACTCGGTACTCGCCCCGCCGTGCGCGGTAGTAACCCGCGAAGGGGGCTCGCAGAGGGGCGCCTACCCGGCGTGGGTTGTCCGCGAGCGGGCCAGCGACGAACTCGTACGCGGCGAACGCGGCCGAGGGCGGGAGCGTCTCGGACAGGGCTCGGCGTGCGCCTGGAGCCAGGACGACCTCGTAGCGGTCGTCACCGGGCATGGCGGCGGCGCTCGGCCATCAGGGCGGCCATCTCGTCGAGCGTGGTGGTCTGGCCGTGTGCGACATCCTCTTCCGCCTGGGCGATCCGGGCCTGCGCGTCCGGGTCTGAGAGCAGCTCGAGCGTCGCCTCCATGGACTCCAAGTCCTCGGCTGACATGATCACGACGTACTTGCGGCCGTTCCGCGTGACGTTGACACGATCATGCGTGCGGAAGACCTCGTCGGCGATCTCCGAGAGGCGAGCCTTCGCCTCGGCCAAGGGCAGCACAACGCTCATAGACCAGAATTGTAGTCTGTCCGTTGAGGGTGGGCAAGGAGGTCCCTCAGCCTGTGTGATCGACGACACCCTCGGGCAGCGCTGTCGCTGGCGCCGGGGGCCAGGCGTGCTGTGGGTTCGCCGCCCCCGATTTCACGCTTCCGTGTCGTGCGGTAGCCCGATAAGCTGAGGTCGGCACGATGGCAGACAGGAGGTGTGCGGTGGCTCGGTGGGCGACGATCAGCAACGACAGCCCTACCGTGATCGACGCCTTGGACCGGGGTGCGCTGGTGGATCGCATCGTGGGCCTCGTGGAGGAGGTGCAGGCACCGTTCACGCTGGGGGTGTACGGGGGCTGGGGGTCGGGCAAGTCGTCCATCATGAAACGGGTGCGGTGGCGGCTGGACCCGCCGCGTGACGGTCGCCCGCTGGCCGGACCGCCTCGCGGGGCACCGGTGTCGGAGCCCGCCGGCGAGGACGACCTGCGGTGGCGTCGCACCGTGTGGTTCAACGCCTGGGAGCACCAGAACGACACCGACCCGGCGGTGGCGCTGCTGCAAGAGGCCCGCCGGATGCTGCGCCCGTCGTTGTGGAACCGGTGGCGCATGCGCAAGTGGTTCCGGATTCTTCGGGACGCCATCGGCCCGGCGCTGGAGAAGGCCGGGCAGCCGGTCGCGGCGGTCGGTGGCCCGTTGACCGCCTGGCGCCAGTCGGTCGAGCGGGTCAACCGCGACCTGTTCGCCGTCCAGGAAGACCAGGTGCGCAAGCGCGAGGCCTTCACCGAGATCGTGAACCTGCTCGCCAAACGCGCCGACAGGGGCAAGATCATCATCTTCATCGACGACCTCGACAGGTGCGACGACGACAAAGTGGCCCGGCGTCTGCTCGACGACATCAAGACCTACCTCGACCACTCCCGGTGCGTCTTCGTCGTCGGGGTCAACTCGGCCAAGCTGCGCGCCCAGCGCGACGATGCCCAGGATGACGGTTCCCAGGGGGCGGGGCACCGAGGGGAAAGCCTGGGAGAGGATCGCCTCAACAAGATCATCAACTACCCGTTCTACGTCCCCCCGCTGGAGAAGGAACAGTACGGCCACTTCGTCGTGCGGATGCTGAAGGAATGCTTCGGGTGGGAGAGCGGCAACGCGGGAGGCGACAGCACGAAGCCCCCGCCCGACCACCGGCTGGACGTACCGCAGATCCAGAAGGTCGCTGACATCCTGAAGGAGATCCTGGCCGCCCGCTCAGCCTCTGTGCGCGAGACGGTGCGCCTGTGCAACGTTTTCATCGTCAACCACGAGCTCACGAGCAGCTCCTTCGGCGAGACCGGTCTGTGGGGCGACTACCGCCCCGAGGCCGTCGCTGTCCTCTCAGCCGTCCAGGCGTTCTACCCCGAGGCGCACGAGTGGCTGTGCAGCGAACAGGACTGGCCAGCAGACAAGGCAGAGACGTCGGCCGCCGAGGGGAAGCTGCGGTGGCTGTTCGGCAGCACCTCGACCCCTGTGGAGGCTCTTCGAGGCGGTATGTCGTTGAGGGGCACCAAGGTGCTCGATCAGGCCCGCCGGGTCGTGAAACTGCCTGAGGGCCGAGAGCGTCTGCCGCTGTACCTCAGCATGTGGGGCCACCCCCACCAGTCCTTCGACAGGCACAACAGCCGGTGGAACCACGAATATCGGGCGCGCCAAGACATGGACCTCGTCCAGACGTTGGAGTGGATCAGGAGCCCGCAGGGCCGGGTCGCGGGCAAATCGGCCTGGGAAACGGGCGACCTGCGCGTCGTCAAGCTGGGCAAGCACTGGTGGTGGGTCGTCACCGACGACGAGCGATTGAAGCAGGAGATAGAAGACCTCAGAAAGGAGCGCTCTGGTCTCGACGGCGAGAATGAGGGCGACCGGGAGCGGATGAGCGGGATCGACAGGGCCATCGCAGCCCGGGAAGAAGCGCTCGCCTCGTTCGAGGGAGAGGTGCCCCGTGCGCTGTTGCTGTCCGAGGGCATGGTGGACGCCATGCAGTATGACAGCGAGGCTCACAGTTTTTCCGAGTGGAGAGACGCGAAGCCGGGTGCCGAGCTCAAGGGAGCCCTGTGGAGAGACTCGACGCTGCGGCACTGGTTGCGCACCGACTTCGCCGACGACCACCTTCCGGCTGACGTTCGAGATGCCGTGCTCACAGTCACCACGACGACTGAGACCGACTGGGCTGGGCCAGAGAAGTTTCAGAACTGGGACGAGAAGGCAAAGAACGAGCAGAGAGGCGAGGCGCTCGCAAAAGACAAGCGGGACGACGAGACGATCTTCTTGCTCAAATGGGAAGAGGTGTTCCCGGAGGGCTCCCCCTTTGTCTTGGGCGAAGTAGATGTGGACGCGCGTGGACCGGACGGCGCTGTGAGCTTCTGGTGGTTGCGCTCGCCTGGCAGCTACCCAATCTACGCCTTGGGGGTGCTGCCTTCCTCGCTCGCGGGCCCCGACCTCCGCCGCAGCCTTTTCTGGGCTGGGGGCTGGGCTGGGGTCCGCCCTGCTTTTTGGCTCAATCTTGAATCTTGAATCCTTTAATCCGATGGCTCCGTCAGGCGTCATCTTTTGCCGCCAGCAGGCGGCTCGAACTATTTTCTTAGACGGAGTGTCTGTGGCTGGGCAGGGCGAGTTTGCGGTGGTGACCAAGACCAAAGAGCTCTGCCAGTACGTCGTGACGATTGCAGAAAATTCGTCGAAGCGGTCTAGAAAAGAGGTGGTATAGGTGGTCGACGCCCCTGGTGACGACCAGAAGGTTCCTGGTACCCCGGCCCTTGCCCTGTTCCGGCCGTGGTTCGTCGGTCAGCTCACGGTGGTCCCGTTCCTGGTGGGCCTGTGGTTGCCTCGCGCTGGGCTGAGTCTCAAGTGGTCCCTCTGGGTGGGGGTGGGTGCTGCTGTCCTCTCCTTCGTCGTGCTCGGTGTCGTCGTGGAACGGAGGGGGAAACGGCGCGCTGGCGCATGGTTCCGTGTGCTCTCGGCCCCGGCACCAGAGGCGACACAGGGGGGCCGTCGGAGGTTGGGAGACCGTCCGGCGATGGTTGCGAGGGCGGTATGGGCTCTGCTGAAGGTGCTGTTCGTCGCTGTCGAGCTGGTAGTTCTCGGGTTCGTCGGGTGGTTGGCGCTGAGGGAGGTGTTCAGCACGCTCGGCTGGACAGGAGTGGATGCCCTGATGGTCGCCGTCGTGGTCTGTGTCGCTGTCGCCCTGGTCGGGCTGACGAGCAGCAGCTGGGGCAGGTCCGCCGCGAGCGTACGGCCGTCGTCTGCTGTGCCCTACACGTGGAAGCCGTCTGCGATGGCGAACCTCTTCGTGGGGCTGGCAGTGGCGGTGCTGGTGTGGGGGAGCGTGGTGGCGGCGCTGGCCTGGGGTGGTCTGGGTGAGGTCATCGATCCGGTCGGCGCCCCCTCAGGTTGGTCGCTGCCTGTAGGGATCGGGCTGCTGGTGTGTGCCGTGCTCGTCGTGCCGTGGCTGTTCTGGGCGGGCGACTACTCCCGGCACGTCGACCAGGATGCCCCTCGTGGCTCGGTCACGGGGTGGGTGGCACTCGGCGGTGCGCTGCCCAGCGTCGTCTTGATGGTCGCTGGGATCGTCATCGCCTCCCGCCAGGAGGTGCCCGACCACCTGCTCGGCTACGTCGACCTGTTCGGCCACCTCGATGCGCTCTCCTGGGGCTGGGCCATCGTGGTGCCCCTGACCCTCGCGCTTCTCGCCACCGTCTACCTGCGCGCCGCCGCCATCCCGGCGGCTGTGCGTACCGCCTGAGCGGCAGCCTCACCGCCTGTGCATGGCTCGAGCGTCGTGCTATCGTGTATATCCATAAAGAATATCCATGAGATCGAACCGCCAGGAGGGACGATGAGCACCGAGACCACTGTGTTCCGCTCCAACCGCACCCAGGCGGTGCGTCTGCCCAAGGCCATCGCGTTCCCCGAGTCGGTCACCCGTGTGAGGATCACCACCGTGGGGACATCCCGGCTCGTCACCCCGGTGGTGCCGACCTGGGACGAGTGGTTCGCGCGCACACAGGGCGTCACCGACGACTTCATGAGCGAGGGGCGATACCAGGGTCCCGACGCCGAACGCGTCCACCTGTGACGGGCTACCTGCTGGACACCTGCACCTTGGTCGACCTGCTGCGAGCGAAGGACAGGCTCGCGGCCGAGCGGTTCGCCGCTGCTCAGGGTCAGGTCTTCGCCTCGACCGTGAGCGTGATGGAGCTGGTGTGCGGGGCTGAACGCTCCGCCGACCCTGTGGGCAACCGCGCCCAGATCGAGGCTCTGCTCACCCTCGTCCGCACCGTGGACTTCGACATGGCCGCCGCCGAGCAGGCTGCTGTCGTCCGCGCCTCCCTGCTGTCCGCAGGAACCCCGATCGGTCCCTACGACGTCCAGATCGCCGGGCACGCCCTGGCCCTCGGGATGACGGTGATCACCGCCAACACCGACGAGTTCTCCAGGGTCCCAGGCCTGACGGTCGAGAGCTGGCGCGCACACCAGAGGTGAGTGAAGGCGACCGTCGCCTGGCCGCGACCGAGCAGGCGACGGTTCTGGGCGGTCTCAGCCGAGGGCGCGGATCACGGCGGCGCGGATGACGGTGTTGGTCCGCTTGCTGCGGCGGGTGATGCCCAGCTCGGTGCGCAGCTCGGCGGACAGCATCGCGTGGGTGCGTTCTTGGCCGTCGGAGAGCAGCCACGCGGCCAGGGCGTCGAGCTGGTCGTCGCTGTAGGCGCCGATGGCCAGGCCGTGAGGCACGTCGGGGCGGGCGGCTGCGGGCAGGACCAGCGACGGTTGAGCGGGCTCGAGCGGGACGTCCTGGCTCTCGGTGGAGGCCTCGGGCGCTGTCTGGCTCGGCTCGGCCTTCGGCTCAGGCTGGTCGGACGTGTCCGTGGCTCGCGTCGGCTCGGCCTCGTGGGTCGGGCTGGCCGTCGGGGCCGAGCCGACTGGTTCTTCGAGGCTCGAGCCCGCGAGCAGGTCGACCGGTGCGAAGGCATCCGGGTCGTGTGCTGGCTGGACGGTCGACGAGGCGGCGTCCTGGGGCGGTGCGGCGTGGGCAGATGCGCCCTCAGCCTCGGTCCTTCCCAGCGACGGGTGCGACCTCACCAGGTCGGCGTACAACGGGGAGGTGAGAGGCGGCAGCGGCTCGTCCTTCGCCTTCACCTCGGGCTCGACCTCGACCGGTTCCAGCGACGGGTACGCCTTCACCAGCTCGGCATACACCGGGGACGTGGCTGGAGCCGTGGAAGAGAGCGCGCTCGTCGCCACGAGTGTCTCGGGGCCCAGCATCGAGGCGTACACCGGGAGGTCGACCGTGAACGGTCGGCCAGACAGCGGGGCGACGTCGGGGATGTCCAGCTGCCTGGTCGGTGTGAACGCCTCCATCATCGAGCTGGCGGCGTGAGCGGGCAGCTGTCGGGTCGGGGGCATGCCCATCTCCGCGGGCAGCAGGGCGTGCAGAGCCCGGCGCACCCGGTCCACCTCGGCCTGAGGGTCGAGGAAGGCCGCCGCCGACCAGATCCGTACCACGGTCCAGCCCAGCGCCCTCAGACGGTCGGCCACCAGGCGGTCACGGGTGCGCACGGAGGGCTCGGCGACGTACGCCTCGTCGTCGGTGAGCACCGCCACCAAGAAGCGGCCCGGCAGGGCCGGGTGCCCCACCACCAGCGGGATGTGCACCCCGCCGGGCAGGCCGTGGTCGAGCTCGACGTCCAGGCCGTGGCGCCACAGCCGTTCGGCGATGTCCAGCAGCAGAGGGTCAGCACCGGCCGTCGGTGCGCCGTCGTTGTTGCCGACCGTGTCGGTGTTCACCTCGGTCTCGCCCTCGCCCCGGCGGCGGGCGAAGTCCAGCAGGTCGGCCAGCAGCCTCGGGCCCCCGCTGCGCACCCGCTGGTGGTCCAGGTCGTCGGCGCTGAAGCAGGAGACCACGTCCAGCCGGTGCCGGGCCGAGCCCAGCGCGTCCAGCAGCAGGGCGTCCCCACCGGGCTCGGAGATCGGGCCGAAGGTGTGCAGCACACGCCGGTGCGGGGTGCGGCCCAGGCCCAGCGACAGCACCACGGCGTCACGGGTCAGGCCGGCCACCGAGGGAAGATCCACCACGACGAAGGGCTCGGCGCGTCCCGCGTCGAAGAACGCCGCCAGCCTCGGGTTCTCCCGCACCTGGGCGAGCACCGCGTCCCGCACCGCGTCGGCGTGCCGGAAGGTCGCGGTGACCACCGCCAACGACTCGTCAGGGCGGGTCAGGGTGTGGGTGAGCACCATCTCGACCACCGCGTCGACCTCCGCGCGGGTCGAGTCCACGATGCCCGCCGCCCCGTCCGGCATCCCCCGGCCGTCCACCAGGCGCAGCGTGACCAGGGGGGTCGCGTCGGGCAGCGGCACCGGGGTGAGCACCCCCGCATAGCCGTGCGCCGCGAGGAACGCGGTCAGGTGCGGGTCACGCCGGGCCCCGTCGGCCCGCAGCGGCACGACAGGCAGCACCTGCGCCAGCTCGCGGACGGCGCTGCGCGACGCGCACCGGGCGTCCCCGACCACCACCACCTGCCGGCCACGGGCCAGCGCCGGCACCGCGACCTCCGTCGGCAGGTGCCCGGCGGCGTCGACCACCACCAGGTCTGCCTGCCGGGCTGGCGGTGCCACGGCGGGCACCAGCATGGGGCTGGCGGCGAGCACCGGGCGCAGGTACCGGGCGACGTCCGGGTACTTGTCGCTGGCCTCGCGCAGAGAGCCCATCGACTCCTCGACCATCTCCACGAACAGCGACTCGCCCTGCTCGCGGTGGCGACGCAGACGGGTCTGCAGCCCGGTCACCACGTCGCGCAGCAGCGGGGCGGAACGGGTCGCGACCAGCTCCCGGTCCAGGGCCGCGTACTGCTCCGACAGCGCCTCGAGAGTCGCGCCGTCGTACCCGGCGAGCGCCGGGTCGAGGTTGAGCACCTGCTCGAACACCGTGCTCCACCAGGCCAGGTCGAGCTCGGGCGCCGCCAGCCCAGGGGTCACGGCGCGCTGACGCAGGTCCTCGATCAGCGGGCCCAGCCCCGCCGCCTCGGCCTTCGCCAGCAACGTGGTCCGCTCGGGCAGGCCCTTCAGCGACCTGGCGTCGAAACGCAGCAGGCTCAACCGGTCGGTCAGCTCGTTCAGCGGCAGGTCTGACAGCCGCCGCCCGTGGCTGGGCAGCACGGCCTCGAGCGCCTCCACGTCGCGGCGCACCGTGGCGAACTCGTCCTCGATCAGCTCGAAGCTCTCCGGCAGGCGCGGCCAGCCACCGGCGGGACAGTGCGTGCGCCACGCCTCGCGGCGGGTCTCCACCTCGCGCAGGGCCACGTGCAGGTCAGTGACCGGGCGGCCCGGGCGCACCATGTCCTTGGCCTGCTTGCGCAGCCGACGCCGCGCCCAACGGGTCATCTCCACATGGTGAGCGGCCCGCCACGCCTTCGGTGCCGTGGCGGCGACCATGTCGGCGGGGCTGCGCTCGAACACCTCGGGCAAGAACACGTCGAGAGACGCGCACACGTCAGACAGCACCCGCAGCTGCTCGGCCCAGGCCGTCAGCGACTCGGCCGGGGTCAGCCCCGTCTCGGCGGCGACCTGGTCGCGGCGCTCGGTCAGCGCGGGCAGGTGGGTGTCCAGCAGGCGTTCCACCCGCCGCAGAGCGACCTCGGCATCGGTGTCCGTGTGCAGGTCGGCGCCGTACCAGGCGGTGTCGCTCGGACGCACCGTGAACGCGCCCAGCTCGCCCGCGCGGCGCAGGTCAGCCCCCAGCTCGGCACGCCGGTCGGTGTCGATGACGCGCGCGGCCTCGGTGCTGAGCCGTGCCTTGGTGCGAGGCACCGGGCGTGACGCGGTCAGCGCCGCCAGGTGCTGCAACGCGTCGAACGCCGACACCCCCCACGGCTCGCGGGGCGTGTGCAGAGCGGTGATGTACGCGGCGAGCTGGTCACGCAGGGCCGTGGTCTGCTGCTGCAGGCCGGTCAGCGCGTCGGCGTCGATCTCGGGCTCGGCCAGCGTCATCGCACCCAGCAGACGCCTGGTCATGGTGACCCGCCAGCTCGGGCCGCCCGGCACGTCCAGCAGCAGGTCGTCCAGGCCGAGCCGGGCCAGCGCGCCGTGCAGCGCCAAGGTGCCGCGCCGGCTGCCCGGCACGTACAGCACCGTCTTGCCGGCGGCGGCGGCCTCGGCGACGATCCCGGCGACAGTCCCGGCCACGTCGGCCCCGGTCGGGGCGTCCACGAAGACGTGCGCACCCGAGGCGACCACGTCCAGCACGTGTCGCTGCGCGTCGTCCAGATCACCGACGCCGCGCTCGGTCGTCAGGTCCCGGTCGCCGTGGGGTGGGGCGGGCAGGTCAGCAGCGAGCTCGGCGATGGCGTCCTCGTCGCCGGCCAGGGCCGCGACCACCTCGTGACGGTCCAGCCCGGCCAGCCCGTCCAGGTCGTCCACGAGCACCTGACCGGGGTGCACGAACGTCCCGACCACCCGCCGGTCCACCAGCTCGAAGTCAGGGAGCACCGCCTCGCCCAGGGCGGTCAGGCGCGCGAGCGCCGCGCGCGGGTCGAACCCGCCGTCAGCGAACGTCGCCGCTGCCAGCGACGTCGGGTCGAGCAGAGCGCCCCGCGCCCGCAGGGTGCGGGCCAGCACCGGGTTCACCTCGACGGTGGGTTCCAGGGTGAGCTCGTAGTCGCTCTGCGCCGACCCGCGGGCCTGGACGGTGACCGGGCGCAGCAGCACCGGCACCCGGACCGTCTGCGGAGGGTCGGCAGGCTCGGCCGTGGCGTCGCAGGAGGGGACCGTCGGGGTGGAGGACGTCGCCGCGGCCAGGGCCCCGACGTCGTCGGTCTGCGTGGTCTCAGCATTGACCGTCCAGGTCGCCACGCCGATGGCCAGCGAGGTCGGTGCCAGGCCGTAGCGCTGCGTGGTGACGTCGGCCCGTGCCGCCACGGCGCGGGCACGACGACGGGCCGTCGCGAGGGTCACACCGTCGCGCACCAGGTTCGACAGCCTGGTGGGTCGCCCGGCGAACAGCTGGGCCATGCCCGAGGGGTGCGCGGACGTCAGGTCGAGCGCGGCGTCGGCGAGCAGGTCGATGTCGCTGCGGGCTGAGCCGCCGGCCTCGTCGACCAGGGCTTCGCGCCATGCGGCCACGGCCTTGTCGACCAGCTCGCTGCGCGACAGGGTGGAGACCAGCGCGACGGGGCGGGTCTCGTCGGTCTCGGGCTGGTCGTGGTCCGACGCCGGGGTGTGCGCAGGCGCGCTCGCACCCGGCACGTTCACACCAGAGACATTCACACGCAGCACGCTAGACCCGAGCGATTCCTTCGCCCGGGTGGCACGCCGCGCAGAGGCCCAGTCCGCCCGTCAGGCCTGAGCCCCGGACGGGGCGACGGAGCGCGCCACACGGGGGGGATAGGCGGCGCGCCCCGTCGGACGGTGCCTCGACCCGCCGGGGTGTGTGGCCAGCAGGGAAGCTCCGTCACGAACCAGTGTCGTAGACGCGAGCCCCGCGACACAAGTCCCTGCTCGGTGCTGCTCCCCAGGGTGGGGTGCTGAGAAGGGCGCTGAGGAGACGAAGGTCTCAGACGGTGCGTCCGCCGTCAGAGAGCACCAGGAGGATCAGCCGGGTGCCCGTCGTTCCTGGGACGAGAACGGTCGTGCTGGGGGTGCGTGACCTCTGCCGATGCCTGTCAGGTGGTCACACGGCGGTGGGCTGGGGCTGCCGTGGGAGCGGGCAGGCGACCTCGCCGGAGAGGCGGCGGACCAGGGCGTAGGCGAGCAGGGCGATCCCGGCGCCGGCGAGCCAGGGCTGGACGGGTGCGAACCACTGGATCGCGCCGGCGTAGCCGAGGGCGACGAGGGCGAGCTTGTTGCACACCGGGCAGCCGACAGCCAGGTAGGTGAGGAAGGCCCCGACCATGCCGGCCCGGCCCGAGCGGGGGTTGTCGGGTGCGGTCGCGGAACGCGGGGCGGAGACGTAGGTGGCGAACACCAGCCCGGAGAGCAGCGCGGTCACCACGAGCGTCGGCCACGCCCAGGCCGTCACGCCGATGTCCCGCCCGAACACCGGGTTCGGGATCATGGCGGTCGGCACGGCCACCACCAGGAGAGTCCCGACCGCGGCCAGGGCCGACACGACGTGCCGACGCGTCGGCCAGGCCCGCCACGCCTGCCCGGCCTGCCTCAGGTGCTCCCGTGCGATCACCTGACGAAGATACCCGACCGGGTATCGGTCAGGGGTGCGGTCGTCGGGAGGTGTTCGCACGGGGAGGTGCTGGGGCGCGAGCTACCAGTGCGGGGGGCGCTCTCGGAGCAGGTGCTCGTCCGACCGGTCGGGCGGCTCGCCCCAGCCGTGGTCGGTGTCGTCGGCCGCGCGCGACGCCGTCGCCGGGTGGTCGCCCCCGGTGGTCAGGGCCGTCCCGTCTCGCGTCGGTGCCGTGCCGGATGTCGCTCGTGCCGGGTCTGGTGCGGCTTCCCGCTGCACCGTCTCTTGCTGCACCGCCGGCAGGACGTGGCGCAGCGGGGCGTCCCCGCCGACCGTCCCTGCTCGCCGCACAGCCCGCCGACGGTTCGTCACGAGAGGTTGCCGACCAGCGCGGCGGGGGTGGTCGTTCCTTCTCCGTGGGTGGGGGACGGTGACGAGACCATGGCAACGAGACTAGGGCACGACGAAGGCGCTCAGGGTGGCGTCGACGGCGCCGGACAGGGCGTAGACCTCCTCGGGGTCGACGGCGAGCACTACGGCGGTGGGGCTCTCGCCGCACGCCCCGAGCAGCCCAGGGGCGGCGCCGCGCTCCGGGGAGGGCAGCACCAGGGCGCGTCGTGCCACGACGGTGCCCGCACCGCCGACCGCCGGTGCGGCCAGGACGTCGACATGGTCGCCGGGGGACAGGAGCGCGACCATCTGGGGGTCGGCCAGCCGCACCGTGGCCACGACGGTGCCTGGCGGCCCGTACGGCGTGGTGACGAGCAGGCTCGTGCTCAGCGGGGTGCCCGCGGGCAGGTCCACGACCACCGCACGGCCCGCCACGTCGGTGAGCAAGACCGCCGAGCCCTCAGGTGCCGCGGCTCGAGGCACCGAGACGTTGCGCAGGTCGGTGAGGGTCAGCGTCTGCCCGGCGACGAGATCTCGGGCGGCCACGACCACCTGGACGCTGCCCGCCGGGAGAGGACGTAGCGCGCTGGCCGCGGTGAGCGCGGCGAGGGTGAGCAGGACCGCGGCGACGGGGAGGCGGTATCGCCAGACCAGGGCTCGGGCCTGGACGCGCCACCCGGTACGCGGCGGGGGCAACGGTGGGGGGTGAAGGGTCGACACCTCGGCGAGGCTAGGTGCCCCCGGCGCCCGGGCGGATCAGGCCACGAGCGTCGCGCGAGCGTCGACAGGCCACCAGGGGCTGGGGACGGGTGGTGACGACCTCAGCCCGTGGTCGTCGTGGCAGGCGTCGAGGAGGACGAGGAGGACGAGGAGGACGACGACGAGCCTGACGAGGACGAGGTGCTCGACGAGGAGGAGGTGCCCGACGAGGACGACCCGCTCGCGGGCATCGACGAGCCACCACCAGAGCCCCGGGCGTCCGTGCGGTAGAAGCCCGACCCACGGAACACCACACCCACCGGGGAGAACACCTTGCGCAGCAGGCCCTCGCACGACGGGCACACCGTCAACGGGTCGTCGTGAAAGGCCTGCTGGATGTCGAAGGCGTGCTGGCACGCGGTGCAGCGGTACGAGTAGGTCGGCACGTCAGCGTCTCCTGTGGTCGCGCCAGCGGGCGTCCCGCACCCTGGCGCTCGGCGGTTCCGGGTGCAGACGATACATCCCGCCCTCGTCGCCGTGCGCCCCCTCGGGGGCGACCAGACCCGATCGGGTGCGACATCGACGCCGCACCGCGCCCCGTCTCGAGGATGCTCGGCCTGCCAGCGGCCACCCGCACCGTCATAGACTGCTTCGATGACCCGCCGTCGTGTAGCCCGCCGTGCGCTGATCAGCCTCGGGGTCGTCCTCGCTCTGCTCCTGGCGAGCGTCGCCGGGACCGCGGCGGTGATGATCCGACGCCCTCTGCCGACCCACGCGGGAGAGCTGACGATCTCCGGCCTCAGCGACACGGTCATCGTGCTGCGCGACGCCCGTGGCGTGCCGACGATCACCGCCTCGTCGGCCCACGACCTGTTCCTGGCCCAGGGCTACACCGACGCCCAAGACCGCTTCTTCCTCATGGACTACCGCCGTCGCGCCGCCTCGGGCACCCTCTCGGCGCTGGTCGGGCCCCACGACGCGGTGCTGCACTCGGACATGGTGGTGCGCACCATGGGCTGGCGTCAGGTGGCCGAGCAGGAGTGGGAGCTGCTCAGACCAGCCACCCGCCAGCACCTTCAGTCCTACGCCGACGGTGTCAACGCCTACCTGGCGGGACGCTCGGCCCGCGAGGTCGCCGTGGAGTACACCGTCCTCGGCCTGCGGGTCCCGATCTCCGCCCCGAAACGCTGGGAGCCCGTCGACTCGCTGGTCTGGCTCAAGGCGATGGCCTGGGACCTGAGCTCCAGCTTCCACGACGAGCTCTCCCGTGCCGCGGCCTACCAGACGCTGCAGGACGTGGCCCTGGTCGACCAGCTGTTCCCCGCCTACCCCGAGGACGTCAACGCCCCGATCCTGTCCACGGCGGACGTCCCGATCACCATGTACGCGGCAGCACCCGAGAGCGTCGACCTGACCAGCGTGCCGGTGCTGGCGGCGCTGGCGTCGACGCGCGAGAACCTCGACGCGCTGCCCCCCCTGCTGGGCACCGGAGAGGGCGTCGGGTCCAACTCCTGGGCGGTGTCCGGGCGTCACACCGCGTCTGGCAAGCCCCTGCTCGCGAACGACCCCCACCTGGCGATCTCCCAGCCGGGCGTCTGGTCCCAGGTCGGGCTGCGCTGCGCCGAGGTGTCCCAGGACTGCCCGTTCGACGTCTCCGGCTTCTCCTTCGCCGGGTTCCCCGGCGTCATCATCGGCCACAACCAGACCCTGGCCTGGGGGCTGACCAACCTCGGCGCCGACGTCACCGACTTCTTCGTCGAGCGTGTCGTCAGCGGTGACGGGGTCCTGGTCGACGGCGTCGTGCGGCCGATGCAGGTGCGCGAGGAGACCATCGAGATCGCCGGGGCCGACCCGGTGACGATCGAGGTCCGCACCACCGGGCACGGGCCCATCGTCTCCGACGTGCTCGGGATGGACGCCGTCAGCGCCGTCCCGCTCGGCGGCGGCAGGGGGACCTACGAGGTGGCGCTCGCCTGGACGGCGCTCGAGCCCGGGGTCACCGCCGACGCGGTGTTCGCCCTGAGCACCGCGGTCGACGCCGCCGACGTCCAGGCCGCGGCGGCGGCGTTCGAGGTGCCGTCGCAGAACATCGTGTTCGCCACCACCGACGGCCACATCGGCTACCAGGCCCCAGGTCGCATCCCCGTGCGTGCCCACGTGGTGGGCGCAGAGCTGCCGTCCGACGGCACCTGGCCACGGCCGGGCTGGGACAGCGCCTACGACTGGCAGGGCTACGTCGACCCCGCCGACATGCCTCGCGTGCTCGACCCCGAGGAGGGGTTCATCGTCGCGGCGAACCAGGCCGTCACCCCGGCTGGGGTGGGCCCGCCCCTGTCCAGGGACTGGGACTACGGCTACCGCTCCCAGCGGATCCGCGACCTGCTGCTCGAGACGATCGAGCAGGGCGGCGTGACGGTCACGGACATGGAGCGCATCGCCATCGACAAGCACTCCGCCGCCGCGGACCTGCTGGTGCCGCTGCTGCTGGAGCAGGACGTCGGCGACGGGTTCGACGCCGACGGCCAGGCCCTGCTGCGCGACTGGGACAGGCAGATGGACGCCGACTCGGCCGCGGCGATGTACTTCGCCGCGGTCTGGGCAGAGGTGCTCATGCGCACCTACTCCGACGAGCTGCCCGAGGCCTTCGAGCTGAGCGGAGACTCCCGCTCGGTGGAGCTGATCCGCCAGATCATCGACTCTCCGGACTCCCGGTGGTGGGACGACGTCTCCACGCCGCGCGTCGTCGAGAACCGCGACGAGGTGCTGTCCCGGGCGCTGGTCAACGCTCGCCGAGAGCTGACCGCCCAGCTGGGCAGCGCCCCGACGTCGTGGCGGTGGGGCACCCTGCACCGCGCCACCCCACGGCACCCCGTGCTCGGCGGTGACGACGTGCCGGCGCTGGTCAGGGCGCTGGTCAACCCGGCCCCGCGCTCCGTCGGAGGAGGGTCGTCCGTGGTGGACGCGACCGCGTGGGACGCGGCGTCGGGCTCCTACGAGGTGCGGTCGGGCCCGTCCGCGCGCATGGTCGTGGACCTGTCGGACCTGGACTCCTCGACGTGGGTGAACCTCACCGGTACCTCAGGCCACCCGGCGAGCGTCCACTACTCCGACCAGCTCGCCGCGTGGGCCGACGGGAGGTCGTACCCGTGGCCGTTCACCCCGGCGGCGGTGCGCGCCGACGCCGAGCTCACGCTTCGTCTGAGCCCGTGAGCTCGTCCGGGGCCGTGAGCCGCCAGCGCTGAGGGGTCGCCACGGCACGGACCCGCTGGTCGTGGGTCTCGTCGGGCAAGGGGCGACGGGTCGCGTCGTACAGCTCGGTCTCGAAGACGATCGCGACGCTCAGCGCGTCGGGCCTGGCCAGCGTCAGCGCCCTGTCGTACCAGCCGCCGCCCTGGCCGATCCTGCGCCCCGTCGTGTCGATGGCCAGCGCGGGCACGAGGATCACGTCGGCCTCGGTGACCGCCTCGGCCCCGAGCGCCGGCCCGGGCGGCTCGGGAGGACGACCTGGCGCCCTGACCACGAGCTTGACGCTGGGGTCGTAGACCGCCCACTGACGGGCCAGGCGCTCGCCGAGCACCGGCAGCAGCACCCTCACCCCGTCAGCGACCAGGGCCTCCAGCAGCGGGCCGGTGGGCGGCTCGTCCTTGCGAGACACGTACGCCGCCACGGTCCCGGCCGCCGTGACCTGGGGGATCTCACGCACGACGTGCGCCAGCCCGGCGCCGGCCTCGTCCAGCCGACGGGTCGAGCGTCTGGCCCGCACCTGGCGGATCGCGGTGCGGAAGCGCTCCTTGTGATCGCCTGGTTCGTCGGTCTCGTGCGCGGCCGGATATGGCTGGGCCCTGTGCGGCATGGTCCCAGTGTGACGTGTCCGCGGCGGCGACACTCCGGGTCTCGTGGGCAGAATGCCGTCATGAGATCTGTCCAGGACCACCTTGCCGCCGTCCTCGCCACGGTCGCCCCGGTCAGACCGCTGGACGTGGCGCTGCGCGACACGGCCGGCTGCGTTCTCGCCGCTGATGTGGTCGCCGCCGCCGACGTGCCCCCGTTCGCGGTGGCCGACTGCGACGGGTACGCCGTGGCCGCGACCGACACACTCGTGCCAGGCACCGGGACGCTGCCGGTGGCCCACGACGTGCGCCCCGGCACCGGCCAGCCGCCGCGCCTGGTCTCAGGCCAGGCGATCCGGGTCTCCGCCGGTGCCCCCATGCCGCCCGGGGCGAACGCCGTGGTGCCGGTCGAGCAGACGGACCGGGCCGACGTCATGGTGACCGTGCCGCACGACGTCGCCCCCGGCACGCACGTGCGCCCCGCCGGGCACGACGCGCGTGGCGGCACCGTGGTGCTGGCGGCCGGCACCCGGCTGTGCGCCCGCCAGCTGAGCCTGGCCGCGGCGATCGGCCGGTCGCGCCTGTGGGTGCACCCAGCCCCTCGGGTGGTGCTGCTCGCTGTCGGTGACGAGCTGGTCGAGCCGGGCACCCGGGCACAGCCGGGTCAGGTCTACGAGTCCAACCGGTTCGCCATGGAGGCGGCGGTGCGTGACGCCGGGTGCACCCCGATCCGGGTGCCGATCGTCGGCGACGACAGGGCACGGCTGCGAGAGACCATCGAGGACCAGCTGGTCCGTGCCGACGTGGTGGTCGTCACCGGTGGGCTGTCCGAGCTGGTGGACGACACGGTCAAGGACGTCCTGCCGCTGCTGGGCGACGTCCGCATCGACCGGGTAGCGATGACCCCCGGCGGGCGTCAGGGCCTCGGGGTGCTCGGTGAGATCACCGGGATCGACCGGGAGGTCCCCGTCTTCGCGCTGCCCGGCGACCCGGTCGCGGCCCTGACCGCGTTCGAGGTGTTCGTCCGCCCGGCGCTGTGCACCATGGCCGGCCTGGACACGATCCACCGTCCGTCGGTGCCGGCCGGGGTGTCGCGGGGGTGGCGCTCGCCGGAGGGGCTGCGTCAGTTCGTGCCGGCGACGCTGGTCGGTGACCCGGAGACCGGGTACGAGGCGACCGTGCTGGGCGACCCCTTCCGCCCCTCGCTGGCCGACGTGGCATGCGCCGACGCCTTCGTCGTGGTGAGCGAGGCCGAGCTGGTCGTCAACCCCGGCCGGGTGCTGCAGGCCATGGTGCTCAGGTGAACGCCGCCTGGCCGGTCGAGCTCGTCGACCACGACGTGGGCCTGCGTCCGCTGCGACGATCCGACCAAGAGCGGTGGATGGCCCTGCGCACCGACAACGCGGCCTGGCTGGACCCGTGGGACGCGACCAGCCCGGTACCGGTCACCGGCCGGGCACCGACCTTCGCCGGCTTCGTCCGCTCGCTCTCGGCCCAGGCCCGCGCGGGCGAGCAGCTGCCGTTCGCCGTGACCTGGGGGGGAGACCTCGTCGGTCAGCTCACGGTCTCGTCGATCACCTACGGCTCGTTGCGCTCGGCCTCGATCGGGTACTGGGTGTCCCAGCACGTCGCGGGGCGAGGAATCATCCCGACCGCCGTCGCGCTGGCCACCGACCACTGTTTCTTCACGCTCGGGCTGCACCGCATCGAGATCAACGTCCGCCCCGAGAACGAGCGGTCGTTGCGGGTGGTCGCCAAGCTCGGCTTCCGTGAGGAGGGCCTGCGCGAGCGGTACCTGCACATCGGCGGCCGCTGGACCGACCACCGCAGCTTCGCCCTCACCGTCGAAGAGGTCCCCGAGGGTCTGCTCGCTCGGTGGCACGCCCGGTCGACGTGAGAGACGGTCTGCGGTGACGGACAAGGCGACACGCCGCCGGGGTGCTGGGGCACGGGGCGCAGGGCGCCTACCGTCGTCAGGTGCAAGGTCTCGCAAGCCCGGCGGCGCTCGCGCTGGTGGGCTTGTGGGTGGTGTTCTTGGTCCCGCAGGTGCTGCGGCAACGTCAGCAGCTGCTCGACTCGTGCGCTGACGACCGGTACTCCCGGTGGTTGCGCGTGGTGGCGGTGACGCCTCGGCGCCCCGTCCGGCGAGGGTCTGCCCGGCAGGTCCGGACGGCCCGCCCGCCGTCCCGGGTGCGCCCGGTGGCCTGTCACCGGACCAGGTCCGCCACCGGGCTGCTGACGCCCGGACGAGGTCAGAGCATCGCCGTCTCGTCTGAAGGAGAGGCCGTGGACCGACCCCACGCCGCAGCGGAGCGCGTCAGCGCCGACGCCGCCCGCCAGGTCGCCCGGATGCGCGCCGGGTTCGCCGCCGCACAGGCGCGCCGGGCCGCCGCCGCGCGGCGACGTGGCGCGCTCGCGGTCCTCCTGGTCGTCGCCTCGGTCGGCGGCTGGGTCGCGCTCGTCCTGGCACCGACGATGTCCGTCCTGCTCGCCGCGCTCCCGAGCGTCCTGCTCGCCGTGGTCATGGTGACCGGGCGCACCGCGGTGGTCGCGGGGCAACGCAACGACGAACGGTGGCGCGGGCTCATCACCGAGGCCGAGGCCGAGGCTCGCGTGCGCACCGGTGCGACACGAGCCCTCACTCCGCGCACCGGCACGCGCCGGATGGTCCCCACCCCGCGAGCCCCGGTCAGCGGCCCTGTGGTGCGCCGTCCCGAGCCAGCCCGCCGCCCGGCAGACACCGCGGCACGGCGGACCGCCTCCGGACCAGCCCGGCCCCGGGCCGACCTGGCCACCACCGCCCTGCCGGCAACCCCGCCGGTGGGCCGTGCGGTGCACCCCTCGGAGCAGATGACGGACGTGTTCGACGCGATCGTCTCCGACCGGGGGGAGACCGGCTCGTCGGTGAGGCACGCCTCCGTCCCCACCCCGACGGTCGGCAAGGCCAAGACTGACGCCACCTGGTCGCCCGTCCAGGTGCCCCCGCCGCCCTACACGCTCAAGCCCCCCGCACCGCGCATCGTGCCCGTCCCGCTGGAAGACGGCCAGGCGTCCGCGGTCGCGACCCTGCCGGCCCCGGCCGAGCCCGTCCCTCAGACCAGCGGCAGCATCGACCTCGACGCGGTGCTGGAACGTCGCCGCGCCTCCGGCCTGTAGGCCGGTGTGACCTCGCCAGGATTCAGGTGCTAGCCTGTTCCCTGCTTCTTGGGGCTGTGGCGCAGCTGGTAGCGCGACTCGTTCGCAACGAGTAGGTCGCCGGTTCGAGTCCGGTCAGCTCCACTCTGCTTTCTCTCTCTAGACTTCACCGAGACCCTCGACCACATCATCTTGACCCTAGAGTGTCATCTCGTTTTCGTTATACGATATGGGGATGGCAGAGACAGAGACGATCAACGGTCAGCCCGTCACGCAGGAGCAGATCGCGACGTGGGCTGCCGAGGCTGAGGCGGGCTATGACGTGGCCGCGCTGAAGAGGCGTGGGCGGGGTCGGCCTGGACGGGGATCGGAACCGTCGCAGATCGTGGCGCTGCGCCTCACTGTGGCTGAGCTGGCAGAACTTGACGACCGGGCCCACCGGGAAGGCAAGACTCGTTCGGACATCATCCGCGAGGCGCTGGCGGCGTCGGCCGCGTGAAGGTCCACGACTCGGCGCTGCGGCACGGGATCGACCGTGAGGACGCGACCCAGGCGGCTACCTGGTCGTTGTGGGTCGAAGACCTCGACGAGGAGAGCCCTGCCCGCCAGCTGCGGCTCGGTTTTGACACCCGTGGCCGCCTCCTGGAGACGGTCGTGCTCGTGTTCGACAGCGGGAACGAGCTGGTGATCCACGCGATGAAGGCACGACCTCAGATGATCGAGCTGCTCCCGTAGCCGTCGCCGTGGGCTGAGGCCGGCCGCTCACGGTTGTTCTTGTGCTTCGGTGCTGATCTGGTCGGCGTCGAGGCGGGTGAGGGCTGTGGTGAGCAGCTCCACGCTGTTCCCTCCTGCCCAGCGTCCCCGTCCTGCCAGGTGCGCCAGCCTGACCGCTGTGCGGGCTTCTCGTGCACTCGCGACACCGACGGCGCGACCACCGCGGCCAAGCTATGTCCCATCGTGACGATGTGCCAGCTCTGGCGTCCGGTCGATCGCTGCGCTCGACACCCTCGATCGGCTCGACAGGACGTGGCGAGCTCGCTCTGTTCTCGCCTCAGCCTCGGGCTGGTCGCTGTTCTCGAAGTGTTCACCTTCTGGATGTTCCGAGCTCTCCGGGCGCTCTCCGGGCGCGGATAGCGTCCCGCTGTCTTGGTCAAGGAGGCAGCTTGTGAGGGTGGGATGAACGACACGGCAACAGCGCCCGTCGTGGTGCAGGGGTGGCGGCAGCGGGCGGCACGTGCGCTCGCGCTCGCCGACGCCTCCCAGCTGGCCGCGCACTGGGCCGCCTGGCCCGACGCCCCCGAGGTCGAGTACCTCCGGGGCCCAGAGGCGGGGCTCGTCATGGTCCAGGGGCGGATCGGCGGCAGCGGAGACCGGTTCAACCTCGGCGAGGCGACCGTGACCCGGGCGACGGCAGTCCTGCGCGGCGGCGGTCTGAGCGCCGAGCGGGTCGGCACCAGCTACGTCCTCGGCTCCGACCCGGAGCACGCCGGGCTGGCAGCGATCTTCGACGCGCTCCTGACGGACCTCGCGACCGCGCCACGTGTGCTGAGCGACGTCGTCGAACCGCTCGAGCGTGAGCAGGACGGCGACGACGCGCGCTCGCGTGCTGAGGCTCGGGCCACACAGGTCAGCTTCCTCACGGTCGCCAGAGAGAACAGCAGCGACATGGAGGACGACGACGAATGAGCTCCCAGACCGACCTCGAGCAGCCTGTCACGGGCTTTGCTGCCGACAGCGAGGCCGTCGGCACGACGGTCCGCATCCCCGCACCCGGCTTCACGGACCGGGTCCACGGAGCCCAGCAGACCTTCCGGGCTCTGCTCGACGCGTGCGGCCGCCCGACGACGACGGTCACCCTGCCGTGCGAGGTCTCGGCTCCAGGCTTGCTGACCCGGAGCGCCGCGGCGTTCCTCCTGACGCTCGCGGACGACTCCTCGCCGCTGTGGCTCGACAGCACGCTGGCGAGCGACCCGGACGTCACCGCATGGATCGAGTTCCACACGGGTGCGCCCCTCGTCGCCGACCGCTCGTCGGCCGCGTTCGCGCTCGTCGCGGCACCGGAGAGGCTGCCCACGCTGGACTCCTTCGCGCTCGGCAGCGACGAGGCGCCGCACACCTCGACCACGGTCGTCGTCATGACCGACCCGGAGCTGGACCGTACGGTCGATGGGCTCTGGGGTGTCGACGGGCCAGGTTTCCCCGAGCCCGCGATCTGGGACGCACCAGCCCTGCCCGTGGACTTCGCGGCCCAGTGGGCCCGCAACGGGGCGCTCTTCCCCCGTGGTGTGGACCTGGTGCTCGCCAGCGACGACGCGTTCGTCGCCCTGCCGCGCACCACCCGGCTGACCACGGTCGACCAGATGGTGGAGGTGGCCTGATGTACGTCGCCGTCAAGGGCGGTGAGCAGGCGATCGCGAACGCTCACGCCCTGCTCGCCAAGCGCGGCCGTGGGGACCGGTCGACTCCCCGGCTGACCCCTGCGCAGGTGCGCGACCAGCTCGGGGTGCTCGTGTCCCGCGTCATGACCGAGGGTTCGCTGTACGACGAGGACCTCGCGGCCCGAGCCATCGTGCAGAGCCAGGGCGACGTGCTCGAGGCCATCACCCTCGTGCGCACCTACCGCACGACGCTTCCCCGGTTCGGCACCACCCTCGCGGTCGACACCGCGAGGCTCCCCTCGGAGCGCCGGGTCTCGGCCACGTTCAAGGACATCCCTGGCGGCCAGCAGCTCGGTGCGACCTTCGACTACACGCACCGCCTGCTGTCCGACCCGACCGACGCGGACGTGAGCGTCGACCTCGACGAGGGCGAGCCGATGCCGAGAGTGACTGACCTGCTCGGCGCCTCCGCTCTCATCGAGCCCGTCAGCACCCACGGCCCCGACGAGGACCCTGACCCGGCCGACCTGACCCGCGAGCCCACCGTGTTCCCCATGACCCGGGCCGAGCGGATGCAGGCCCTCGCCCGGGGGGACGAGGGCTTCCTGCTCGGCATGGGCTACTCGACCCTGCGGGGCTACGGCGGCGCTCACCCGTTCGTCGGTGAGGTCCGGGTCGGTGAGGTGGAGGTCGAGCTCGACGTCCCCGAGCTCGGGTTCGCCGTGTGCATCGGCCGTGTCGAGGTCACCGAGTGCCAGATGGTCGCGCAGTTCGTCGGCAGCTCACAGGTCGAGCCGACGTTCACCCGAGGCTACGGGCTCGCCTTCGGTCGCTCCGAGCGCAAGGCCATGTCGATGTCGCTCGTGGACCGCGCGATGCGCGCCGAAGAGCTCGGGGAGCGCAAGATCGCCCCCGCCAACGACGAGGAGTTCGTCGTCGAGCACGCCGACAACGTCCAGGCGACGGGTTTCGTCGAGCACCTCAAGCTGCCGCACTACGTGGACTTCCAGGCAGAGCTCGCGCTGATCCGCTCCATGCACGAAGAGATCCGGTTGAGGCGAGAGGCGGACGAGCTCGTCCGCCCGGCCGAGGCGACCCAGGAGCAGGAGACACCATGACCGTTCAACAGACGACGACCGTCCAGCAAGCAGCGACCTTCCGGCAGACGACGAGCGCCGCGCCGGCGGAGCACGGCACCCGCATCGAGTACAACGAGGCGTACCTGGACGAACAGACCAAGCGCGTCATCCGGCGGGCGCTGCTCAAGGGTCTGGCCATCCCGGGCTTCCAGGTGCCGTTCGCGAGCCGCGAGGTCCCGATGCCGCGCGGGTGGGGGACCGGCGGCGTCCAGGTCACCGCCTCGGTGATCGGCCCGGACGACACCCTCAAGGTGATCGACCAGGGCGCGGACGACACCACCAACGCGGTGAGCATCCGCCAGTTCTTCGCCCGGGTCGCCTCCTGCGCCTCCACGACGCGCACCGACGAGGCGACGGTGATCCAGACGCGGCACCGCATCCCGGAGATGCCGCTGCTCGAGGGCCAGATCATGGTCTACCAGGTGCCCACGCCGGAGCCGCTGCGCTGGTTGGAGCCCCGCGAGTCGGAGACCCGCCGCCTGCACGCCCTCGAGGACTACGGCCTGATGTACGTCAAGCTGTACGAGGACATCGCGCGGTTCGGCCACATCGCGAAGACCTACGACTACCCGGTCATCGTCAACGGCCGCTACATGATGGCGCCCTCGCCGATCCCGAGCTTCGACAACCCCAAGCTCCACCGCTCGCCCGCGATGCACCTGTTCGGTGCCGGGCGTGAGAAGCGCATCTACGCGGTGCCGCCGTACACCGACGTCGTGAGCATCGACTTCGAGGACTTCCCCTTCGAGCCGCAGCGGTTCTCCACGCCGTGCGCGATCTGCGGGTCCGTCGGGGTCTACATGGACGAGGTGATCGTGGACGACTCCGGCCGCTCGATCTTCGTGTGCTCGGACACCGACCACTGCGAGCGCACCGTCGCCTGCTGCGACGACACCGCCGACTGCTGCGGACAGGACCAGCAGGAACAGACCCAGCCCGAGCAGACCCAGCCCGAGCAGACCTGGCAGGAGACCGCATGACCAGCAACGACACCGGACCCCTCCTGTCCGTCACCGACGCGGGGCACCGCTACGGCGACCGCTTCGGCTGCCGGGGCGTGACGTTCGACCTGTGGCCCGGCGAGGTGCTCGCCGTCGTCGGGGAGTCGGGCTCGGGCAAGTCGACGCTGCTGGGGATGCTCTCCCAGCGGTTGAGCACCGACACCGGGTCGATCCGTTATCGCATCGGGTCGGGGGAGCGTGCCGACGAGCTCGTCTCGCTCGCGGACCTGACCGAGCGTGAGGTGCGCTCGCTGTGGCGCACCCACTGGGGCTTCGTGCACCAGGACGCCGCCGACGGGCTGCGCATGCACGTCAGCGCAGGCGGCAACATCGGTGAGCCCCTCATGGCGACCGGCTGGCGCCACTACGGCGACATCCGAGCGAAGGCCGCCGAGTGGCTCGCGAAGGTCGAGATCCCCGCCGACCGGATCGACGACGCCCCCGCGACCTTCTCCGGCGGTATGCGACAGCGGTTGCAGATCGCCCGGAACCTCGTGGTCGGCCCGCGCCTGGTCTTCATGGACGAGCCCACCAGCGGTCTGGACGTCTCGGTCCAGGCGCGCCTGCTGGACCTCGTCCGCTCGCTGGTCGCCGAGCTCGGCCTGGCCGTCGTGATCGTCACCCACGACCTGGCGGTGGCCCGGCTGATCTCGCACCGGACCCTCGTGATGAAGGACGGCGAGGTGGTCGAGTCGGGCTTGACCGACCGGGTGCTCGACGACCCGCAGGCCGCCTACACCCAGCTGCTCGTCTCCTCGATCTTGCAAGGATGACCATGACCTACACCTCGATCTCCTCCACCCCCGTCCTGTCGGTGCGTGGCGTCGACAAGAGCTTCACCATGCACCTGCAGGGCGGCCAGCTGCTGCCCGTCCTGCACGGACTGACCTTCGACGTCGGGCGGGGCGAGTGCGTCGTGCTCGCCGGCGAGTCCGGCGCCGGCAAGAGCTCGGTGCTGAAGATGGTGTTCGGCAGCTACAGCGTGGAGGCCGGCTCGATCTGGCTCGACCAGGCGTCCGGCCCGGTCGACCTCGCCACCGCCAGCCCGCGCGAGGTGCTCGCCGCCCGGCGCGACACGATCGGCTACGTCAGCCAGTTCCTGCGGGCCGTGCCCCGGGTTCCGGCGCTGCAGGTGGTCGCCGAGCCGCTGGTCTCCCGAGGTGAACCTCGTGCCGACGCGGAGGAGCGCGCTGCCGCTCTGCTCGCCCGGCTGAACATCCCCGAACGGTTGTGGGCCCTGCCGCCCGCGACGTTCTCCGGCGGTGAGCAGCAGCGCGTCAACATCGCACGAGGCTTCATCACCGGGCACCCGATGCTGCTGCTGGACGAGCCGACGGCCTCGTTGGACGCCCGCAACCGAGAGGTTGTCATCGAGATGATCCGGGCCGAGCTCGACCGCGGTGTCGGGATGCTCGCCATCTTCCACGACGCCGACGTCCGCGAGGCGGTAGCCGACCGCATGGTCGACGTCGCGGCGTTCGCGGGCCGGCCTGTGGGCGTGGCCGCATGAGTGCCCGCTACGCGGTCTACGCCCTGCCGGGGGCGCTCTCGCCCGACCCGGTGCGGCCGCTCGCCGAGGCGTGGCTCGGTCGTTCAGCAGACGGTCAGCCCGTCACCGGGGCGGTCCCGACGGGCTGGACGCGCGCCGAGGTCGACGCGATCACCGTCGACGCCCGTCGCTACGGGTTCCACGCCACCCTCAAGGCGCCGTTCCGGCTCGCGGACGGTGTCGCTGAGGGCAGTCTCTACGCGCGGGCGTCCGAGCTCGCGAGCAGGACGGCCCCGGTGACGATCCCTCGCGTCCGGCTGCACCGGCTCGACGGGTTCTACGCCCTCGTGCCCGGGGCCCCCGCGCCGGAGGTGGACGCGCTGGCCGGCACCGTCGTGCGCGCGTTCGACGACCTGCGTGCGCCGCTGACCGACGCCGAGCGCGCACGCCGCCGCCCAGAGCGGCTCACGACTCGCCAGCGCGAGCTTCTCGACACGTGGGGGTACCCCTACGTGCTCGACGAGCTCCGCGTGCACCTCACCCTGACCGACCAGGTCCCGCAGCGAGACCAGACGCGCGTCGAGGCGGCGCTCGTCGAGCACTTCGGCGGGTACCTCTCCGAGCCTTTCGCCGGCTTCCTCGGCCGAGACATGCTGGTCGACGCCCTGTGCGTCTATGCCGAGCCCGAGCCTGGCGCCCCCTTCGTCCTGCGGTCCGTGCACCCCCTCGAGGGCTCCAGGTCCGTGACGCCCCCTTCCCCGAGCACGCCTGTGGCGGCGGCGGCCTTCGCTGTCCCCGCCTTCGGGAACCACCCCTGAGAGGAACACCCATGAGCACCCAGACCATGCCCCGTCGCACCCCGTGTGACCAGGTCGCGGCCGGCGAGACCGTGCTGACCAACGCCCGTGTCGTCCTGCCCGAGACCGTCGTCACCGGGACCGTCGTCGTGCGCGACGGTCGCATCGCCGAGATCATCGAGGGCACGGTGACGTGCGGCGAGGACCTCGGCGGAGACTGGTTGATGCCCGGCGTCGTCGAGCTGCACACCGACCACCTCGAGTACCACTTCGAGCCGCGCCCCGGCACCCGTTGGGACCCGGTGCCGGCCGTGCTCTCCCACGACGCCCAGCTCACCTCGGCGGGTGTGACCACCGTGTTCGACGCGGTGCGCGTCGGCTCGTCGCCCGGCTCGAAGGACCCGGCTCCGGCCAACGCCCACCGCCTCGCCGAGGCCATCACCCACGCCGCGGTGGCCGGGGTGCTGCGCGCGGACCACTACATCCACCTGCGCTGCGAGGTCTCCGCCCCGGACTGCCTGGAGTCGTTCGAGTCGTTCACCGACGACCCGTACGTGCGGCTCGCGTCGCTGATGGACCACACGCCCGGCGAGCGCCAGTACGCGGACATCGAGGCGTTCCGCACCTACATCATCGGGAAGCGCCACGTCAGCGACGCCGAGCTCGACCGCCACATCGCGATCCTGAAAGAGACCTCGGCGCTGTACGCCGACGCGCACCGGCAGGCCATCGCCAGCCGCGCCCGAGAGCTCGGGATCACCCTGGCCGCGCACGACGACGCGACGCGGGCGCACGTCGAGGAGTCGGTGGCGCTCGGGGTCGGTATCTCCGAGTTCCCGACCACCGTCGAGGCGGCTCGTGCCGCCGCGGAGGCCGGGCAGTCCATCATCATGGGCGCGCCGAACATCGTCCGTGGCGGTTCGCAGTCGGGCAACGTCGCGGCGACCGACCTGCTCGAGCTCGGGCTGCTGCACATCCTGTCGTCCGACTACGTGCCGGCCAGCCCCTTGCAGGCGGTCGTCCAGCTCGCCGCGACGGGTGCGCTGTCGATCGAGGAAGGTGCGCGGCTGCTGAGCACCAACCCGGCCCGCGCCGTCGGCCTGGACGACCGCGGCGAGATCGCCGACGGTCTGCGGGCCGACCTGGTGCGGGTGGGCCAGCACGCGGTCAGGTCCGCTGCTGACCCGGCGCTGCACGTCCCCGTCGTGCGCAGCGTGTGGCGGGAAGGTCGCCGGGTCGCATGAGCTCGCACGGCGCTCTGGCCGCTGAGGTCGAGACCCGTCCGAGGCCAGAGCGAGAGGAGCCCGTCCGCTCGGCCGAGCCGGTCGAGCAGGACGGCGAGCACAGGACGGGCGTCCGCCTGATCGGGCCGGGGGTGTTCGTCGCCGTCGTCGGGCCTAGCGGTGCGGGCAAGGACTCCGTCATCGGCTGTGCGAGCGAGAGCCTCGGGGCGCTCGTCACCGTGCCGAGGCGCGTCGTCACCCGCCCGCCCGGCCCTGGGGAGGATCACCTGCCGGCCACCGAGCGTGAGTTCGCCGAGGTGCGGGCGTCCGGGGGGTATGCCTGCCACTGGGACGCTCACGGGCTGCGCTACGGCCTGCCGACCTGCGTCGACGAGGTGGTGCGAGCCGGTGGCGTCGTCCTCGCGAACGTGTCGCGCACGGCGCTCGACGAGCTCGAGCGGCGCTATGCCGACTTTCGCGTCGTGCTCGTGACGGCCTCCGACGAGGTCCGCGCCCGACGGCTCGCCCAGCGGGGGCGCGAGAGCCACGACGACGTCGCCCGCCGGGTCGCTCGCCTCGACCCGGCGCCCGGCCGTCGGGTCGACCTCGTGATCGTCAACGACGGTGCCCTCGCCGAGGCAGGCGACGCACTGACGGCATTTCTGCGTGCCGCTGCCGGTCGAGATGGAGACAGGTAGAGCGGTCTGACGGGAAGGGCCTTCGACAGTGAGCGTCGAAGGCCCTTCTCTGCTGCCCTCTCGATGGTGTTCTCCATGATCTCTGATGCCCTGCGGCGAGAGGAACCAGCACGGAGATGTTCACCTCGGCGCAACCTGGCCGTGGTCGTGCTGTCGCTCGCACTCCCTAGTTTCATCGCCGACACATGGCTCGCCGCATGAGCCTGTGCAGGACTGAAAGGCTCATGATGCACCTGTCTCGCACCACGCGGGTGGCAGCGACCGCCGCTGCGGCGCTGATCGCTCTCGTTCTCGCCGGCTGTTCCGACAGCGAGGCCGGGTCTGGCGGCACCGCCGGGCCGGGCACCTGGGCGAAGGCCGAGGGCACGATCATCTTCGGCGCCGTGCCCGACAAGGCCGGCTCGGACATGAACAACAGGCCGCTGCAGGACTACATCGCCCAGCAGACCGGCTACAAGGTCGAGTACTACCCGACCGCCGACTACACCGCGCTGATCGCCGCCGCCGTCGCGGGCAAGATCGACGTGATGTCGTCCGGTGCCCTCCAGTACGTCATCGCCAGCAACAAGGGCGCCGAGCTGGAGCCGGTCGCGGCGATGATCTCCTCGCCCGGGCTGGAAGAGCCTGGCTACTACTCCCAGGGTGTCGCGGCAGCGGGCTCGCCGATCACCTCGCTCGCCGACATCGCGGGCAAGAAGGTCTGCTTCGTCGACCCGAACTCGACCTCGGGCTTCCTGTTCGGCCTCTACCAGCTCAAGGAGGCCGGCTACGACGTGGACCCGTCGGGCACCGACGTCAACGGTGACCCGACCTTCGAGGAGTTCACGCCCGTCTTCGCCGGTGCGCACGACAAGGTGATCCAGTCCATCGTGACCGGCCAGTGCGACGTCGGTTTCGTCGAGGACACCGTGGCCCAGGCGGCCGCCGCGAAGGGCGAGGTCGCCGTGGTCTCCGAGGCGCACGTGCCCGGCGGCCCGCTGTCGATCTCCTCGGCCCTGCCCGAGAGCGTCAAGGACGAGCTCAGGACGGTTCTCCAGGGCGCGACGCTCGAGGCGGTCACGGCGTCCGGCGTGACCCTCACCGACGGCTTCAAGGACAGCTTCTTCGGTGCGCGGGCGAGGGACGCCGCGTACTACCAGGAGGTCGTCGACCTGTGCTCGTCCATCCCCGCCGCCAAGTGCGCGGCCTGATCTGACCCTGCTAGCGAAGAGGTGAAGGCATGAACAGCACGACGACCTCCCCCGTCATCTCGGTCTCGAAGGTCACGAAGCGTTTCAGCCAGACGAGGGCGCTCCATGACGTCTCCCTGACCGTGAACCCCGGGGAGGTCGTCGTGCTGCTCGGCCTGTCTGGGTCAGGAAAGTCGACCCTGCTGCGGCATCTCAACGGCCTCGAGCGCCCGACCGAGGGCACGGTCGAGGTCCTCGGGCAGACCGTGCCGGAGCTGGGGCAGAAGGAGCTTCGGGCTCTGCGCTGCCGTGTCGCGATGATCTTCCAGCAGTTCGAGCTGGTGCCGTCGTTGACGGTGCTCGAGAACGTGCTGACCGGTGCGCTCGGCCGCCTCCGGGGTCCGCGCCTGGGTCTGTGGTCGTACCCCCGGGCGCTGCGGCTCGACGCGCTGGCAAAGCTTGATCGTGTCGGTCTGCTCGAGAAGGCCTACCAGAGGGCCGACGAGCTCTCTGGCGGTCAGCAGCAGCGCGTGGCGATAGCCCGCGCGCTGATGCAGAACCCGCACGTCCTGCTGGCCGACGAGCCCGTGGCGAGCCTGGACCCCGAGTCGAGCGCGCAGGTCATGAGGCTGATCCGTGAGATCGCCGCCGCTGACGGCCTGACCGTCGTGTGCAGCCTGCACCAGGTCGACATCGCCCTGGGCTGGGCTGATCGTGTCATCGGCCTGCGCAGCGGCGAGGTCGTGCTGGACACCCGCAACGAGCACCTGAGCAAGACGCAGGTGATGGAGATCTATCGCGGCCTGGACCCGGCTGACGTCGCGGACCTGGCGGCGCTCGACAGCGAGCTGGCCGGCGTGCAGCTGGTCGGCACCGCCGGGCCCGGGAGCGTCGTCGCGTGACGATCCTCAAGGACGCGCCGCCGCCTGCCGACGCCGCGTCCGCGGACGTCGCCGCGCGCGCTCCGCGCCCACGGTTCCCCGTCGACAAGGTCGCCGGTCTCGGCGTCATCGGCGCGATGATCGTCTTCGGGCTCCACGCGCTGTCGAGCCTGGACTTCTCGTGGTCCAGCATCAGGGGCAGCATCGACAACGCCACGACGACGTTCAGCCGCATGGACCCGATCAGCTTCCCGGCGTTCGGCGACCTGGTGTACCTCATCGGCATGACGGTCGGGATCGTCGTCCTCGGCACGCTGCTGGCGGCGCTGCTCTCGATCCCGGTCGCGTGGTGCATGGCCGTCGACACCTCGCCGGCGCCGTGGCTGCGCTGGCTCGGACGCACCATCAGCGTCGTCACGCGAGCCGTCCCTGACGTCGTCCTGGCGATGGCCTTCGCGATGGCGTTCGCGCTCGGCAGCCCCATCCCCGGCATCCTCGCGCTGGGCATCCACTCGGTCGGCATGATCTCCAAGCTGTTCGCGGACGCGATCGAGCAGTCTGACGACGGACCGCGCCGAGCCGTGCGTGCCGCCGGAGGGTCGCGGGCGCAAGAGTTCTGGTCGGCGACGTTCCCGCAGGTGCTGCCGGCGTGGATCGCGACGGTCCTGCACCGCTTCGACATCAACCTGCGAGTCTCAGCGATCCTCGGCTATGCGGGCGTGGGCGGCCTCGGCTACGCGATGCGCATCGCGTTCCAGCAGTTCCCCGAAGGCTACGGGCGCGGCCTCGGCATCGCGATCGTCATCTTCGTGCTCTGCGTCGTCCTGGAGGTCGTCTCCTCGACCATCCGTCGTCACCTGCTCGGCACCGACCCGGCAGGCAGAGGCATCGGAGGGCGCATCGTGCGTGCCGCGACGCGCGACCGCTCCCGCGAGGCCTCGGTGCACGAGAGCGCCATCACCGAGCCGGCGCGTGCCGTCACGGTCGACCAGATGCTCAAGCGCCCGTGGACCACCACCCGCGTCCGCAACGTCACCTGGGGCTGGGGAGCCGTGGCGCTGGTCGGCGCGAGCTGGTGGTGGGCCGACGTCGACTTCTCGCAGATCCACTGGGAGTACGTGCTCCCGATGGTCCAGAGCTTCTGGCCGCCGAGCTTTGGCTCCTACGACTTCGCCGTGTTCGCGCAGGCCATGCTCGTGACGATCCAGGTCGCGTTCGCCGCTGCTCTTCTGTCGCTGGTGCTCTCCCTGATCTTCGGTGCGCTCGCGGCCCGCAACGTGGCCCCGAGCCCGGGCGTGCGGAACTTCTTCCGTGTCACCCTCGTCGTCTTCCGCGGAGTGCCGGAGCTGGTGCTGGCGATCTTCCTCATCATGATCACCGGGCTCGGCAACCAGGCCGGTGTCGTGGCGCTCGCGTTCGGCGGCATCGGCCTGCTCGGCAAGCTGATCGCCGACTCCTTCGAGGAGGTTCCGCGCGGGGTCGAGCGAGCCGTGACCACCACCGGGGCGACGCGCAACCAGCGTTTCTTCGCCAGCACCTGGCCGGTGGGTTTCCGGGCGCTGGTCAGCAACTCGCTCTACCTCGTCGACACCAACATCCGCGCGGCGACGATCCTCGGCATCGTCGGTGGTGGCGGCATCGGCTTCTACCTCACCCAGGCGTCGACGGTCATGAGCCTGCACGGGCAGGTGACGACGCTCGTCGCCATGGTCGTCGTCACCGTGCTCGTCGTCGAGGGCGTCTCCACGTGGTTGCGCCGCGTGTTCCGCTGACGGTGCCAGCCCGCACCGGGGTGATCAGCTCAGCTTGATGACGGTGAGGCTCGAGCAGATCGCGGACGGGCTGCTCGAGACGTGGACGAGGGGGAAGAGGCTGGTGTTCACCATCCGCAGACGAGCGCCGTCGGAGGTGACGGTGACGAGCATGGTGTGTGCCATGCTCAGCTCGAGGACGGGGTTCTTCGCCGTGACGGACTGGATCTCAGAACCGGGGATCATCGTGCCGTCGAGAGAGAGCGCGACCGACATCGTCTTCTCCGAGTCGCTGCCGTCCGGGTATGCCTGGAGGTAGTAGGAGATCAGATAGGTGCCGGCGCTCAGGGTCACCGAGTCGCTGGAGGCACGTGCGATCGCGGTCCCGACGACCGCCTGACCGGTCCCGACAGGCACGGTGGCCCCCTGCGCCACCGTGCCTGTCCCCGAGACGCTCTGCCAGAAATACCCCGAGTTCTCCGAGAGAACCCCGGGGGGCCCCTGGATCCCTTGGAGCCCTTGCACTCCCTGCGGGCCGGTCTGACCCGTCGCGCCGGGAACGCCGCCGGCTCCGGCGAGGCCTGTGGCCCCCGTGAGGCCGACGAGGCCCTGTGGCCCTGCCGGCCCTTGTGGCCCGGTCAGGCCTGGTGGGCCTTCTGGACCTTGTGCCCCCATCGGGCCCTGGAGCCCTGCCGGCCCTTGCGGTCCCGCTGGACCCTGTTCGCCGGTCAGGCCTTGTGCCCCTGCCGGCCCTTGCGTTCCAGCGGCTCCTGGTGGCCCCGCCGGGCCTTGTGCTCCAGCGCTTCCCTGGGGGCCTCGGGCGCCGACGACGCCTTGCGGCGCCGGCGCGATGTCGCCGGCCAGCACCTGAGACTGTGGCTCGCCGGGCAGCGTGCTGCCGGTGCTCCCGGTGGGGTACCACGGGCCCTGGAGCCCGAGCTGTTGGTGGGGCCCGTCGTCGGCTGCCGCCGACAAGGCGACCAGCGAGGTAGCGACGGTGAGGACGAGCGTCGTCGACGTGCTGACGACGCGCACGTGCGCGGTGCGCCTCGTGGGGTGGTGAGCTCTGCTCATCGGTATCCTCCTCATCGCGCCGGGACGGGCGAGCCGTTCTCGACGAGCCGACGGGCCTCGCCCGCGGTGGGGGAGAAGACCTCTACCTGGAACGCGGCCCCGGGGAAGGTGAGGTAGGTGCTCGCGGGATGGCTGCTGAAGGTGGCCGCCACAGCCCCGGTCCTCGTCTCGAGGAGCTCGGCCTCCTCGTTCTCGATCGCCTCTCGCAGACCCTCGTGCCCGGCCGACACCCGGTACGTCGCGACCGTGAGGTACTCCTCCGAGGCCCCGGCCCGCACACCCTGCGGCAGGTAGCGCACGAACACGGTGTCGTCGTAGACCACCGTGACCTCCAGCTGGGTGCCGTCGCGCTCGCCGAGCCAGTACAGCGGGTCGACGCTCGCGCCGAGGTCCGTGAGCTCTTTCGCGCTGAGGATCGTCGGTACCCCGAGCGTGAGGCCTGGCCTCTCCTGGGCGCTCGCACCCGTGTCGCCGTCCGTCCTGGTGGTGAGGGTAGCGACGCCCCACGAGGTCGCCGCGGAGACGGCGACGACAGCGCCGAGACCGATCACGACGATCCTGCCGAGCCTGAGCGCCATGGGGTCCTGTCATCCTTCCAGAGGCACGACGAATGCAAGTCACGAATGTCATGACTAAGTTAGACGCTGTCGTGACGAACCGCCATCGGCCGGCCGGTCGCCGGCGGTCCCCGAGGTAGCGACAGGTTCCGAGGGTCCGCGAGCCTCACACCCAGGAGGGCAGCCACATCCGCAGGCGCCAGTGGTCGTAGGGGATGACCCAGGCTGTCCAGACCGGGTAGAAGAACGCCGACACCGCGACGACCAGCAGCACCACGACGGCCACGGCCCTGATGGTCGTCTTGCGGGTGGCGGGGTCCATGGCCTCCTTCGGCCCGATCAGCAGCCCGATCGTGTAGGTCAGGGCGAGCACCACCCAGGGCAGGAAGGCGATCGAGTAGAACGTGAAGATCGTGCGGTGGGTGTACAGCATCCACGGCAGCCAGCCGGCCACGACCCCCGACAGCACCGCCGAGGCCCTCCAGTCCCGGTACAGGACCAGCCAGACGAGGGCGACGAGCAGGCCCGCCGCACCGAGCCACCAGATCAGCGGGTTGCCCAACGAGGTGATCGCCTGGGAGCACAGGTTCGCGCCGCAGGCCTCCTGAGCCTCGGCCCCGCGCAGCCCGGAGACCTCGCTCGGGTAGTAGAACGACGTGGGGCGCCACTGCACGACCCAGCCCAGCGGGTGCGCCTCGTACGGGTGCGGGGTGTCCAGGTTGCTGTGGAACGTCCACATCTGGAGGTGGTACTGCCACAGCGACCGCAGCGCGGGGGGCAGCCAGGTCACCCCCTCGCCGGGGTGCTGCTCGGCCCACCGGCGGCCCCACGCGTCCTCAGAGGCGAACCACGAGGTCCAGGTGGCCACGTAGGTCGCCGCGGCGATCCCCACCATGGCGACCCCGGCGACCAGTCCGTCACGCACCACGCCGCCGACGAACCAGCGGCGCACGCCGACGGTGCGCCGGGCCGTGACGTCCCACAGCACCGACAGCACCCCGAGCACCGCGAGGAAGTAGATGCCCGACCACTTGGTGCCGCAGGCCAGGCCCAGCAGCACCGCCGCGCCCAGCCGCCACCAGCGCACTCCCAACATGGGCCCCATGGCCGGCAGCGTCTGGCCGGCGTCGAGGATCGCGGCGGTGCGCACCGCCAGCCGTCGTCGGGCCTGTTCTCGGTCGAGCAGCAGCAGACCGAACGCGCCCAGCGCGAAGACCATGAGGAAGGGGTCGAGCAGGCTGGTGCGGGACATGACGATCGCCATCCCGTCGACCGCCAGGAACAGCCCGGCCAGCGTTCCCAGCGCGGTCGAGGCGAGCAGGCGCCGGGCGACCCGGGCGAGCATGAGCACCGCGAGCGTGCCGGCGACAGCCACGGCCAGCCGCCAGGCGACCGCGCTCGTCTGGCCACCGCCCAGGTGGATGCCGAACGCGATCAACCACTTGCCGACCGGCGGGTGCACCACATACTCGGCCAGCACACCCAGGCCTGAGGTGTCGCCGGCCTCGAACGCCGGGTTGGGGTCGGCGCCCCAGCCGGCCTCGTACCCGCGCACCAGCAGCGAGTACGCGTTCTTCACGTAGTACGTCTCGTCGAACACCAGGTGGTGCGGGCGGCCCAGGTTCCAGAAGCGCAGCACGCCCCCGAGCAGCGCCACGGCCAGCGGCCCGGCCCAGCCGAGCAGCCTCGCCCGGGGCGTCGCGTCGAGCAGCATCGTGGACGTGCCGAGCAGGCGTCGGGTCAGACGGGTCGCGGTGGGCTCGGCCGGGTCTTCCCCGGGCATCGGCGCGGGTGTGGGGCGCGGGCGGCGCCGAGACGGTGCGACGGGCGCGGCGGCTGAGGCGCTGGTCGGGTCGTGAGCGCCGTCTGGTGCGGCAGGGGCGGTCGGTGAGAGTGCCTGAGAGAGGTCCTCCTCCGGCAGCCAGCCCCCGTCAGACGGTTCGTCTCCCACGGTCAGAGAGGTGAGGTCCGGGTCGTCGGAGGCCGGGGCCGGTGTCCCAGGCTGCTCCGGTGATCGGTCGGGCACCTGGTCATGGTAGGTCTGCTCGTCGTGGTGGGTGGCAGTCTTGGCCCATGAGCTCTGGAGCGCTCGTGCTGTGCGCCACCCCCATCGGCAACGTCGAGGACGCCTCGCCGCGCCTGCGTCGTCTGCTCGCCGAGGCCGACGTCGTCGCCGCCGAGGACACCCGACGCGTCCGCGCGCTGGCCGCCCGTCTCGACGTGCGGATCGGTGGCCGGGTGGTGTCGGCCCACGACCACAACGAGGCGGCCCGGGCGCAAGCCCTGCTGGACGAGGTGGCGGCGGGTGCCACGGTGGTCGTGGTGACCGACGCGGGGATGCCGTCGGTCTCCGACCCCGGCTTTCGCCTGGTGGCCGCTGCTGTGGACGCCGGCCTGCCGGTGACCGTGGCGCCTGGCCCGTCGGCGGTGCTCGCCGCGCTCGCGGTGTCGGGTCTGCCCACCGACCGCTTCTGCTTCGAGGGTTTCTTGCCGCGCCGCCCCGGCGAGCGCGCCCGGGCCCTGGCCGGCCTGGCCACCGAGCCCCGCACCATGGTCGTGTTCGAGGCCCCGCACCGTCTGGCGACGCTGCTCGCGGCCATGGTCGAGGCCTTCGGTGCCGACCGCCCCGCCGCGGTGTGCCGCGAGCTGACGAAACTTCACGAGGAGGTGGCTCGCGGCGGGCTGGGCGAGCTGGTCGCGTGGGCGACCTCGAAGGAGGTCCGAGGGGAGGTCGTCGTGGTGGTCGGCGGCGCACCGAGCACCGGCGGCGTGATCGACGACGCGACGGTAGCCACCGTGCTCGCCCGCGTGGAGGACGGCGAACGCCTCAAGGACGCCGTGGCGCACGTGGCGGGGGAGGCGCGGGTGTCTCGTCGCGAGCTCTACGACGCTGCCACCGCCGCCCGGCGGTAGGAGCGGGTCAGAGCACCGTCAGGGTGACGTCGACCGGCTCGCCGACGGTCAGGGCCTCTGCTGTGGCGACCTTGCGCGCGACGAGCAGCAAGAAGCTCTCCTTGTCGGGGAAGACGGTGGTCTTCCACGTGGTCGCCCCGATGGTCGCCTCGACCTTGACCCCCTGGAACCCGACGCGCGGCACCTGGAGGTCGTTGATCAGGTCTGACACGTCCTCGGGCAGGAACACCACGAGGTAGGTCGCCCGTCCGTGGGGCAACGCCTGCAACGGGGCCGAGAGCTGGACGCGCACCGCACCATCTTCCCAGGAGGCGACGGGCTCTCAGGCTGCGACGCCCGACACCCTCGGTCGCCTCTTCGCCTCGGACGGGCACGCCTGCCCGCTGGGCTCCCTCTCGGAGATCGGCGTGTCGGTCTGGAGGAGGCCGGCGTCCCGGTTTACGGTCATTCGGGGTGGTCTCGCCTGGGGCGCACCTGACGACGACGAGCACTGAGGGGCCCGATGCCAGCCAAGATCAAGACCTGGGTGATCTGGTTGATCGTCGCGTTCCTGGTGTACGCGGTGGTCAAGAACCCCGACCGTGCCGCGACCGTCGTCCGCTCCATCTGGGACCTGATCTACGCCACCGTCGAAGGCGTCCTCAGGTTCTTCGGGAGCCTCGCGGGATGACCGCGCCCCCCGTCCCGGTCCCAGAGAAGGGCAAGAAGGCCTTCTCTCGGTACCTGGCCGAGGGCGAAGAGTTCGTGCTGCTCACCCGCAAGCACTGGATCACCATCGCTGAGCCGGTCGCGACCGGTGCGGGCAGCTTCGTCCTCATGGTCGTCCTGATCGCACGCATGGAGCAGACGGCCGGTGACGCCGCGTACATCCTCTTCCTGATCTGGTTGGTCATCGCCGCCCGGACGCTGTACCGCATCGTGGAGTGGCGGATGCGGTGGTTCGGGTCCACCAAGCGTCGCCTGATGCTTCAGACGGGGGTGATCGTCCGCAAGATGGCGATGATGCCCTTGGAGAAGGTCACCGACATGAACTACGCCGAGACCCCGCTCGGGAAGGTCCTCGGCTATGGGCAGTACGTCATGGAGTCGGCCGGCCAGGACCAGGCGCTGCGGGTGGTCGACCGCGTCCCGCACTCTGACGTGTACTACCGGATCCTCATCGGGACGATGTTCGGCCCCAAGGACGAGCCCGCGACGCCTGCCCCCCAGCCCGAGCCCGCGCACGACGGTCTCCCCGAGGTGCCGGACTGGCCGCCGCGCTACACCCGCGAGGAGTGGGAGGCCCGCGAGCGCGAGGAGTTCGACCAGCAGAAGCTCGAGCGGTGGGAGCCCGTCACGCCGTACGACAAGCTGCCACCGACGTTCCCGCCCCCCGGGCCCGCGGAGGCAGAGCCCCAGGCAGCGCCCCAGCCGGTGCCGTCAGACGCCCCCACCCAGGTGATCGACATCACCGACCCGGTCCAGCTGCTCAAGGACCCCTGGGCAGACGCCCACCTCGCCGAGGAGGCCAAGGGGGTCGCCTCGAGCGACTCGAAGAAGGACTGACCTGAGCTCCAGGCTGGCCGGAGACCTCACGGCACCACCTGCCCACCCGACCTCTAGGATCGGGGGCATGGCTCGCATCCTCTCCGCCGTCGCCTGGCCGTACGCCAACGGGCCCCGACACATCGGTCACGTCGCCGGTTTCGGGGTCCCCTCCGACGTGTTCTCCCGGTACATGCGCATGGCGGGCCACGACGTGCTCATGGTGTCCGGCACCGACGAGCACGGCACGCCGATCCTGGTGCAGGCCGAGCAGGAGGGTGTCACCCCGCAACAGCTGGCCGACAGGTACAACCGGGTGATCGTGGAGGACCTGGCCGCGCTCGGTCTCTCCTACGACCTGTTCACCCGCACCACGACGCTCAACCACCACGCGGTGGCCCAAGAGATGTTCCGCACGGTGCACCGCAACGGCTACATGGTCGAGCGCACCACCATGGGGGCTATCAGCCCCTCGACCGGCCGCACCCTGCCCGACCGGTACATCGAGGGCACCTGCCCCATCTGCGGGTACGACGGCGCGCGCGGCGACCAGTGCGACAGCTGCGGCAACCAGCTCGACGCGATCGACCTCGTCAAGCCCCGTTCGCGCGTCGACGGCGAGGTCCCGACGTTCGTCGAGTCGTCGCACTTCTTCCTCGACCTGCCGGCGTTCGTCGAGGCGCTGGGCCAGTGGTTGCGCACCCGCACCGCCTGGCGTCCCAACGTGCTGAAGTTCTCCCTCAACCTGCTGGACGACGTGCGCCCGCGCGCGATGACCAGGGATATCGACTGGGGCATCCCCGTGCCGCTGCCGGGCTGGGAGGAGAACCCCGGCAAGCGCCTGTACGTGTGGTTCGACGCGGTGATCGGGTACCTCTCGGCCTCGATCGAGTGGGCGCGGCGTACCGGCGACGACGAGGCGTGGCGCTCGTGGTGGAACGACACCGACGCGCTGGCCTACTACTTCATGGGTAAGGACAACATCACCTTTCACTCTCAGATCTGGCCGGCCGAGCTGCTCGGCTATGCCGGGCGCGGCTCACGAGGGGGCGAGCCCGGTATCTACGGAGAGCTCAACCTGCCCACCGAGGTCGTCTCCAGCGAGTTCCTCAACGTCGAGGGCAAGCAGCTCTCGACCTCGCGCGGTGTGGTGATCCACGTGCGCGACTTCCTGGCTCGCTACCAGCCCGACGCGCTGCGCTACTACCTGTCGATCGCCGGGCCGGAGTCCCAGGACGTCGACTTCACCTGGTCAGAGTTCTACCGGCGCACCAACGACGAGCTGGTCGCCGGGTGGGGCAACCTCGTCAACCGCACCGCCAGCATGGTCGCCGCCAGCTTCGGCGAGATCCCCGCCCCGGGGGTGCGCACGCCGCGCGACGAGGAGCTGCTGGCCGCCACGACGTCCGCGTACGGTCGGGTCGGGGACCTGATCGGCGCCCACCGGCAGCGTCAGGCCCTCGGTGAGGCGATGCGGGTGGTCGGTGAGGCGAACCGCTACGTCTCGGACACCGAGCCGTGGAAGCTCAAGACCGACCCGGACCGTCAGGCCACGGTGCTGCACACGCTGACCCAGGCGGTCGCCGACCTGAACCGGCTGCTCGCGCCGTTCCTGCCGCACTCGGCCCAGCAGGTGCACCAGACGCTGGGCGGCACCGGCGCGTTCTCCCCGCAGCCGCGCATCGACGAGGTGACCGACCTGGACGACCCGTCGCGTCGCTACCCGGTCATCACCGGCGACTACACGGACGTGCCCGGCTGGGCGCCCGAGCCCGTGGTGCCCGGAACCCCGGTCGGCAAGCCGACGCCCATCTTCCGCAAGCTCGACGAGGCTGGCATCGCTGAGGAGCTGGCTCGGCTGACCGACGGCTAGCGCATGCCTCGCGACAGTCGCTGGCCGCCCGCGCCCGAGCCGCTGCCGGGCGAGGTGATCGACAACCACACCCACCTGCGGATGGCCGTGGGGTGGACCGCCGAGGGCTGGCCTGGCGGCGAGACCCGTGACCTGGGGGGCCATCTCGCCCTGGCGGCGTCGGTCGGGGTGGGTCGGGTGGTCGAGGTCGGTTGCGACCTCGACTCGCTCGAGACCACCGTGGCGCTCGCTGACGCGCACGCGGGCGTGCTGGGCGCGGTGGCGATCCACCCCAACGAGGCGGTGCTGCACGCGGGCGTGCGCGAGACCGCGCCCGACGGGCTCGACCCCCGGGCCGAGCCGCGTCACGACGTGCCGCTGGACGAGGCGCTGGCCGCCGTCGCTCGTGCGGCGTCCGGTGCGGGCCGGGTGCGAGCGATCGGTGAGACCGGGCTGGACTACTTCCGTGCCGGGCCGCGGGGCCGTGCCGCGCAGCGTGAGGCGTTCAGGGCGCACGTCGCCCTTGCCAAAGAGCTGGGCCTGGCCTTGCAGATCCACGACAGGGACGCGCACGCCGACGTGGTGGCCACCCTGCTCGCCGACGGCGCTCCCGAGCGGACCGTCCTGCACTGTTTCTCTGGCGACGTCGAGCTGGCCCGCACGTGCGCCGAGCAGGGCTGGGTCTGCTCGTTCGCCGGCCCCCTGACCCACAAGGCGAACGACGAGCTGCGGGCGGCCGCCGCGGTGCTGCCTGACCACCTGGTGGTCGTGGAGACCGACGCGCCGTACCTGACCCCGGTGCCCCACCGAGGGCAGCCGAACTCCTCGTACGTGATGCCGCTCACGGTGCGTGCGCTGGCCCAGGTGCGGCAGGCCGACCTGGAGCGGACGTGCGCGCTCGTCACCGCGAACGCCGAACGCCTGTACGGGCCGTGGTGAGATTCACACCCGTTTGCCCCGGAAAATGTGCCCCAGGAGGGTCACGGATCGGTTACGGTCGTTCGATCAGCTTCGCGCCCGTGCAACCGATCGGGTCTGCGGACGGCACGAGATCGGGGAGGGACGGCGGCAGGTGGCCAGGCATCGGTCAGCGCACCGTGCGCCGTCGCGCCGTGCCCGAGGGCCGCGCCTCGTCGGCCAGCTCCTGGTGCTCGGGCTCGTGGTCGCCTCGACCAGCGCGTTCGCGATGCTGCACACGTCAGCGACCGTCGAGGTGGACGGCCGGCCGATCAAGGTCGAGGGTTTCGCCCGCACGGTCGGTGACCTGCTCGCCGCCGAGGGCATCGAGGTCGGCGAGCACGATCTGGTGATCCCGTCGCTCGACCAGCCGGTGGCCACGAACATCGTGGTGCGCCACGCGCGTGAGATCACCGTGGAGATCGACGGGCAGGCACGGACGGTGTGGTCCACGGCCGGGTCCGTGGGCGAGGCGGTCGAGGAGCTCGGGCTGCGTGAGTCCGACGTGCGGCTGTCAGCGTCCCGCTCGGCCGCGCTGGGGGACGGGGACTCCCTGCGCGTCTCGACGCGCAAGACGGTGCACGTCGCCGTGGACGGGCAGACGATCGACGCCTCGACCAGCGGCGCCACCGTGCGTGACGCCATGCTCGACGTCGGCCTGGTGCTCGCCGAGGGCGACCGGCTCTCGGTGCCCCTGGACGCCACCGCTGTGAGCGGTCTGGTGGTCGTGGTCACCCGGGCCGCCTCCACCGGGGAGACCTCGACCGAGGCGGTGCCGTACGAGACGCGAGAGGTCGAGGACCCGACGCTGCCGCGAGGCGAGAGAAGGGTGGGCACCCGTGGCAAGGCCGGGGTGCAGATCACGACCTACAGGGTCGAGAGGATCGGGGGCGCGGTCGTCTCCAGGACCCCGATCAGGTCGGTGGTGACGACGGCCCCGGTCGCCGAGGTGGTCCACGTCGGCACGGGGACGGTGCCGCCGGTGGGCCCCGTGGACCCGGGGTCGGCGCAGGCGATCGCCCAGGCGATGATGCCCTCCTACGGCTGGGACGACCAGCAGTTCGCCTGCCTCGTCCAGCTGTGGCACAAGGAGAGCGGCTGGCGTGTGAACGCCGAGAACAGGTCGTCGGGCGCCTACGGCATCCCGCAGGCGCTGCCGGGCTCGAAGATGGCCTCGGCGGGCGCGGACTGGCGTACCAACCCCGCCACCCAGATCACCTGGGGCCTGGGCTACATCAAGGGCCGCTACACCACCCCCTGCGGCGCCTGGTCGCACTTCCTGAGCAAGAACTGGTACTGAGCCGCACGCGGCGATGTTCCTAGCGCGTCGTTTGACATCGTAGGTAACGTTCTGGTTACGATCTAACGTCGCTTCTGAATGCGAGCCGGACTCGTCCGAACGGGTCATGGTCGCCTCGGCGACGGGTGAGGTTGCGAATCTCACCTTGACAGCCGGATCGGGAGGTCCGGGGTCGCACAGGTGCCTGCGGCACCAGGACGTCGTCTGGGAGCCCCAGAAGACGTCGCGGCCCCGCGACGAACCCCCGTGCCCGGGACCTGCGAAGGCTGGAGCCTCGTGCAACGTCTGACCGAAACCCTGCGTGCCCTCACCGCCGTCGAGACCACCAGCGATCTCGACGCCTCACCACGGAGGGGACGACGGTTCGGTCGCCCCTGGGTGGTCGGCGTCATCGCCGGAGCGCTCGTGCTGACCACCGGAGGGGTCGCTGTGGCCTCCGCGCACAAGACCATCGACCTCGACGTCGACGGCGAGGTGCGCACCGTGTCGACGTTCGCCGGGTCTGTGCCCGGTCTGCTGCGGCAGGAGGGCGTGACCCTCGGCGAGCACGACACGGTCTCCGTGAACGGCCGTCTGCACGACGGCGCGACGATCGTCGTGCGCCACGCCAAGCTGTTGCACATCGCCTCTGGCGACACCGTGACCGAGGTGTGGAGCACCGCGCTGAGCGCCGAAGAGGCGCTGGCACCGCTGAGCGAGGACGCGGCGCTGCTGGTCTCCCGGGCCAGCTCCGACGGCCGTCCGGTGTTCCCGCTGGACCTGGCCAAGGAAGGGCCGGCCCGTGTCGTGGCCGACGGCACGACGACCCCCCTGGACTCCGGCGACGTCTCGGTCGCGCAGGCGCTGGTCTCCGCCGAGGTCGAGCTCGGAGCCCTGGACGAGCTTCAGGTCGTCTCGGGCTCTGAGGGCGTGCACGTGGTGGTGACGCGCGTGGTCGTCGAGCAGGTCACCACGACCGAGGAGATCCCGTTCACCTCGAGCACCACGAACGACGCCAACCGCACGGTCGGTACCAGGGTGGTCGTCACGGCCGGCGTGCCGGGCGTGCGCACCGTGGTCGCCACGGTCACCACCGCCGACGGGGTCGAGCGTGAGCGGGTGGTGCTCTCCGACGAGATCACCGCCGAGCCGGTCCACGAGGTGGTCGCGGTCGGCACCAAGCCGAAGCCCCAGCCTGCCCCGGCGGCCAGGCCCGCGACCGGTGGCGACGTGCCCGCGAGCACGGGCCGGTCGTCCGCGGGCCTGAACTGGGCCGCGCTCGCGGCCTGCGAGTCCGGCGGCAACCCGACCATCGTGTCGAAGAGCGGCAAGTACCACGGCCTGTACCAGTTCTCGGTGGCGACCTGGCAGTCGGTCGGCGGCACGGGTCTGCCGTCGCAGGCGTCGGCCGCTGAGCAGACGATGCGCGCCCAGATGCTCTACGAGCGCTCTGGCGCCGGTCAGTGGCCGCACTGTGGTCCGCGCCTGTTCCGGTAGGTCTGGCTGAGGGAGGGGGTCGCGTCGTCACGACGACGCGACCCCCTCCCTCGTCTCTGGTGACCGGAGGCCGAGAGGGGCGGAGCAGTCCGCTAGCGTGGGTGCGTGACGTCCGAGGTGCCGGTGCTGCTGACCCCGGCACGCGTGCGTGAGCTGGCAGCCTCGGCGGGGGTGCGCCCGACCAAGACGCTGGGGCAGAACTTCGTCATCGACCCGGGCACGGTCCGCAAGATCGTCCGCCAGGCCGAGGTCTCGTCTGGTGAGCAGGTGGTCGAGATCGGCCCCGGGCTGGGCTCCCTCACCCTCGGGCTGCTGGAGGCCGGGGCGGACGTCGTCGCCGTGGAGATCGACCCGGTGCTGGCGCGGCTGCTGCCGGCCACGGTGGCCCAGCAGGCACCCGGGTGGCAGGCCGGCGAGGACGTGGTGCTGGACTCTGACGGTCGGGTGCGTCTGCGGGTCGTGACCGCCGACGCCCTCGACGTCGACACCCTGCCGGGACCGCCGTCGACCGCCCTGGTCGCGAACCTGCCCTACAACGTGGCCGTGCCGGTGCTGCTGACCTTCTTGGAGCGGTTCACCTCGTGGCGCCGAGGGCTGGTCATGGTGCAGTCGGAGGTCGCCGACCGGTTGGTCGCCGCCCCCGGTTCCCGGGTCTACGGGGTGCCGAGCGTCAAGACGGCCTGGTACGCCCAGGCCCGGCGCACCGCGACCGTCGGCCCTCGCGTGTTCTGGCCGGTGCCCAACGTCGACTCGGCTCTGGTGCGGCTCGACCGTCGTGACCCCCCGCCGACCTCCGCGACCCGGGTGCAGGTGTTCGCCACGGTGGACGCGGCCTTCGCCCAGCGTCGCAAGATGCTGCGGTCCGCGCTGGCGACGCTGGCGGGGTCCGGTGAGGCGGCCGCCGAGGCGCTCACCGCCGCCGGGCTGGACCCGACCGACCGTGGCGAACGCGTCGACGTGGCCGGTCTCGCCCGGCTGGCCGAACGTCTGCCTCCGGTCGAGCACCTGCCTCCTCTCGGGTCTCGCGCTTCCCACGGACGCGGCGAGCCTGGCACAGTGGCGCCGTGACGTCCGCCTGGGTAGAGCCGCCCGACTGGGTGCGTGCGCACGCACCCGCCAAGATCAACCTCTCGCTGCGCGCGGGCTCCCCGAGGTCGGACGGCTACCACCCGCTGGTCACCGTGTTCCAGGCGGTCTCGCTGTTCGAGGAGGTCACCGCCACGGCGGACGACGACGTGCGGGTCACGGTCAGCGGCGAGCAGGCCGACCGGGTGCCCACGGACGAGTCCAACCTCGCGGTGCGGGCCGCACGTCTGCTCGCCCGCCGGGCGGGGATCACGGACGGGGTCCACCTGCACCTGTCCAAGGCGGTCCCGGTGGCCGGGGGGATGGCCGGGGGCTCGGCCGACGCCGCCGCGACCCTGGTCGCCGTCGACGAGCTGTGGGGCACCGGCGCGTCGCGCGACGACCTGCTCGACCTGGCTCGCGAGCTGGGCGCCGACGTGCCGTTCGCCCTGGTCGGGCACACCGCCGTGGGCACCGGCCGTGGGGACGTGCTCACCCCGGCGATGGTGCGCGGCGAGTTCCACTGGGTGCTCGCACTCTCCGACCACGGCCTGTCCACGCCCGCGGTGTTCGGCGCGCTCGACCGGCTGCGCGACGGTGCGCACGTCGAGCCGAACCCGGAGGCCGACGTGGCCGTCATGCAGGCGCTGCGCTCCGGCGACCCGCACCAGCTGGGCGAGGCCCTGCACAACGACCTGGAGCCCGCCGCGCTGCACCTGGCCCCGCGCCTGGCCGCCGTCCAGGCCGCCGCCCGCGACGCCGGCGCCCTGGGCGTGGTGGTCTCCGGCTCTGGCCCCACCGTCGCCGCCTTGGCTCGCAGCGAGTCTCACGCCAAGATCGTCGCCACCACCCTCACCTTGGCTGGTGTCGCTGACCGCCTCCTCGTCGCCACAGGCCCCGCCCCCGGCGCCCGTCTGCTCCCCTGACCGACGCAGCGGTCAGACGACCCGGCTGGCTGCCGGGAACAGTCGGAGCCGGCGGCATAGCATGGCGGGCGTGATCGCGCTGGAGCATGTGAGCAAGAGGTTCGGGGACCGGGTCGCGCTGGACGATGTCGGGTTCGAGGTGCGGTCTGGGCGCCTGACCGGGTTCGTGGGGGGCAACGGGGCGGGGAAGACGACCGCGATGCGCATCCTCATGGGGGTGCTGACGGCCGACTCGGGACAGGTCCTCATCGACGGGCGGCCGTTGGACGGTGCGACGCGTCGCGGGTTCGGCTACATGCCCGAGGAGCGTGGGCTGTACCCCAAGATGAAGGTCCTCGAGCACCTCGCCTACCTCGCCAGGCTGCACGGGTACGACGACCAGGCCGCGAGGCAGCGTGCCCAGGCGCTGCTGGAGCGTCTAGGCCTGGCGGCCCGCGCGAACGACCCGGTGGACGCGCTGTCGCTGGGCAACCAGCAGCGCGCGCAGATCGCCGCCGCGCTCGTGCACGACCCGGAGGTGCTCGTGCTGGACGAGCCCTTCTCCGGGCTGGACCCGATCGCCGTGGACGCGGTCGTCGCGGTGCTCAAGGAGCGGGCCGCCGGGGGTGTGCCCGTGCTGTTCAGCTCCCACCAGCTCGACGTGGTGGAGAGGCTGTGCGACGACCTGGTCATCATCGCCGGCGGCACCATCCGCGCCGCCGGAGAGCGTGAGGAGCTGCGTGCCCAGTTCAGCACCTCCCGGTTCGAGCTGAGCGCCTCTGACCTCGGCTGGCTGCGGGCCGAGCCCGGCGTGACCGTGGTCGACCTCACCGACGGCGAGGTCGTGTTCGACGCGGACGAGGCGACGGCCCAGCGGGTGCTGGGCTCGGCCCTGGACCGCGGCCCCGTGGCACGCTTCGCCCCCGTCACCCCGTCCCTCGCCGAGATCTTCCGCGAGGTCATGGCCGACTCTCAGGAGGTGCGCGCATGAGCGCCACGTCGTTCCCGGTCCGGTCGACCTCGCCCCGGCCGCCCCGACCGACCGTCGTGCGTCTGGTCACGCTGGTCGCCCGGCGGGAGATCCTGGCCCACGTGCGCACCAGGTCGTTCTGGGTGTCCACGGCGATCCTGCTGGCCCTGGTGCTCGGTGGCATCCTCGCCTCGTCGTTCCTCGGGGAGAAGATCGGCCAGCCGCCCAAGGTCGCCGCGGTGCCCGAGGTGGTCGCGCACGTCGAGGCCGTCGGGCTCACCTACGTCGAGGTGCCCGACCAGGTCGCCGCCGAGCGGGCGGTCCGTGACAAGACGGTCGGTGCGGCGGTGCTGCTCGGTGCTGACGGCGCGCTGGTCGTCGTCGGCCTGGACGCCTGGCCGACGACGGTCGCCCAGACGCTGGCCGTCCTGCCGAAGATGCAGACCCTGGAGCCGGTCAAGACCGACGAGGGCATGCGCTTCCTGGTCTCGATCGCGTTCGGCATCGTCTTCGCGATGGCCGCCGTCACCTTCGGGATGACGATCGCCCAGAACACGGTGACCGAGAAGCAGACCAGGGTGGTGGAGATCCTGCTGTCCGCGGTGCCCACACGTGCGCTGCTCGCCGGCAAGGTGATCGGCAACTCTGTGCTCGCGCTGGGGCAGACGACGGCGATCGCGGCGGTGGCCGTCCTCGGCCTCGTCGTCACCCAGCGGGACGCCCTGCTCGGCCAGATCGGTGCGCCGGTGGCGTGGTTCGTGCTGTTCTTCGCCGTCGGTTTCGTGCTGCTGGCGTCGATGTTCGCGGCCTCGGCGGCTCTGGTCTCCCGGCAGGAAGACCTGAGCGCGGTGGTCCAGCCGGTGACCTGGTTGGTGATGACGCCGTACCTGCTGGTGGTGTTCTTCAACTCCAACCCCATGGTGCTGACCGTGATGTCCTACGTGCCGTTCAGCGCCCCGGTCGGGATGCCGGTGCGGCTGTTCCTGGGCGAGGCCTCCTGGTGGGAGCCGCTGCTGAGCCTGGTGGTGCTCGTCGCCTCGACCGTCCTCGTCGTCGGGGTCGGGGCCAGGGTGTATGAGCGCTCGGTGCTGCGCATGGGCACCCGAGTGCGTCTCGGTGAGGCGCTGCGCGCCCGCTGACAGGGGCGGTGCCTCGTCACGTCGGCTCATCCTCAGGGTGGAGGCCGACCCGACCAGACATCGGTCGCGGAACCGATCCGCGAGACCTGGTGCGGCCGGTAGCGTTCAGGGCCTGGATCGAGGCGAAGGTGGGTGTGCGTGAGCGTCGCGATGTCCTTGGGTGCCGTGCGCCCGCTGACGGAGCTGGAGGTGCGAGGGCACGGTCGCGTCCGTCGGTATCTCGTGGCTCACCCGCGGGTGATGGACGCGCTGGTCGTGACGATCGTCGGGCTCAACGCGCTGTTCGGGATCGTGCTCCAGCTTCTCAGTCCCGCCCCTTCGGCTGGCGAGATCGCCTGGGGAACCTTGGTCGGGCTGGTGTGCACGGGCGCGATCTGGTTCCGTCGGCACCGCCCCGTCCTGGTGCTGACGGCGATCACCCTGGTGACGGTGAGCACCCTGCTGGTCCCGTGGCAGGGAGGCGAGCTGGGGTCGACCGGGGCGTACCCGATGGCTCTGTACGCCGTCGCCGTCTACCGTCGGCCGGCGCTCGCCTGGGTGGGGGCGGGGGTGAGCTTTGCCTCGCTCGTGGGGGCCGCGCTGCTCGGGAACCTGGTCTTCGACTCCGTCGCCTCCGCTGGGCACTCGATCGGCTTCCACTGGTCCGTGATGGTGCCCGCCTGGACCCTGGACGCCTGGCTGTCCCGGCTGGTCGAGTGCCTGGTGCTCGGGCTGGCCGCGCTCGCCGGGGGAGTCTCCGTGCACGGACAGCGCGAGCACCTCGCCGAGCTGGTGCGGCGCATGGCCGCGCTGGTCGCGGCGGGGGAGCAGAACGCGAGTCTGGCGTCGATGCAAGAGCGTTCCCGGATCGCCCGGGAGATGCACGACGTCGTCGCGCACTCCCTGTCGGTGATGATCGCCCTGGTCGACGGTGCCCGTGCGGCGGCATCCACCTCTCCGAAGGCGTCCGCCGAGGCCCTGGACCTGCTCGCGGAGACAGGGCGCACCGCGTTGACGGACATGCGCCGGATGCTCGGGGTGCTGCGTGACGGGGACACGCCGATGGCGCCGCAGCCGACGGAGGCTGACGCCGTCGCCGGGCTGGTCGAGGTGTTCGCCAGGGTGGGTCTGGTGGTGCGGCTGCGGGCCGACGACCTCCCAGAGCACTCGGGCCTGCGGCTGACGGTGTTCCGGCTGGTGCAGGAGGCGTTGACGAACGTGCTGCGGCACGCTCCGCAGGCCACCGCCGCCGAGGTCGAGGTGGTGGTGCACCAGGGCTCACGGGTGGAGGTCACGGTGCGTGACGACGGGGGGCAGGTCACCGAGCCTGTCGGTACTGGTGGGAAAGGGCTGGTCGGGATGCGTGAGCGTGCTGCGATGTACGCCGGTGAGGTCGAGGCGGGCCCCGTGCCCGGGGGGTGGAAGGTGCACGCGGTGCTCGCGGTGCCACCGCCCGACCCGTCGAACCTGGCGTGGGTGAGGCCGGTATGAGCCTGGTGCGGGTGCTGCTGGTCGATGACCAGCCGCTGATACGCATGGGGTTCCGCCTGGTTCTCGACGTGGAGCCCGACCTGGAGGTGGTCGGTGAGGCCGGGGACGGTGACGCGGCGCTGACGCAGGTCGCGGCCCTGCGCCCTGACGTCGTGCTGATGGACGTGCGGATGCCCCGGATGAACGGGATCGAGGCCACGGCCCGTCTGCTGACGGCCGAGCCGACGACGAAGGTGCTGATCCTGACCACGTTCGACCTGGACGAGTACGCCTTCGGGGCGCTGAGGGCGGGGGCCAGCGGGTTCCTGCTCAAGGACGCCCGCCCCACCGAGCTGGTCGAGGCGATCCGCACCGTCGCGCGCGGGGATGCCGTCGTGGCCCCCCGGGTCACCCGGCGGATGCTGGAGATCTTCGCCGACCAGCTGCCGGTGGCCGGTGCGGGAGCGGAAGACCTTCGCCTGACGTGCCTGACCGCCCGGGAGCGTGAGGTGCTGGTCGTCGTCGCTGAGGGGCTGTCGAACGCGGAGATCGCCCAGCGGCTGTTCCTGTCGGAGGCCACGGTGAAGACCCACGTCGGGCACGTCCTGGAAAAGCTCGGCGTGCGCGACCGGGTGCAGGCTGTCGTCGTCGCCTACGAGACCGGTCTGGTGCGACCTGGCTCCTAGAGCGTGTCTTCAGGCTCGGTGCGCGCCGCGGCGCGCCCGGCACGCACGCTCTCCGCGTCACCGTCGTGGAGAACGCCTGGTCGCGGGCGTTCGAAGGCGCGGACGCAGGATGTACGGATTCTGTGACAGATGTTCGGGTATCCGTGCAGCGGATCGCTTCCTTCGGGGTGTCGACGCTCCATAACGTGGAGCGTGCTGCCGACAGGCTCCGGCTGTCGGCAGCACGACGAGCCTGCGATGCGAGAGGGAGTGGCGATGAGCGAGAAGAAAGGTGTGTCCAAGGGTGCCGTCGCGGTGGCGGGCGCCCTGGTGGCGGCTGTCGGCGTGGGTGTGCCTCTGGCGGCACAGGCGACCGGTGAGCGGTCCGCGCCCGACGACGTCGCCCAGGGTGCGCCCGAGGCGACCAGGGCGGCCGTGCCAGCCCCTGCTCCTGCGCTGGTCTCGACGGCCGCCGCACCGGACGCGGTGGAGCGGCCTGTCCTCGTCGTGGTGCCGCCGAGCGCCGAGGTGTGCGCGCAGCTGCTCGCCCAGCCTGGCGTGGTGGCGCCGTCTGAGGACATCTGCGACTGGTGGAGCCAGAACGTCCGGGCGGAGGAGCGGTCGGTGACGACGGCCCCAGCCCGGCAGGCCGCCCCGGTGTCGACGCGTGCTCCGGCGGCCCCGGTGGCTCAGCCCGCGCCCGAGGCCGCTGAGGAGCCCGTCGGTGTCGACGTCGCGCTCGAGACCGTCGCGTTCGAGGCCGTGTCGTCCGTGATGGTGGCCGACGGGTCGGGTGCCGAGAGCGTGGTCGACAGTGCCGCTGCTGTGCCAGACGAGGACCTCGCCTACCTGGCGGGGTACTCCGACGGTTACCACGTGGGTGCCACCGACGGGTATGTGCAGGGCGCGTACGACGGGTACTACCTGGGCACGCTCGACGCGCACCTGAACGCCTCGGGCAGCGAGGCCCAGTCCACCCTGACCGTGAACGGCAAGACCCTGGACCTGGTCGGGGTAGACCCGGACAACCTGCCAGACCTGTCGCCGCTGCCTGTCGCGGGCGGCCTGTCGCAGCCGGTCGTCGAGGTGACCGCAGACCAGACCGGCCCTGTCGCCGAGACGCCCGCGGTGCTCGAGGCGACGCCTGCCGACCCGAAGGCCGCCCTGGACGCCTGGATGGCCGCCCAGGGCCTCGCTGACGAGGGTGCGGTCATGGCGGCCTGGGGCGAGGCGACCGGCAACCCCACCGCGTTCCTCATGAGGGGTCCGGTCTCGGTCGAGGACGGCCTGCCGATGACCTACCACCTCGCCAAGGGCCAGGCCATGGAGTGGGCCGCGACCCAGGCCACCGCGTGGGCGGCAGCACACGAAGCAGCCGTGGCAGAGCTGTCGGTGGCCATGGGCGGTGAGGCCGAGGAGCAGGCTCCCGAGGTGCCGCAGATCACCGAGTTCCAGGCGGTCCTCCTCGCCTGGATGGCCCACAAGGACGTGCACGACCTCGCGACCGGCGCGCAGTCGCTCGTCGAGGCATGGATGGCCGCGCAGGGTGTTCAGGACGTGGTGGCCGCCTGGCAGGCCGATCAGGGCATCCAGGACGTCCACGCCGCGTGGGTGGCCTCGGGGAGCGTCGAGGACGCCACCGAGTGGGCGAAGGCCCAGCTGGCTCAGTGGATCGAGACCCAGGTGGTCGCATGGGCCAAGCCGTCGACGACGGTCTCGGCCCCGGAGTCGCGCTGGGTCTTCCTCGGCACGGGGGCGTCGAACCCGCCCCCCGCCTTCGCGCAGCCGGGATCGCTCGAGTGGTACCTGTGGGAGGAGGAGTCCCGCAGGATGGCGTCGGTGCACTACTACTACGACCCGGTCACCGGTGAGATCCACATCGTGATACTTGAGGGCCCCAAGCCCGAGTACCACATCAACCTCGGGAGCAAGGACGCGACGTTCTGGCTGGGGTCTCTCCTCGATCCGTTGGGCCTCAACGACAAGAACACCATCCCGATCTTCACGAGCTTCGTCGGTAACTTCGTCATGGAGATCGCGGACCCGTTCGGGCTGGTCGGCGGCAGTGGTCACCTCGGCTCGGTGCCAGGGAACATGGTGAGCTCTTTCGGTGGCCTCTTCGGGAGCATCGGGAAGGACATCGGGAGCATCGGGAAGAGCATCGGGAAGCTGTTCAAGTGGTAGGTCGTCCACGTCCTGAGCGGTGAGCGTCTCTCGTCGCTGGTCGGTGCGCGGGGCCCTAGCCCGCCCGTCGTGCGTCTGTCGAGACCGGGGAGGTGGCGAGCCGTCTCCTCAGCCGACGGTCTCGGAGAGCTCGAGCCAGCGTTCCTCCAGGGTCGCCTGCTCTGACTCGGCCTCGCGCAGGTCGTCGTGCAGACGGCCGAGGCCCTCGTAGTCGCTCGGGTCGTGCGCGGCCATGCGCTCGTGGAGGCTTGCGATCCGTGCACCGACCCGGTCCAGCTGGCGTTCTGTCGCGTTGAGCTCCTTGCGCGCGGCGCGCTGCTGCGCGCCCGACGAGGCTGGGGAGGGCGCCTCGGCCGGCTCGCTGCGTCCAGGCTCCGCGCTGACGGCCCGCAGCTGATCGACGCTCTCGATCGGCTCGGGAGAACGAGCACGCTCGCTCTCCTCTCGCCTCAGCCGGGTGTACTCGTCCACCCCGCCAGGCAGGTGCCGTAGGCGGCCGTCGAGGATCGCGTGCTGCTGGTCGGTCACCCGCTCGATCAGGTAGCGGTCGTGGGAGACCACCAGGAGAGTTCCCGGCCAGGAGTCCAGCAGGTCTTCCAGCGCGGCGAGCATGTCGGTGTCCACGTCGTTCGTGGGCTCGTCCAGCACCAGGACGTTCGGCTCCCCCAGCAGCACCAGCAGCAGCTGGAGGCGGCGCTTCTGCCCGCCGGAGAGCTCGCTGACCCGCGCTGACAGGTGCTCGCGCGCGAAGCCCAGCCGCTCCAGCAGCTGGGCAGGGGTCAGCTCCTTGCCGTCCACCACGTAGCTGGCCCTGGTGCGGGCCAGCACGTCACGCACCCGGTCGCCGGCGATCTCGGCCAGCTCGGAGAACTGCTGGTCCAGCACCGCGAGCCGCACCGTCGTGCCGCGCTTGACCCGGCCGGTCGTCGGCGCCACGGTGCCCGCGATCAGCCCGAGCAGCGTGGACTTGCCCGCGCCGTTGGCACCGAGGATCGCCGTGCGCTCGCCGGGGGCGATGCGCCACTCCACGTCGCGCAGCACCTCGCGCCCGTCGAACGACACCCCGACGCCGAGCAGGTCGATCACGTCCTTGCCCAGCCGGGCCGTGGCGAGCCGGGACAGCTCCAGCCGGTCGCGAGGCTCGGGCACGTCAGCGATCAGCTGGTTGGCCGCGTCGATGCGGAACTTCGGCTTGGAGGTCCGTGCCGGGGCGCCACGACGCAGCCAGGCGAGCTCTTTGCGCATCAGGTTGCGGCGCCTGGCCTCGGTCGCCGCGGCCTGACGGTCGCGCTCGACCCGTTGCAGCACCCAGGCCGCGTAGCCGCCCTCGAAGGGCTCCACCGTGCGGTCGTGCACCTCCCAGGTGGTGGTCGACACCTCGTCCAGGAACCAGCGGTCGTGGGTCACCACCAGCAGCCCGCCCGCGTTGCGCGCCCACCGTCGGCGCAGGTGCTCGGCGAGCCAGGCGATGCCCTCGAGGTCGAGGTGGTTGGTGGGCTCGTCCAGCGCCAGCACGTCCCACTCGGAGACCAGCAGCGCCGCCAGCGCGACCCGGCGACGCTGCCCGCCGGAGAGCGTGCCGACCAGTGCGGTGAACGGCAGGTCGGCCACGAGGCCCGCGATGACGTCGCGCACCCGGGAGTCGCCGGCCCACACGTGCTCTGGCATGTCCGCGACGATCGAGTGCCCGACCGTCTGGGTGTCGTCCAGCGTGTCGGACTGGTCGAGCAGGCCCACACGCACCCCGCCGCGCCGGGTGACCCGGCCGGAGGTGGGCTCGAGCTGGCCGGCCAGCAGCCGCAGCAGCGACGACTTGCCGTCACCGTTGCGGCCCACGATGCCGATCCGGTCGCCCTCGCTCACCCCGAGCGTCACCGCGTCGAGCACCACGCGCGTGGGGTACTCCAGGTGCAGGGACTCGGCCCCGAGCAGGTGCGCCACGCCACCAGGGTAGGGGTGCGGAGCCGACCCCCTGGACTCGCAGGGGCGCCTCCCGGGTGTGCGGATGGCCGAGCCCCGTGCTGTGCTGTCGCTCCGCTCGCCCGGGCGCCGGCAGGCGTCGCTCACACGGACGAACGCCGAATGGTGGGCGTGTCGAGGCCCGCTTACGGTCGTGGACGCTGCGCCGGCTCGTCACCGACAGCAGGCTTCGAGGGGTGGTCGGTGACGAGCGGCGCAGACCAAGCCTGCCGAGGCCTCCGCGCTGGTGGGAGCCCTGGGCCCTCACGAACCCCCTGAGCAGGGGTCAGGGTCGCGGGGGACGATCCCAGGGTCAGACCGGGGGTTTCCCCCATGGTGGCGGGGTGAAGGCTGCTGGCAGGTTGGCTGCCATGGCTGATCACTCTCACGGGGCCGACACCCGGCCCATCGCCGTCGCCTCCGGGCTGACCAAGGTCTACGGGAAGGGCGAGGCCGCCGTCCACGCGCTCGCCGGTGTCGACGTCGAGCTCCGTCGCGGGCAGCTCACGGCGGTCATGGGCCCGTCGGGCTCTGGGAAGTCCACCCTCATGCACTGCATGGCAGGGCTGGACACGCCGACCTCAGGCACCGCCTGGCTGGACGGCGAGAACCTGACCGAGATGAGCGAACGGGCGCTGACGGCGATGCGCAGGACCCGGGTGGGGTTCATCTTCCAGGCGTTCAACCTCATCCCGACGCTCACCGCCGAGGAGAACATCACCCTTCCTCTCGAGCTGGCTCACGCCAAGGTGGACCGGGCGTGGTTCGCGCAGATCGTGGAGGCGCTGGGTATCGGGTCGCGTCTGAGGCACCGCCCCTCGGAGCTGTCCGGCGGGCAGCAGCAGAGGGTCGCCTGCGCCCGGGCGATGGTGACCCGGCCGGCGATCATCTTCGGCGACGAGCCGACAGGGAACCTCGACACCGCGGCGACGCGCAGCCTGCTGGAGTTCTTGCGGCACTCGGTGGACGAGCTCGGACAGTCGATGGTCGTCGTCACGCACGACCCGGTGACGGCGGCCTTCGCCGACCGTGTGCTGTTCCTCGAGGACGGGAAGATCGTCACCGACCTGGCCGACCCGACCGAGGCCAGCGTCCTCGGGGTGCTCCAGGCCAGCAGCGTCGCCGCGGCCGCCGGGAGGGCCGGCTGATGCTGCGCGTCGCCTGGCGCGACGTGCGCCACCACCCTGTCCGGTTCGTGATGTCGGTGCTCGCGGTCGCCCTCGGCGTCGCGTTCGTCTCGGGGACCTTCGCGCTGCGGGCCATGCTCGCCTCGACGTTCGACGGGATCGTCGAGACCTCGCTGGACGGCGACGCGTACGTCGTCGCCGACAACGGGGTCGCCTACAGCCCGGACTGGATGTCAGACCTGAGCGACCAGGGCATGGTGCCCGACTCGTTGGTGCCGGCGATCGAGGCCCTCGACGAGGTCGCCTGGGCCGTCGCTGACTACACCGGCCCGGTCCTGCTCGTCGGCGCCGACGGGACCAGGGTCTCGACCGGTGCGGGAGGGGCGCCGTCCCTCGGGATGGTCGTCGACGAGGCGGTCATCACCAACCAGGGTTTCGAGATCGCGGGCAGAACCCCCAGCGGTCAGGCAGAGGTCGTGCTAGAGGCTCAGACCGCGGAGAAGGCGGGGCTGGGCGTCGGTGACACGACGACGATCGTGGTCGGTGGGGACGCCCCGCGCGAGGTCATGGTGACGGGCATCATGAGCGCGACCGACGGGACGCCGTTCGCCGGGGCCGTGCTCGTCGGGGTGGACCGAGAGACCGCCAAGGCCGCCTTCGCGCCGACCGGGGCCGTCGGCATGATCGTCGTGCGCGCCGCCGACGGGATCAGCCAGGACGACCTCGCTCAGGCGGTCAGCACCACGCTGCCGTCTGAGGCGAACGCCACGGTGAAGACCGGCGCGACGCTTCGCTCGGAGGCGTTGGCGTCGATCGACGACAACCTCGGGTTCATCTCGATGATCCTCATGGTCTTCGCCGTCATCGCGCTGTTCGTCGGCGCGTTCATCATCGCCAACACCTTCGCCATGGTCGTGCGGCAGCGGCTGCGTGAGACGGCGGTGCTGCGGTCCGTGGGCGCGAGCCGTCGTCAGGTGTTCGGCTCGTTCGTCGCCCAGGCGGGCATCGTCGGGATCATCGGGTCGGCCGCGGGCATCGCCGGCGGGTTCGGCCTGGTCACCGCGATCCGCGCCGTCTTCGAGGCCACAGGGATGCCGTTGTCTGGCGCGATCCCTGTGACCGTGCTCGGTGTGGTGGTCCCCGTGGTGCTCGGGGTCGTGGTCTCGATGGTCGCCGCCGCGCTGCCCGCACGCAGAGCGAGCCGCATCGCCCCTGTCGAGGCCATGCGGCCCGACGGCCAGGACACCCAGCGGGGCCTGGCGGTGCGGGGGAGCGTCGGTACGGCCATGACGCTCGGCGGCGTGGGGCTCCTCGTCGTCGCCCACCGGGCCGGTGACGACGGCGGAGCCGCCCTGGGCGCCGGCGCGGGTCTGCTCCTGGTCGGGCTGATCGTGGTCTCGCCGGTGCTCGCCCCGGCGATCACCCGGGTGCTCGGGGCGCCGTTCGCTGTGCTCTCCACACCGTTCGGCGCGCTCGCGCAGCGCAACCTGGGCCGCAACAAGCGCCGCACGGCCAACACCGCCGCCGCCCTGATGATCGGGATGACGCTGGTGGGTGCGACGACGGTCATCGCGTCGTCGGCGACGGCGTCTGTGGACGACCTGATCTCCACCCAGCTCGACGTCGACTTCGTGCTCGACGCAGGCTGGACGCCGATCCCCGGCGGTGCCATCGATGCTCTCCAAGGGCTGGAAGGTGCCGCGTTCATGGCGGCAGGAGGAACCCCTGGGACGCTGGCGTCCGAGGACTCGTCGCAGCGTGCGTTCTTCGTCGGGGTGCTGGACGGCGACCTCGAGGTGATGAGTCGCGGGTTCATGCCCCCCGTCGTCGACGGCAGCATCCAGGGGTTCACCGACGGGATCGCGGTGGCCGAACCTCTCGCCACGCGGCTCGGCCTCCGGGCTGGCGACACGTTCGCGCTGACCCTGGCGAAGAACACCCCGGTCGAGGCGACGGTCGAGCTTCCTGTCCAGCTCGTCTTCTCCTCCGAGGCGATCGACACCGACGTCATGATCGCCGGGGAGACGTTCGACTCGGTGATCCCGGCGCAGGCACGGCCGCAGCTGGTCGCCGCCTGGCAGGCGTTCGTGATCGTCGACCCAGGTGTCGACCCCGATGCGGTGCGCGCCCAGCTGGTCGACATCGTCGCGCCTTACCACACGATCTCGGTGATGGACCGTGACGAGTTCTCCTCGTTCCTGTCCGACCAGGTGCAGCAGGTGCTCAACATCCTCTACGCCCTCATCGCGCTGTCGCTGATCGTCGCGGTGCTCGGTGTCGTCAACACCCTGGCCCTGTCCGTCGTGGAGAGGACCCAGGAGATCGGCATGATGCGGGCGGTCGGGATGAGCCGTGGACAGCTGCGCTGGACCATGGTGATCGAAGGGGTTCTCGTCGCCCTGCTCGGCGCCGTCCTCGGGATCGGGGCCGGCGTGGGGGTGGCCTCGGTGATCCCCTCGGTGGCCGCGTCGACGGGCCTGGGTGTGCTGTCCATCAGCTGGCCGGCGGTGGCCTCGCTGTTCGCCGGGGCGATCGTCGTCGGGGTGCTGGCCGCGGTCTGGCCGGCGGTCCGGGCCGCGCGGGTCCCGGTGCTCCAGGCTCTGGTCTACGAGTGACGGGACAGGTCGAGCAGTGATATGACTCGTCGGGACCGAGAACGACACGCCAGACACCCCTAGGACGTTCGTCCTACCGTCTGGTACGGTCGATCTTGGTCCCGACGACGAAACGAGGATGTCTTGTCGCAGCAACCATCGGTCACCGACCGCGTCCGCAACCCCCAGATGCGCGCCCGGCTCGTCTCAGCCGAGCAGGCAGCCCAGGTGATCCAGCCCGGTGAGACCGTGGCCATGAGCGGGTTCACCGGCTCTGGATACCCGAAGGTGGTGCCCACGGCGCTCGCCGACCGCATCAAGGGCTTCCACGACGAGGGGCGGGACTTCCGCATCCAGCTGCTCACCGGCGCCTCGACCGCGCCCGAGCTCGACGGGGCCCTGGCCAAGGTCGACGGCATCGCGCTGCGGGTCCCGTTCCAGTCCGACCCCGACGGGCGCACCCGGATCAACAACGGCTCCATGGAGTTCATCGACGCTCACCTGAGCCATGTCGGCCCGCACACCGCGTCGGGGTTCTACGGCCCGGTGGGCACGGCTGTGATCGAGGTCGCCGGCATCCGCGAGGACGGCTCGCTGATCCCTGGCACCTCGATCGGGAACAACCAGACCTGGCTGGACCTGGCCGAGAAGGTCGTCCTCGAGGTGAACCGCTGGCACCCGCTGGGTGTGGAGGGCATGCACGACGTCTACGAGGACCTGGGGCTGCCGCCGAACCGGAAGCCGATCCCTCTCACCAGCCCGTCCGACCGGATCGGCTCGCCGTACCTGCACGTCGACCCCGCGAAGGTCGTCGCCGTCGTGGAGACCGACGCGCCGGACAGGAACAGCCCGTTCAGCCCGTCCGACGAGACGAGCAAGCAGATCGCCACCAACCTGGTCGACTTCCTCATGCACGAGGTCGAGCACGGGCGCCTGCCGAAGCAGCTGCTGCCGTTGCAGTCGGGCATCGGCAACATCGCCAACGCGGTGCTCGAGGGGCTGCGGTCCACGGGCTTGCGCGGGCTGACGGCGTACACCGAGGTGATCCAGGACGGGATGCTCTACCTGATCCGCGACGGGATCATCGAGACGGCCTCGTGCACCGGCTTCGCGCTGAGCCCGGACGCGAGCGAGGACTTCAAGCGTGACGTGGAGTTCTACCGCCAGCACATCATCATGCGCCCGCAGGAGATCTCCAACCATCCCGAGCTGGCCCGCCGCCTGGGTGTGCTCGGCATGAACGGCATGATCGAGGCCGACATCTACGGCAACGTCAACTCCACCCACGTCATGGGCAGCCGCATGATGAACGGCATCGGCGGCTCGGGCGACTTCACGCGCAACGGCTACCTGACGGCGTTCTTGAGCCCGTCGGTGGCGAAGGGCGGCGCGATCTCGGCGATCGTCCCGATGGTCAGCCACGTCGACCACACCGAGCACGACACCCAGATCATCGTCACCGAGCAGGGCCTCGCTGACCTGCGCGGCCTCTCACCCAAGCAGCGCGCCCAGCGCGTCATCGACGCCTGCGCCCACCCCGACTACCGCCCGATGCTCCAGGACTACTTCGACCGCGCCCGCCGCGACGGCTACGCCCAGCACACCCCCCACCTCCTCACCGAGGCCCTGAGCTGGCACCAGCGCTTCATCGACACCGGCACCATGAAGCCCGCCTGACAGCCGCCACACCCAGACTCGGCCCCGAACGGCTTGGTGTGTTCGGGGCCGAGTCGTCTGTTCTGCCGCTTCCCCTGTATCCAGGGCTGGGTGCTGGGCTGAGCGGCGTTCATGTCCTGACGCTGCTTGCTGTCGCGGGCACCACCGGCCTTCCGTCATGGGGGCGGCACATCGCCGATCGCCCTTGAAGTTCTGAACGTGTTCTGAAACCATGGTTGCCATGGACGCTCCCACGATCGAGCAGCGGGTTCGCTTCTCCGACCTGTCGCGCGACTCCAAGGCTGTCGCGGAGGCGGCTGAGCGCGGCCCGGTCACCATCACCCGTCGTGACGGTGAGGCGCTGGTCCTCATGCTCAAGTCTGAGGCTGACGCCGACCGGGCTGGCCTGGCCCTGGCCTCGCAGATCATCGCGGTGGCGGTGACCGACTGGCCCGACTCGTTCGCCGCCAGGCTGCGCGGCCCTTTCCCGTGGATGCTGTTCCTCAGCGAGACCGCGCAGGAGGAGTTCGCGGCCGAGCTGGTCGAGACGGCTCGGGCCTGCGCCAGCATCGCCCGGTTCGAACCGTTGGCCACCGTCATCCACGCCTGGCAGTCCACCGCCGAGGCGCACGCGGCGGGGTGGACCGGCGACGGCTACGACTGGCTCGACAGCCCCGTGGACGTCGAGCGTCCGGGCGCCGGCGACCAGGTCTGATCCGTGCCCAAGGACGAGACGGTCGAACGGCCGACCAAGCGCACCGAGCACCGCATCGTCTTCGCCACCCGCCAGGCACAGCGAGGCTGGCGCGACCTGCGCGCCACCGCCCTGAACGCGATGGCCGACGCCTGGGACGCACTGACGCGCGATCCCGAGGCGAACAACCCCACGTGCCACCCTCTCAGGGGTGACCTGGGCACGATCACCGTGGACGGCGTCGCACACGTCCGACGCCAGTACGAGCTGCCCGGTGGAGCACGCATCTGGTTCTATGTCACACCCGGCCGCCCCGGCACCGTGCACCTGACAGACGTGCACACGCACCACCCCAACGCGACCAAGTGAGCCCGCAGGAGGCGATCGGGTCGTTCTGTCTGCGGTGCTGCCTGCCGTCGAGCGCACAGAGGCCGAGGCGGGCAGCTCAGCCGTTCAGCGGCCGAACTGGAACTCTTCGTAGTGGAAGCGACGGACGTCGAGCGGGCTCTTCCGCAGGCCTTGCCTCAGGGCGTCGCGCATGGGCTGGGGGCCGCAGAAGTAGACGTCCACCGGCTCGCCGGGCGTGACGGTCTGCGCGATCTGCTGCGCGGTGAGGAAGCCCGTCTGGGAGGTGTCGACCAGATGGAGGCGCACGTCGCCCGCCAAGACGGTCAGCTCGTCCAGATAGGCCCCGTGCTCGGCGTCGAAGCTGTAGAAGAAGTCGACCGAGTACCGGGAAGGCACCCCGGCCTGGAGGAAGCTGCGGAACGGGGTGATGCCGATCCCGGCGGCGATCCAGACCTGGCGGGGCAGGCCGGTGGTGTAGTCGAACCTGCCGTGCGCCGCGCTGGTGAGGAGCCGGTCGCCGATCTTCAACGAGCCCGCCAGGCTGGACGTGTGGTCGCCCAAGGCCCTGATGGCGAGCTGGACGGTGCGGCCGTCGGGGGCCTGGGCGATGGTGAACGGGTGCGAGGGGAAGGCGAGCCGCAGGATCTTGACGAAGGTGAACTGCCCGGGCCGCCAGGTCAGCGCCCGGCCTGTCGATGCCGCGGTGACCTCCAGGTTGTTCGTGCCGACCTGGCGCAGGCCCGTGACCTGGTACGGGTACCGGAAGGCGAGGCGCTCGTAGAGCAGCACGCTGTACACGGCGGCGGCCACACCCAGAAGGTTCACCAGGTTGAGCCACAGGCTGTAGGGGCTGGTTCCCCAGGGCCCGTACAGCGACGCTCCGTAGTAGTGGACCAGCCCGAAGGCATAGGCGACCGCCATCAGCTTGTGGACCGTCTTCCATGCCTCGTGGCTCATCTTCTTGGCCAGCAGGGCCACCAGGGCGAGCACCACGAACGTCACCAGGCTGGCCAGGGCCCACCGGTCTGGCCCCGCCCCCTCGCCCAGGGACGACGGAGAACCGGGGCCCCCGGACCTGCCGCGACCGGGCTCTACCTGGGTCAGGAGGTGGACCACGACCAAGCCGACCGTAGCGATACCCAGCCACTTGTGGGCGACGTAGGACTTGTCCAGACCGTCGAACAGCAGGTCGAGCACACCGATGCGGGTCGCGAGGGCGAACAGCGCCGCGAAACCGGTCAGGGCCAGACCGCCGAACAGCTGCGACACCTGGACGGACACGGCGACACCGTCTGGCGGGCTGCTGAGCGCCCAGAAGAGCACGGTGAGCCCGAACGCTCCGCCGATCACGGCAGCTCCCTTGATCATCAGTGCCCTCGTTCCTGGACGGTCGCGTCCGGTTCGTCGTCTGCCGTGGTGTGCTGCTGCTGGCCGTCGCCGTGCGGGTCGAAGTGCTCGACCAGGCTCGCGGCCTGGGCGCGGACGGCTTCGGGGTCCTGGTCGACGCCCTCGGCCATGGCGACAAGAACGGTCCCGAGCAGCGCGGCCGCAGCCGTGGTCGCCAGCTCGCGGCTGCCCGACAACGGTTCCACCAGGTCTGCGATGCGGTCGGTGATCGCGCCCACCGCCGTCCGCAGGCCCTCGTCTCGTGTGGCCTCCGCCATCAGCGTGTACAGCGTCGTCGTCTCGTCGCGCAGGTCCGTGACCATGTGGACGGCCAGCTGCGCCGCACCCTCGGGCACGCGCATCGGGTCCAGGGTGCGTGGCTCTGCGTCGGCTGGGGGCATCAGCGCTCCGAGCTGGTCGACGATGCGGTCACCCGCCGCCGACAAGGTGGCCTGCCGCAGGTCGGCGGCCGACGCGAAGTGGTACGCCACCCGCGCGTGCGACACCCCTGCCTCGGCGGCGACCGCCCGGTGGGTCAGCGCCTGGATGCCCTGGTACGCCACGACCCGCGTCGCCGCTGCCAGCATCGCCGCCCGGCTGGCCTCACCGCGGGCCAGCCTCCCGTCCGTCGTTGCCATCTGCGCACCTCCTCCTAGATATCTGACCAAATGTACAGTATCTTGAGCGCAGGTGGAACCGCCGTCGTAGCCTTCGCCGAACGAGAGGACGCCGATGCGCACGCTCGTCGTGCTCGACCACCCGTACGAGGGGTCGTTCACCCGTGCCCTCGTCGCTGCCGCCACCGAGGGTCGGACCGCGAGAGGGGTCGGGTCACCCTGTGCGCCGTGCTGGATGCCGGGGCAGGTGGCGAGGGTCGCACGGCGGACCGGCGCCCGACCCTGGCCCCACCCCTTTACGCTGTGCCCCGATGAGAACACGTGCGGAAGGGGCGTACCAGGGGGCGCTGAGGGCGTTCCAGAGCCCCATGCTGGACCTGCTGCACAAGCCGCAGGCGCCGTTGGTGGTGGCGCTGCTGTCGTTGGTGTTCACGGCGGAGCGGCCTCAGGTGCCGGTGTCGGACGTGCACGTGGAGGTGGCGGACGCGCTGGACCAGCTGCGGGCGGCCGGGTACGAGAGGATCCCGGACGCGAGCGCTCGTGACCTGTGCCGGCACTGGGCGGAGGCCGGGTGGTTGGTGCGGCAGATCGTCGACGGCGACGTCGAGGTGTACCGGCTGTCGGCTCACGCCGTCGACGCGTTGGAGGTCGCGGGCCGGGCTGGGGGAGCACGGGCGCGCGTCACCCAGTCGCGGGTGCGGACGCTGCTCGACGCGGTCGGGCAGCTCGCTGCGGATGCCGACCCTGACGTGCTGGCTCGCATGGCGCAGCTCGATGCGCAGATCCGGGTGCTGCGTGAAGAGCTGGACCGGTTGGAGCGGACCGGTGAGGTGGACGAGGTGCCTGACGACCAGCTGGTCGAGGAGGCGGAGAACGTCGTGCACCTGGCCGCCGAGCTGCCTGCCGACTTCGCTCGGGTCGCCGAGGCGATCAAGGCCATGCAGCGTGACGTGGTGACCGCCCTGCGCGGCGACGAGCGCCCGACCGGCGAGGTGCTGCGCGAATATCTGGCGCGCTCGGAGCATGTGCTGGACGCGACACCGGAGGGTCGGGCGTTTGCCGGGGCGCTGCGTCTCATCGGTGACCCGCAGCGGCTCGACGCGTTGTCCGACCAGCTCGACACGGTGACGCGTCACCGGTTCGTGCGGCAGCTGTCGGCCGCGCAGCAGGCCGAGCTGAGGGGCGTGCGACGGCGCATCGAGCAAGGGCTGGACGACGTGCTGAGCGCGCAGCGGCAGGCGTCGCGCGTCATCGCCGCGCAGGTGCGTCACCACGACCCGTTGCGCGACCGCCAGGTGGACGACCTGCTGCGCGACGTGGTGATGGGGCTCTCGGCATGGGTGCCGACGACCCGTCGCGGGCAGACGGTCGCCCCGTTGCGTCGCCTTCCCCTGCCGGAGCTGGGGCGCCTGCGCGAGTCGTTGGACGAGCTGCACCCGCCGCAGCCGCCTGAGCCTCTGGCGGACTGGGACGCCGACGGGGACGACACGCTGCCCGACACCACCGCGTGGGGCGGGCCGCGCCTCGACGCGCTGGCCGCGCACCTGGCGGAGGTCGCCGGCGGTGCGTCGTCGGTCGACGTGGCCGAGGTGTTCGCCGCCGCGCCGCAGGCGTTGCGTCGACCCGTGGACCTGCTGGGTCTGCTGGAGGTCGTCCACCGCCACGAGGTGGACGAGTCCGACGAGGTGGCGGTGGTCGAGGCGGAACGCCCGGACGGGACACGCCAGCGGTTCGCGTTCGCCTCCGCGACGGTCCGGGTGGGATCGGCTCGGGTGGACGAGGCTGGGCGGACGGAGGAGAGCCAGTGACGCAGACAGAGATCGACATGGACGCCGGTCCGGGCCTGGTAGATCGGTCGTCGAAGGAGGGTGACGTGGACCTCGAGGTCGATCTGGACGCCGGGTTCATCGACCTCGTCCCGATGGAGGCCGACCCGTCGCAGCTGTTCCCCGGCGACAGCGGCACCCTGCCTGACGAGGTGCGTCGTGTGCTGGTGCAGGTGCTGCGTCGGCGGTGCGTGTGGGCGGACGCTGATCGTGCCCAGTGGAAGGTGCTGCTGGACAACCAGCAGGTGGTCGAGTCGCGCCTGCACGACATGTTCGTCCGTCTGGTCGTGGACCACGAGCGGGGGGTGGCGTACAAGCGGCAGGTCAGGTTCGCGGAGGCCGAGGCGCCCGTGCTGCTGCGCGACGAGCCGTACACGAGGGCGGAGACGCTGGTGCTGGTGCACCTGCGGACCATCTATCAGCGCGAGCAGGGGGCCGGTGAGGTCTCGGCGCGGGTAGACATCGAGGAGATCGAGGCCACCGTGCTCTCGTACTTCGACCCGGACGACACGAACGTCGCCGCGCGGCAGAAGGAGATCGCCAGCGCCGTGAAGCGGCTCACCACGGACGGCATCCTCGACGAGGAGTCGGACGGGCGGTACCGCGTCACGCCGCTGGTCGAGGTGGTGCTGAGCGTCGAACGGCTCACCGAGCTGCGGCAGCGGCTGCGGGAGGGCACCGTGAGCGACCCCGACCCTGCCGACACTGACGAAGATATTGATCTCTCGAAGAACGAGACTTGTCTCTCGGAAGATGAGAGAAGCGCTGGTCGCTCAGAGAGCGTCGACAGCGACCCTGACGACGAGACCATCGCGACCGACGAGGTGCCAGCATGACCATGCTCGAGACGCTCTTCGGCCTCGTCCCTGCTGGGTCCACCGGGCAACAGTGGCTGGCCCGTGACCTGCAGCTGGTGAACTGGGGCGGGTACGACGGACACCACCAGGTGCGCCTGGCCCCGACCGCGACGCTGCTGTCCGGCGGTTCGGGCTCGGGCAAGTCGACGCTCATGGACGCCTACATCGCGCTGCTCATGCCGCACACCACCCCGTTCAACGGGGCGTCGAACGGCGGTGTCGTGGGTCGGCCTCGTGGCAAGGACCAGCGCAACGTCATCTCCTACGCCCGGGGCAAGGTCGACGAGGCACGCACCGACGACGGGACGCGTCAGCGGGTGCTGCGCGGCGACGGCCAGGACACCTGGTCGGCCATCGCCATGACCTGGGCCGACCAGACCGGGGCGGTGTTCACCGCGTTGCGTGCCTGGTACGTGCCCGCCACGGCCCGCACCATGGACGACCTGGTCAAGGTCCGCGCGACCTTCGACGGCCCCTTCGACCTGCGAGACCTGCAAGACGCCGCCACGCACCGACTGGGCCTGGCCGCGTTGAAGGCCACGGGTCTGGTCTGCTCGGACTCCGACCGTGACTTCACCGCTCGTCTGCACTCGACGCTGGGGATCGGTGCTGCTGGTGGCGGCTCCAAGGCGGTGGCGCTGCTGGGTCGCATCCAGGCTGGTCAGCAGATCACCACCGTGGACGCCCTCTACAAGGCGATGGTGCTGGAAGAGCCCGAGACCTTGGCGAAGGCCGAGGAGGTCGTGGAGCACTTCGACCAGCTCAGCGACACCCGTACCCGGATGCTTACCGCCCAGCAGCAGGTGCGGGCGCTGCAGCCGATCCGCCAGCACCGCGCCGAGGTCGACGCCGCGCGTGAGCGCGCCGCGGTGATCGACACGGTGGGGTCGTGCGGCACCGGTCCCTCCTCGGCGGCGACCCCCGCGGCGCTGTGGCGTCACGGGCGGCGGCTCGACCTGCTGCGCGCCGCCGAACGTGACGTGCAGGAGCGTCTGGACCGGGCGCGACGTCTGGCCACGGAGCTGGGTGCACGGGTGGACGCGACGAAGGCTCAGCTCGCCGGGGTCCGTCAGACCTTGTGGGCCTCAGGTGGCGACCGTCTCGACCAGGCTCGGCGCGAGCTGGACCGCGCCCGGGCGCGTCAGGCCCAGGTCGCCCAGGCGCGGGCCGCTCTCGACGCGGCGGCGGCCACCCTGGGTGCCACCGTGACCTGCGAGGAGGACTTCGACGCCCTGACCGCCACCGTGCGCGCACAGCTTGCGGACACCGGGTCGCGCTCGAGCGTGCTCGACGGGCTCCTGGCCGCACGCACGCTCGCGGAGAAGGCCGAGGGCGAGCTGAGAGACGTCCGGGCCGAACGTGCCGACCTGGCCAGGCGTCAGGACAACCTGCCGCGTGACCTGCACACAGCCCGCGCGGCGCTCGCCGAGGCAGCGGGGCTCGAGCTCGCTGACCTGCCGTTCGTCGCCGAGCTGGTCGAGGTGCGCACCGAGCACGAGCCGTGGCGTGCGGCGTTCAACCTGGCTCTGGGCGGGTTCGCCACGACGGTGCTCATCGACGCGGCCCGTCTGTCGGCGTTCCGCAAGGCGATCGACACCGTCCCGACCGCCCGGCGTATCCGCTACCGCGCCGTGCCGACCGGTCTGCGGTCGGACGCCCGACCGGGCACGCGCACCTTGCCGGGTCGCCTGGACTACCGGGAGAGCCCGTTCACCGGGTGGCTGAAGAGCTGGCTGGCCGAACGGTTCGACTACGTGTGCGTCGACACCCCCGGTGAGCTCTCTCAGCACGAGAAGGCGCTGACCCGTGCCGGCCAGACCGCCCAGGGCGCGTCCGGTGCTCACGGTGGGCGCGGGACCAACGTCCTCGGGTTCACCAACACCCGCGGGCTCGCCGAGCTAGACGCGCGGATCAGCGAGGTCCAGGCTCGTCACGACGCGGCCCTCAGGGCGCGGGACCAGGCCGAGGCGACCTACGACATGCTCGACGAGCACCGTGCGGCCTGTCTCGACGTCCGTGGCGCCGTCTGGGCCGAGGTGGACCTCGCCGCCGCCGACGCCGAGGTCACCCGGTGGGAGGGCGTGATCGTCGAGGTCACGTCCGGCAACCCCGAGGTGGACGGGCTGCGGCGCGAGGCTGGCGAGCTGGACGCCCAGGCGGACGGCCTGCTGGGCGAGCGAGGGCAGGCGGAGCGTGACGTCGCCGAGCTCACCGTCACCTGGGGGCGCACGGTGGACGAGGTGGACGCGGCACAGCGTGCGCTGGACGAGGCGCGGGCCTCGGGCTGCGAGGTGACCGACGCCCAGCGCGACTACCTCGACGGTCTCCTCGTCGGTGCGGGGGTGGACGACGCCCCAGGCTCGACGCCTCTGCCTCCTCAGCGTGCCCTCGACGCGTTCGACCAGACGATGAGGCAGGTGGACGACCGGCTGCGCGGCGACCGTCAGGCGGCCCAGGCGGCGGTCGAGACGGGGTGCCAGGCGTTGCGCACCGCGTTCGAGACGTTCTGCGAACGCTGGCCCGACCCCAACCTGGGCACCGACCCGGACGAGTCGTACGGCGACTTCGACCAGATCCTCACCGAGCTGACCGCTCATGGCCTGCACGAGCTCGAGGAGGACTGGCGCAGGAGCCTGCTGCGGCTGTCCGGCAACGACCTGACCGACCTGGACAACGCGCTGAGCCGGGCCCGGCGCCAGATCAGCGAGCGCATCGACCCGGTCAACGAGATCCTCGCCGGCCTCCCGTTCGCTGACGACGACCACCGGCTCCGCATCGACGCCCGACCGGTGCAGTCCGCCGAGCTGACGCGCTTCCGCCGAGAGCTGCGCGTGGTGCGCGAGATGCTGGACGGGGAGGCGACCGACGAGCAGCGCGCCGCGCGGTACACCCGCATGGCGAGGCTGATCGACCGCGTCCGCCCAGGTTCTCCGGACGTCGCCGAGCTGATCGACGTGCGCCGCCACGTGCGCATCAGCGCCGAGAAGGTCGACCAGGACGGCGCCCATGTGGCGCTGTACGACCACATCGGTGAGAAGTCTGGCGGGGAGTCCCAAGAGCTGGTCGCGTTCATCGTCGGCGCCGCCCTGCGCTACCAGCTGGGTGACCCCGGCGCCGAGCGCCCCCGCTACGCCCCCGTGTTCTTGGACGAGGCCCTCATCAAGGCCGACGCCCGCTTCACCGGCCGTGCCGTCGGCGCCTGGCGCGGCCTGGGCTTCCAGCTCATCATCGCCGCTCCCGACGACAAGGTCACCGCCCTGGAACCCCACGTCGACGCCCAGTACCGCATGCTCAAGGACACCACCGGCCGCTCTCGAACCAGACCTGTCGTCACTCTCCCTGCTCCCTGACCCCGTCTGGCGTGGTCGGGAGGGCTCAGGGGCGTCGGGAGAAGCGTTCGAGGAGGTCGGGGTGGCCGGCGACGATGAGGGTGTCGTCGGGGGAGATGCGGGTGCCTGGTTCGGCGTAGCGGAAGTCCAGGTCGGGGCTCTTGACGCCGATCACCGTCACCCCGTACCTGGTACGCACACCGGCCTGGGCGAGGGTGAAGCCCTCGAGCTCGCGCGGCGGGTGCATCTTCACGATCGTGAAGTCGTCCTCGACCTTGATGTAGTCCAGCAGCCTGCCGGAGACCAGGTGGGCGACGCGCTCGCCGGCCTCTGACTCCGGGCGCACCACGTGCTGGGCACCGATGCGTTCCAGGATGCGGGCGTGCTCGTGGCTGACGGCCTTCGCCCAGATCTGCGGCACCTCGAGGTCGACCAGGTTGGCGGTGATGAGCACCGACGCCTCCAGGTGCGACCCCACGGCGACCACCGCGGTGGGGTAGTCGTGCACCCCGGCCTGCTCCAGGGCCACCGGGTTGCTCCCGTCGCCCTCGACCACCGCGATGCGGCCGCTCCACTGCGCGACCACCTCCGGGTCGCGCTCCACGACGAGCACGTCCCGGTCGAGCCGCACCAGCGTGGAGGCGATGGCCGACCCGAAACGGCCCAGGCCGATGACCAGCACCCCGCTGTCGCGCGAGGGGGTCTTCTTCGAGCTCTTCTTCTCAGCCAATGATCGGCCTCTCCTCGGGGAACCGGACCACACGACGACGGTCGCGCAGCGCGAGCGCCGCTGCCAGCGTCATCGTGCCGACGCGGCCGACGATCATCAAGCCGATCAGCACCAGCTTGGCGGGGTCGGGCAGCGTCGGGGTGATGCCGGTGGTGAGCCCGCACGTGGCGAAGGCGGAGATCGCCTCGAACAGCACGACGTCCAGGTGCAGGTTCGTCATCGCCAGCAGCAGCAGGGTGGCCACCAGGATGATGGTCGCGGAGACGAAGACCACCGCGATGGCGACCTGCATGGTCGAGCGCGGGATGCGCCGGCCGAAGGCCTCGACGTCACGGTCGCCGCGCGCCTCGGCGACGATGGCCAGCATCATCACCGCCAGGGTGGTCACCTTGATCCCGCCCGCGGTGGAGGCTGACCCTCCGCCGGCGAACATCAGCGCGTTCGTGAGCAGCCAGGTGCTCTCGTGCATCTGTGCGACGTCGACCGTGCTGAAGCCGCCCGACCGGGGCATCACCCCGGCGAACAGGGAGGCCAGCACCGTCCCGTCGGCCGACAGCGGACGGAAGGTGCCCGGGTTGGTCCACTCGAACCCCGCGACCAGCACCGACCCGGCGACCACCAGCACCAGGCTGGTCACGATGGTGAGCTTGGAGTGCAGCGTCCAGGAGCGCGGGCGGCGCAGCCGGTGCATGACGTCGAGGATGACCGGGAAGCCGAGCGACCCGATGAACACCCCGACGATGAGCGGCAGGAGCACCCACCAGTCCGAGACGTAGGGGGCGAGCCCCTCGGCGGTGGGCACGAAGCCGGCGTTGTTGAACGCCGAGACCGCGTAGAAGACCGAGTGCCAGGCAGACTCGGCCCACGACTGCCCCTCGATGCGGAAGCGTGGGAACAGCACCAGCGCGATGGCGGCCTCGAGCGCGGTGGAGGTCACGATGACGATGCGGATCAGCGACCCCACCTCGCCAAGACGGGTGAAGTGCGTCTCGGAGGAGACCAGCAGGCGCTGGGTGAGCCCCAGGTGCCGCGAGACGGCCAGCCCGAGCAGGGAGGCCATCGTCATGACGCCCAGGCCGCCGATCTTGATCGCGACCAGGATCACCACCAGCCCCCAGCCGGACCAGTAGGCGCCGGTCGGCACGACGACGAGCCCGGTGACCGTGGTGGCCGACGTCGCGGTGAACAGCGCGGTGAGCAGGGGTGCCCGTTGTCCGTGCGCCGTCGCCCACGGGGTGCTCAGCAGGGCGGTCACGGCGAGGATGACCAGCAGGAAGAGGCCGACCGCGAGCCGTGCCGGCGACTGGCGCGCCGCACGGTCGACGTAGTCGCGCCACCGCGCGGCCAGGCTGCCGCCTTCCGCCACCAGTCCTCCCTCGTGGTCCCGGCTCGCTGGATGATCCGAGCCCGCCGTGCGGTCCCAGCGTGCTGTGTCTGGCACGCGGTGTCTCGGTGTGCCGTGTCTTCAGCATGCTGCTGGTCAGCACAACTCTGGCACGTCGTGGCCCTGCCCGCGCCGTGCTCACCCCGACGAGCCGCGGGATCGTGGCTCGGACGTCAGGTCGCCGTGCCAGACACGACCAGGCGGGGGATCTTGACCGCGCTGCCTTTCCCCAGACATCACGGCTCGATACCGTGGCGGGTGCGCTCGATCCAGACGACGGGCGTCGACGAGAGCAGGGCAGCACCCGGCGGACGTCAGGTGCCGGGGCTGGTGCGAGAACGGGCGGACGCATGGACGAGACGTCGGAGCAGGCTCGCTTCCTCACGGTGAACGAGGTCGCGGGCGTGATGCGGGTGTCGAAGATGACCGTCTACCGGCTGCTGCACTCCGGAGCGCTGCCAGGCCTGCGCGTCGGGCGCTCCTTCCGGGTGCCCGCTGACGCTCTCGAGGCGTACCTGCGTCGTGTGGCGACCACCTCGCAGACGGCCTGAGGCGCGATCGCGTAGCATAGGCGGCCGGGCAGCTGCCGGACCTGTGTTCGCAGCCCTCCATCCCTGACCGGCTCGGCAGCCGGCCGCACGATCCACGAATGAGGCTCCATGGGTTCCGTCATCAAGAAGCGCCGCAAGCGGATGGCCAAGAAGAAGCACCGCAAGCTGCTGCGCAAGACGCGCCACCAGCGTCGCAACCGCAAGTAGAACGTCTCCGGGCAGAGGGCCTGAGCCGGCACGTCGAGGTGCGCGGGCTCAGCCTCTGCGCAGCCAGGCCCGCACGGCAGCCGTCGTCCCCCAGACGGTGGCTGCGGCAACCAGCGCTCCGATGCCCCGCACCGCGACTCGTCGTGCGACGCGGAAGTCGTAGCGCGGCCACCCGTTGCTCGTGGCGGCTCGACGCAGCCGCCGATCCGGGTTCACCGCCACGGGGTGCCCCACGATCCGCAGCACCGGCAGGTCGTTGCCGGAGTCTCCGTAGGCATAGCTGGCGGTGAGGTCCAGCCCGGCCTGCTCGGCCAGCTCCTGGATCGCGTGCGCCTTGGTCTCACCGTGCATCGCCTCGCCGAGCAGACGCCCGGTGTAACGGCCCTCGGAACGTTCGGCGACCGTGGCCAGGCACCCGGTGGCACCCAGGTGCGTGGCGAGCACCTGGGCGATCTCGACAGGGCTGGCGGTGACCAGCCAGACCTGGTGGCCGGCGGCCCGGTGGGCCGCGAGCAGCCCCATCACCTCGGGGTAGAGGCGCCCGGCGAGCACGTCCTGGTAGACCTCCTCGGCAGCCCCGGCCAGCTCGGCGGCGTCGTGCCCGGCGAGCAGCCCCAGCGCCTGGTCGCGCACCTTCTCGAGGTTGTTGAGCTCGCCCAGCGCGGTGTAGCGCAGCTGGTGCCCGGCGAAACGGATCAGGTCTTCGCTGCGGAAGAACCCGCGCCGGCGCAGCGCCCGGGCCAGGTGGAACAGCGTCGTGCCGTGCACGAGGGTGTTGTCGACGTCGAAGAAAGCGGCCACCTGGCCGTGCTCGGTCGTGGCTGGTTCTCGTGGAGGCTCGAGGCGGGGGCGGCCGACGGTGTCGCGCAGGAGGGCGACGAACGTGCGCCTGGGAGAGCGCTGGCGGGCGGGTCCCTCGTGTGGGGCGCTGGCACGCGTGCGCTGGCGCGGAACCTCGGTGAGTCGCGGCACGGGACCATCTTCGACCACCAGCAGGCTCGATGTCTGCCCACCTGCCCGAAGTATCGGTGACGGGCGCTTGGCGGCAGGGCCGCGGCGGGCGGACGGGGGTGGTGACTCGGGCACGGTCCTCCTCAGGGTCTCGTGACCCCCCATCGGCCGGCCGCGACGCCCCTTGAGCGGCCGCTCCCGCTCCAGCCCGTGCGGCCCGCGGTGCGCAGGTCCGACATGTCGGGCGGGTGCCGACGGTCGTTGTCTCGGGAGAGGATGGGGCCATGACGATGACGACGGTCCACCTGCTGCGGCACGGAGAGGTCCACAACCCCGAGGGTGTGCTCTACGGGCGGCTCCCAGGTTTCCGGCTGTCCGAGCTCGGTGAGGCGATGGCGCAGATGGTCGCGGACGACCTCGCGGGGGAGCGCGACGGGCCTCGCGCCGACGTGGCCCTCGTGATCGCCTCGCCCCTGGAGCGCGCTCAGCAGACCGCGCTCCCGCTGGCCGAGCGCTTCGGGCTGACGGTGGGCAGCGACGATCGTCTGATCGAGGCCGCCAACCACTTCCAAGGTCTGCGCTTCGGGGTCGGCGAGGGGTCGCTGGCCAACCCTCGGCACTGGCCGTACCTGCGTAACCCGATGCGTCCGTCGTGGGGTGAGCCCTACGTCGAGCAGGTCGCCCGGATGCGTGCGGCGGTCGAGACCGCGCGCCGCGCGGTGCCGGGGCGCGAGGTGGTGCTGGTCTCCCACCAGCTGCCGATCTGGGTCACTCGTCTGGCCGCGGAGGGACGCCGGCTCTGGCACGATCCGCGCCGCCGCCAGTGCACCCTGGCCTCGTTGACCACGCTGCGCTTCGACGGAGACGCCCTGGTCGGTGTCGGCTACCGCGAGCCGGCCGCGTCGTTGTCCGCCCGGGCGTCCACGATCCCCGGCGCCTGAGGCGGACGTCCCGGTCGAGGGCTCCCGCTCACGTCGGCGAGGGGTCGGAAGGGCCCGTCCCATGATCTGGTGGCCAGGTACGGCGGTCCAGGTCGCGGAGGAAGTCCGGGTCGTCGTCGGGGCCCAGCGGGCCTGACGAGGACGTCGGCCTCCTCCGGCGCCTGCTGCGGGACAAGAGCAACCAGACGATGGCGCCGACCACCGGGAAGAGGAGGATGATGAGCGCCCAGATGCTCCGAGGTGCCCCGCGTTCCTCGGCGTCCGACCGCAGCATGTCGAAGAACGCGTAGAGGACGAGCCCGACGGCGACGAGGACGACGAGGTGGCGGAGCATCCCCTAAGCCTAGGTGGTGTCTGCCGATTCCTGGTGTGGTTCCCCACGGGCTGCCTGACGCACGCCGGCCGTCTCGTCGTCGCAACCCCCGCTCTGAGGGGGCCGTCAGAGGTCGCGCCTCATAGCGCCAGGCCCAGGCCGAGCAGGACGGCGAAGGCCAGCTCGAGCTGGCCGGTGAACGTCAGCACCGGGACCAGCGCCCGGCCACGTGCGCGCAGCAGCACCACGCCGGCCAGCCCGACGGCCGGGCCCAGGCACAGCAGGACGAGCAGCGACCACGGGGCGGCGAAGGCGCACCCGGCCCCGATCAGCACCGGCGCCACGACGAGCACCGCGTACAGCTGCCGGGCGCGAGCCTCGCCCACGCGCACCGCGAGCGTGCGCTTGCCGCTCAGGGCGTCGGTCGGCACGTCGCGCAGGTTGTTGACCATGAGCAGCGCGCAGGCCAGCAGCCCGATGGCCACCGCACCCAGGACGGCCGGCCACGACACCCGCCCGGCCTGCGTCAGCGTGGTGCCGAGCACCGCGACCGGCCCGAAGAACACGAACACGCCGACCTCGCCCAGCCCGGCGTACCCGTACGGTCGGCGGCCCCCGGTGTAGGTCCAGGCGGCGACGACCGCCGCCGCCCCGACGGCGAGCAGCCACCACAGCCCCGACCAGACCACCAGCGTCAGGCCGAGCAGGGCGCCGACGCCCAGCGCGGTGAACGCCGCGGCCTTGACCTGCGCGGGCGGTGCCGCCCCGGAGGCGGTCAGGCGCATCGGGCCGATCCTGTCCAGGTCGGTGCCGCGCACCCCGTCGGAGTAGTCGTTGGCGTAGTTCACCCCCACCTGGAGGGCCACGGCCACCCCCAGGGCGAGCAGCGCGCCGCCCAGGTGGGCCGACCCGAGCTGGGCGGCTGCCCCGGTGCCCACGAGCACCGGGGCAGCCGCTGCCGGGAGCGTGCGCGGCCGGGCCGCCGACCACCATTCAGCTGTCGTCGCCACGGTCCACCTCCAGATCGTCCCGCGTCGGGTCGTGGTCTAGCGTCGTGTCGTCTCGGTGCCGGGTCGCCAGCGCTGTCGCGGCGCGCCGGTCCGGCTTCCCGAGCGTGAGGGTCGGCAGGGCGTCGACCAGCACCAGACGGCGCGGCGCGGCGGCCGTGCCCAGCCGGGCGGCGACCAGCGCCCGCAGGTCGGCCAGGTTCGGTCGGTCACCCGGGGTGGGGACTGCCACGGCGGTCACCTCCTGACCCCAGTGCGGGTCGGGCACGCCCACCACGAGCACCTCGCGCACCGTCGGTGACGTGACGAGCACCTGCTCGACCGCCTGCGGGGCGACCTTCAGCCCCCCGGTGATCAGCACGTCGTCGGCCCGTCCCAGGACCTCGAGGCGACCGTCGGCGGCCATCTGGCCGAGGTCGCGGGTGACGAAGCGGCGCCGGCCCTCGCGCACGGGCAGCCAGAGGGCGTCGAGGTCAGGCCGGTCCCGGTAGCCGTGGGCCAGCACCGGCCCGGACAGCTCGACCCGCCCGTCGACCAGCTCGACCTCGACCCCGTCGAGCGCTCGCCCGTCGTACACCGCCCCGCCGCAGGTCTCGGTCGCGCCGTAGGTGGTGACCAGGCGCACGCCGGCGGCCTCGGCGCGGGCGCGCAGACTGCCGGGCAGCGCGGCTCCGCCCACCAGCACGGCGGCGAACGACGCCAGCGCGTCAGCACCGGCCGGGTCGGCGAGCAGCCGCGCGACCTGGGTAGGCACCAGCGAGCAGAACGACGGTGTCGTCAGGTCGGGCAGCGCGCGGACAGCGGCGACGAAGCCCGAGACCTGGAACGGCCCGGGCGGGAGGCTCACGGGTTCGGTGCCCGCCAGCAGGGAACGGACCAGCACCTGGAGGCCCGCCACGTGCTCGACCGGCAGCGCCGCCACCCACTGGCCGGGCCCGCCCAGCCGGTCGGCCGACGCTCGTGCCGAGGCCCGCAACGCCTCGGCGGTGAGCATCACCTCGCGGGGCTCGCCGGTCGAGCCCGAGGTGTGGACCACGACCGCCACCTCGTCGGGCACGAGCCCGGCGGTCGGGCTGGCGCCCGTGGTCGGACCAGCACCCGCGCGCACCGCGACCGCGGGGCCCGTACCGTCGAGCGCCGCCGGCAGGACCATGACCAGGTCCGCCGCCGGGACGTCGAGGAGCGGCCGGGGCATCCTGACAGCCTAGGGCGTCCGGCGGGAGTCCCTGCGCGCTGCGGCGCGCTCGGCACGCACTCCCTGCCCCGCGCCCAGGGCGTGCGGCGGGGAGCGTGTCGTTCGGATGATCGGATGAGCTGGAAGACCCGTCGGAGGATCGGGGCCCGCGCGCCTGTCTGGGGTCGTACAGTGTCTTGCGACATCCTCAGCGAAGGAGCCTCCCGTGTCTGTGCTCGCCGGTGCCCGATCGTCCGCCCGTCGAGGAGGGTGGGTAGCGCTCGTCATCGCGGGGTTGGTGCTCGCCGGGTGCGGCGGAGGCTCGGACCCGGGGGCGACCGTGACCAGGCAAGAGGACGTCTCGGCGGCCAAGACGGCCCCACCCGCACCCGAGGTGCCCACCACCTGGCCGCTCACAGGCATGCCGGTCGAGGACGACTTCGCGGTCCGTGCCGCGCTGGCGGTGAAGATCGAGAACTCCACCGCGGCACGTCCGCAGACCGGCCTGGAGCAGGCCGACATGGTGTGGGAAGAGGTCGTCGAGGGTGGCATCACCCGCTTCGTGGCGGTGTACCACTCTCAGGCGCCGGAGGAGGTCGGCCCGATCCGGTCGGTGCGGCCGATGGACGCGAGGATCGTCGGGCCGCTCAGGGGCATGATCGCCTTCTCCGGCGGCCAGGCCCAGTACGTGCGGGGGCTGCGCGACGCGGGCCTGCAGGTGCTCAGCCAGGACGAGGGCGCCCCCGGCTTCTTCCGCAAGACCGGGGTGGCGCGGGCCCCCCACAACGTCTACGGCTACCCGCAGCGGTGGTGGGACGCCGCCGACGCCGAGCACAGCGCGACACCGCCGCGCCAGCTCGTGCACGCGCGCACCGCGGACCAGGCGACCGCGCGCACCGCGGGGACGCCGGCCGCGTCGGTCGCGATCAGCATGTCGGGCAGCTCTAAGCCGACGTGGACGTGGGACGAGGGCTCAAGCACCTGGTTGCGCTCGGAGGGGACGGCCGCGGCGCAGTCGAGGGCCGGTGTCCGGCTGGCGGCGACGAACGTCGTCGTGCTCCGGGTCGAGGTGGTCAACACCTCCGGGCGGGACCCAGCGGGCAACCCGATCCCGGACACCAGGCTCGAGGGCAGCGGCGAGGCGCTGATCGCCACCGGTGGCCACACGGTCGTCGCGACCTGGAGCAAGGCCGGGGATCGAGAGCCGGTCGTCCTGACCATGGCAGACGGTGCGACCGTCAGTCTCGCGCCAGGCAACACCTGGGTGCAGCTGGTCCCGATCAGCACCGGGTCGGTCACGGTCTCCTGACCGCTCGGTCGTCGGCGTCTCATCCTCCAGGGTGAGGGCGTGGCTCCCCGAGAAGGACCGGACGGGCCGCACGTCACGCCCTGAGGTCGATGTGCTGGCAAGGCTGCCTGCGGCAGGCTCGTCGCATGACCACGACCCCGCTGATCCCCGTCGACGGCTCTGAACGGTCCCGCTCTGGCCGTGCTGTCGCCGCCGTCATCGGCGCCGGCGTGGTGCTGGTGGGGCTGCTCGTCGCGGTGGGGCTGGCGATCTCCGCCATCGTCGACCTGGTGACCTGGAGCTTTGCCGGTTAGTGCTCTGCCGGCTCGAGGGCCGGACGCAGGTCGCTCGCGACGGCGGCGAGGTGTTCTCGGGCCTGGCCACGCAGCGTCGTCAGGTCGGCACCGAGCGGTACGGGGTGCACGACCTCGAGGTAGCACTTGATCTTCGGCTCGGTGCCCGAGGGTCGCACGACGACCCGGGTGTCGTCGGCGCAGCGCAGCACGATGCCGTCGGTCGGCGGCAGGGTCGGCGAGCCGTGCGCCAGGTCGGTGGTCTCGATCACCGGTGACCCGGCCAGCGTGGCTGGAGGCTCGCTGCGCAGCCGGTCGACCAGGGCAGACATCCCGGACGGGTCGGCGAACCTGGCCGCGAGCTGGTCGGTCAGGTACAGCCCGTGGGCGCGGGCGAGGTCGTCGAGGCGGTCGACCAGGGTGCGGCCCTGGGCGTGCAGGTCTGCCGCGAGCGTCGCGGCGAGCAGCGCGGCGGTGATCCCGTCCTTGTCGCGCACGTGGGCAGGGTCGACGCAGCAGCCGAGCGCCTCCTCGTAGCCGAACACCATGCCGGGGGCGCGGGTGATCCACTTGAAGCCTGTCAGGGTCTGGACGAAGCCGAGGCCTGATGCTGCCGCGATGCGCCCCAGCAGCCGTGAGGACACGACCGAGCAGGCCAGCACGGGGTGACGGTCTGGGCTGCTCGAGGCGTGGGCCTCGGCGGCCGCCGAACCGAGCAGCGCCCCGGTCTCGTCACCGTGCAGGAGGCGCCAGGCACCGCCGAGGTGCGGGTCGGGCACGGCGAGGGCGCACCTGTCGGCGTCGGGGTCGAGGGCCACCACCAGGTCGGCGTCGAGGCGCCTGGCGGCGGCGAGCGCCAGGTCCAGCACGCCAGGCTCCTCGGGGTTGGGGAAGGCGACGGTCGGGAAGTCCGGGTCGGGCTCGGCCTGCTCGGCGACCACGTGCAGGTCGGTGAACCCCGCCGCGCTCAGCACCCGGGACGCCACCTCGGCACCCACACCGTGCAGAGCGGTGAGCACCACTCTCAGGTTCGCCGCTCGGGCCGGCTCCGGCCGAGCGACGGTCAGCGCGGCGGTCTCGTAGGCGTGCACGACCTCGGGGCCGAGCACCGTCCAGCCCTCCGCCGCGCGCGGTACGGACGCGACCGAGGGCACCCGGGCGATCTCGTGGGCGATGGTCGCGTCGGCCGGCGGGACGATCTGGGCTCCCCGCCCCTCGTCGGTCACCACCCGCCCGCCCAGGTACACCTTGTACCCGTTGTCGGTGGCAGGGTTGTGCGAGGCGGTGACCATGACGCCGGCGTCGGTGTCGAGGTGGCGCACCGCGAACGCCAGCACCGGGGTGGGCAGCGGGCCGGGCAGCACCATCACCTGCGCCCCTGCCCCGGTGAGCACGGCCGCGGAGTCCAGGGCGAAGGTGCGCGAGCCGTGCCGCGCGTCGTAGCCGACCACGACGCGCGGCGCACCCGGTCGCCCGTGCCCACCGTCCTGCGGCGGACTCTCGTCGTGCTCCTCCGCGATCTCGCTGTGGAGGTAGGCGACCAGCCCGGCCGCCGCACGGATCACCACGGCGCGGTTCATCCGCGCCGGCCCGCCGCCCCGGGCCCCGCGCAGCCCGGCGGTACCGAACTCCAGAGGCCCCGCGAACCGGCTCGCCAGGTCGGCACCCGCCACCTCGTCGCCGCCCTGCCAGGCGGCCAGCAGACCGCTCAGCTCATCGGCGGTAGCAGGGTCGGGATCGTCGACGACCCACGCGGCCACCTCGGCGGCGAGGTCCACGGGTGGTCAGTCGTCGTTCTGGGGCTGGTGGAGCATCCGGGCGACCTCGGCGATGGTCCCGGACATCGACGGGTAGACCGTCGACGCCTCGGCCAGCTGGTCGACGGTCAGGCCGTGGGTCACGGCCAACGACAGCGGGTAGATCTGCTCGCCGGCGCGCGGGCCGACGACGACCGCCCCGAGCACCGTCCCCGACGTGGTGTGCGTGAAGACCTTGACGAACCCGTCGCGCACGCCGAGCATCTTCGCCCGCGGGTTGCGGGCCAGCGGCAGCATGGACACCGAGTAGGAGCGTCCGCGGGCCTTCAGCTGCGCCTCGCTCTGGCCGACGGTCGCGATCTCCGGGGTGGTGAACACGTTGGCGGCCACCGCCTTCAGCGACAGCGGGTGCACCGCGTCGCCGAGGGCGTGGGACATCGCGATCCGCCCCTGCTGCGCGGCCACCGAGGCCAGAGGCAGCACCCCGGTGCAGTCGCCGGCGGCGTACACGCCGGGCACCGACGTGCGGGAGACCTTGTCGACCTTGATGTGCCCGGACTCGGTCGTCTCCACCCCCGCCTCGACCAGCCCCAGGTCGGCCGTGGTCGGTATCGAGCCGACCGCCATCAGCACGTGCGAGCCCTCGACCGTCCGCCCCCCGTCCAGGTCCACGACGACACCGTCGTCGGTGAGCCTCGCCCCGAGCCCCCGCGTGCGGGCCATCACGGTCATGCCACGCTCGGTGAACACCTCTTCGATGAGGGCGGCGGCGTCGGCGTCCTGGCTGGGCAGCACCTGGTCACGGCTGGACACGAGCACGACGTCAGCCCCCAGCATCGAGTAGGCCCCGGCGAACTCGGCACCGGTGACACCGGAGCCGACCACGATCAGGCGCTCGGGCATGGCGGTCAGGCCGTAGAGCTGGGTCCAGGTCAGGATGCGCTCTCCGTCCGGCACCGCTGTCGGCAGCACCCGTGGTGTCGCACCGGTGGCGAGCAGCACCACCTCGGCGTCGAGCAACCGCTCGGCACCACCGTCGTTCGGCCGCACCGCGACCTTGCGGGGCTCCACCAGCCGGCCCGTCCCGGCGAGGATCTCCACTCCCTCGCGCCGCAGCCGAGCGCGGATGTCCGCCGACTGCGCGCTGGCCAGAGCCTGGAGCCTGCTGTTGACCGCGCCCAGGTCGACGTGCCCGCGCAGCCCGCGCAGGTTGTCGGGCAACCGGATGCCCAGGTCAGGACCCCGGTCGACGATGGACAGCCACTCCGCCGTGGCGATCAACGACTTGCTCGGCACCACGTCCGTGAGCACGGCCGACCCCCCAGGCCCGGCCTTCTCCACCAGCGTGACCTGGGCCCCCAGCCGTCGCCCGACCAGGGCGGCCTCATACCCGCCCGGCCCCCCACCGACGATCACGACCCGTGGCGACGACTCTGTCCTGTGCATAGGACCATCATCCCAGGTTTACCGGCGATCCCCATGTCTACAGGTCCACGAGATGGCGAACCGGCCCCGACCGGCTGGTCGGACTCTCGCCGACCCGCCGATGACTCGCGACGAGTCTGCGGGTCGGTCGGACGCAGCGCTGGTGACCCCACATTATTCCGCCGAATAATTGTCTGTTGACCACGTTTTTCCAATGAATAATGTGATCTATGCTACGCTCGCCTGGTGGAACGACGTGCTCTCCAGGACCTCCAGCGCTGGCAGGCCCGACCTCACCGCAAGCCTCTGCTGCTGCGTGGAGCGCGGCAGGTCGGCAAGACCTGGCTCATCAAGGAGCTCGGCCGCCGTAGCTTCGACCGGCTGGTCTACGTCAACTTCGACGAGTCGGCGGCGGCCCGGGACGTCTTCGACCAAGACCTGGACGTCGGACGCATCCTGACCGCTCTGGCCCTGCTCGACGGCGGAGGGCCGATCGACCCCGCGACCACGCTCATCGCCCTGGACGAGATCCAGGAGGCGCCCCGTGCGTTGACCGCGCTGAAGTACTTCGCCGAGCGGCTGCCGGGTGGCTACGTCATCGGGGCCGGGTCCTTGCTAGGCGTCGCGGTGCACGAGGGCACGTCCTTCCCGGTCGGCAAGGTCGAGTTCTACGACCTGCACCCCTTGTCGTTCCCCGAGTTCTGCACGGCGGTCGGTCGTGGCGACCTGGCTGAGGTCATCACAGGCACCGACCTGACACCGACGGTCCCGCTGCACACCGTCTATGCCGACCTGCTGCGCTGGTACTACGTCGTCGGTGGCATGCCCGAGGCTGTCGCCTCCTATGTGAGCTCCGACGACGTACGCGAGGTGCGCCGCATCCAGGTCCAGTTGCTCGACGCCTACGAGCGCGACTTCTCCAAGCACGCCCCGCCCAGCCAGGTGCCTCGGCTGCGGGAGGTCTTCACGAGCCTGCCCAGCCAGCTGGCCAAGGAGAACCGCAAGTTCGTCTACGGCCTGATCCGTTCGGGAGCCCGCGCTCGGGAGTACGAGACAGCGATGGCCTGGCTGAACGACGCTGGGCTCACCCACAGCGTTCGCCGGATCACAGCACCGAAGCTACCGGTCGCCGCGTACGAAGACCCGCGTGCCTTCAAGCTCTTCGGTCTCGACGTCGGACTGCTCGGCGCCGCAGCGAGGCTCGACCCCCGCGTGGTCGTCGCGGGCGATCAGGTCTTCACCGAGTTCAAGGGCGCCCTCACCGAGCAGTACGTTCTCCAGCAGCTCGTCGCCATCGGCGACATGGACCCGCACTACTGGACCGCCGAGACCGGTACGGCCGAGGTCGACTTCGTCGTCGTCCATGGTTCGACCATCGTGCCCATCGAAGCCAAGGCCGAGGTGAACACCAAGGCCAAGTCGCTGCGCAGATACCGCGACACCTACCACCCGACGCTCGCCGTCCGCACCGCCATGGTCCCCTACGGCACCGAACCAGGCTTGCTCAGCCTGCCCCTGTACGCCCTGGCCGCCCTGCCCCGCCTCATCGACGCCGAGGTCGACCCTGCCCCCGGTCTCCCGTTCACCAGCATCGGCCGCTCCATCACGTCAGAGGAGGTAGCCCGACTCATCGAAGAAGACTGACCGGACGCACTGTCTTACGCCGAGGTCGACCTCTACAGACCGGACCGCAGGGCTGCGACAGGTTCCATGCGGGCAGCGCGGAGAGCGGGGTACAGACCTGCGAGCAGACCGACGATGGCACCGGCGAGAGCGGCTGCGAGGACCATGCGCAGATCGAGGACGGGTGTCCACTGGCGCATGAGGGAGACCACAGCGACGACGGCCACGCCCGACGACGCGCCGATGAGCCCGCCCAGGCCGCCGACGATCACCGACTCGATGAGGAACTGTGCCGCCACGTCACGACGTCGGGCACCGAGCGCGCGGCGCAGCCCGATCTCTCCCGCTCGTTCCATCACGGACAACAACGTGACGTTGGCGATTCCTACACCACCGATGAGCAGGGCCACCCCGCCCAGGGCCAAGAACACCACGTACACATCCGACTGGATGTCCTGTTGCACGCTAGAGGGCTTTCCGGGGGCATTGACCGTGATCGCGTTGGGGTTGGTGGGCGCGAGGGCGACGGGTAGCTGGTCAATGAGCACAGGGCTCGCTCCCACCTGGATGAGCATCTCTACAGCCTGAGGTTTGGACAGGTCGAAATCAGCCCGTGCGGTGCCGTCGGGGACGATGACCGACGAGAGCAGGTTGTTGCGCCTCTCCGTGCTGTCCATGATGCCGATGACCTGATAGGGCTCGTCGCCGATGAACACGGACGGCAGCGTGGCCACGCGTGTCACTCCTAGGCGGGCAGCGGCGTCGACGCCCAGCACAACCACGCGGTCGGCACGCTCGTCGTGGCCAGAGTCGAAGAAACGCCCTTGAGACAGGGTGCCGCCCACGGCTTCCAGCAGGTGCGGTGAGGTGGCAAGCACGGCGGGAGAGGAACGTGGTGCGGCAGACGGATCGTTGACCGGGACGGAGGTGATAGTCGCGCCGTCGGTGTCGACGGTGGAGATCGTGGCCGCAGCCCGCACCCCGGCGATTCGCTCGGCCCGTGCGGCGGCGTCCCATGGCAGGGAACCCAAGACCTGGGCCTCACCTTGTGCGTTGTCGCGGGTGGCTGGTTCGGCGGACGCGTGGCGGGCACCTACCGCGTCGAAGCGTTCGTTGATGCGGTTGGCCCCGGTCTGGGCAAGTCCGACGGTCACCACGACGGCGGCGATGCCCAGCACCGTGCCCAGCACTGTCAGCAGCAGACGCCCTGTGCGGGCACCGACCCCGGCGACAGCCTCGGCAAAGGCATCACGCAGGCCGAAGCGGTCGCGAGGGTGCTCAGATGCCATGTTCTCGCTCTCGGCTACGGGGGAGCGTCGAACAGCCTGCCGCGATGCTGCGACCTGGCCGGGAGCGGGGGCTTGGGTGTGGCGGGGGACCCTCATGGCAGTTCTGCCAGGTGTCCGTCAATGATCTGCACCCGACGTCCGGCTCTGGCGGCTACGTCCGAGTTGTGGGTGATGACCACCAGCGTCAGACCGTCACCGTGGAGCTCATCGAACAGGTCCATGATGGCGGCCGAGCTGGCTGAGTCGAGGTTGCCGGTAGGCTCGTCGGCGAGCAGCACATCCGGCAGAGTGACCACCGCGCGGGCGATCGCCACACGTTGGCGCTCCCCGCCTGACAACGTGGTAGGCATAAACCTCGTCCGGTGCCCCAGCCCCACCCGTTCCAACGCGGCCATCGCACGTGTGTGACGCTCAGCGCGCGGCACACCGGAGTACAAGGTGGCCAGCAGCACGTTGTCCAGCACCGACCGGTGCGGCATGAGGTGGAACGACTGGAACACGAACCCGATATGGCGCGCCCGCATCACGGTACGCACCTTCTCCGACGCTGTGGCTGTGGCCACCCCGCGCAACCGGTACTCCCCGGCGGTCGGTCGATCCAACAGTCCCAGCTGGTTGAGCAGGGTGGACTTGCCAGATCCAGACGGCCCGACGATGGCAAGGTAGTCCCCTGAGGCCACATCTAGGTCGGTGCGACGCAGAGCGCGAACGACAGGTGTGCCAGGAAAGTCCTGGGACACCCCTCGCAACGACAGCACCGGCACAGGCTCGTGAGGTGGCAGCTTGTCTGACGCAGGCGAGGCCTGGGTGGTGCTCACTGACCAGCCTCGGCGGCGTCCCTGGCCAGGGACGCGTCGACCACCACCAGCTCACCTTCGCGCAGAGGTTCTTGCGACCATGTGATCTCGACGTAACCGCCTGCGGCCAAGCCAGTCTTGACCGGCACCAGTCGTGTGGAGGTCCCGTCTTTGACCTCCACACGACTGGTGCCGTCTGGTCCAGCGCTGAGCGCTGCTAGCGGCACGGCCAGCACCTTGCCGTCGGTGGAGCTTACAGGGATACGTACGCGCACGTTACCCGCATATCCGAGCAGTACCTGCTGATCGGTGGTCAGATCTCCGAAGGAGAAGACGACCTTGCGACGGGCGGGGTCTACTCGGCCTGTGTCGTTGCCCTGGTCGTCGGTGAGGGTCGCGGAGGTGATCGAGAGCACCGCCACGTCGAAAATCTCGTTCTGCACGGTCATGGTTCCGGCGGCACCGACGGTGAGCAGGTCAGCGTCGTCGACAGCGACGTTGCTGGTGGCTTGGAACGTCGCGCCGGAGACAGTGGCGAACGCGCCGTCCACCTGCGAGCCGCGACGTACGTATGTCTCATCCACGCGTACGGGCATCGTCGGGATGAAAACGACCTCGCTGGCGAGCAGGGGTGTCAACGAGTCGTTCTGTGCCTGCGTCAGGGCAGTACGGGCGTCGGCTAGCGCGGTGTTGGCGGTAGTGAGAACTGCCTGTGCCTCGGCGGTGTCAGGTGGGGTGCTGAGGGCTCGGCGTCCAGCGAGGGCGTTGTTCAGCACCTCCAGCAACGCGACACGGCCGGGGGGAGTGCAGTCCAGGTCGGCGGTGGGGTCACGATCGGCTGGTGGTTTTGGGCACTCGGCATCCCAGTAGGCCAACCGGGCTTGGGCAGTGGCCACAGCGCCGTCAGCAGCCACGATGTTGATCTGGGATGCGCCTCGGCGGGCGGCGTCCAAGGTCCGTCGAGCGGTGGCGGCGTTCTGCTGGGCTGAGGTGACATCGGCCTGAGCGGCCTTCAATGTCGCTGCACGGCCCTCGTCGGGGTCGGGAGCGCTGTACCCGGCGCGGGAGAACAAGGTGGCGACGCCACGGGCCAGCGTGGCGTCGTAAGTGTCGTTCGAGGTGTTGCCCGTGCTAATTCCCACTGAGGCAAGCGCTTGGCGTAGTTGCACGACGTCAGGGCCAGACATGCCCGCTCGCAGGTCGCGATAGGCGGGCAACTCACCAGGAAGCACGATCACCGGACGGCCCACCACCTCCAATGCGACCTGTCCTACAGCCAGTTCGGTGCCTACCTGCGGGATGTGTCCGGTGACCACCGAACCGCCCGAACCGGGGTTCACAGTGAGTTCGAACGGGTCCTGGTAGCCGACATCGGCACGTACCGTCACAGCGTTGGCGATCTCCCGCAGTTCGACGGGAACGGTGATGGCACTAGCTGTAGGTGGAGCCAGTTCGGCAGCCACCTGCATGGGCGACTTGATGAGTTGGCTCAGGCCGACCCCAGCAGCCAGGCTGACTACCGCGACACCGACCAGCACTGTGATCGATCGACGCCCTGCCACCAGAGGTGATGTCGGCAGGGCGTCGGTATTCGGGTCCTTGCTCTTCATCCTCACCGACCTGAACGTTGCTCGGTCTCGTATAGTACCCACGCCTCTAGTTCGGCTCGGTGCTCGGCGACGAAACGTTCCTGGTACTGGTGGGTGACCGCGCGCAGACGCGGCTGGTAGTCCACGTCCGTCTGACACTCGTAGTCAGCGATAGCCAACGCGATCTCTGCCTGTTTCAGCCTGGACAGCCCCTCGGTGTCCGTGTGCATCAGCCCGGTCGCGTCGGGCTTGGTCAAGCCTTCTCTGGCTACCCGGATGGACTGCTCTGCGTCAGCAGGAGAGGTGAAGGAAGGATAAGAGCGCCCCGCCATACAGGCACTCCACTCCTTGTTGACAAGAGCCATCTCGGAAGACTCTGCGACATGCTCTTCAACAGCGTTCATCGCTGACAACAACTCTGCCCATCGAGGAGAAGTGCCGACATCGTTACCGTACACGATGTCTATCGCAGAGTTGTAACAACCTCCTTGAGCGCTGAATGCGCCGTCATCTGATTCGTGTGGCATCCCATTCAACGCGCGGTCGTAGGCAACTTGTGCCGATTCGCTCAACGAACTTCGATAAGCACCGTTGATGTCAGTATCGAACAGTTCGGACTTACCGGGAGCCTCGTCCGAGCTGATCGTTATGATGCCATATCCGTACTGTCGTCGAAACTCTGCTGATTGAAAGTCCAAGGAAGTGGAGTCCGAAACCTCCGCCGCGTCGCCATCCCCACGAAGGTCACGAGGGTAGTACTCGAAGCCTGCATCTGCCATACAGTCAGCGATCGCCTCATCTAACTCGATGAGCGATTGTTCATTGCGCCGCTCTGTCTCTTCTGCTGATCCGTGAACGAGCGCCCAGTATTCCTCGAATGGCAATGGCGCTCCGGAAGGTTCTGAAGAGCAGGCCGGGAGCAGCGCCAGTAGCGCCAGCGCACACGCCCCTCCCGCCGCTGTTGGAAGCCTCATTCTATCCGATCTCAAACTCTCCGATAACGGTGACGCCATCGCTCTTGTAGACCGGGATCATCTGGACTCTCGCATCTCTTGCCGAAGTTGCGCATACTTGGGCAAGTCTCGAAAGATCGGTAGGGATGTGTGTAACGCCAACTTCTTTTAGCAAAGACGCGAGCGCGGCGACTCCCTCTGTCGAGAGATCTCCCCGGACTTCGGAAGCCATGATCTCTTCGATCAGTAGTCTGCTGTCCTCTGTCGCCTGCCAGTCAGAGCCAGGAACACCAGGCAGGTCGTCACGAAGTGCATCGAAGCAGCCTCTCGCTGAAGCATCATTCCGTCGATGCATGTATGCAACAGCTTCGTCCGGATTTCTAACCTGACTCCCATCGGCAGCATGCAACTCAGTTCGGCGAACGTAACCCTCCCGCCCGTTAGTTGCCTCCACCCAGATGAGATCTGGTTCCTCGTCGGGAGTTAACCCCCATGCAGAACCATAAGTCTCGCCACTGTCGTTCGTCGGGAACGAAACCTGGACTGTGGGTGAGAGGACCTGCTCTCCCGCAGAAGGTGATGTCGCGCAGCCGGAAATGAAAATCGCGCACGCTGTAGCGAGATAAACAAAACGCGGTAATTTATCCATTTTCACGCATTCTGGTTTGGTGAACGCGTGGTGCAGTAAGTATTGTATCCGCCGCCGTTCCAGATCTGAACGCATCCCTGCGAGTAGTACGATCCAGCCGGGGCCGGGCGGAGTTGGGTCGACGAAGACGTTCCTATGCCAGAAACATGGTTGTAGCTGTAGCCTTCAGTTTTCAAGATCTTCCCTGCGCTCGACCACAGGCGAGGGTATGTTCCCATCCGTCCAGCACTTACTGTGACACTGGACGAAATTCTTGTTGAGGCGGTGGCTACGCGGGTCGGAGAGGATGCAGTAGAAATTACGGCACGATGCTGGTAAGTGACGCCGTAGAGATTGACGCTGCTCGCTGTGCTTTCAGCCACACCTGCTGATGCCGCGACTGGTGCAGACACGATAAGCCCGACAGCAAGAGTGGCGGATAGCAGCGACGAAAAAATGCGACGGCATCCTCGCATGACGACCCCTTCGTTGGTGGACAACTCTGACAAGTCAGACGTCGAGGATGAAGCGGACTCTACGCGGTCATGACTCATGCGTCAAGCATCGGGCGGTTATCGAGGTGGAGTCCCGTTCGTATGTGTACAGCAGGTCTCTCACCAAGACAGTCTCTGCCGTACCGTGCGGTGCATGGACCTTGACGACCCGGTTGTCTCCCCGTCCGAGGTGGCGCGTGAGGCGGCCGACGTGATCGCACGACGCAGCGGGGTGGGGCGGCACGACGTGGCTGTGGTGCTCGGGTCGGGGTGGGGTCAGGCCGGTGATCTGCTGGGGGAGAGCGTCGCGACGCTCGCCGCCGAGGAGGTCCCGGGGTTCTCTCGTCCGGTGGTGAGCGGGCATCGCGGGACGCTGCGCTCGGTGCGGCTCGACGGTGGGCGGCACGCCCTGGTGATCGGGGCGCGGACGCACCTGTACGAGGGGCTCGGGGTGCGGCGGGTGGCGCACGGGGTGCGCACGGCTGCGGCGGCCGGGGCGCGGGTCGTCGTGCTGACCAACGGGTGCGGCAGCCTGAACCCGGCCTGGGTGCCGGGAACCCCTGTGCTCATCGGTGACCACCTCAATCTCACCGGGGCCTCGCCGCTGGAGGGTGCGACCTTCCTCGACCTGACCGACCTGTACTCGGCCCGGCTGCGTGCCCTGGTGCGGGAGGTCGACCCGACGTTGCCCGAGGGCGTCTACGCCCAGCTGCGCGGACCCCACTACGAGACACCGGCCGAGGTGCGCATGGTCGGGACGCTGGGGGGTCACCTCGTCGGTATGTCCACCGCGCTCGAGGCCATCGCGGCCCGGGAGGTCGGCATGGAGGTGCTGGGCCTGTCCCTGGTCACCAACCTCGCCGCCGGGGTCGGTGACCAGCCGCTGTCTCACGCGGAGGTGCTGGCCGCCGGCGAGGCCGCCGCGCCGAGGCTCGCCGCCCTGCTCGCGCGGGTCGTCGCTCGGCTCTGAGGCGGTACGAGGTCGTCTCGCCGGATGATCCAGCGTCGACGACCCGGCACGGATGCTGTCGACCCGTCGGTGGAGGCGGGAGAGGACGGCTCCCGTGACAGGTCAGTCGACGATCTCGCAGATCAGCGAACCCGCGGAGACCGAGGCTCCGGGTGCGGTGGACAGGTTGGTCACGGTGCCCGTGCGGTGGGCGACCAGCGGCTGCTCCATCTTCATGGCCTCGAGCACCACGACGAGGTCGCCCTCGGTCACCTGGTCGCCCTCGGCCACGGCGACCTTGACGATGGTGCCCTGCATGGGCGAGGTCAGGGTGGCCCCGTTGCCGGCAGCCCGAGAGGTCGCACGCCGGATGGCGCGGCGCGGCGCTGCCGAGCGACCCCCGCCGCGAGAGCCGGCCAGCGCCGCCGGGAGGACGACCTCGAGCCGCTTGCCACCGACCTCGACCACGACGCGCTCCAGATCGGGCGCGGCCTCCGCTTCGGGAGCGGAGGGGGCGGGGGAGAGCGTGGCCAGACGGTCGGCGAGCTCGGTCTCGATCCACCGGGTGTGCACGGCGAACGGACCCTCGTCGGGCACGAACGCCTCGTCGTCCAGCACGGTGCGGTGGAAGGGGATCACCGTCGCGATGCCCTCGACCACCAGCTCGTCCAGGGCTCGGCGGGCACGCTCGACGGCCTGGCGGCGGTCGGCGCCGGTGACGATCAGCTTCAGCAGCAGGGAGTCGAACAGCCCGCTGATGGTGTCGCCCTCGACCACCCCGGAGTCCACTCGCACACCGGGGCCCGAGGGCAGGCGCAGCGTGGTGATCTTGCCGGGTGCGGGCAGGAACCCGATCGACGGGTCCTCGCCGTTGATCCGCAGCTCGATCGAGTGGCCGCGCCCGGTCACCTCGTCGTAGCCCAGCGGCTCGCCGGCAGCGATGCGCAGCTGTTCGCGCACCAGGTCCAGGCCGGTGATCTCCTCAGAGACGGGGTGCTCGACCTGGAGCCGGGTGTTCACCTCGAGGAACGACACGGTGCCGTCGGCACCGAGCAGAAACTCGCACGTCCCGGCGCCGACATACCCGGCCTCGCGCAGGATCGCGATGGACGACGACACCAGCACCCGCTCCTGCTCGGGCGTCAGGAAGGGCGCGGGGGCCTCCTCGACCAGCTTCTGGTGGCGGCGCTGCAACGAGCAGTCGCGGGTGGAGACCACGACGACGGTGCCGTGCTCGTCGGCCAGGCACTGGGTCTCCAGGTGCCGGGGCTTGTCGAGGTAGCGCTCCACGAAGCACTCGCCGCGACCGAACGCGGCCGTCGCCTCGCGAACCGCGGAGTCGAACATCTCGTCGACCTCGTCGCGCGTCCGGGCGACCTTCAGCCCGCGACCGCCACCGCCGAACGCGGCCTTGATCGCCAGGGGGAAGCCGTGCTCGGCGGCGAACGCGTGGATCTCCGCGGAGCCTGAGACAGGGTTCGGGGTGCCGGGTGCCAGCGGCGCCCCGACCTTCTGCGCGATGGCGCGGGCGGAGACCTTGTCGCCCAGCGCGTCGATGGCCGCGGGCGGCGGGCCGATCCACACCAGCCCGGCGTCGATGACCGCGCGGGCGAAGTCGGCGTTCTCCGCGAGGAACCCGTAGCCGGGGTGCACGGCGTCGGCCCCGGCCCGGGCCGCCACGTCGAGCAGCTTGGCGATGTCCAGGTACGTCTCGGTCGGGCGCGACCCGTCGAGGCAGTACGCCTCGTCGGCGAGGCGCACGTGCAGCGCCTCGCGGTCGGGGTCGGCGTACACCGCGACCGAGCTCAGCCCCGCGTCACGGCAGGCGCGGGCGATGCGGACAGCGATCTCTCCGCGGTTGGCGATCAGGACCTTGGTCAGCTCAGGCACGGCTCAAGGTAACGTCTCGATGACGCCTCCCGGGAGTCGCTTCCTGAGGCTTTCGGGAAGTCTGTGCCCGGGGCCAAGCCGTGTCGAAGCGACGTTGTCGGTTTCCTCAGCCCCACAGCTGGGGGACGGTGAGCCCCAGGGTCGCGATCAGGTTCCGCAGCAGGGGGAGCGACAGGCCGACGACGGTGTGCGGGTCGCCCTCGATGCGTTCGACGAACGGCCCGCCGAGCCCGTCGACGGTGAACGCACCGGCGACCCTCAGAGGTTCGCCGGTGGCGACGTAGGCGTCGATCTCGGCGTCGGAGAGGTCGGCGAAGTGCACCACGGCCGAGGCCGTCGCCCCGAGGGCCGTGCGGTTCGCCGGTGCGTCGGTGCCCTGCCCGTCGGCGTCCCGTGTGTCGATGATCCAGTGCCCGGTGTGCAGGACGCCGCTGCGGCCGCGCATCGCTCGCCACCGGGTGACGGCCTCCGTGGCATCGACGGGCTTGCCCTGGGCCTGCCCGTCGAGCTCCAACATCGAGTCGCACCCCAGCACCACGAGGCCGTCGACCCCGCGAGCCACCGCCTCGGCCTTGGCCTGGGCGAGCAGCAGCACCTTCTCGGCCACGCTCAGCGAGGCCATCCGCGCGAGCAGCGCGTCCTCGTCCACGTCGGAGACCCGCACCGCCGGGTCGAACCCGGCGGCCCGCAACGTGGCCAGCCGTGCGGGAGAGGCCGAGGCGAGCAGCAGACGAGTCACGCCGGGAGCCTAGCGCCCCCGCACCGGTACCAGGGTGAGGCCCCTAGACTCGGGAAGGCATCGGGTGATAAGGCATCGGGTGATGAGGAGGGGCGACGTGGACGAGGACCGGTCGGACGTGCTCGACGGCGACATCGACCAGGAAGACGGCGACCTCGACGACGCCGGGCCTGACGACACCGGTCTGGACGACCCGGACCTGCTGCGGCCGTCGCCCTTGGTGTGGCGTCGGCGCACCGCGATCGAGATGCTCGTCTCCGGGGCTCTCGGGCTGTACACCTCGTTCGTGTTGTCGATCGACGCCTGGATACTCGCGGAAGACCCCTACGCGGTCTTCTCCTGCGACGTCTCGCAGATCATCAGCTGCGGGGAGGTGGCCCGGACCTGGCAGGCACAGCTGCTCGGCTTCCCGAACGCCTTCCTGGGCATCTTCTTCGAGACGGTGGTGCTCACCGTCTCGGTGGCGCTGATCGCCGGGGTCGTCTTTCCGCGCTGGTTCATGCGCGGGGTGCAGGTGCTGTACACGATCGCGCTGCTCTTCGCGCTGTGGCTGTTCGCCCAGGCCTACTTCGTCATCGGTGCGCTGTGCCCGTGGTGCATGGTCATCACGTTCACGACGATCCTGGTCTGGGCCGGGCTGACCCGGATCAACATCCGCGACGGGCACCTGCCGTCGAGCCCGAGCGTGCGCCGCTTCGTCGTCTCGGGCGCCGACTGGTACCTCACGGCGGCCGCCTGCGCCGCGATCGTCGCGATGATCCTGGCCCGCTACGGGACCTACCTCTTCTACGGCTGACCAGGTGCACGCCCTAGCACAGCGCGGTCTCGAGGACGGAGAGGGGCAGAGAGCCGAGGTTGAGGGCGCGGGCGTGGAACGAGGGCAGGTCGTGCTCCTCGCCTCGAGCGCGCGCGGCCTCTCGGCAGCGGTCTCTGATCTGCTCCCAGAGCCGCTGGCCGACCTTGTACGAGGGTGCCTGCCCCGGCCATCCCAGGTAGCGCATCCACTCGAAGCGCAAGAACGGCTCGGGCATGTTCACGTTGCTGGTCAGCAGGTCCCAGCCCTTCTCCGCGTCCCAGACCCCGCCCCACGGCTCTGGTGCGGGGAGCCCGAGGTGCACGCCCAGGTCGAAGACGACCCGGGTGGCTCGCAGGCGCTGCCCGTCGAGCATCCCGAACCTGTCGCCCGGGTCGTCGAGGAAGCCCAGGTCGGCCATCAGGCGCTCGGCGTACAGCGCCCAGCCCTCGCCGTAGCCGGAGGTCCACGACGCCAGCCGTCGCCAGGAGTTCAGCTCGGAGCGGTTGGCCACCGCGGTGCCGATCTGCAGGTGATGACCGGGCACGCCCTCGTGGTAGACGGTGGTGCGCTCGCGCCAGGTGGTGAACGTGGTCACCTCCGGTGGCACAGACCACCACATCCGCCCCGGGCGGGACAGGTCGTCTGACGGCCCGGTGTAGTAGATCCCGCCGTTGGCGGTCGGTGCGATGCGGCACTCCAGGGTGCGCAACGGTGCGGGGATGGTGAACGCGGCGCCGTCGAGGGCCTCGATCGCGGCATCAGAGGTCTGCTGCATCCACGCCTGGAGGGCTGCTGTGCCGTCCAGGCGCCGGGTCGGGTCGGCGTCGAGGGCCGCGACGGCCTCCGCGATGCTCGCTCCCGGCCCGGCGATCTGCGCGGCCACGGCCTCCTGCTCGGCGGTGACTCTCGCGAGCTCTGCCAGCCCCCAGGCGTAGGTCTCGTCCAGGTCCAGGGTGGCACCGACGAAGTAGCGCGACCAGCGCTCGTAACGTTCACGCCCCACCGCGTCGTCGCTGCCGGCCCGTGGTGCCAGCTCGGTCCGCAGGAACCGCGCGAGCTGCCCGTACGCCGCCTTCGCCGCCTGGGCCCCGGCAGCCAGGTCGGCACGGAGGGCCCCGGCGGACGAGGCACCGTCCAGCGCGGCGTCGACAGTCTGCCCGGTGACGAACCCGTCGAAGAAGGAGCCGCTGGCCTGCTCCTCGGCCTGAGCGGCGGCCTCGACGACCTGGCGCCTCGCGGCGACCAGGCCACGGTCGGCGGCTCGGCTCAACGAGGCGGTGTACCCGGCGACGGCGGCAGGCAGCGCCCGCAGGCGGGCCGCGATGTTCGCCCAGTCCTCGGGGCAGGCTGTCGGGGCGATGTCGAAGATGTCGCGCAGGTGCTGGACGGGGCTGGCGATGTTGTTGAGGTCGGCCTCGGCCTCACCGGCCTCGTACAGCTCGACCTCCAGGCCCAGGGTGTGCCGCAGGGCCCCCGTGGTCGCCTCGTCCGTCGCGTCGACCACAGGTGCTCTCATGAGCGCGGCCAGGGTGGCGCGGGCGGCGTCGGCGCGGGCGGCGTGCCCGTCGGGTGACAGATCGGTCATCTGCCCGTCGTAGCCGGTCAGCCCCATCGAGGTCGCGGCCAGCGGGTCTAGCCGCGCGGAGGTCTTCAGGTGGTCGTCAGCGATCTGGTCGATCTGAGAATCAAGGCGTCCTTTCACACGACTGACTGTAACGAGTCCGAAGAGCTCTCCACGTGCGGTTTCTCGTTCTTCTCGCTTTTTCCACAAGTCAGACACGATCGAGTGGTGGCTGTCGTGAAGGCTGCCGACGGCAAGGCGGTCCATGTCGTGGCGTGCCGTTCTCCCGTGGGCAGGGCGTACCGTGCTGGTCTGAGCCTGGTCGGACCGACAGCGGGAGGGGTGCGGGTGAGAGCGCGGCTCGAACCGCTCGTGGTGCTGATCGTCGCCGCGCTGGTGCTCGGGCTCGTCCTCCCGGCTCACGGCACCGTCGCCGTGCTGCTCGACCGTCTCGTCGTCGTCGCCGTGATGGTGCTGTTCTTCCTCTACGGGGCTCGTCTGACCACGTCCCAGGTGCTCGACGGGGTGCGTGCCTGGAAGCTCCAGGGGTCGATGCTCGCCGCGACCTACCTGGTGTTCCCCGCGCTGGGCCTGGCGGCACAGCTGCTCCCTGACGCCGTGCTGGCCCCGTCGTTGCGGACCGGTCTGCTCTACCTGACCCTGCTGCCCTCGACCGTGCAGTCGTCGGTGGTGCTCACCTCGATCGCCAGAGGGAACGTGGCAGGAGCGGTGACCGGGGCCACCGTGTCCAACGTGCTCGGCATCGTCGTGACGCCCCTGCTGGTCGTCGTGCTGCTCGGAGGTCAGGGTGTGGTGGGGTCCGGCGGGGTGCTGAGGACGCTGGGCATGCTGCTCGTCCCGTTCCTGCTCGGCCAGGTGGCCGGGCGCTGGATCGGCCCCTGGCTGCGTGCCCACCGCCGCGTGACGAAGGTCTCCGACCAGTCGACGATCGTCCTGGTCGCCTACGTCGCGGTGAGCGCGGCCACGGTGTCGGGCACCTGGGACGAGGTGACGGTCGTGAGCCTCCTCGGCCTGCTGGTCGTGTCTGCCGCGCTGCTGGCGATCATGCTGGGGCTGACCTGGGTGGCCGGAGGCTGGTGGGGCATGGACCGCGCCGACCGCGTCGCGCTGCTCATGTGCGGCTCGAAGAAGAGCCTGGCCACAGGCCTGCCCATGGCCGCGATCCTGCTCCCGGCGACGATGGCGGCGACCGTCGCCCTCCCCGTCGTGATCTTCCACCAGATGCAGATCATCGTCTGCGCCGCCCTGGCCCGACGCCTCGCCCGCGGTACCACCGAACCCGCGGCTTGAAAGACGCTGGCATCTCGACGCTAGATCCTCGAGGGTCTCCATGTCCAGACCATCCAGGCTGGCTACGCCTCCTCGAAGATCCAGGCGTATCCCGACCCGGCGACGCGGACCATCCCATCGGGTCGGAAGAGAGCCCAGTGATCCTCCTCCCGGGTATAGCAGAAAGTGCGTAGCCGGATCTCGTCTGCGAAGAAAAATATCGCCGACAACGAGGGAGTCTCGACGGCAGAGTCGAGCAGCACCTTTCCTTCGAGCGTAGCGACACCATTCTCCATCTCTTCGCGCGAGTCTTCGCTGCCTGCGAGCACGGCATGAGGTGTCTCGATCCGCCAGGCTGCGTAATAGGTGCTCAGGCGCCACTGACCGCGTCGAGCTTTGTCCGGGAGGGGCAGGCCGAAGTTCAGCGCGATGCTCGTGCCCACGCGGAGCCTCGATCCCCAGGCCGGCAGTCCGAAGGCTCCTGTCAGGTCTGCGCGGAGATCTGCGGTCGGGTCTGCGGCTGGACTAGGAAAATTGTTCATCGATATCTCCTGGTGACATTCCTACAGCGGGTCCGTGGGAGGGCGGAAGTTCTCGTAGAGCTCGTCCACGATCTGTTGGTAGTCCATGTTCTCACGGCTGATGATGTCGTGAACCTGTTCTATCTCGTCCTGGCGCAGCTCTCGTCCAAGCCTGTGCTCAACCGCTGCCCTCGCATCCTTGGCCTGGGCATTCTGTGCAACGTTGCTGCCTGGCATACCTCCATCACCCTGACCGCGGGGCCTCTGGGTTCCGGTGGCCCCTTGGTCTGCGAGGTCGTCAGCCCAATCCTCCCAGTCCCCGCGCCTCGGCCGACCAGACTGGGGCCACCTCGCGGCCCCTTCGTCGTTCATACGGGCTCGGGCAGCGGCACGGGCGGCGGCTGGATCTCTGGCGAACTCTCGGGTGGCGATGCTTGCGCCTCGACCGACTGTGGCTCCGGCGAAGTTCCACGGGCCGAAGGTGAGCGCGACGCCGAGAGTGTCGGCGGCTACCTGGGCTGGTGTGGCGTCGGTGATGTAGTCGCGGGTGGCCTGGGTGGGGTTGCGGATGAAGGTGGCGATGCCGGCGGACTTGTCCAGGCCCCAGGTCGCGACCCCGGCGATCCCGAAGGCCAGGCCTAGGGACATGCCTGGCAGGGCGCCGACGAGGAGCCCGGCGCCGACTCCGATGAGGATCTGCTGACCTGGCGACAGAGAACCCCACCACTGGGAGAGGTCGTCCAGCAGCCCGGACAGCCATGACCAGTCGCCTTGCATGTTCGAGCCGGTGTGCGAGGCGAACCAGGGGGCGATCACCAGCGCGGCGATGAAGAGCCCGGCCAGCAGCCCGGCGCCGATCAGGCGGGTCCGCCACGGGTGGATCGCCCCGGCGTGGTGCTCCATGCCCAGCTCGCGAGCCGTGCGTTGGCCCGAGGGTGCTGCGGCGGCCCTCCGCACGGCGGCGAGGCGGGGTTCACCGGGTTCGCGGGTGTGCGCGAGGACCGTCTGGCGCAGGTCTCGCCCGGTGATCCACATCGCCGCGAGCAGCCCGAGGAGCGACGCGGCGACCGCGCGTGTGAGCCAGCGTGACCGTCGCTGCCACGCCGACAGCCCGGTTCGTATTCGCTCGACCCATCCCGGGGGTGGGCCGGGGACCAGGTTGGTAGCACGAATCGCCAGCCGGGAGCCGTCCACGGCCAGGCACACCACGACCAGCAGCACGAACATCGCAGGCCGGTACTGGGCCTGCCCGAACCACTCCCAAGGGACCCGCAACCACCAGGGCACCGCAGAGCCGGGCTCCAGCCAGGCGTCCCCGGTGCCCAGCCGCGCGTTGCACGCCAGGTGGTCCGACATCATCGTGACCAGCACCACCATCGGCACGAGCAGCGCCCCGCCCCGCACCGCCACCTGGGTGGGCGCCGACCGGTCCCGCACCGAGCGCCACGCCACGACCGCGAGCCCCGCGGTCCCTGCCACCAGCGCGGTGAGGATCGCGTGCCCGCCGAACACCACAGGAGGCTCGGTCGATGTGATGGTGATGTCTGAAGGGATCGGCCACAACCCGTAGTGGACCCACCCCGAGGGCAAGGGGTCGCCAGGGGTGTACCAGAACCTCTGCGTGAACACGATGCGACGGAGCGTCTCTTCGACGCCTTGGAACGCCGCACCCGAGACCAGGCCGAGCAGCGCGAAGTCCACCGTCGAGAAGCGAGACACCCGGCGGGGTGCGAGCAGGGCCAACGCCACCAGCGGTGCCAGCTTCAGCGCTTCTTCACCGATCCCCGCGATGAACGTCGAGGCACCCGCCGCGCGGACAGCGCCCAGTGACGCCGATGCGCTGAGCAGCATCGCCCCGGTGACCATCGACCAGAGGCTGCAGACCGTGAAGAACTTCATGACGCCTGACCACGTCAGGGTCTTGGTGCGGGCCAGGAAGAACCATGCCACCACGACCCAGGTAGCCCCCAACCACGCCTGGACCGCGAGGCGGAGGTCAGGCTGCAGGGCGAGCATCACCAGCAGGTACACCGGGGTCAGCCAGGCCAGCACCGTGCGGGCCAGGCGCAGCCGCCGAGCCAGCGTGGGGCGCTCGGCCAGCCAGCGAGCCCGACGCTCTGCCCATACCTGCCACCACTCGCGGGGCGGTGCCACGGGCGCGGCCTGACCGTCGAGCATGCCTCCTGTCGCCGCCATCCGGTTCCTCCGATGCTGGTGCATACCGGGACGAATGACAACGTATCACCCGGTGATGTCACCCCGCGGGGAATGGAGAGCCGAGTTATCGTGAGATCGCGGCCCGGTTCGGGCATCTCGCGCGACGAGAGATGCCTCGTCAGCGTCATGTCGGTGACAGACGGGGCCCGAGATGTCGGACGCGGGGCCGAGGTGGTCGGCGAGGACCGGCTGGCTCGACCCCCGTCAGGGGTGGAGGCTCCAGCGCCAGACCCCGGTGCCGTGGTGCATCCCGGTCGCACCGCGGAGCCCGCGTGCCCGGTCGCCCCAGCCCGCCGGGCGGGTCAGGTCGTCGTCGCTGGCGACAGCGCTCGCCATGAGGCCGGCGACGAGCGCGGCGACCTCAGCCTCGTCGGGGTCGCCGTGGACGATGCGCACGGCCGGGGTCGGGTGCTCGGTCACAGCGGGATGTTCCCGTGCTTCTTCGGCGGCAGGCTCGCGCGCTTGGAGCGCAGCAGCCGCAGCGCCTTGATGATCTCCGCGCGGGTGGCCGACGGGCGGATCACCGCGTCGACATAGCCTCGCTCGGCGGCGTCCCACGGGTTGACGATCGTCTCGTCGTACTCGGCGATCAGCCGGGCACGCTCCGCCTCGACGTCCCCGCCGTCCTTCTCGACGGCTGCCAGCGTGCCACGGTGCAGGATGTTCGCCGCGCCGGCCGCCCCCATCACCGCGATCTGCGCGGTCGGCCAGGCCAGGTTCACGTCGGCCCCCAGCTGCTTGGAGCCCATGACGATGTAGGCCCCCCCGTACGCCTTGCGGGTGATGACGGTGATGAGCGGCACCGTCGCCTCGGCGTAGGCGTAGATCAGCTTGGCCCCGCGCCGGATGATCCCGTTCCACTCCTGGTCGGTGCCCGGCAGGAACCCGGGCACGTCCACGAAGGTCAGCACCGGGATGTTGAACGCGTCGCAGGTACGCACGAACCGCGCGGCCTTCTCGGCGGCGTTGATGTCCAGCGTGCCGGCCATGGTCTGCGGCTGGTTGGCCACCACCCCGACGACGTGCCCCTCGACGTGCCCGAAGCCGATCACGACGTTCGCCGCGTACAGCGGCTGGACCTCGAACAGGTGGCCCTCGTCGAGCACGTGCTCGACGACCGTGCGCATGTCGTAGGGGTGGGAGTCGGAGTCGGGCACCAGGGTGTCCAGCTCTAGGTCGGCGTCGGTGAGCTCCAGATCAGCCTGTTCGGAGAACGTCGGAGGGTCCGAGAGGTTGTTCGACGGCAGGTAGCCCAGCAGCGTTCGCACGTAGTCGAACGCGTCGTCCTCGTCGTGCGCCATGTAGTGCGCCACCCCGGAGCGGGCGTTGTGGGCCAGCGCCCCGCCGAGCTCCTCGAAGCCGACGTCCTCGCCGGTGACCGCGCGGATCACGTCCGGGCCGGTGATGAACATGTGCGAGGTGCCGTCGGCCATGACGATGAAGTCGGTGAGGGCAGGGGAGTACACCGCGCCGCCGGCGCTCGGCCCGAGGATCAGGCTGATCTGCGGGATCACCCCGGAGGCGGCGACGTTGCGGCGGAAGATCTCGGCGAACTGGGTGAGAGCGGCGACCCCCTCCTGGATGCGGGCGCCCCCGCCGTCGCTGATCCCGATCAGCGGGGCGCCGGTGCGCAGAGCCAGGTCCATCACCTTGGTGATCTTCTGCCCGTGCGCCTCGCCCAGGCTGCCGCCGAACACCGTGAAGTCCTGGGCGTAGACGCACACCGGGCGACCGTCCACGGTGCCGTGCCCGGTGACCACCCCGTCGCCAGAGATGCGCCGGGAGCCCAGCCCGAAGTTCTGCGAGCGGTGGCGCACCAGGGCGTCCATCTCGACGAACGACCCTGGGTCGAGCAGCGCCTCGATGCGCTCGCGGGCCGTCTTCTTGCTGCGGGCGTGCTGCTTGGCCTGGGCGGTCTCCTCGGCGGCCGCCTGGGCCTGAGTCTTGGCTTCCAGCTCGGCGAGGCGCGAGGCGGTCGAACGGTCGGGTGTGCTCACCCCCCGAAGGCTAGGCGCCCCAGCCTGGCACGGGAGCACCGAGAGGTCACTACGTCGACGCCCCGACGTGGTGGGTTCCCCACAATCCGCACCGCGCGGGCTCCCCGCGACGCCGCCTCACGGTTCCTCGCGATCTCGACGCGCGGGTTCCCCACGACGACGGTGACCGATCATCGAGGGCTGGTGTAGGGCCCGTACCGTTCCGTCACGCGAGCCTCGAGCAGGTCTGTGTAGCCAGAGTCGCCCAGGTCGGCCCGGGTGGCGGCCACGGCGGCGTGAGCGGCCTCGCGCTGGGCCTGGTCGATGGTGCGTACCAGCAGCCGCGCCAGCCTTCTGGGGTCGAGGTGCTCGGCGGCGTCGCCGAACCGGATGTCGGTGACCGCGCCGTCAGCGGTCGCGGTCACCGCGACCTCACCGCCCGTGGAACGGACGACGGCCGGGGTGGTGCGGGCGCGCATGATCGTCTCTCGCATCGCGGCCGAGCGCACCCGTGCCTGCCGCACCTGCTCGCGCACCAGTGCTCGGGACTGGGTCAGGTCGTCGGTCATCGGTGTTCCTCGTCTCTCTTCTGGTCAGCACCTGGCACCGGCTGGGCCGTGGCGCTCTGGTCGTGGGTCAGGTGTGATCGGTCTCGGCCGGTCGTGGTCACGAGCGGTGCGTGGCGCTCCACGTGAACTGCTGGTGGTCGACCACCTCGCCGTTGATGAACGCGAACCTCTCGGCCACCTCGGGGTTGCCCGCGAGGTAGGTGCGCACCGAGTCGGTGTAGTTGAGGATGGAGTGCGGGTCGGGGTCGGGCTGGCCGGTCCTCATGTCCGCGTGCCCTGTCGGGGCGGGCAGCGTCACGGTGGACCTGTTCAGGCCGTCGCCGCGGCCGGTGACGTTGCCGTCCAGCTTGGGCACCACGTCGTTCTCGTGCTGGAAGGCGAGCACCGGGACGTCGGGAGGGAAGGAGTACAGGTCGATCGGGCTGCCGTTGGTGATGACGCCGATGGTGTTGTAGGGCGAGTTGATGTCGGAACCGAGGTTGGCCGCCATGATCCCGCCCTGGCTGTACCCGGTGTAGACGACGTCCGCCCCCGGCGGGATGCCCGCGTCGGCCATGGCCCGCATCACCCCGCGCTCGTACAGGGTGCTGGCATACGGGGCGACGATGAGGTTGAGGTTGCCGTCCATGTCGTTGGTCACGCCGGACTCGACGAACGTCTCGGGCAGCTGCTCGCGGTTCATGAGGCCCTTGATCAGGCCCCAGTCCTTGGTCGAGGGCAGAGACACGATGTAGTGGATCGAACCGTCAGGGGCCCGGACCTTCTTGATGTCCACGGCGCTGGCCTCCGTGCCACCGAGCTTGTCGGTGGCGCCGTTCTGGAAGATCAGGTCCGTGACGCTGGTGATCCGTGAGACGTTCGACTCCTCGATGCCCGTGGGGTCGGACGCGTCGGCGGGGTCGAGACGGCGCACCTCGGGGGCTGGGGCGAGCAGGTCAGACGCGGCGCTGCCGAAGAGAGCCCCGAGCGCGCCTCCGGCGACGGCCCCGAGGGGCCCGAGGACCAGCCCGCCCACGGTGGCTCCGCCGGCCATCCCGAGCGGCATCGCCACCATGGCCGCCACCGTGCGCGCCTGGTCGATGAGCGCGGCGATGCGCGGGTCCAGCGCGGCGAGCAGCGCCAGCAGGTTCTCGAAGGCGTCGAACATCGCGTCGAGCAACCCGCCCATGAGCTCGATGAAGTTCTGCGAGTGCCTGAGGATGGCGTCGATCTGGTCGTTGCCGTCGAAGGGGTTGAGATCCCACTGGAACGGGTTGAGCAGGCTGCCGGCGAGCATCATCAGCTCGCTGATCGCCCCGGCCAGGGAGTCGTGCAGGTTGGTGATGATGCGCGAGGCGTGCTCCAGGGCTACCGCGGTGGCCCCCGTCCACTCGGCGGCCTCGCGGAGCAGGGCGTCGGCCTGCGTGAGCCTGGCCTCCAGCGCGTCGGCCATCAGGCCCTCGAGGTGGGCCACCTGGGCGCGTGCCTGGCCCAGCTCGGTCCGCATCGTCGCGATGGTGGAGGACGCCTGGTGCCAGGTGGTCGCGAACGACCCGACCTGCGCCTCGTCGCCCATCAGCTGGTCCAGCCACGTGTTGAGCGGCCAGGCGTAGTCCAGGAGCCAGGAGACCATCCCGTGGACCGATCCCGTCGCGAAGTCGGTGCGGAAGCGCTCCGGCCCGCCCGGGCACCAGACGTCGCCTCGCAGGTCGGCAGCGATGCCCGTGACGCTGGTCGGTGTCGTGACGGCCATCACGCCTCCCACCCGACAGTCATCGCCTCCAGGTAGGCGCGCAGGAGGGCGATGTCGCGCAGGTGCGAACGCTCGGTCTGCTCCCACGCGGTGGCCTCGGCCTTGGCCGTCTCTCCCAGACGGGTGAACATCCCGGAGGCCTCGCCGACGAGCGTGGTCGACCGACGGGCGAGGTCGTTGATCTGGGGGACCATCGCGGCGTTCATCAGGCCGAACGACGACCGGCCGAGCGTGACCAGGGAGACCCTGCCGGTGGTGTCGGCCAGCTCGTCCCCGATCGTGCGCAGGTCCGCGCCGGACCGCCGCAGAGCCTCCGGGTCGATGGTGATCCGTTCGGCCGCCTGGGCTTCTTCTCCCGCTGGTGTGCATGTCACGCGGCGACGGTAGCGAGCACGGTGGTCGGCCCGAGGGGCTTTCGCGCTCCCAGCCAGCCGAACCCCAGAAGTGGGGACAAGGGTCCCCCGACCGGGGGAAGATGACGCCATGGTCTCCCGAGCCCCGTGGTGCCACGATGTTCTGCGCGATCTGCTCGTGGCACCGGCCGGGCCGCTGCGTCGCCTCGACGTCGTGGCCGCCACCGGCTCGACCAACGAGGACGTGCTGAACGCGGTGCGCGACGACCCGGCGGCCTGGCCGACAGGCTCGCTGCTGCTCGCCGACCACCAGGACGCTGGTCGCGGTCGGTGCGGTCGGGCCTGGCAGTCCCCACCGGGAGCGTCGTTGCTGGGCACGTTCGTCGTCCGACCTGGCCCCTCGGCCGGCGGGCGGGGCTGGCTGCCTCTGCTCGCGGGCCTGAGCGTGGTCCGTGCGTTGCGTGCCACCGGTGCGCGGGCGTGGCTCAAGTGGCCCAACGACGTCCTGGTCGCCCCGCCCGGTGCCCCAGACCTGGACGGCTGGGGGAGCCTGCGCAAGGTCGCGGGCGTCCTCGCCCAGGCCACCGCCGACGGCGCCGTGATCGCGATCGGTGTCGGGGTGAACGTCACGCAGCGGTCCGCCGAGCTGCCTGTGCCCTGGGCCTCCTCGCTCGCGCTGGTCGGCGCGGGCACCGACCGGGAGGCGCTGCTGGTCGCGCTCGTCGCCGAGCTGACCGAGGTGGTCGGCCGGTGGCAGCAGGCAGCCGGAGACGCTGCCGGTGAGGGCCTCGCCGCCGAGGTCGCCGCCGTGTGCGCCACCCTCGGGCGGCCTGTCCGCGTCGAGCGGCCCGGGGGAGAGGTCCTCACCGGGCAGGCGGTGCGGCTCGACGACGACGGGGCGCTCGTCGTCACCGTCGACGCCGCCGAGCACCGGGTGCTCGCGGGCGACGTCGTCCACCTGCGCTCTGGCTGAGGCGTGCTGTCCCGTACGGGTCGTCTGCCGCTGAGGTCGTCTACCGCTCGTAGTCGACGCAGGCCCGGGCGGTGCGGACCTCTCCGATGAAGGACGCCACGGCCACGTGCTGGGGGTGGGCCGCGTAGGCCGCGAGGTCGTCGGGGCCGTCGAAGTCCGCGACCAGCAGCAGGTCGTGGGTGTGCTCCAGGTGCGCCGGGGGGACGACGACCTCGAGGTGGCGCATCCCCGGCACCAGGCCGTCCAGCTCGGTCAGCATGGCGTGAGCCCTGGCCACGTTGGCCGCCCGGTCAGCACCTGCGGCCTGGTCGGCGAACGACCACATCACGATGTGTCGGAGCATCGCCTCGTCCTCTCGTCTCGCACAGGTGCGCTGTGCACCGCGTCGGCCCATCTTCGCCCTCGAGGCCGGCCACCCGCAGCCCGAGGGGCGGCCGGCCTCGATCAGAGCGTGTCTCCCGATCCCTCGGGACCCGAACCCTTGCGGGACCAGGAGACACCGCCCTAGCTCGGGACGGAGGACTCCCGAGACACCCAGCCACGGCGCAGACGGACGGTGCCGACCCGGCGTGCGACCAGGTAGATGATGAAGGAGATGGTGGTGATGTAGGGGCTGATGGGGACGCTCGCGCCGAGCGCCAGCAAGATCCCGCCGACCGCGGCGACCATGGCGAACGTCACCGACAGCACCGGCACCCAGACGGGCGAGGCCGTGAGCCTGGTGGCGGCCGCGGCCGGGGTGATGAGCAGGGAGAGCACCAGCAGGGCTCCGACGATCTGGACCGCCATGGCCACGGCCAGCCCGAGCAGCACCAGGAAGACCATGGACAGCGCGCGCACCGGCACGCCCCGGGCGCTGGCGACCTCGGGGTCGACGCTCGCGAACGTCAGCGGGCGCCAGACCAGCACGAGCCCACCGATGACGACGGCCGCGAGGACGGACATGGTCATCACCCGTGTCTCGTCCACGGCGACGATCTGCCCGGTGAGAAGGCCGAACTTGTTGGCCGCCCGCCCCGGGTACAGGGCCAGGAAGAGCACCCCCAGGCCCAGGCCGAACGGCATGAGCACACCGATGATCGAGTTTCGCTCCCGGGCTCGCTGCCCGAGCAGGCCGATGAGGACCGCCGCGATGATCGACCCGGCCATCGAGCCCGCGACGACGTCGATGCCGATGAGCAGCGCCGCGGCGGCACCGGCGAAGGACATCTCGGAGACCCCGTGCACCGCGAACGCCATGTCGCGCTGGATGACGAACACCCCGATCAGTCCGCCGACGAGGGCGAGCAGGGCCCCGGTGACGATCGACCCCCGGACCAGCACCAGCAGCTCGCCGTAGTTGTCGAAGCTGAACAGCTGACCCCACCAGGGGTCGCCCGCGCTCGCGAGCCCCGCGCTGACGAGCCCTGTGCCGACGAGTGACGCGATCATGCGTGGTGCTCCTCGGCGTGGTGGGCGTGGACGTCGTCGCCGACGATGATCATCCGGCCCTGGGCGGAGATCACGTCGATGGGGCTGCCGTAGAGGCGGGTCAGGTGCTCAGAGGTGAGGACGTCGTCCGGGGTGCCGACGGCGTGCCCGGCCGGGCCGAGGTAGAGCACCCGGTCGGTGTAGGGCAGCACCGGGTTGATCTCGTGCGTGACGAACAGCACCGCCGTCCCGGTCGAGCGACGGGTCGCGTCGATCAGCGCGGTGACCTCGTCCTGGCGGCGCAGGTCCAGCGAGAGCAGGGGCTCGTCGCACAGCAGGATCTCTGGCTCGGCCGCCAGGGCCTGGGCGATGCGGACCCGCTGCTGCTCTCCGCCGGAGAGCAGGCCGACAGGCATGTCCGCATATGGCGTGGCACCCACCGCGTCGAGCAGCTCGTCGACCCGCTCGCGGAGCGAGTGCCGGCCAGGGCCCCAGTGGTGGCCGTCGATGCCCATCCGGACCAGGTCGCGGGCCCGCACCGGGGTGGCGGGGTCGACGATGCGCTGCTGGGGGACGTAGCCCAGCGCCCTGCTGCCCCGGCGGGGCGGGTGGCCGAGCACCCGCACCCGTCCGGAGTCCAGCGGCTGGGTGCCGAGCGCGACGCGCAGCAGCGTCGTCTTGCCCGAGCCGTTCGGCCCGAGCACGGTGATGAACTCCCCAGATGCCACGCTCAGGTCCAGCCCGGACCAGAGGGTGCGCTCCCCGAAGGCCAGCGCCGCGTCGTGCAGCTCCAGGACGTTCTTCCTCATGCTCGGGTCTCTCGGATCTCTCAGGTCTGTCAGCTGCTCAGCGCGGTCGCGAGGGCGTCGATGTTGGCGCTCATCCAGGTCAGGTAGGTCTTGCCCTCGGGCAGGATCTCGGTGACGGAGACGACGGGGATGCCGGCGTCCTTCGCGGCGGTGAGCACCTTCTCGGTCTGCGGGCCGGTGGTCTGGGAGTTGTAGACCAGCGCGGAGACCTTGCGGTCGGTGAACAGGGCGAGCATCTGCGCCATGGCGGTGACCGGCACGTCGGTCTCGTTCTCGATCGCCTTGGCGAAGGCCTCCGGGGTCTGGTTCACCAGGCCCAGGGCGTCGAGCAGGTAGCCCGGCACGGGCTCGGTCATGGCCACCGGCGTCCCGTGCAGGCCCTCGGAGAGGGCCGACGTGCGCGCGACGAGGGTGTCGATCTCGCCCGTGAAGGTCGCGGCGTTCGCGGTGTAGGCGTCGGCGTTGGTCGGGTCGAGGCGGCCGAGCTCGGCGGCGATCGCGTCGGCCACCTTCGCGACCGTCGGCAGGTCGTACCAGATGTGCTCGTTGAACGTGCCGCCGTGGTCGTGACCGCCGTGGTCGTGGTCACCGTGCCCGTCGGCGTCTGCCGCGCCCTCCAGGCCGGAGGCCTCGACGGCGTCGATCACCGCAGGCGCTGCCGAGAGCGAGGAGAGCATGGTGGTGGCGAAGGCGTCGTAGCCGCCGCCGTTGATGACCACCAGGTCTGCCTTCGAGAGATTGAGCTGGTCCTGGGCCGACGCCTCGTAGGAGTGCGGGTCGATCGCGGCGCTGGAGATGATCGAGGTCACCTCGACGTGGTCCCCACCCACCTGGGCGACCACGTCGCCCCACACGTTGGTCGTGGCGACGACGGACAGCCTGTCGCCCGCAGCGGGCTCTGCCGACGGTGACGAGGTGGGGTCTGCCGACGGCGACGAGCAGCCTGCCGAGAGCAGGAGGGCCCCGGCGGCCAGCGCGCCGAAGGTGAGGCGAAGGCGGGACATACGAGCTCCTTGGGGTCGAACGGTCTAAAGAGAATAATTCTCGTTCGCTCTTGTCGTCCAGCCGCTTCTCATCTAGGCTCGTTGCTGAGAACAGGTCTCATGGAGGGATTGTGATCGGTCAACGCGTCACCCGCCAGCGCACGGCCGTCGCCGCGCTGCTCGACGAGCTCGACGAGTTCCGCAGCGCGCAGCAGGTGCACGCCCTGCTCGTCGGCCGTGGCGAGCCGGTCGGCCTGGCGACCGTGTACCGCACGCTCGGCGCCATGGCCGAGGCGGGCGAGCTTGACTCTCTGCGCACCGACTCCGGCGAGTCCCTCTACCGCCGCTGCGAGCGTCCCGGCCACCATCACCACCACCTGGTCTGCCGCCGCTGCGGCCGCACGGTCGAGATCCAGGGCACCCATCTCGAGGCGTTGGTCGACTCCATCGCCGCCGAGCACGGCTACACCGACATCAACCACACCTTCGAGCTCTTCGGCACCTGCAGTCCCTGCGCCACCAGCTCCAGCCCCCCGTGAGGGGCCTCCACGCCAGGTAGGCGCTCGCAACCGTCTCTCTGGGCGCGAAAGCGTCTCACCAGAGCCACCTGGTCCGGCCGGCGCCACGTCGGCAGGCTCGCCCGTGCGACCGGAAAGCCCTCGGTGGGAGTGCCAACTTTGTCGAACGCGACGCCCTCGGTCAGGCGGCCGCACCCTCGATGGCAGCGGCGAGCTCGTCGACCGTCCACGGGCCGGTAGAGATCTGCTGGACGGTCGTCAGGCCGAGGCTCCTGAAGCCCTTGGCCTCGACCGCGGCACGACTCGCGACGTAGAACTGCCACTGCGAGGTGTCCAGGGCATCGAACTCCTCGTGCGTCGTCGCTGTCTGGACCGCGAAGCAGTACACGTCGGCGTTGTAGCCGCGCTCCCCGGTGTAGGTGTTCAGCGCCTCGTCCAGCAACCGGGCGCTCAGGCCGGTGAAGACGATGCGGGACAGTTCCGGCTGGGCCCATCCTTGCAGGTAGGCGCCCGATTTCACCTCGACCCGGGTGCCCACGGGCGTCACGACGTCGTAGGGGTCCCACTCGACCCGCCGGACGGACGTCGATGCCACGGCACGGGTCACGATGAACTCGGCCAGCACGCCGCGCAACGTGTTGGTGCGCAGGTTCGACATCCCCCACGACCAGAAGTCGCGCACCGTCACCTGGCCGAGCCCGACGATCGGCTCGTCCCCTCCGAGGACCGGCGGCTCCGGAGGGCTGAGCTGATGTTCCACGACGACCATCATGCCCCCGCAGAGCACGACGAGAGCGACAGCCTGTACTCGAACGACCGGCCGGACCACGCACGAAGAATCAGAGGTTGCTCACCCGTCGCGCCCAACACCGAGCAGAGAATCGGACCACGCGCGGGGAGCCAGAGGGGCTTGTCCCTCGGCGGGTGCGGGGCTGGGCCCCGCACACATGACGAGAGCGACAAGGCTCGCGGTACGCGAGCACAGGTCGCTCTCGGTCTCGTGCTCCGTGCGAGAGGCAGGTCGAACGACCAGCCGGACCACGGACGGGGAGTCCGAGGGGCTTGTCCCTCGGCGGGTGCGGGGCTGGGCCCCGCACACATGACGAGAGCGACAAGGCTCGCGGTACGCGGGCATGCCCCACCCTCGATCGAGTGCGCCTGACAGGATTCGAACCTACGACCTTCTGCTCCGGAGGACTACGCATCTCGGTCGCGTGGCCGTGACCTGCGATGATGCCCGCCCGAAACGCCCGAGACGTCAGGTAGGGAGCACGAGGCCCGTGCTGTTTGGTGGGGAGATCGGTGGGGACGTTCTGGGCAGTCTGTCTGTGCCTCTTGTCCTCCCCCATCCTCTCGCCGGGGACCTCATAGCGGAGCGGAGGTCCGGGTCAAGCACCCCACTCCCTGCCAAGTCTTGGACCTTGGTGCGGAGCACCGTCCCTGTCACGTGTCGAGGTTGGTGCTTGAGGCGGGCCGGAGTGTAGCGATGCTCGTCCCGGAGAGGTGGGGAAACCAACCGCGCGGGCTTGTTCCTGTCCTGGTGCCGATGGAGCCGAGGGGGAGCGGGGCAGGCGTCTCGCGCTGAGGGGCACGGCGGTAGGCGATGCTGACGCTCCCGGAGAGGGCTACCTCTGCGGTCTTCGATCTGTGCGGACGGTCCTGGCTGATGCTGGGGCCGTCCTTCGTCGTTGCGGCTACGCCGTCACGCCCGGAGGGCTGGCGGCGGAGCCGCGCCGCCGTAGGCGGCCTTGAGTCAGTAAGGAAAGTTCTCACACAGCGAGCCCGGCCAGGGGGCAGGTCTCATGGGGTTACAACAGCCAGCGCCTTGTCGTCGTGACGTTTGGCGCGAGGGAGCGCTCGGCCGTTGGGGTCCTCTTCGGCCTCCCATCGGTGGAGACTGTCGAGAATGGCCGATAGGGCGGCGTCATCTGCTCTGGCTATCTCTGCCCAGTTGTCGCGGCCGAGGTGCTGTAGCGGTCGATAGGTCCCGTCTGTGCTGAGGACTAGCCAAGGCACTTCGTGAAGGTGTGCGACGATGGCGTGCTGTGCAGCGGTAGGGTCGGCTTCAGCGATCCAGTACCCTCCGGGGATATTTCGCCAACGTGCCTCTTCTGCCTGCAACTCTCGTAGAATCGCACGGTGCCCATCGTCGTATCCGCCGCCAGCGGCTAGCCTGCTCCGATAGTTGGAGCGCCAGAGAGGGGCTATGCGGTCGAGCCTGTCGTCTCGATAGGAAGCAGAGGGAGTGACAATCTGCGAATCTCCCAGCACGAGCACATCGGCGCCGCGTCCGACGACACGAACTATCGCGACTGTGCTCGATGGTGATTGACCTGACGAGAGTTTAAGCGATGCTGCTGCATGCGCGATAGACTCACCGAGAATATCTCGAAGATCAGCAGTAGGATGCGTGCGCAGCCCAGTTGCGAGGGCAACTCCAAGAATCTCCACGTAATTCGCTGCAGAGGTCTTGTTAGGAGTGAACGCTGTGGCGCCATCAAGTATGATTACAGCGCGTTCGGTCAGGAAAATCCGATCTTGCGACCTGTTGCCGCCAGGTCGAATTGCCTGGACAGTCCTCACGAGTTCCACCGCTGGGGACCGTAACGAGTTTCAGTCTCAAGGATCGCCAGCCCGTCGTATCGACTGGCGACAATGAGACTGAATGATCTTTCTCCCACGGAGCCGTAGATGACGTCAGCGCTACTCTGAAGATGTGTTACCGCCCCAAGAGAGCCGATGGCATGCAGCCCCGCAACATGGGTGATAACTCGCCCGCTTTCAACCCTTCGAGACAGGTAAGCAATATCAGAATTATCCCCGTAGAGATCGGTCGGGGACTGGAACATAGCCCCAGTTGTACGTTCGATGATAGACCAATGTCCATCCGAGTCGATGATGTTGAGCAGGGGGTCTTGTTCGATGAGTAGCGCTGCAGCACTCGCAGACTTCGGCCCACAAATAATAAACAGGTCGCCTCCTGGCAAGAGTTCATCTTCGGGTTTGATCTGTTGCAATGAAGTCGTGAACCCTAGGTCCGAAAGCAGATGTGCGGCAACATCCGATGCCGCCACGTCCTCCGCCGCAAGCAATGGACGCTCTCTGTCTGTCATGCTATAGCGTGATGGCACTATGATTGTGATAGGCCCGACTCCAAATAGCGCCCGCTCTGGCGGTGGTGCGCTGGCACGGATTTGGGTGATGCGTCCTTTGGATAGACCAACGGCCTTTGCGATGTCGGAGTAGGCGACGCCTGCCTCGTGAGCCTCCTCGACCGCTGCTCGTCGCAGCCGGGCTAGTTCTGTGGATCGCTGGCTGTAGATGGCGAGCAGGTCAGTGGCACGTCGCGCACGGCTGACGGGCTCTGGGTCGCGACGGACGCTGTCGAACTCATCGTGTGTGGACACCTGTCTAGTTTAGACCCCTTGACGCCCGAGCGGTAGGCGGGTAGCATCAAGTTGATACCCCTAAACGCACGAAGGCGGCCCACCCTTCTCGGTTTAGGGTGCTAAACGAAGGGAGATCGCTCGATCGGGTGTCCTGGTTGCGCGCTGCGGGCGTGTTCGTCCCAGTTTGCCCGAGTCTGTGTATAGAGTCACCGATCGCAGACGTCAGTCGTGCCTGGACTATGGCAACAGATATTGGCGTCACAACTGAGGAGGTGCAGCATGAAGATGCTTCTGCCGGCTGCCGAGTTCGGCACTACGGGCTTGGCGGGGTGGATCAGCGACAACATCATCCAGATCATGCTCTTGATTATCGTTGCCGTTCTGTTGGGTCTGGCCTCGAACGGGAAAGTGCCGAAGTTCGTGACGGTGCTCGGACTTTCCGTCGGCGCTCTGGCCTTCCTGGTGCTGAGCCTGGACAACGGGAAGTTGGGTAAGGAACTCGGCGTCTTTGTCTTCGGTCTGTTCGTACAAGCATGAGACTTCCCGATGATGATGAGATCTACAACGTGGACCAGACCTACCTCGGTCCGCCAGGATACCTCATCGGACGATTCCGCTACAGATCCTTGTTCCTGGGGCCGTTGCTGTTCCTCGTCGGCCTGGCGCTTGTGGCCCGCACGACCGGTTACTCGCTGCTGTCTGTCGGGCTGCTCGTCCTCGGAGTTGCGTGGCTCACGAGAAAAATCGTGGACTGGACTTCCTCCGAGCGTCCGCTGGATGTGATCGCGTCAGTATTGGTGCACGAAGTGAGTGCTCGGCGTGCCGATCGGTCGGTGTCGCAGGCCAAGGGACCGTCCTTGAAGTCGTCGCGGGTGAGGCTTGGCGAACTCGCTCCAGGTCGTCGGGGTCGCTCGACCAGGAAGGTGAAACTGTGAACGCAAAAGACCAGGCAGTGTTCTGGGACCCCTGCTACAACCCAAGAGTGCTGGACGCATCGAGGCTCGTCCCGTTTGTCGGTGGGCTGGGGACAGGGAAGTCCTGGCTTGCTCGTCGTAACCGTTCGGCCGAGGAGGGGAAGCCATGAACGAGTGGAAGTTGCGAGAGGTGAGAGAAAACCTCACAATCAGCGGTTCCAAGTTCGACTCGCAGGTGACCGCGTGGTACCTGCTGGACCCGCAGATGTGGAGTTTTAGGTCTGTCGCCGATGGTGAGGACCTGATCGAGGCGAAGGCTGCACAGTTGGCAGAGCTGACAGGCCGGACGGTGTATGGCCGGGTGACTGAGCGGCCGTATCCGGTGGAGGCTTGGGCTGAGGAGACGCTGCGCAACGCACCCCGGCCGATGCCCGGTGCCCTGCTGACCGTCGAGCGGGACAAGCAGATGCTGGCCTCATGGAACCTCGCGGAAAAACTGGTCTACCTCGGTGTCGATCTGGACCTTCCGATGATCGGGCGACGCGAGGACGCGCTGACTGCCCAGTTGGCCGATCTAGACCAGGTGATGGCAGGACCAGGGTTGGAGGCGATCCCTGCGCGCGGTGACGACATGGCATGGCTGCTCGCCAGATCCTTCGCCCTCGGGTGTCCGATGCCCTACCAGACCGAGGACGCCGAGCAGTTCACGTGGTCCCATACCGATCTTGCTGAGTTCGTCAATGCGGTGGACTGGTCGGCTGTGCCGCTGGCAGACTCGGTGCGGGTCCACTCGGTGCTGGGCTCGCAGACGGTTTCACGCCACGTCGTGGTGCTCAGCGTCGGCCCGATGGCAGATATCGACGTGCCGGTCTCGCACGAGCCGTGGATGGCCAAGACTGATGCGCTGCCGTTCCCGGTGGAGTGGTCGTGGCGATACCAGGTCCAGACCCCGCAGCAGACCGCGAAGAAGATGGTGGCCCTGACCGACCGGATTAGAGCCCAGATCGAGCACTACACCGTCGATCACGACATCGACCCGCCTCAGCAGTTGGAACGACAGGCTGACCGTGCCTCTGCCGTCGAGGACGAGATGCGCTCGGAGTTCGACGGTCTGAGCACTCGCACCACCGGGCACTACAGGATCGCGGTCTCTGCCCAGACCGAGGAAGAGGCGTTGTCCAGGGCGCGGCAGGTCATGGACCTGTACCGACCGGCGATCAAGATGGTCCGCGAGTTGGATCAATATCGCCTGGCTCGCGAGTTCGTCCCTGGCCAGCCCCTCGCGAACCGAGGCCACACCCGCCACCTGCCCGTGCTGAAGGTCGCAGCGGGCCTCCCGGCGGTCACCACCGAGGTCGGGGACCGCCGGGGCATCGTGCTCGGCCGCGTCGCTGACGCTTCCCAAGCGGTGGTCTGGGACCCCTGGTACGGCCCTGAGGTGCTGGAGTCCTCTGGTCTCACCCCCATCGTCGGCACGATGGGCTCCGGCAAGTCCTGGCTCGGCGGTGGGATCGTCTACAAGACGGTTCAGCAAGGCTCTCCATGGACGCTCATGGACCCCTCCGGGTTGCTGGCACGCCTTGCAGACCTTCCCGAGCTGCGGTCTGTGTCGCACGTTGTCCGGCTCTTGAACTCCGACCCAGGAACCCTGAACCCCTACGCGCTGGTGCCAGAGCCGTTCCCTCGGCAGTTCACCGACGAGCAGGACCCAGACCGAGCGCTCGCCCTCGCCAAAGAGGCCGCAGCAGCGCAGCGGCGCGATCTGGTCTACGACACGCTGCGCTGGTGCCTGCCCGTTGCCACGAGCAGGCGCGAGGAGGTCCAGAGCGTGCTCCGCGACGCGATCCACGCGGTCGAGGCTGGCGTCCTGGCATCACCTCGCGACGTCATCAGCCGTCTGGAGAGCACCGGTGACGACCTGGCGAAGATGGTCGCTCGCAGACTCCAAGAGGCCTCCGAGCGTGAGCTGTCCAGGCTGTTCTTCCCATCGCCAGGCTGCCGGGACTGGCTAGATAGTTCAGGCCACCGGTTGGTCATCTACAGCCTCGTCGGGCTGCCAGAGATCGACGAGCGTCGCCCCCTGGAAGAGTGGGGAACCTCGGAGTTGTTGACCCGCCCGATCTTGTCACTCGCAGCCTGGGCCACGCTACGGGGCGCCTTGCTGCGCGGCAGGCACGAACGCAAGGGCATCCTTCTGGACGAGATGCACGAGATCACCAAGACCGGCTCTGGCTCAGGTCTGGTGCAGAAGATATCGACCGACTCCCGGAAGAACAACATCGCGGCGCTCGTGTTGACGCAGAACGCCGATCGGGTGATCGGTCAGCAGGTGAACAACCTCATCGGATCGGCATTCGTCGGACGAACCATCGACGCCGAGGCCCAAGCGGCCGCATGCGATCTTCTGGGGCTGCCGCGCGGTGCCGGGTACGAGAGCACCTTCTCCGGCCTGTCGGCCCACTCACGTCGAGATTCCCGCAAGGGCAGGCCGCGTGAGTTCGTGTTCAAGGACGGCATGGGTGGCATCGACGGGCAAGGCGGGATGGAGAAGATCGTCGTTGACTTCTCCGCGCACCTGGAACTGGTCGAGGCGTTGAACACCACCGCCGACCCGACCAGAGCCCCACGGTCTCGACCCGTCGAGGTAGCCTGACATGCGACGGATACGCCAGGCCATGGCAAGTCCGAGGCTGTTCGTCGTCGTCGGGCTCGCATCGCTGCTGGCGTTGACGGGGATCGCCGTGATGCCGCCCGCCGCGCAGGCCGACACGTCTAGCACGATAGCGACGAAGAGGTGTGTGTCTGCGCCGACACCGGCTCGCCCTGACGCTGGAATCCCAGGGCTGCTGTACACCAGACCCGCATCCGCGCCTGTGGACCTCACCGACCTCAACGCCGTGGTCTCGGCAGGCGAGGGCGACCCGTTCGCGCCTGGGTCCACGACGACGATCGCCGAGGTCTACGGCTACGGGTACCGCTGGACCACGTACGACACCGGGTGCCTGCTGGGCTGGGGGACACCTGCGTCGATGAGCACAGGGGTCGCGAACATGCTCTTGGGAGCAGCGGCATCGGTCAATGCTCTGACCCACTCAGAGTTCAACATCGTGATATCTCCGGTCTTTCTTCAATGGCTGGACGATGCGATGAGAGAGGCGACGGTAGCGCTGCGCGAGGGATTCTTCGCGCCGTGGTTCACACCGGTCGTGCTCCTCGTCGGGTGCTTGCTCTTGTGGGGGGCGTCGAAGGCGGACGCGCCCAAGACGATCACGGCTGCGGGGTGGGCGGTGCTGGTCCTGGCTTCTTCCACTTACCTGATGTCGTACCCGGTCGAGACGGCTCGTGCTGTGGACGGGGTGATCCAGGAGGCCGTGAGCACGGCTGCACGAGGGCAGCTGCCCCCTCCGCCGCCGCCGTACTCCCCTGACTACGTGGCACCCGGGTCGGAGGATGCGGCTCAGCGTGCCATCGACTGGCAGTTGGACATCATCAACAGGAACACTCTCTACAAGTCCTGGCTCGAAGGAGCCCTGGGCTCTTCGACGAGTGCTGTGGCGAGCGAGCACGGTCCGGATCTGTTCCGCGCGTCGCACCTGTCGTGGCGCGAGGCTGGGCTGGTCGACGCAGGACGAGGCGCAACCATCATCGAGCAGAAGCAAGCGCTGTGGACCACCACGGCAGCAAAAGTTGAAGAAGTCGACGCTGCCGCCTACCGGCAGTTGACCGGGAACCAGGGGCGCTGGGACGGCGCGGTCATGGCACTGTTCTCGGTCGCCTCTTCCATGTTTTTCCTGGTCGTCGCAGGATTCTTCATCGTGGTGTCCTATCTGGCGATTAGAGTTCTGATCCCCATATCACCAGCGCTGGGTGTCTTCGGCATGCTCTACCCTTTGTCGGGGTGGATGATGTCCGTCGTCGGCAAGATAGCCAAGATCATCGTTCTCGGTCCGGTGTTCTTCGCTGCCGCCTTGGTGAACCTGATCATCGTCACGGCCGTCATCGGACGCGGAGCCCTGGGCATCATCATCGGGATCATGGTCCCGATGCTGCTGTACTCGATCCTACGGCCGCGCGGTGCTGCGACCGTCCGACAACTGATGCGGGGCGGACACGCCAGGATCGGTCAGGTTCGACGTAGGCACCAGGCATGGCGACGCGACCGGAACGAGAAGAAAGATGCTCGTGAGAACCGAGGGCGCCGACAAAAACGCGACCGTCGCAACGACGGAGAACAAGACCGTGAGGACGGGCCGGTGTACCGAAGCCCACGGAAGAAAGAAGGCCGCCACCGGTCCTCCAGGCGAGGCGACCGATCAGGTCCTGAACGGCGCCGCAAGAAACGAGTGGCAGGTCATCGCCCACAGACTCGTCCAGCCCGCGACCGTGAGAAGGCGAGCCCGCAGGATCGTCCTCGTTCAGAGAGGCAGACCCGCCGTCAGCGCACGCGACCCTCAGAGCGCCGGGTCCCAGAAGGTCAGGGATCGAGGGTGTCTCGCACGTCTTCGCAGGAAGACCAGAAGAGGAGGGTCAAGGCTGCGGCGATGAAACTTGCTGCCCAGGTCGTTGTCGAGGCTGCTAGGTCCAGGTCGAGGTCTGGTGGATCAAATCAAGGGAAGGTCACCTGATGAACATCGTCAAGGCTCCGCTGAGGTGGGTGATGTACTCGCCGCGCCGGTTGTTCGGCACCGCTGTCGCCGTGCTCGTGCTGGTGCTGGTCGCACAGTGCTTGACCAGCGCACCGGACACCGCAGCACCCACCCCGGCCGCGACGGCGACCAGCCCGACCGGAGCACCACCGACACCGCCGCCGCTGATGGGCGACAGCGAACAGGTCACCTACCCGCAGTCCTTGGACACCGGCCCCGTACAAGGGACCGAGCAGGCGGTCGAGTTGGCAGCCGCGCAGGTCGCCGTGGCCTACCTCGAAGCCTGGGGGCGCCCTGAACTACCTCGGCACGAATGGCTCGCAGGGGTCGCCCCGTACGTCACCGGTCGGTGCTACGAGACTCTCAAGACCGTGAACCCGGCTAACACTCAACCGTTGCAGATCGATGGACCTGCGATCATGCGCACCTATCTCGAAGGGGACAGCGCCATGCTCTGGGTGCCGACAGATATCGGCCAGATCAAGGTCAGCCTGGTCAACGCCAAGAACGGGGTCTGGCTGGTCGACACCGTGTCGCTGGACCGGTCACCGATGGCTCCTTCCTGATGCGACGCGCGCTGATCGGGTTGAGCATCGTGGCCGTTGCGGTGCCCGTGGTCGGGCTGATGGGTGCGGAGATGCTGGTCGCGTCTGCCGCGATGGGCTCGGCAGAAGCAGCGATGGTGCCGATCTGCGCAGACCTGGGCTACCAGGTAGACCCGCTCGGCCTCCCACCGGCCGTACCGACCGGTGGGAGGGTGTCCGGGTTCGGCCCCGACGAGGACGAGCAGGTGAGCGTCGCCCAGGCCATCGTGGCTGCCGGTCGTGCCGCTGGGGTTCCTGAGCGGGGCCTGGTCGTCGCGGTGGCCACCGCGCTGCAAGAGTCCGGGCTGCGCAACCTCGACCACGGCGACCGCGACAGCCTCGGGGTGTTCCAGCAACGCCCATCCCAGGGCTGGGGCACCCCGACCGACCTCCAAGACGTGACCATCGCCGCCCGGGCCTTCTTCGGCGGCTCCGAGTCGCCGCACCACGACCCGGCAACAGGTCGAACAGAGCCGCGAGGTCTGCTCGACGTGGACGGGTGGGAACAGATGAGCATCACTGCCGCTGCGCAGAGCGTGCAGCGCTCGGGGTTCCCCGACGCCTACGCCGACCACGAAGACCGCGCCCAGGTCATCGTCTCCGGCATCCTGGGAACCCCCGGGTCGGTCGACCCGACAGGGCTCGGCTCCTACCGGGCAGAGGGCACCGACGCGACCACCCTGGCCGCTGACGGGGTCGATGTCGAGGCGTTCTGCTCGTCGGCCTTCGAGCGCCGTGCCAGCATCGCCATGAGCACCATCACCAGCATGGGCAGCCTCGGAGCCTGGGGCGGACACCAGAACGGCCGCATCCCGCACGACGAGCTCACAGCGCTCACCTGGGCACCCAGCCATCGTCTACGGCCTGACGCTGCCGCTGCGCTCGAAGCGCTTAACGTCGAGTACCGGGCTGTGTTCGGCCGGAACCTCACGATCACCGACAGCTACCGCACCTATGCCCAGCAGGTCGCTCTCAAGGCAGCCAAGCCACGTCTGGCAGCGACCCCCGGCACCTCCCAGCACGGCTGGGCCGTCGCAGTAGACCTCGGTGGAGGCGTCCAGTCCTTCGGCACCCCCCAGCACGCATGGATGGTCACCAACGGCCCCCACCACGGCTGGCACCCGCCAGCATGGGCACAGGCCAGCGGCAGCAAGCCTGAACCGTGGCACTTTGAGTTCGGGAACTGAAGTTTAGACCCCTTGACACACACAAGGCCTGCCGCTAGTCTGGGTTCAGACCCCTAAACCGACGAGAGGGTCGGATCGACCCGAGGTTTAGAGGCATAAACGAAAGGTGATCGAGATGGCGATGCAGCGGAGGCTCAAGGTCCAGCACGGCGACATGTTCCCTCACGGGGCGTACCTGCGCGGTGGTGTGGAGCCGGTGGCCGACTTCGACGCGGCGCAGCGCTCGGACGGGACTCGTCCGCAGGCCAAGGACAAGGACACGGGTCAGCCGGTGTGGTCGTGCCAGGTCATCGACGCTGACCTCGAGGCAGGGCGCAAGGACGCGACGGTGACGGTGAAGATCGCGGCCGACCACCAGCCGGTGCCCCCGGCGAACAAGTCCGGCCTGCCGTTCACGCCGGTGGAGTTCGTCGGCCTGACGGCGACCCCGTACGTGGACGACAACGGCCCCAGGCCGCGCCTGGCCTGGTCGCTGCGCGCTGCTGGCTTCCGCAGCGCCTCTGCCTCGGTCAAGGACCCCGCGTCTGAGGCGAAGGCTGCGTGATCGGCCATGGGCGCGATGACGGCGAATGTGGTCGATGGCGTGAGCCGGATGGTGACCGCGGCGCACGCCCTGGGCTGGCTGGCTCAGCAGGCCGAGGCTGTCGGGGAGCCGGTCAGGCACCCTGAGGTTCACACCCTGTTCCTGTACAGCCAAGACGGGGAGTCCACGTGGGTCGGGCCGGACGGCATCGAGGTGAAGGTCGTCGCGACCGCGCGCCTGGCTGAGCACCTGCGCCTGCCCGCTGATCAAGAGCAACTGCTTTCCTCTGATGGTGCTGGTCGGTGCAGGTCGTGGTCGGGCTGCTCCGGGTCCTGGTGTGGGAGCCGGTGACCTGATGGGCACCCCGGCGTGGGAGATGGTGCCGCTGTTCGACCTTCCTGACGGGCCTTCGGGTGATGGTCGTCGGCTGGCTCGGGCTCTGGCTGACGGGTTGCCGGTAGACGAGGCCTTGGCCCTGGCGGGCTATCGCGACAGAGAGGCGGACTGACGTGATGTACATGTACGTACGTGCGCTGTGGTGGCTGGTCTCACGCCCGTGGCGCCTGGCCGGGGTGGTCGCACCGGCGGGTGTGGCCTGGATGGTCCACGGGGGCCGGGGTTGGCTGCTCCTGCTGGTCGCCGCCCTGGTGATCGGGGTTCTGATCGCCTGGCGGGTGCGTTGGCCGGGGTCGTTCGACCGGTGGGTGACCCAGCGGGTCCGAGGCGCCTGGCGCGGGTTCTGGGTCTACAAGCGCCGCTGGTATGCCGCGACCGGCTCGGTCGGCCTGGACGGCCCCTCCTCCTCGGGCAGCCTCAGTCGCGAGGACATCGCACGGGCCTTCCCGGCCCGCTCGGCCGTGGTCTCTACCAAGGGCACCGACCGGTTCCGGGTGCGGATGCTGCCCGGGCAGACCTTGGACCGGTGGACGGCCGAGATTCCGGCGCTGTGCCAAGCGCTCGGCGTGGAAGATCTACGGCTCCGCCCTGTCGAACGGTCCCGGTGGCGTCGGTCCCGGCTGATGCTCGATGTCACCGCGATCCGCACCGATGCGCTGGCGGGCACAGCCCAGGTGCCCGCACCAGATCCGGTCGTGGACCTGGCCGCGCTGCCCGTCGCGGTCGCAGAGGGCGGACAGGCGTGGCGTCTGCCCCTGCTCGGCCAGCACGTGCTCGTCGGCGGCGCTACCGGTGCAGGCAAGGCATCGGTGCTGTGGTCGATCATCCACGCGCTGACCCCGGCGGTGCGGACGGGTCGGGTACAGCTGTGGGGTCTGGACCCCAAGGCGCTGGAGCTGTCCTACGGCGGCGGGCTGTTCTACCGGGTCGTGGACAAGGCCGACCCTGACGCGGCTGCGGACCTGATCGAAGACCTGGTGCGGGTCATGGACCGGCGCAAGGACTCGATGCGCGGGGTCTCACGTCGGCACACCCCGACCGAGAACGAGCCGCTGATCGTGCTGCTGATCGACGAACTCGCGGCGCTGACCGCCTGGGCACCGGCCCCTGCGCGCAGACGCATCGACACGGCGTTGGCCTTGCTGCTCAGCCAGGGCCGGGCGATGGCCATCAGTGTCGTCGGAGCGGTCCAGGACCCTCGCAAGGAAGTCCTTGGGCTGCGTGGGCTGTTCACGATCCGCATCGGCATGCGTCTGAACGAAGCGGGCGAGGTTGACCTGCTGCTCGGCAGCGGTGCGCGCGCACGAGGTGCTGTCTGCGACCAGATCAGCCACAGCACACCCGGCGTCGCCTGGGTCCTCGGTGACGGAGACGCCCTGCCCGTGAGGGTCCGGTTCGGGTGGATCGAAGACACCGACATCCGCTCCATGGCCTCTGACTACGCCTACGTGCCGCCGACGCCCGACGACATCCCGTCTTCGGTGGGTGAAGCAGCATGAGCACCGCGGACCACCGCGCAGCCTGCGCCTTGCTGGCCGAGGTGGCCCAGGATGCCCGGGATGCTCTGCCCTGGGAGCGGAAGACCATCACCGGAACCCGCCCGGTGCGGCCCTGGCCGATCCGGTGAGCACCACCTTCCCCGGGTTCGGCGAGACCGCGCCGCTGGACCTGCCAGACCTCACACCACAGGCAGCGGCAGGGGTCGTCGCCCGGATCGCGGACGGCTCTATGGACTCGTTCGCTGCCGCTGCGGCGTCGGTGCGTCACTGTGTGAGGCCAGTGCGTCTGGTCGGGTCGTCGGTGACCATCGCCGCCGCCACCGGGGAGGTGCTGAGTCAGATCAACTCGGCCGACCAGCCGTTGGGTGTGCTGTGGAGACCGTGCGGGAATCGCCGTGCCGACGTGTGCCCCGCCTGCTCGCGGCTGTATGCCCGAGACACCTTCGAGGTGGTGCGCACCGGGGTCCAGGGCGGCAAGAGCGTCCCTGAGTCCGTGGCTTCTAGCCCGCTGGTGTTCGCCACCCTCACCGCCCCTTCGTTCGGTCGCGTCCACGGAGCGCGCAACGGTGCACGGTGCCGACCGGCCGGACGAGGGCTGTGCCCCCATGGGCGTCCCCAGTGGTGCAATACCCAGCACACCGACACCGATCCCACTGGCGGGGCGCCGTTCTGCGAGGACTGCTACGACTGGACCTCAGCCGTCGTGTGGCAGTGGTGGGCACCAGAGCTGTGGCGCAGGTTCACCATCGCGCTACGCCGGAGCCTGGCAGCCCGCCTCAGCGTCCCACAATCACAGCTGCGGCAGGTCGCCTCGGTGCAGTTCGCCAAGGTCGCCGAGTTTCAAGCCCGAGGGCTGGTCCACTTCCACGCCCTGATCCGCGCTGACGGACCCGACGGACCCGGGTCGCCTTCTCCGGTCGACGGCATCACGCTAGCCGACTTGGTGCGCACCGCCGCTGCCCAGGTCTCCTACGACGCACCCCCGGTAGACGACGCTGACACCGGCCGTACTTTGCGCTTCGGACGCCAGATCGACGTACGCACCGTTCGGGCAGGGATCGGGCCAGCAGACCTGACCGGGGAAGCGGTCGCGGCCTACCTCGCCAAGTACGCCACCAAGTCGGCCACCACCGACACCGGCACTCGCGCCCACCTGACCCGGCTGCGCTTCTGGTGCTACCTGCTCGCCGAACGCGCCACCACCGCGTGCCGAACCACCGGACCAGACCCCGACGACGACGAGGGATGCGTCTGCGGCCAGTGCGTCGACAGCCCCTACCGGCTCCTACGTCGCTGGGCTCACATGCTCGGCTTCCGAGGCCACTTCGCCACCAAATCTAGGCGCTACTCGGTCACACTCACCGCGCTACGACGAGCCCGAGCCAGGTTCCAGCGGTTTCGTGCTGCCGGAGTCCGGATCGACACCGCAGACCTCGAAGCGCGTCTCATGGCCGACGACGAGACCACCCTCGTCATCGGCACCTGGGCCTACGTCGGAACAGGCTGGACCAACCCCGGAGACACCGCTCTTGCGCTGGCCGCTGCTGCCCGAGCCCGCGAGTACGCACAGTGGAGAGCGCAACAACAGCAAGAGACGACACGGACAGAGAGGTGAGAACGATGCCAGAGATACTGACGCAGGCTGAGGTAGCAGCGATGTTGCGTATTCCGGAGAGCACGCTGCAAGACCTTGCGCGACGGAAGCACAGGTCTATCCCGCGTGGGTGGAAGGTCGGTCGAGCGTGGAGGTGGCTTGCCAAGGATGTCGAGGCGTTCATCTGTTCCCACGGGGAGCGGACGGCGGTGTGAGCGTCACGAAGCGGGTGTACCCGGACGGGCGCACTGTATGGCGAGGGCGGGTGTGGATCGTGCCGCCTCTTGGCCCGCGTCGGCAGCTGGAAAAAGAGTTCCAGACCAGACGCGCCGCTGAGTCGTGGGAACGTGAGCAACGTCAGACGGCCCGCGGAAAGAGCATTGACCTGGAACGAACGGTGCTGGCCGAGTCAGGTCTGTGGGAACGCGCAGAACCGGTGCTGCGCGCGAGGCTGAGCCCCAAGACATTCGACCACTACAGGCGAGGGTGGAGAAATCGTGTCCTCCCGACGCTCGGGACGGTCAAGGTCGGTCGTCTCTCGGTCGGAGATGTCGAGCGAGCCCAGGCGCTCTGGGCGGCAGAGGGGGCTAAGCCTTCTACCGTGCGTCAGGCCCGGCTTGCTCTGTCGGCAGTTCTGACGGTCGCAGTTCGTGATGGTCTGCTGCCGTCGAACCCGGCGCGGATCGCATCTCGCCCACCGGGTGATGTGCAGGCTCGTCGGGATCGGAAGGTCGGTCAGACGTTGACGCCTGCGGACCTGGCGTTGCTGGTCGAGTCCATCCGGGTCATCCCCCTCGGCGTGACGTATGCGTTGATGGTGGACCTGATGGGGTCGGCGGGTCTGCGCTATGGGGAGGCCGCTGGTCTTCAGGTCGGAGATGTTGACTTCATCCGAGGTGTGATCGTGGTCCAGCGGCAGGTCACCGAGGTCACCTTGGACGAGGCAGAGACTGTGCTGCCGGCAGGTCGGTGGCGTGACGGGAACCTGGTGTGGGGGCGGCCGAAGTCGGGCCTGTCCAGGGTCGTGCCGCTTCCTCGTCACCTGGTCGATCCTCTGCGGGAACTCACAGCGGGTCGGGCTCGTGACGCTCTTGTCTTCGAGTCCCGGCGTGGCAAGGTCCTTCGGCCCAACGTGCTGAAGAGGAAGGTCGGTTGGCCGGTGCTGGTAGCGCGGCTCGGCTATCCCGGGTTCCGTGTGCATGACCTGCGTGCCACGGCTGCCACCAACCTGCTCGCTGCTGGTGTCCCGGTGCACGTAGTGCGCGACATCCTGGGGCATCACGACATCGCGGTGACCAACCTGTACGCCCGCCCGCACGACGATGCGCTGAACCTGGCGGCCGCCGCGCTGGCCCAGTACGCGGGGCAGTGATGGGGAGTCTGGTGGGGGAGAGGGGGCGGCGGTGGCGTCTCTCGGTGGAAGCGTGGGACGACGTGGCTGGTAGGGAGTCGGTGCGCCTGACAGGATTCGAACCTACGACCTTCTGCTCCGGAGGCAGACGCTCTATCCACTGAGCTACAGGCGCGCGGAGAGCAAGAGTATCAGCAGTCGGGTTCGTCCAGCAGGGCCGAGAGGTAGTCGGCGGTCTCTTGGCCGGCGGCCCCGGGGTCGTGCGAGACGATCGCGGCGACCAGGCCGTCGTGGGCGTGGCCGCCGTGGGTCTCGGCGGCGGTGACGAAGTTGAAGCGGATGTTCGCGCTGATGGCGTCGATGAGGTTGTCGTACAGCTCGATGAGGAGCGGGTTGCCCGAGGCGCGGACGATGGTGCGGTGCAGCGCCAGGTCGGTGGCGACCATGCGCTCCAGGTCGCCGCTGTCGTAGGCGTCCTCGCGGTCGTCGCGGGCCTTGGTGATCGCAGCGGCCTCGCCAGGGGTGCATCGGCAGGCGGCCAGGCGGGCCGCCTCGACCTCGAGCGCACGGCGCACCTCGACCACGTCGGGCTGGCTGGCGCTGGCGACCTCGCGGCTCATGGTCACCGCCAGCTCGGAGGTGCCCACGACGTAGGTGCCCGAGCCCTGGCGCCGTTCCAGCAGGCCCGAGTGCACCAGCGACTGCACAGCCTCGCGCACGGTGTTGCGGCCCACCCCGAGCATCTCGACCAAGGACGGCTCGGTGGGGATGCGGGCCCCGACCGGCCACTCGCCGGACACGATCCGCGCGCGCAGCGCCTCCACGGCAGAGTCGATCAGTCCTGGTCGCCGCGCCACGGTCAACCTCCTTGTCCGAGCACCAGGCGAAGTCTTGCACGATCGCCGTCGCCGCGGGGGCGATCGACCAGCTCTGTCGTCGGTCGCTCCTGTCGCTGGTCGATCTGCCCGAGACCTCCGCCTCCTGGGCGACCCTCGTGACTGTCTCCGGGCTCGAGCCCTCGACAGTCTGCCCGTCGAGCCGGCCCAGCGAGCACCAGCCCAGCGAGATCGCCGTGCGGGGCTCTCGGTAGGCTGACCCGGTGACCCCCGACCAGCTCGCCGCCGCTCTGCGTGCCGCGCTCCTCGACGCCGTCGCCGACGGCGCCTTGGCCCTGGATGCCGCCGACGTCCCCGCACAGGTGCACCTGGAGCGACCCCGGTCTCGTGAGCACGGCGACTGGGCGACCAACGTGGCGCTGCAGCTGGCGAAGAAGGCGGGGACCAACCCCCGGGCGCTCGCCGCCGGGCTCGCTGAGCGGGTCGGCACGGTCGCTGGGGTGGCGTCGGTGGACGTCGCCGGCCCGGGTTTCTTGAACATCCGGCTGGACGCGGCGGCGGCCGGCGAGCTGGCTCGCACGATCGTCGAGCGCGGCCCGGCCTACGGTCGCGGCGAGGCGCTGGCCGGGGTGCGGGTCAACCTGGAGTTCGTCTCGGCCAACCCGACGGGTCCGCTGCACATCGGCGGGGTGCGCTGGGCGGCGGTCGGGGACTCCCTGGCCCGTGTCATGACCGCGGCCGGGGCGCAGGTGGCTCGCGAGTACTACTTCAACGACCACGGCGCGCAGATCGACCGCTTCGCCCGGTCGCTGCTGGCGCGGGCTCTCGGCCAGGAGCCGCCGGAGGACGGTTACGGTGGCCAGTACATCGCCGACATCTGCGAGCGGGTGGTCGCTGACGCGGCGGCCGCAGGAGAACCGGACCCACGAGCCCTGGACGCCGCCGAGGCGACCGAGGTGTTCCGCCAGCGTGGCGTGGCGCTGATGTTCGACGAGATCAAGCAGTCGCTGCATGGTTTCGGCGTGGACTTCGACGTGTACTTCCACGAGGACTCGTTGCACGCCTCGGGCGCCGTGGAGCGCGCGGTGGCCCGGCTGCGCGAGGCGGGCCACGTCTACGAGGCCGACGGGGCCACCTGGCTGCGCACCACGTCGTTCGGTGACGACAAGGACAGGGTGGTCGTCAAGTCCGACGGCCAGGCCGCCTATATCGCCGGGGACATCGCCTACTACCTGGACAAGCGCGAGCGCGGCTTCGATCGTGTCGTCATCATGCTCGGCGCCGACCACCACGGGTACGTCGCCCGGATGATGGCGGTGTGCGCGGCCTTCGGCGACACCCCGCACGTCAACCTGGAGATCCTCATCGGCCAGCTGGTGAACCTGGTCAAGGACGGCCAGCCGGTGCGCATGTCCAAGCGGGCCGGGACGGTGGTCACCATCGACGACCTGGTGGACGCGGTCGGGGTGGACGCGGCGCGGTACGCGCTGGCCCGCTCGTCCTACGACACCTCGATCGACCTGGACCTGGACCTGCTGGTCAAGGCCAGCAACGAGAACCCGGTCTACTACGTGCAGTACGCGCACGCCCGCACGGCGAGCGTCGCCCGCAACGCCGACGCGGCCGGGGTGCGCCGCGAGGACGGGTTCGACGCGGGCCTGCTGGACCACGAGTCGGAGGCGGTGCTGCTGGGTCTGCTCGCCGAGCTGCCCCGGGTGGTCGAGCACGCCGCCACGGAGCGTGAGCCGCACCGGGTGGCGCGGTACGCCGAGGAGGTCGCCGGGGCTTACCACAAGTGGTACGACCAACGGCGAGTGATGCCGTTCGGTGACGAGGAGGTCGGTGACGTGCACCGCACCAGGCTGTGGCTCAACGACGCGACCCGACAGGTGCTGGCCTCCGCGCTGGGCCTGCTCGGGGTGAGCGCACCGGAGCGGATGTGAGCGGGGCCGCCGAGGTGGGGGCTGCTCTGGGGTCGCCCTGGCCGGCCACGGCACGGCGGGGCGACGACGGCGCGCTGGTCGTCGGCGGCGTCGACGTGCGCCGTCTGGCCGAGGCTCACGGCACCCCGGCCTACGTGCTGGACGAGTCAGACGTGCGTGCGCGGGCCCGCGAGCTGCGCTGCGCCCTGGAGTCCGCGTTCGCCGAGCTCGGTGTCGGGGTCGACGTGTACTACGCGGGGAAGGCGTTCCTGTCGGTCGCCGTGGCCCGCTGGGTGCACGACGAGGGCCTGTTCATCGACACCGCGACCGGTGGCGAGCTGGGGGTCGCGCTGTTCGCCGGGGTGCCGGGGGAGCGGATCGGGCTGCACGGCAACAACAAGTCCGACGCGGAGATCGCCCGGGCGCTGGACGCCGGGGTGGCGCGTCTCGTCATCGACGCGCCCGACGAGGTGGACCGGATCGCCGACCAGGCGGCGGTGCGCAGCCGAGGCCCGGTCCGGGTGATGGTCCGGGTGACCACGGGGGTGCACGCCGGTGGTCACGAGTACATCGCGACCAGCCACGAGGACCAGAAGTTCGGCCTGTCGATCGTGCCCGGTCCTGACGGGTCGGACAGCCCGGCGGTGGCGGTGGTGCGCGCGGTGCTGGCCAGGCCTGAGCTGGAGCTGATCGGCATCCACTCTCACATCGGCTCGCAGATCCTCGACCCCGGCGGGTTCGTCGCCGCGCTGACCCGGGTGCTGCGTCTGCGTGCGGAGATCGCCGCGCAGACCGGTGTCCTGGTGCCCGAGGTGGACCTCGGTGGCGGGTTCGGCATCGCCTACCTGCCCGGTGACGTCGCGCTGGAGCCGACACGGATCGCCAAAGACCTGGCCGCGGCGGCGGCTGCCAGCGCTGACGAGCTGGGCGTGCCGCTGCCGAGGTTCTCCTTCGAGCCGGGCCGCACGATCGTCGGCCCGCCCGGGATCACGCTGTACACGGTCGGCACGATCAAGCCTGTGCGGCTGGCCGACGGCACGGTGCGCACCTACGTCTCTGTCGACGGCGGCATGAGCGACAACCTCCGCCCGGCCTTGTACAAGGCGGACTACCACGCGGTGCTCGCGAACAGGACGAGCTCGGCCGAGACGATGCTGGCCCGCGTGGTCGGCAAGCACTGCGAGTCCGGCGACATCGTCGTGCGCGACTGCTACCTCCCCGCAGACCTGCGCCGAGGCGACCTCCTGGCGGTCGCGGCCACCGGCGCCTACGGCCGCTCGATGGCCTCCAGCTACAACCTCGTGCCCCGCCCCCCCGTGGTGTCCGTGCGCGACGGCGTCTCCCGCGAGATCGTCCGCCGCGAGACCGAGGCTGACCTCCTGGCCCTCGACCGGGGCTGACCGCACGACTGCTCGGTGTGCCGTCGGCAGAAGGTGTGCCTGCGACTCGACCATGCCTGCTGGTCTCAGGTCCGGTAGGCGTCTCGACGATGCTGGATGCGGATGATGTCGATCGTCACCACGGTGTCGTCGATGTCGTAGACCACCCGGAACTCACCGCGCCGTGCCGACCACGACGGCGCGAGGGGTGGGTGCAGAGGTTTGCCGACGCGGTGCGGGTTCTCGGCCAGCGGCCCGACGACGAACGCCCAGCAGGCAGCCGCGACCGCTTCGGGCAGATCATCGGTCAGGGCTCGCCGGGCCTGGCGCGACCAGCGCACCTCGTAGGTCACAGGCGCCCCGTCTGGCGCATGGCCGCCGCCACGTCGTCGTTGCTGAACCAGGTGCCTTCGGCCATCTCCCGACGGGCCTGCACCAGCTCGCGCACCGCGTCGGCGTCGGACAGCACGTCGAGCGTCTCCATCAGCCCGTCGAAGTCGTCGGCGCTGAGCAGCACCGCCTCCCGCCGGCCGTTCCGAGTCACCTCGACCCGCTCGTGCGTCGCCACAGTGGCATCGATGAGCCTGGACAGGCTCTTGCGAACCTCAGCCAGCGGCAACGTCGTCATGTACACAATTGTAGTCATGAAATGGTGAGCCAGCGACCCTCCTGACACCTTGGCGCTCCGGTCCGCGACGCGCTGTCGAGGTAGCAGCATCAGGCGTAGGCATCGCAGAACCAGATCACCTGATGGCCTCGGGAGGCGATCACGAGATCAGCCGCGAGGTCAGCCGCTGCTCGTGGCGACGTTGCTGTCCGTCTTCTCCGGCCGCACGCCGGAGGGTTCTCGGGCGTGCTCGTGACGTTGCTCATGGTTGTACGATGCGCCCGGGTGCGAGCATGTCGGCACGCTCTTCGCCTAACCCTAGGGGAGCAGGGGCTGCGTATGTGGGCTGGGGACGGTTCGTCTTCAGCTCACGAGGCGCGGGCACCGGTTCCGGCTCCCCGTTCGCTTCCAGGTCTGCCACGGCCTCGCGCACCAGGCCTGCCAGGCCGTCGAGCGCGTCGAGAGACGAGCCGACGTCGCTGACCACGTGTCTCGCTGGGCCGATCACTAATCTCGAGGAGGGCTTGTGCCGCGCAGTCAGCACCCCGACCTGTTCAGACGCGTCGCCGTGGGCCTGGAGGTCTTCGTCCTGGTCGGGGTCGTCGCCGGGGCTGCCCCCATGATGATGGGCACGATGGACCTTGGCGACGACCTCCTCGCCCGGACACCCTTCACCACGTGGTTCGGCCCTGGGCTCGCGCTGGCCTTGTGCGTCGGCATCCCCATGGCTGTGGCTCTCGTCGTCGCGCTCCGGTGGCCCCGTCGATGGTGGTTGCCGGCCCTGGGTGCGGGTGTCGTCCTGGTCGGGTGGCTCGCGCTCCAGCCGCTCGTGCTCAGGGTCGTCCACCCGCTCACCGTGGTGATGGGTGTCGTGGCCGTGACGCTCGCGACGCTTGCGGTGCTCGAAGCGCGTCGCTCCATCACCAGGGCCACCTGCCTCGCGAACGTGGACGAGCGGGGGTGCTCGACAGGACCAGGGTGAGGCGACACCGGTCCGCGCACCGGTCAGGAAGGGACGCAGCAGGCCGTCTCGGAGCCGGTCGAGGCCGCATGCCCGGGTAGCGTCTCACCGGTCGTCGTGGGCGGGCGTGGGCGGGCAGGGCGCCTATCCTGGGTGCCGTCGTCTGGAGAGAGGTCGGGTCGTGTCGTTGCGTGTTGCTGTGGTGGGTTGTGGCACCGTCGGTTCGCAGGTGGTGCGGTTGCTCACCACGCAGGGCGACGACCTGGCCGCTCGGGCCGGCGAGCGGCTGGAGCTGGTCGGGGTGGCGGAGCGCGACCCGTCCCGGGTGACGAGCCTGGGGGTCGACGCGAGCCTGGTCACCGACGACGCGGCAGGGCTCGTGACCAGGGCGGACATCGTCGTGGAGCTCATCGGCGGGATCGAGCCCGCACGCTCGCTGATGCTCTCGGCCATGGCGTCGGGGGCGTCGGTGGTCACCGCGAACAAGGCCCTTCTCGCTGCCGACGGCCCGACCCTGTACGACGCGGCGGCCGCGGCGGGGGTGGACCTGTACTACGAGGCCGCCGTCGCGGGAGCCATCCCGGTGGTGCGTGCGGTGCGCGAGTCGATGATGGGCGACAAGGTGCGCCGGGTGCTGGGCATCGTCAACGGCACCACCAACTACGTGCTCGACACCATGACCACCGACCGCCTGGACCTGGACACGGCGGTCGCGGACGCCCAGCGCCTGGGCTACGCCGAGGCCGACCCGACGGCCGACGTCGAGGGTTACGACGCCGCCGCCAAGGCAGCGATCCTCGCCTCTCTCGCCTTCCACACCAGGGTCAGCCTCGACGACGTCTCCCGCGAGGGGATCACGGGGCTGACCTCGGACGACGTGGCCTGGGCCGAGCGCACCGGGCACGTGCTGAAGCTGCTCGCGGTGGCCGAGCGCCTCGACGAGGGGGTCTCGGTGCGGGTGCACCCGGCGCTGGTGCCCCTGGCGCATCCGCTGGCGGGGGTGCGCGGGGCGTTCAACGCGGTGTTCGTCGAGTCTGAGGCGGCGGGCCCGCTCATGTTCTACGGCCAGGGTGCCGGCGGGGTGCCGACGGCCTCGGCCGTGCTGGGCGACGTGGTCGCGGCGGCCCGGCACCGGGTCAGCGGTGGGCGGGCCCCGGCCGAGTCGGTCTACGCCGACCTGCCGGTGCTGTCGCCGGAGGCCGCGGTCAGCCACTTCCAGATCCGTCTCGACGTGGCCGACAAGACCGGGGTGCTCGCCACGGTCGCCGCCGTGCACGCCGCGGCGGGCGTGTCGATCGAGTCCGTCCGGCAGACGCCGGGCGGCGACGGGCTCGCGCACCTGGTCATCACGACGCACGCGGCCACCGAGGCCGCGCGTCGCGCGACGGTCGCCGCGCTGACAGACCTGGACGTCGTGGACCGCGTGGTCTCCGTGATCGGGGTCGAGGGGGCTGAGGGCTGATGGGCGCTCACCAGTGGCGAGGCGTGATCGCTGAGTACGCCGACCGTCTGCCCGGTCACCTGCACACGCATGTGGTGACCCTGCTCGAGGGCGGCACCCCGTTGATCGCAGCCCCTACGCTGTCGGTCGCGACCGGGGCGCGAGTGTTCCTCAAGGTCGAGGGCGTCAACCCGACCGGGTCGTTCAAGGACCGGGGGATGACGACGGCGATCTCCGCGGCGGCCCACCACGGTGCGAAGGTCGTCGTCTGCGCCTCGACGGGCAACACCTCGGCCTCGGCCGCGGCGTACGCGACCCGTGCCGGCATGGTCTGCGCGGTGCTGGTGCCCGAGGGCAAGATCGCGATGGGCAAGCTCTCCCAGGCCGTCGCGCACGGTGCGAAGCTGCTCCAGGTGGACGGGAACTTCGACGACTGCCTGATCGCCGCCCGCAAGCTCGCCGAGACGCACCCGGTCGACCTGGTGAACTCGGTGAACCCTGACCGGATCGAGGGGCAGAAGACCGCGGCCTTCGAGATCGTGGACGCCCTCGGTGACGCCCCGGACATCCACGTGCTGCCGGTGGGCAACGCCGGCAACATCACCGCGTACTGGAAGGGCTACCGCGAGTACGCGGGCCTGGACGCGGGCGCCGAGCACGGTGCGGTCGCCACCCGCACCCCGGTGATGTGGGGCTTCCAGGCCGCCGGGGCCGCGCCCATCGTCGCGGGGCACCCCATCGACGAGCCCGAGACCATCGCGACCGCGATCCGGATCGGCAACCCGGCGTCGTGGGACCAGGCCGTCGCCGCCCGGGACGTCTCGGGCGGGCTGATCGAGGCCGTCACCGACGAGCAGATCCTCGCCGCGCACCGTCTGCTGTCGGCCCAGGTGGGGGTGTTCGTGGAGCCCGCGTCCGCCGCGGGCGTCGCCGGGCTGCTCATGCTCGCGGAGCAGGGCAGGGTGCCGGCCGGCGCGCAGATCGTCGTCACGGTCACCGGGCACGGGCTGAAAGACCCTCAGTGGGCGCTGCGTGGTGCCGACGGCGAGCAGGTCGAGCTGGTGCAGGTCACCCCGGACGTGATGTCCATCGCCGCAGCCCTCGGGCTCGACTGACATGCGCCTGGTCGCTGACCGGGTGCGTGTCCGGGTGCCTGCTTCTAGCGCGAACCTCGGGCCCGGCTACGACTCCTTCGGGCTGGCCCTCGCGCTGTACGACGAGGTCGAGGTGACAGCCACCGCCGACCCGAACGTTCGTGTCGAGGTGCACGGGGAGCTCGCCGGAAAGGTGCCGACCGGGCCCGAGAACCTGGTCGCCGCGACGATCCTGACCACGCTGGACCAGGTGGGGGCCTCGCGTACCGGGCTGCGGCTGCGCTGCACCAACACGATCCCTCACGGGCGAGGGCTGGGGTCGTCGGCGTCGGCCGTCGTCGCTGGCATCCTCGCGGTGCGCGGGCTGCTGGACGAGCCCGAGCTGCTCAGCCCGGAGGCGGTGCTGGCGATAGCCACCCGCCACGAGGGCCACCCGGACAACGTGGCGCCGACGATCTTCGGCGGGCTGACCCTGGCCTGGACCCCCGGCCCGCACGCGGTACGTCTGCCGCTGCACCCTGACATCGTGCCGGTGGTCGCGGTGCCGCCCACCCGGCTGGCGACGTCGGCAGCCCGTGAGGTGCTGCCCGCCCAGGTGTCGCACGACGACGCCGCGTACCAGGCCGCGCGCGCCGCCCTGCTGGTCGAGGCGCTGGGCCGTCGTCCGGAGCTGTTGTTCGAGGCGACGGTCGACAGGCTGCACCAGGAGCAGCGGCGGTCGGTCATGCCCGACACCCTGGCCCTGGTCGACGCGCTGCGCCGCCGTGGTGTCCCAGCCGTGGTGTCCGGGGCCGGCCCGACGGTGCTCGCCTTCGGTGTGCGCGGTGTGCTCGACGCCGAGACGGTGGTGCGCGAGGTGTTCGGCGGGGTGATGGGCGGCTGGCAGGTCGGCGAGGTCGCACCGGACACGACAGGCGGGACCGTCGAACGCTTCTGATCGCGTCGAGCCGCCTCCGTCTGAGTACGTCATCCGGGTGAGGGTTTCCAGGCGCGCTGGCGGCGATGCTACGATGAGGTCTATCTCCCCGACCTGACCCGTCGCCGTCTTGCACGTCGAGAGCGTCGTGCGGTCGACTCGCAGGGCCGAGGTCTCTCGACCTCGACGGGGGATGAATCCCGTCACGTGTGCCATCGACGTCGTGTGTGTGATCGACGTCGTGCGCGCTCGCGTGGCGCTTTCCGAGTCGTCCGCCGACGGACGACGGCCGCGATCGTGCGGCCCCGACGAGGGAGAGGGTCCTTCGTGACAGACACCACCGACGCCACCGTGACCGCATCCGGTGGCACCTCCGACGCGGCCTTGAACGGCTTGCGTCTGCCTGAGCTCCAGACGCTGGCCTCTGAGCTCGGGGTGAGGGGAACCTCGAAGATGCGCAAGGGGGATCTGGTCTCCGCGATCAGTGCGGCCTCCGGGAACGGTTCCGGCCCCGCTCCGCGTGCCGAGACGGCTCCCGCCGCTGACCCCACGCCCGCCGCCGAGGCTCCTCAGAAGGCCGCAGGCGCCTCAGGGAGCGAGCAGCAGGGCTCGTTGGCTGGGCTAGAGGCGGCGCTCGACGCTCGCCTCGCCCCTGGTGAGCGCTCTGACGGCCCCGGACGACGCAACCGTCGCGCTGGTCGGGGTGCGGGTGCCCCCGCCGCGACCGACGAGCAGCCGTCAGCCGAGCGTCAGCCCCAGCAGGACAGGCAGAACCAGGCGGAGCGGCAGGGCCAGACCGAACGGCAAGGTCAGGCCGAACGGCAGGATCGCGCGGACCGCCAGAACCAGGCCGACCGGCAGAAGCAGCCTGAGCGAGGTCAGCAGCAGCGGGCCTACGACGACGAGGAGAGCGGCGGGCGGCGCCGTCGCTCGCGCGACCGCTACCGCGACCGCAAGCGAGGTCGGGGGCGTGGCGGCCAGCCTGACCTGTCCGGTCTGGACGAGATCGAGGTCGGCGAGGACGACGTGCTGCTGCCGGTGGCGGGCATCCTCGACGTGCTCGACTCCTACGCCTTCGTGCGCACCAGCGGCTACCTGCCCGGCCCGAACGACGTGTACGTCTCTCTCGGCCTGGTGAAGAAGGCCGGGCTGCGTCGTGGTGACGCGATCACCGGCGCGATCAGGGCGCCGCGCGAGGGCGAGCAGCAGCCGCAGGGCGGCCGGCCGAACAAGTTCAACGCGCTGGTCAGGCTCGACAGCGTCAACGGCACGACGCCCGACCAGCTGCGCGACCGTCCCGACTTCGCCAAGCTCACCGCGCTGTACCCGCAGGAGCGGCTGCGCCTGGAGAACCCGGACCCGACCCGGCTGACCCCGCGCGTCATCGACATCGTCGCGCCGATCGGCAAGGGGCAGCGTGGTCTGATCGTCTCCCCGCCGAAGGCCGGCAAGACGATCATCTTGCAGCAGATCGCGAACTCGATCACCGCGAACAACCCCGACGTCCACCTCATGGTCGTGCTCATCGACGAGCGGCCTGAGGAGGTCACCGACATGCAGCGCACGGTCAAGGGTGAGGTGATCGCCTCGACCTTCGACCGTCCGGCCTCGGACCACACCGTGGTCGCCGAGCTCGCGATCGAGCGTGCCAAGCGCCTGGTCGAGCTCGGTCAGGACGTCGTGCTGCTCCTGGACTCGATCACCCGCCTGTCGCGCGCCTACAACCTGGCCGCCCCGGCGTCGGGTCGCATCCTCTCTGGTGGCGTGGACGCCGCGGCGCTGTACCCGCCTCGGCGGTTCTTCGCGGCGGCGCGCAACATCGAGGAGGGTGGTTCGCTGACCATCCTGGCCACGGCCCTGGTCGAGACCGGCTCGAAGATGGACGAGTACATCTTCGAGGAGTTCAAGGGCACCGGGAACATGGAGCTGCGGCTGTCGCGCTCCCTGGCGGACAAGCGCATCTTCCCCGCGGTGGACGTCAACGCGTCGGGCACGCGGCGTGAGGAGATCCTCATGTCGCACGACGAGCTGAAGATCACCTACAAGCTGCGCCGGGTGCTGGGTGCCCTGGAGCAGCAGCAGGCGATCGAGCTGCTCATCGGCAAGCTGCGCGAGACGAAGTCCAACGTGGAGTTCCTGCTCCAGGTCCAGAAGACGACGCCCGCCGCCCCGTCTCAGGTCGAGGAGAACATCGGCAAGACGGTCTGACGACCCTTCGCCCGGGGAGCGCCCGGGAACAATCGGCGACAGGTTCTGGTTGAAGCGGCGAGTCTGGCAGAATGGCTCGCTGGCTGACGCTTCACCGCCACGTCTGTGTGTGCGGACCCGTCGGCATCCTCGACAAGGAGAACCCCTGTGAAGTCTGGTATCCACCCGCAGTACGTGCCCACCCAGGTGGTCTGCACCTGCGGCGCCACCTTCGTCACCCGTTCCACGGTGACCTCTGGCCTCATCCACGCCGACGTGTGCAGCGCCTGCCACCCGTTCTACACGGGCAAGCAGAAGATCCTCGACACCGGTGGCCGCGTGGCCCGGTTCGAGGCGCGCTACGGCAAGCAGAAGGCCGGCAAGTAGCCTCGACGCGGCGCCGGCACCCAGGCATCTGGCTCTGGGGTGCCGGCGCTTCGTCATGAGAATCGTCACGACGGCGTGAGGTGGAGATGAGCGAGCAGGCCGCCGCGGTCCAGGTGATGCTCGACGAGCACGCCGACCTCGAGGCACGGCTGGCCGACCCGTCGGTGCACGCCGACCCGGGCGAGGCCCGTCGGCTGGGACGCCGTTACGCCGAGCTGGGCCGTGTCGTGGCCGCCTATCGTGCCTGGCGTGCCGCTGCCGACGACGCCGAGGCCGCGACCGAGCTGGCCGACGACCCCGAGATGGCGGCGGAGGTCCCGGTGCTGCGCGCGGCCGAGCAGGAGGCCGCCGAACGTCTGCGGCAGGTGCTGGTGCCGCGCGACCCGGACGACGGCCGTGACGTGATCCTCGAGATCAAGGCCGGTGAGGGCGGCGAGGAGTCCGCCCTGTTCGCCGGCGACCTGCTGCGCATGTACACCCGGTTCGCCGAGCGGCAGGGCTGGAGCACCCAGATGCTCGACGCCACCGAGTCTGACCTGGGCGGGATCAAGGACGCCAAGGTCGCGATCAAGTCCCGTGCGAGCACCGAGGACGGGGTCTGGGCGTCGCTGAAGTACGAGGGCGGGGTGCACCGGGTGCAGCGGGTGCCGGTCACCGAGTCCGCCGGGCGCATCCACACCTCGGCCGCCGGGGTGCTGGTGCTGCCGGAGGCCGACGACCCCGACGAGATCGAGATCGACCCGAACGACCTGCGCGTCGACGTGTTCCGCTCGTCCGGGCCGGGCGGGCAGTCGGTGAACACCACTGATTCCGCGGTGCGGCTCACTCATGCGCCGACCGGCATCGTGGTGTCGATGCAGAACGAGAAGTCGCAGCTGCAGAACCGTGAGGCAGCGCTGCGCGTGCTGCGGGCCCGGCTGCTCGCGGCCCGTGCCGAGGAGGCCGCCGCCCAGGCCAGCGCCGCCCGGCGCTCGCAGGTGCGCACCGTGGACCGCTCTGAGCGCATCCGCACCTACAACTTCCCCGAGAACCGCATCGCCGACCACCGCACCGGTTACAAGGCCTACAACCTGGACCAGGTGCTCGACGGCGACCTGGCACCGGTCATCGCCTCGGCCGTCGCCGCCGACGAGGTGGCCCGCCTGGCTGCCGCCGGCGAAGCCCCCCGCGCATGACCGCAGACTCTTCTCCGCAGCCTCCTCCACCATCTCGTCAGGCTTCTGTCACCTCGGCGGGAGCCGCCGACGACGTGGCGCGAGACCCGACGGCGCGGGCGACGGGGGAGAGCCCGCCGTCGGTGCGGCGGCTGGTCGAGGGAGCCACGGCGCTGCTCGCCGAGGCTGGGGTGGCCTCGCCTCGCGTCGACGCGACGGCCCTGGCGGCGCACGCGCTGGGGGTCGAGCGGGTGGTGCTCGCCCTGCTGCCAGAGGCTCCGCCCGAGGGGTTCCAGGCTCGGTACGCCGCGCTGGTCGAGCGGCGTCGCCAGCGCGAGCCGCTCCAGCACATCGTGGGGACGACGGGTTTTCGGCACCTGACGCTGAGGGTCGCGCCTGGTGTCTTCGTGCCTCGCCCAGAGACGGAGACCGTGGCTCAGCACGCCATCGACGAGGCCGCTCGGGTCGCTGCGACCGGGGTGGTGCCCCTCGTGGTCGACCTGTGCTGCGGCAGCGGTGCCGTCGCGCTGTCGGTGGCCGACGAGGTGCCCGGTGCGCACGTCGTCGCGGTGGACCTCTCGGCGGACGCGGTAGCGCTCACCCGGCGCAACAGCGAGGAGACAGGCCTCGCGCTGCGGGTCGAGCCGGGTGACGTGCGCGACCCCGGGCTGCTTGCCGACCTGGCGGGCACGGTGGACGTCGTCGTGGCCAACCCTCCCTACATCCCGCCCGACCAGGTACCGGTAGACCCGGAGGTGCGCGACCACGACCCAGACCTGGCGCTGTACGGCGGGGGAGCCGACGGCCTGGAGGTTCCTCGGGCCGTGATCGCCGCCGCTGCCCGTCTGCTGCGCCCTGGTGGTCTGCTGGTCATGGAGCACGCCGAGGTGCAGGCCGCCGCCGTCCGGGTCATGGCCTGCGCCGACGGTGCCCTGGTCGACGCGGCGACGATCACCGACCTGGCCGGCCGTCCTCGGGCGCTGCTGGCCCGCCGTGCCGACGCAGCGGCACGGGCGTGACAGACTCGCGGGCGTGACAGACTCAGGACCCGTGGACGACGACCGCGTGTGGGACGTGCAAGACCAGGCGAGCCGCGCTCCGGCGCTGGCGGCGGCGACAGAGGCGGTGCGACGCGGCGCCCTCGTGGTGCTGCCGACCGACACCGTCTACGGGGTCGGTGCCGACGCCTCGTCCCCGGCGGCGGTCACAGCCCTGCTCGCCGCCAAGGGGCGCGGTCGCCATCACCCTCCGCCTGTGCTGATCGGTGATCCGCGGGCGATCTACGGGCTGGGCCGCGACGTGTCTGCTGAGGCGTTCGCGCTGGCTGACGCGTTCTGGCCCGGGGCCCTGACCCTGGTGGTCACGGCGCAGGCCGGGCTGACCTGGGACCTCGGTGACACCGGCGGGACGCTGGCCCTGCGCGTGCCCGACCACGACGTGGCCCGCGAGCTGCTGCGGAGCACCGGCCCGCTGGCGGTCTCCAGCGCGAACCGCACCGGGGAGCCCGCGGCGACCACGGCGGCCGAGGCCCGCGTGCAGCTCGGCAGCTCGGTCGAGGTGTACCTCGACGCGGGCCCGACGCCGGGTCAGGTCGCCTCGACCATCGTGGACGCCCGCACGCTGCGGGTGCTGCGTCTGGGTGCGATCAGCCTCGAGGCGCTGCGCGAGGTCGCCGACGTCGTGGCCGACGTGGAGGCCGACGAGTGACGTATCTGTTCGTCATCGTCGCTGCCGCCACGGTCACCTACCTGCTGACGCCGGTGGCGCGCTGGTTGGCCGTGCGCTGGGGCGCGATCACCGCCGTGCGTCAGCGCGACGTGCACACCGTGCCGACGCCGCGGATGGGTGGGGTGGCGATGTACGCGGGCATCGTCGTGGCGTTCTTGCTGGTGTCGAACACGGAGTTCATGGCCGGGGTGTTCGTCGACATCCGGCCGATCGTCGGCATCCTGGGTGGCGCCGGGCTGGTCGCCGCGCTCGGGGTGATCGACGACATCTACGACCTGGACTGGCTGACCAAGCTGCTCGGGCAGGTGCTCGCGGCCGGGTTCATGACCTCGCAGGGTGTCCTGCTCTACCAGCTGCCGATCGGCGGGATCACGGCTGCTTCGAACCGGCTGTGGGTGATCGTCACGATCATCGCGGTGGTCGTCTGCATGAACGCGGTGAACTTCGTCGACGGTCTGGACGGCCTGGCGGCCGGGGTGCTGGCCATCGGCGGCGTCGCGTTCTTCGTCTACACCTACATGCTCACCCGGCAGACCAGCGCCGACTACTCGAACCTGGCAGCGCTGGTGATCGCGGCCCTGGTCGGGGCGTGCCTCGGTTTCCTGCCGCACAACCTCTCGCCGGCCCGCATCTTCATGGGTGATTCTGGCGCGCTGATGCTCGGCTTCACGTTCACCGCCGCCGCGATCGTGGTCACCGGGCAGATCGACCCCGGGACGGTGACCGAGCGGGTGTCCTTCCCGGCGATCGTGCCGATCCTGCTGCCGGTCGCGGTGCTGATCCTGCCGCTGCTGGACATGGCGATGGCGGTGGTCCGGCGGGTGGGTCGTGGGCACAGCCCGTTCCACGCCGACCGCATGCACCTGCACCACCGGCTGCTGTCGTTGGGCCACACGGAGCGTCGCGCGGTGGCCATCATGTACGTCTGGACGGCGGTGTTCGCTTTTGGGGTCGCAGCCCTGGTCCAATGGTCGACGACGGCCGTGCTGATCGGGCTGGCCCTCGGGGTGGTCGTCGCCACCGTGCTCACTCTCGGCCCGCTGCGCGGGCGCCGTACCGACCAGGAGGTCACCGCACCATGAGCTCGACAGACTCCGGGAGCTCGACAGGCTCCGGCTCTTCTCGTTCCCTGTTCCAGCCGTCGTCCGCGTCGGTCGACGCGCGCGGTGCGTTCCGCCAGGCGCTGCGGTTCATGGTGATCCTGCTCGTCGGTCTGACGGTGGTCGGGCTGCCCGTCGGGTGGTTCGTCGCCGGCTGGCCCGGTCTCGTCGGGGCGCTGGTGGGTGTGGCCCTGGCGCTGGTGTTCTCGGGCACCACGGTGCTGTCGGTGCTGCGCACGGCCGACGCCGGCCCCGCCCGCATGGTCACGGTGGTGATGGGCGCCTGGATGGTGAAGGTCATCATCGTGTTCGTGGTGCTGCTGGTCATCGCCCAGATCGACTACTTCGACGACCGCGCGCGCATGGTGCTCGGTCTGGTGCTGATCGCCGGGGTCGTGGGCTCGGCGGTGCTCGACTACGTGGCGGTGTCCCGGGCCCGCATCCCCTACGCGGGCGGTGAAGGGGACGAAAGCCCTGTCGCGGATGGTGAGACGGGTGGTGAGGAGGACGGCTCCGATGGGCTAGGATTCCCCCGTTAGGGCCCCCCGGTGCTCGCGCGAAGGAGCGTGCTGCAGCACCCAGACCCGAGGAGCTTCCACTGTTCGCGCTGGCAACGATCCTGCCTCTGGCCGGGAGCGGAGACGACGGAGGGTTCGTCCCCCCGTCGCTCAAGGACTTCTACCCGCCGCCCATCTTCGACGGCGGTCCGCTCCTCTTCGGGGACCCGCTCTTTCAGATCGACCGGATCATGCTCGTCCGGTTCGTCGCGATCGCGGTGCTGTTCACGGTGTTCATCATCGTGGCTCGCCGAGCCAAGGTGGTCCCGGGGCGCGGCCAGGCCGCCGTCGAGGCGATCCTGAGCTTCGTCCGTAAGAACATCGCCCACGAGGTGCTCGGCGAGAAGCTCGGCAACAAGTACTTCGGCATCCTCGCCACGATCTTCCTCACGATCTTCGCCCTGAACATCACGGGCGTCGTGCCGTTCCTCAACATCGCGGGGACGTCGCTGATCGGCATGCCGCTGATCTTCGCGCTGTGGGTCCTCGTGCTCTACGTCGGCGCGTCGGTGAAGCAGTTCGGCGTGGGCGGCTTCCTCAAGATCGCGACGGTGCCGCCAGGGGTGCCCAAGGCGCTGTACCTGCTCCTCACCCCGGTGGAGTTCCTCCAGACCTTCGTGCTGCGCCCGGCGACGCTGACCATCCGGTTGTTCGCCAACATGCTCGCCGGGCACATGCTGCTCGCGCTGTGCTTCGGGGCCACCAGCTACCTGTTCTTCGAGGCCTCGATGGGCCTGAAGGCGTTCGGCGTGGTCACGCTCGCTGGCGGCATCTTCTTCTTCTTCCTGGAGATGTTCATCGCGGCCCTGCAGGCCTACGTCTTCGCGATCCTCACGGCCATCTACCTGCAGATGGTCCTCGTACCTGAACACTGACCCCCGGCTCCAGAACCGGAGCCCGGACCCCTCAGGCGCGCCACCCGGCGCGCAGACGAAAGGAAGCACGACCAGTGACTGGAAACCTCGCGGTCATCGGCTACGGCCTCGCCGCCATCGGCCCCGGCATCGGCCTGGGCATCCTGTTCGGCAAGACCATCGAGAGCATGGCTCGCCAGCCGGAGATGGCCGGTCAGCTGCGCGCCACCATGTTCATGGGCCTGGCGTTCATCGAGGTCTTCGGCCTCCTCGGTCTCGTGACGCCGTTCATCTTCCAGTGACCGGCCTGCCCCTCGCCGTGATCGTCGCGGCGGAAGAACAACACCCGCTGATCCCACCGGCCTACGACATCCTCTGGTCGGCGGTCATCGTGGTCGCGGCGGGCTTCGTGTTCATCAAGTACGTCCTGCCCAAGCTCCAGGCGGTGCTCGACGAGCGCGCCGCGCTGATCGAGGGCGGGATCGCGAAGGCGGACAAGGCTCAGGCCGACGCGAACGCGGCGCTGGAGGAGTACCAGCGCCAGCTCGCCGAGGCTCGTGCCGAGGCAGCCCGCATCCGTGAGGACGCTCGGACCGAGGCGGCGGCGATCGTCGCCGAGGCCCGTGGTCGCGCTGCCGACGAGTCGGCGCGCAGCGTGGCGGCGGCTCAGCGTCAGATCGACGCCGAGCGTCACCAGGCCGCGGTGTCCTTGCGCACCGAGGTCGGCACGCTGGCCACCGAGCTGGCCGAGAAGATCGTCGGAGAGTCCCTGGCTGACGACAAGCGCGTGTCGCGGGTCGTGGACAGGTTCCTCGACGAGATCGAGGCCAGCGCCGCGGAGCAGGGGGTCTGATGCGCGGGACGTCGCGAGCGTCGCTCGCCGTGCTCAGCCGTACCTGGGAGCCCGCGGTGAGCAAGGCGAAGGGCCGGGCGCTCGATCTGGGCACGCAGCTGTTCGCCGTCGTCGACGCTCTCGACGCCACCCCGTCGTTGCTGCGCGCCTTGTCTGACCCGGCGGCCGCCGGTGACGCCAAGGCCCAGCTCGTGGCGGACGTGCTCACCGCGGCCGACAAGCGGGTGGTCGCCGTGGTCCAGGAGGCCGCGCGCCAGCGCTGGTCCGCCGACCGTGACCTCGCTGACGCTCTGGAGACCCTCGGCCGCTCGGCCGTGCTCGGCGCTGCCGAGGCGGCGGGCGAGCTCGACACGGTCGAGGAAGAGCTGTTCCGGCTCACCCGTGCTCTGAACGGGCAGCGTGAGGTCCGTGCGGCGCTCACCGACCCGATGGCACCGCCCGCGAGCCGTGCCGACCTGGTCGAGGCGATCTTTGGCGGGGGTGCTAGGGCCGCGACCTTGGCCCTGACCCGTCGGGCCGCCGCCGCACCTCGCGGGCACCGGTTCGTCGCGGCTCTGGGTCACCTGACCGACCTCATCGCCGAGCGCCGTGACCGTCAGGTCGCGAACGTGATGACGGCCTCGCCCCTCACCGACGCCCAGGCTGGCCGGCTCAAGCAGCTGCTCGGTCGGGTGCTCGGTCGCGAGGTGGCGCTCAACATCACCGTGGACTCCCGTGTGGTCGGGGGTCTGAAGGTGCAGTCCGGCGCGGACGTGGTCGACGCCACCGTGCTCGCCCGCCTGGCAGACGCACGTCGGCAGCTAGCCAGCTGACCAGACCAAGCCCGAAGCGATCCGCACACCCGTGCGACGAGGAGAAGATAGAGACGATGGTTGAGTTGACGATCCGGCCGGAGGAGATCCGCGCCGCGCTGGACACCTTCGTGAAGTCGTACGAGCCCAAGGGCCCGGCGACCGAGGAGGTGGGTCGCGTCTCGCTGGCAGCCGACGGTATCGCCCAGGTCGAGGGCCTGCCCGGCACCATGGCCAACGAGCTGCTCAAGTTCCAGGACGGCACCCTCGGCCTGGCCCTCAACCTTGACGTGCGAGAGATCGGCGTCGTGGTGCTGGGTGAGTTCGCGGGGATCGAGGAGGGCCAGGAGGTCCGCCGGACCGGCGAGGTGCTCTCGGTGCCGGTCGGTGACGGCTACCTGGGCCGCACGGTCGACCCGCTGGGCAACCCGATCGACGGCCTGGGCGAGATCGCCACCGAGGGTCGTCGTGCCCTGGAGCTCCAGGCACCGGGCGTGATGGCGCGCAAGTCGGTGCACGAGCCGCTGCAGACTGGCATCAAGGCGATCGACTCGATGATCCCGATCGGGCGCGGGCAGCGTCAGCTCATCATCGGTGACCGCCAGACCGGCAAGACGGCCATCGCGATCGACACGATCATCAACCAGAAGGCGAACTGGGACTCTGGCGACCCGAACAAGCAGGTGCGCTGCATCTACGTGGCGGTCGGTCAGAAGGGCTCGACCATCGCCAGCGTGCGCGGCGCCCTGGAGGAGTCTGGCGCGCTGGAGTACACCACCATCGTCGCCGCGCCCGCGTCCGACCCGGCCGGGTACAAGTACCTCGCCCCCTACACCGGGTCCGCGATCGGGCAGCACTGGATGTACCAGGGCAAGCACGTCCTGATCATCTTCGACGACCTGTCCAAGCAGGCCGAGGCCTACCGCGCGGTGTCGCTGCTGCTGCGCCGCCCGCCGGGTCGTGAGGCCTACCCGGGCGACGTGTTCTACCTGCACAGCCGCCTGCTGGAGCGTTGCGCCAAGCTCTCTGACGAGCTGGGCGCTGGTTCGATGACGGGTCTGCCGATCATCGAGACCAAGGCCAACGACGTCTCGGCCTACATCCCGACCAACGTGATCTCGATCACCGACGGGCAGATCTTCTTGCAGTCCGACCTGTTCAACGCCGACCAGCGTCCTGCGGTCGACGTCGGTATCTCCGTCTCCCGTGTCGGTGGTGCCGCCCAGGTGAAGGCCATGAAGGCGGTCTCCGGGACGCTGAAGCTGGACCTGGCGCAGTACCGCTCGCTCGAGGCGTTCGCGATGTTCGCCTCTGACCTGGACGCCGCCTCGCGGGCCCAGCTCACGCGTGGTGCTCGCCTGATGGAGCTGCTCAAGCAGGGCCAGTACTCGCCGTACCCGGTCGCTGACCAGGTCGCCGCGATCTGGGCCGGCACCAAGGGCAAGCTCGACGACGTGCCGATCCAGGACGTCAAGCGTTTCGAGTCCGACCTCCTCGACCACCTGCGCCGCAACACCTCGGTGCTGGCGACGATCGACGACACCGGCAAGCTCGAGCAGGACACCGAAGAGGCGTTGAGCCGCGCGGTGGACGAGTTCCGCGAGAGCTTCCTCACCTTCGACGGCCACTCGCTCGCGGGTGGCGACGACGGTGAGGACGTCGAGATCGAGCAGGAGCAGATCGTCCGGCAGAAGAAGGCCTGACGTGGGAGGTTCGCAACGCGTCTATCGCCAGCGCATCCGCTCCACGCGGTCGCTGAGCAAGATGTTCCGTGCTCAAGAGCTGATCGCGGCCTCGCGCATCGGCAAGGCGCGCGATCGCATGATGCACGCCCTGCCGTACTCGCGGGCGATCACCCGTGCGGTCTCGGCGGTGGCGTCGCACTCTCACGTGACGCACCACTACCTGTCCGAGCGCAAGGACACGGACCGGGTCGCGGTGCTGCTCATCGCGTCGGACCGTGGCATGGCAGGCGCCTACTCGGCCACGGTGATCCGTGAGACCGAGCGGCTGCTCGGGCGCCTCGGTGAGGCAGGCAAGCAGGTGGACCTGTACGTCTCCGGGCGTCGCGCCATCGCCTACTACCAGTTCCGAGGCCGTGAGCTCGCCGGGCAGTGGCAGAGCGAGTCTGACTCGCCGTCGACGGAGGTCGCCGAGGAGATCGCGGACACGCTGCTGGCCGCGTTCGACTCCCCGGCGGACTCCGGCGGGGTCAGCGAGGTGCACGTCGTGTACACGCACTTCGTCAACATGGTCACCCAGCGTCCGCAGATCATCCGCATGCTCCCGATGGAGATCGTGGAGGGAGTGACAGAGCCCGGCGAGTCCGAGGTCCTGCCGCTCTACGAGTTCGAGCCGTCTGCTGAGCAGGTGCTCGACGAGCTGCTGCCGCGCTACGTCCGCGCGCGGATCTTCAGCAGCATGCTCCAGGCTGCCGCGTCGGAGCTGGCCTCGCGCCAGCGCGCCATGCACACCGCCACAGAGAATGCCGAAGACCTCATCCGCACCTACACCCGGCTGGCCAACCAGGCCCGTCAGGGTGAGATCACCCAGGAGATCTCCGAGATCGTCTCCGGCGCCGATGCGCTCGCGGCGTCCTAGGCGATCGGTTACCACCCACGGACCGGACTACGACGTCCGGAGCAACGAAAAGGATTTCAGATGACCGCCACCACCGTCGCCACCGGCACCGCGGCGAAGTCCGCGCCCGGCGTGGGCCGGGTCGCGCGAGTGATCGGGCCCGTCGTGGACATCGAGTTCCCGCCGGACCAGATCCCTGAGATGTACAACGCGCTCACCGTCGAGATCGACCTGTCCAGCCAGGGCGAGGGCGAGAAGTCGTTCACCATGACCTTGGAGGTCGCCCAGCACCTGGGTGACTCGCTGGTCCGGGCCATCGCCCTCAAGCCGACCGACGGCCTGGTCCGCGGCGCCCTCGTCACCGACACCGGCTCCCCGATCTCCGTCCCGGTCGGGGACGTCACCAAGGGGCACGTGTTCAACGTCACCGGTGACTGCCTGAACCTCAAGGAGGGCGAGACCCTCGACATCAAGGAGCGGTGGTCGATCCACCGCAAGCCTCCGGCGTTCGACCAGCTCGAGTCCAAGACGGTCATGCTCGAGACCGGCATCAAGGTCATCGACCTGCTCACCCCGTACGTCCAGGGTGGCAAGATCGGGCTGTTCGGCGGCGCCGGCGTGGGCAAGACGGTGCTCATCCAGGAGATGATCTACCGCATCGCCCACAACTTCGGTGGCACCTCGGTGTTCGCCGGCGTGGGGGAGCGCACCCGTGAGGGCAACGACCTCATCGTCGAGATGGAAGAGGCTGGCGTCTTCAACCAGACCTCCCTCGTCTTCGGTCAGATGGACGAGCCGCCGGGCACCCGTCTGCGCGTGGCGCTCTCGGCCCTGACCATGGCCGAGTACTTCCGCGACGTGCAGAAGCAGGACGTGCTGCTGTTCATCGACAACATCTTCCGGTTCACCCAGGCCGGTTCCGAGGTCTCCACGCTGCTGGGCCGCATGCCCTCCGCGGTGGGCTACCAGCCGAACCTGGCCGACGAGATGGGTGTGCTCCAGGAGCGGATCACCTCGACCCGTGGCCACTCGATCACCTCGCTGCAGGCGATCTACGTGCCGGCCGACGACTACACCGACCCGGCCCCGGCCACGACGTTCGCCCACCTGGACGCGACCACCGAGCTCAGCCGTGAGATCGCCTCTCGCGGTCTGTACCCGGCGGTGGACCCGCTGGCCTCGACCAGCCGTATCTTGGACCCGCGCTACGTCGGCCAGGACCACTACGACACGGCGACCCGCGTGAAGTCGATCCTGCAGCGCAACAAGGAGCTCCAGGACATCATCGCGATCCTCGGTGTCGACGAGCTGTCCGAAGAGGACAAGACCGTCGTGGCCCGGGCTCGCCGCATCCAGCAGTTCCTGTCGCAGAACACCTACATGGCGACGAAGTTCACCGGTGTCGAGGGTTCGACCGTCGCGGTGGCCGAGACCGTCGAGGCGTTCAAGAAGATCGCCGACGGCGAGTTCGACCACATCGCTGAGCAGGCCTTCTTCAACATCGGCGGTCTGGAAGACCTGGAGCGCAACTGGGCCAAGATCCAGAAGGAATACGGCGTCTGACGCCGCGACGACGAGGATCGGAGGAGCGGTGGCACTGGAAGTCGACATCGTCGACACCGAAGGGACCGTCTGGTCAGGGACAGCGGCCCGGGTGATCGCGCCCGCGGGCGGCGGCGAGATGGGCATCCTGGCCGGGCACGTCCCGGTGCTGTCTGTGCTGAAGCCCGGTGACATACGAGTGCTGGAGCCGGAGGCCAAGGACGCGATGCGCTGGCACGTCACCGGCGGTTTCTTCTCGGTCGACTCCGACCAGGTGACGATCGTCGTCGACGAGGCCGTGCAGGTGACGGCCGAGACAGCACACTGACGTCATGGCCGGGACGCGCCTGGTGGTGCTGCTGCTCGCAGCGGTAGCCCTGGGCGCCGTCCTGGCCGTCGGCGTGGTGTGGCTGCGCCGGATGTCGCTCCTCGGTCACCGGCCTGGCACCTTCCGGTGCTGGGTCGGTGCGTCCACCGCTGGTCCCTGGAGGCCGGGTCTGGCCGAGTACTCGGAAGACAGGCTCTCCTGGTGGCCCCGTTTCTCTCTGGGCGGGGCGGAGCGCTGGCAGCGCTCGTGCCTCGAGGTCGCCTCACGCGTCCAGTCGTCCTCGTTGGGCGCGGGCGGTGAGCCGATGCTGGTGCTGAGCTGCAGCATGACGAGGCCGGACGAGGCTCCGGAGAACCTCTACCTGCTGGTCGAGGACGCGGCCTCGGCAGGCCTCACCTCGTGGCTCGAGGCCACCCCGCGTCCTCCCCAGCACCTCATCTAGAGCAGGGCGCGTGCCCGCCCGTCCCCTGGGGGACGTAGGACGTCCCGCACGCTACGCCCGCACACGGAATCGGGAGACACCCTCACCATGCGTCTCGTCGTCGCCGAGTGCGCCGCACGGTATACCGGTCGCCTCTCCGCCTACCTGCCACGCGCGACGCGTCTGCTGCTGGTCAAGGCGGACGGGTCTGTGCTGCTGCACTCCGACGGCGGCTCGTACAAGCCGCTGAACTGGATGAGCCCGCCGTGCTCGCTCTCGTCTGAGGAGCCGACGGACGACCAGCGCTCCGACGGGGTGACCGAGGTCTGGACCGTGCAGCACCAGAAGTCTGACGACCGCCTGGTCATCGAGATCTACGACGTCGCCCACGACTCCGCCCACGACCTCGGGCAGGACCCGGGCCTGGTCAAGGACGGCGTCGAGGCCCACCTGCAGAAGTTGTTGGCCGAGCAGATCGAGCTTCTCGGACCCGGGCACACCCTGGTCCGCCGGGAGTACCCGACAGCGATCGGACCGGTCGACATCCTGGCCCGCGACCCCTCGGGCGGCACCGTGGCCGTCGAGATCAAACGACGTGGCGACATCGACGGGGTGGAACAGCTGACCCGCTACCTGGACCTGCTGTCCCGAGACCCGTTGCTCTCGCCGGTGCGGGGAGTGTTCGCCGCGCAGGAGATCAAGCGCCAGGCCCGCGTCCTGGCCGCAGACCGTGGCATCTCCTGCCTGGTGCTCGACTACGACGCCCTGCGTGGGGTGGATGATTCGTCGTCGCGGCTGTTCTGACGGTTTTGCTCGCGGGGGCCTGGGGTGGCCGGGGCGGTGGTCTGATCGCGACGCAGTCCCCCGCCCAGCTGCGCAGGGCTCCCGCCAGACCCGATGCCAGCGCCGCGATCAGACCACCGCCCCGGCCGCTTGGCATGGTGCCTCTCCGGCGGTGGGTGAGGTCTTGCTGGACTCCTCGCGACGGCCTTCGGCCTTCGCGCCGCTGGGGGCCGACTGAAATTGTCGGCCGAGAGTTGCAATTTCGTGGGGGGGGGGGGGGAGTTTCTTTGGCTATTACTCATCCGGGGGTGCCTGGCTCCAGCATGTCTGGCCCCGTCCCCCCGCCCCCC
>WQWY01000003.1 GCA_009785115.1 Micrococcales bacterium
ACCCCCCCCCCCCCCTTGTAGATAGTGTGACATCACGTCACCAACGAGACATACGGCGCAAAACCCGCCGCCACTTCAGCGGTCGACGCACGTTCCAGACCACATCTGATCGAGGAGTTGACTGAGATGAGAACCCGTCTCGCAGCTGTCGGAGCATCACTGCTCCTGGCCCTCGGCGGCACAGTGATGGCCGCCCCTGCCGCACATGCGACCGCCTACAGCGAAGTTTACTACGGAGGATTTAGCCTCCCCTACAAAGGAACAGTGATCGGGATTCCCGCCGGCTGGCTCAACATGTACATAGAAGGAAAGGGATACAAAGCCTCTACGTGGCAGTCCTTCGCAGGCTACAATCCGTGCTACGCTAGAGTCGATCTCATCCAGCGCACTGTCGGCGGCACTCACCACCATACTTCTCGTGGCATCGAAAGCCGGGGTTGCGTGTGGAAAGTATCCCAGGTGCGCAAGAATGTGATCTTCTACCCGGAGACACGTAACGCTTGTGCGCAGATCCTCATCGACACCAAGCCCAAAGCGACAACATGTCGGGCGATCTACTGATGGCAAATTCCACCGTTGTGCGCCGCTGCGCGACTGTGGTGGTCATCACCCTGCTGGGGGCGCTGCTGGTGCCCCTAGCAGGGTGTTCCCGCGACAGCGGGAGCGACGCTTTGTTTTCTGACGAGGACATCGCCACGATGTCGGAGTTTCAGCGGAACATCCTCGAAGACGGGGTGGTGACATACGCCGAATACGAGAGCGCGATCATCGCTGAACGGCAGTGCGTACAAGACGCCGGTTTTGAAGTGTCTGAAGTCATGGATATCGGGGCTGGTCAACTTGGATTCACAACCGAGATCAGCACTGCTGGCGCTGCCGACCCAGACGCTGCTGTCACTGAAGCCCACCGCGTCATCGACGCCTGCGGTGAAGAGTACGCTAAATATGTAGCGACTGCCTGGGCAGAAAGTCAGGTCATCACTGACCCTGCCGAACGTGAAAGACTACAAGCCCAGTTCGCGTCGTGCCTGAAAGATGCTGGGCTCCGCGTCTCGGCTGACAACGACCTGGAAACTCTTTTGGATGCAGTTCAAGAGGTCAGCCCCTCAGACTCATCGACGTTCGAGGCCGTCACCCGGTGCGAACATGATGCCAGTCGACTGTTCGCCATCTCAGTGAGAGGACGATGAGACCTCGGTGGTGTCGAGCGGTGGACACCTCACTCGACACCACCGGGTACTGTTCGTCCCAGCGAAACAGTGGCAGAGGATTCGAGGAACCGACGTGGCACGCTCATCAGCGCATGGCGCACAGTCGTGGCGACGCATGGTTGCGATCCTGGCGTTAGTGCCCGTAGCACTGGTTGCTTCCCTCGGGGGATGCTCACACGACGGTGCGAGCGGCCCTCTGTTCTCCGACGAGGACATCGCCGCGATGCCAGAGTTCCAACGAAACATCCTCGAAGACGGCGTGGTGACGTACGCTGAGTATGAGAGCGCGGTCATCGCTCAGCGTTCATGCCTGGAGGAAGCGGGCTACAGCCCTGGGGAGATCGAGGACATCGGGGGCGGGCAGATCGGTTTCATTGTCGAAGTGGACTACAGCCACGAGCCAGACCCAGCCGCTGCGGACGCGCTTTTCCTCGCCACCGACAGACATTGCAACGAGGAGTATCTCTTCTACGTCGGGACGGCCTGGGCCGAGAGCCAGGTCATCACCGACCCTGCCGAACGCGAAAGACTACGAGCTCAGTTCGCGTCGTGCCTGAAAGACGCTGGCCTCCGCGTCTCGGCCGATGACGACGTGGAAGCTCTCCTGGAGGCCGTTCGGAAGAACCTCCACTCAGATATCCCGACGCTCGAGGCTGTCTCTCGCTGCGAGCACGATGCCAGCCGGTTGTTCGCTGTCTCGATCAGAGGACGATGAGACCGTGGCGTTGTCGGACGGCGGGCTCACCGTCCGACAACGCTGGTTACTCTCTGCCCCACTGAAGCAGCGACGAGACGTTCGAGGAAGTGACATGGCGAGCTCACCGGCACGGGGAGTGCGGTACTGGCCGTTGGTCGTGACGTTGCTGTCGGCACCCGTGGTGCTTGTCGCGGCGTGGTTGGTGCTGGACAGCAGGACGACGGTGGTGCCGACGGTCAGCACGGCGGCGGTGTTCGCTCCTCTGGAGACCGACAGCGGGTCGGGCGAGACGCGAGAGGTGAGGGTTGGGCTGGTGTGGAGCGACCCGCTCCAGATGGTCTACCAAGGGCCGGTTGGGACGGTGACGGCCGTTCCGGCCGAGCTGGGGACGACGATCGCCGCGGGCCAGGTCGTCGTGGAGGTGGACGGTGCCGCTGTTCGGACGGTCTTCGGAGACAAGCCGTTGTACTCGACGGTCACCGCCACGTCCGGCAAGGACCAGATCGCGGTGGTCAACAACTTTCTCGCCGCTCTCGGCAAGCAGGTCCCGAGCGACCGCACGCGGTGGACAGCGGCAACGACCAGTGCCATCAGAGCCGTAGCGAAAGAGTCGGGCTGGCCTGAACCTGTTCCTGGTGAGTTCGACCCTCAGTGGACGGTGTGGGTGCCCCGCGACGGGTTCGTCGTGGAGAACGTGGTCCCGAAAGTTGGTTTTCCCGCGCCCGGGGCTGGTGAGGTGCTGCTCTCCGGGAGGCGCACCCTGGTCGAAGCGCCCCTCAGCCCCGCCCCCGACGCGGCGATGACCTACACCTTGCGGGTCGAAGGCGGTGAGGTACCTGTCGTCGAGGGGGTGGTCGACCTGGTCTCGCTCTCCGCCCTGGTCGTACCACCGACGGAAGGTTCGACCGACGAGGTGACAGCGAGACTGGTCGCCGACATGCAGGCACCGGTGGTGTCGGTGGCGCCCGGGGCGGTCCTGGCTGGGGCTGACGGCAAGCCCTGCCTCATCGTCCGCCGTGGCGGCACGGTCAAGGCCGTGACCGTCGAGACAGCCGGTGGGACCCCGGGAACGACCTACCTGCGCCCAGACGACACCCTGGCCGGGGAGTACCTGACCAACCCGCTGTCCACCACCGACACGGTCCCGTCGTGCCGCTCGTGACGTTGCGATCGGTGACCTTCGCCTACGCCGGCGGGCCGGACGTCATCACGGACGCGTCGTTGGTGGTCGAACGAGGGCAGAGCGTGTGCCTGTGGGGCCCGTCTGGCTCTGGGAAGTCGACCCTGCTCGCGCTCCTCGGTGGGGTCGTCCGACCGCAGTCCGGTGACGTGACCGTGCACGACACGAACGACGCACCTACGGGCTGGGCGGAGGTGTGCGCGGCGTGGGTCGCCCAGAGCCCGACAGTGTTCCCCCGGCTCACCGCCGCCCAGAACGTGGCGATGGGCGCGATCCTGCGAGGGGTCACACCTGAGGCCGCTCATGCCCAGTCGATGAGCCTGCTGGACGCTCTCGGGCTGGGTGACCTTGCCGGCAAGCGCGCCCGTGAGCTGTCCGGCGGGCAGGCCCAGAGAGTGACCATCGGCCGGGCGCTAGCTGCTAGCCCGGACCTGCTGCTGGCCGACGAGCCCACCGGGCAGCTGGACCGCACGTCCACGGCTCAGGTGTGCGAGGTGCTGCTCGCCCCCGCTCTGGGCACCGCTGTGGTCGTGGCGTCGCACGACGAGCACGTCGCCACCCGGTGCGACCGGGTCGTCACCATCGACGACGGTCAGGTCTATGAGACCCGGCCGTGACCCTCGGGGGGTGCGTGCCACCCTCGACACCGTCGCCCTGCTGGTGCGCGGGTCGAGCCTCGGCGCCCGCGCTGCCTACACCCTGCTAGCCCTGGTCGTAGGCGCCGGGGTCTTCACCACGAACCTGCTGCACCAAGACATCGTCGCCCAGTACGACACCGCGCTCGCCTCCGGTGGCAACGTCCTGGTCATCTCTGACGACAACGACGCCATCGCCGCCACGTCCTGCGAGAACCTGGCAGCCAGGGACGACGTGCGCGCCGCCGGGTGGGTGCGTCAGCCCACGGTGGTGCACACCACCTCCGCCCCGGGGGTCGGCCTCATGCTCGCTCAGGTCAGCCCCGGCGCTGTCCAGGTGCTGTCCAGCAGCACCCCGAACGTCACCGCACCTGGTGTGATCCTGGCCCGCGACGCGTCGACCAGCATCGGCGCGACCACCGGCTCGTCGCTCTCCTGGGAGGGCACCGCCGGGGTCTCGGTCGCTGGCGTCGTCGACATCGCAGAGCGCGCTCCCACCATGACCCGGTGGGTCCTGGCACCCACCACGACCACCGGTGGGGTCTACGAGTGCTGGGTCGAGGCCGAAGAGGGTCACCGAGGCAACCTCGAGACCACCATCCGCGCCTCGTCGGCCGCCACTCCCAACGCCGTGATCCGTGCCCTGACCGACAACCCGCCCGAAGAGTCCATCGACGGCACCGCGCTGCGCGCCTACGCCCTGGCTCCTGCCGCGCTCGCACTGACCAGTCTGCTCCTGCTCACCCTCGCCCGGCTCTTCGAGCGCCGCTCTCTGGCGATCCTCTCCGCCTGCGGCACCCAGCGCGCCCACCTGATCCAGATCACCACCGTGGCCATGACCGTCAGCGCCGCAGCGGCCGTGACCCTCGGCCTGCTGCTGGGCGTGGGTGCCTGTGTGGTCCAAGGAGTGTCCCCCGTCGCACCCGGGCTGCGCGTCGCGGCGCTCGACATCGGCGTGCTGTTCGCCGCAGCCGTGGTGCTGGCGACCGTCCGCCCCGCCAACTTCCTGACCACCCTCCGCGACGACTGACCCGCTCTCATTCCCGCGACAGAACTCCTGCGGACGCGACGTTCACACGGGGCCCGACCTCAGACGGTCATCGGCCTGCTGGGTTGATCCAGGTGAGGTCGGAGAACCGGGCGAAGTCGGTGTCGAAGCTCACGAGGTCGGCGCCGACGGTGATGGCCAGAGCAGCCAGATAGGCGTCGTTGACCAGGTTGCCGCCGACCCCGGTCTGCTCCAACGCCTGGCGCAGCCGACCGACCAGCCCTGCGGTCGGGACGTCGGTGCGCACGGGTGGAGCGCTCAGCCAAGCATCCACGATGTCGAGGGCCTGCGTGATCGTCAGAGGGTGGTCGTAGAGCCGAGGATGGGTCGTGATCCGGACGAAGGCGACCAGGCAGAGCCAGGGCAGGACGACACGCTCTGAGTCTGACAGCGCCTCGTCCATCCACCGGCGGGCCGCATCGTGGTGGGTGCAGTCGGAGTCGACCGAGTAGATCAGGACGTTGGCATCGACAAGCTTCACTTGCCCATCTCTCGTTTGCGCGCCAGCTCTTGGTCTTCCAGCGCGCCAGCCAGGGCGAGAGCCTTGTCTGAACCGAGCGCAAGCCCTTCCCCGCCAGGGTCGAAGCGACCCAGCGCGTGCGCCTGGGTACGGAAGGGCCTGGTCCGCTCCGAGGCCAGCGCCGTGACGATGGCGTCGTTGACGACCTCTTTGAAGGAGCGGCGGCTCTCCGCCATCGCCGCGTGAACCAAGGCCTCAGCCTGCGGCGTCAGGGTCACGGTAGTACGCATGAACACATGCTACATCAAAGCATCAACGCAACAAGCATCATGATGCATGTCTGCCCATCAGCACTACAGCTCCCACCGAGAAGCCTGAGCCTCGCCGCGACCCAGCCAGACGCCTCCAGCCGGGGAGGGCGACACTCGACTCGCCAGTAGCAGAAGCATCCCACCGGCACAACCGACCCCTCGGCGGAAGAGAAGCCGATGACAGACGGCTCGCCACCCCCCCTGGTCGGTCACCGGGCGGTGCGGCGGCTCAGCTCTCTCATGAACTCCTGCTTGCCTCTGGGAGATATCAGGACTATCTCTCTTACGATCCCGACGGAGTACTCGATCGCGACCCGGTCGAGCGACGCGGCGGGGCCCGCCAGAGGGTTCCTCGCCTGCGTCATGCCCGTGATGTCCCGGTACGGGATGCGCTTGTTCATCAACGGGCCGAACCGGATGCGCAGCTGCTCGTCCTCCAGCTCGTAGTACCCGTCGACATAGACCGAGAAGGCCAGAAGCAGGCCCAGCACGAGGAGAACCCCGAGGACCACCCACACCAGGATGTCGGCCGCGACATCGCTGTGGGTACGGGGTCCCCAGAATCCCTCGGGGGCGACCGCGAATGCGATCGGCATCCCGAGGCACACCAGCGCGACCGGGTGGAACCACCAGTCGATCTTTGTCTTGAACCTCACGTACGCTGCACCTCCGCCAGTCGCGACTCGCAAGGATCTTCGCATATCGGGCGCTTCCGCACCGAGAAACGGCGGGGCGGTACGCCGACCCCCAACCGAGACCCCGTCGCACTCGGGTCGCACGACCGGCGCGACCGTCCGGGTCTGATGGTGGTCTGCGACCCGGCCGCCCCGGCCTGCCGGTCACCCCACGACCGCGGCAACACGCATCGAACTGTGTTGGGCTCTTGTTTCGGTCAGGCCTCTTGGTATGCCGCGAGGAGGTCGTCGGGGCCGAGGTGGGTCACGCCGTCCACGGTGCAGCCAGAGCGGGTCACCACGAGCAGCGGGGTGTCTGCGGCGGCACCTGGCAGCTGGGTCCGGTGGGCGTGCAGCTCGCCGAGGTCGTGGCTGTCGAACGGTGCTGTCTCGAGCCACTTGATCGACCCGAGCGCGATGATGCGCTTGGCCACGGGTTCACGGTCTGCGACGACGAGGTCGATCTCGGGGTTGTTGGTGCGTGTCCAGTAACCGCCCACGACCCCGGGCAGCCCGTCGTCCGCGACAGCGACGGGCGGGGCCAGCCTCCCCAGCGCCTCGCGCACCACGGGTTCGATCGCCCGGCCTCGCCACGACGTCCACGACGTGCGGATGCGGGCGAGGGCACGATCTCCCCGGCCGCGTTCGATCTCGCCGAGAGCAGGCCCGAGAAAAGACAGCCAGAACCGCAGGTAGGGGTCAGCCGTCCGGTAGCGCTTGTCCTTAGAGCCCGGCTTGGTCGAGAGAGGTTCATCGACAGCGACGACCCGCTTGGCGACCAGCTGGGCCAGCGACCGGTTGAGCGAACCCTGCGGGATACCGCCGGCGGCACGGCCGATGGCGGTGAAAGTGCACTCGCCGCTGCCGACAGCGCCGAGCACCGTCCGCGCCTGGACGTTGGCCGGGAACTCAGCCGCCAACGACCGCTCACCGGAGACGAGCAGGGCAGACGTCGGGTCGCTCACCGCGTCTGCGAGGTAGTCCCACAGCGGCGCCCCGGCGGGCCACTCACCGCAGATCAACGGCAGACCGCCGGTCACCAGGTGCGCGTCGAACGCCTCCGCAGCGGGCAGGCCCAGCAGCGCACCGACCTCCGCCGGGCTCAGCGGCGGCACGACCATCTCGGTGGCGCGCTGATGGAACGGCCGCCCGTACTCGTCGAGCGCCTCCATCATGCCCAGGTCGGAACCGATGCCGATCAGGAGCACGCGCTTGCGGGCGAGCTCACGGTCGAAGGCCCGTTGCAACGTCCCCTCGAAACCCTCGTCCGCCGCCATCAGGTACGGGATCTCGTCGAGCACCACGATGCCCCCGGTGTCCGGAAGCGCTGAGGCGAGCAACCGCAGCGCGGCATCCCAGCCGCTGAGCACGACGCCGTCGAAGAGGGCCGCACCGGGAAGGTCCGAGCTTGCCACCTCGTGCGCGAACAGCTCCAGCTCCTCGCGCACAGGGCGCCCCGACGCGGCGAAGAAGAGATGAGGCACACCAGCGTGCTCGACGAACTCCTCCACCAGCCGCGACTTGCCCACGCGTCGCCGACCACGGATGAGGAGCGCCTTGCCAGGCTTGGTATCACGGACGGTCTGGACCCGACGCAGGAGCGAAGCGAGGCGGGCCAACTGTTCCTCTCGACCGACGAACACTACTCACCTCCAAGATTCTCTCATCAAAGAGAGTATCACCGATGAGAGAGCTCTGCCGCCTTCGCTGTCGGCCTCAGCGCTTCGACCACCGCCTTCGCACCTCTGGCACGACCAAGCGCCGCGGCGACCGACCCTCGACCCGTGAACCCTCCCCGCTGCGATGCCGCTCCAGGGTGATCGTCACCGTGGTGGCGAACCCTGGGGATGCCGATCACCCCACGGCCGTCGTAGCACGAGCCGAGCCATGTGGGTGAGGTCTTGGTCGGCGGCGGGCAGGATCGGCTCCCGGGCGATGGCGCGGAGCGCGACAAGCACGCCGAGGTCGCGGAGTCGTAACTCTGGTTATGGTAGATGCGCTTATGGCGAGGAGGTGCTCGTGATGGTGCTGCCGCCTCCACACCGCGGACCGGGGCCTCACCCGCCTCGACACACGAAGAAGACAACCGCGCTCAGTCGCCTCTCTTGCCCCTCCAGTACGCGAGGGTTCGACGGGTCGCGGTGAGGTCGAGATGGTTCTTGGACAGGCAGCGCTCTTGATCGCGCAGAACTTCCTCTAGCCCCCGCACCGCGCTCTCCGGGTCACCAGCCTCACCACGCCAACGAGCCAGCTCGTAGCGAGTCCTCAAGATTTCTGGGTGTCCTTCTGCCAGCACTCTCTCCTGAGCGACGAGCACCTGATCCAGCTCCGCGACCGCTCGGACCGGGTCTCCCGCCTCACCTCGCCAACGAGCAAGATGATGTCGAGTTATTATAGTAGCCGGATTATCTTCACCTAGTTTTTCAGCCCTGGCAGCCAGCACACTTTCCAATTCTTCTACCGCACCCTTCGGATCACCAGCCTCACCGCGCCAAAAAGCCATCCAGAACCAAGTGATCAAAGTATCAGGGTGATCATTGCCGAGCGCACTCCTCCTCGAAGAAAGCACTTCCTCAAATTCGCTAACCGCAGCATCGACGTCACCGGACCGCCCCCGCCACAGGGCCAGATAGTGCCGACTCCTGAGGGTCTGAGGGTGTAGTTCGCCAAGTATTTTTCTGCGTAGTTCGAGTACCTGTTCCAGGTCGATCAACGCGGAACCGGGGTCGCCGGACCAGCCCCGCCAGAACCCGAGCACGCTCTGGGTAGTCAAAGTCTCGGGGTCACTGTCTCCGTATTGCTTTCGCTTTCCATCTAGCGCTTCTAGCAGCGTGACTACCGCACCATCGGCGTCACCCGACCGCCCTTGGTAGACGCCCAAGTTGTGTCGGATGCTAAGGGTTGTCGGACAATCTCTCCCCAGCATCTCTGATGCAACAGAAAGAGCGGCCTCCAGATCTCTAGCCGCACCCATAGGGTCGCCAGAATTGCCTCGATACCGACCCAGCTGGCCGCGTATCCTCAAGGTTAGAGCATCATTTTCACCAAGCGCTTTACGCGCGTCGCTGTACGCTTTTTCCAGACTCTGCACCGCACCCGGAACGTCACCGAACTCCCCTTGGGCGTCGGCGAGGTCGCATCGGAGCGTCAGCGAATCGCGGTGATCGGAACCCAAGGCCCGACGCAGGTGCTGTAACAACCTTTCACGGAAGGCAATAGCCTCTGCCGTCAAGCCTCCGTTAGCGAGTGAAATTCCGGTACGCCGCAGGATGCCGTGAGCATCTTCTCCGACCAACGCCAACCTATCGGAAAGATATAGATGTTCAGCAACTGCTCGCAGCTGGGGCCCAACTGCGAAGTCGCGTTTTTTGTCCGGCCATACCTCCATAGCGGCATCAGCCAGCATCACGACGGCATCGGACCGGCCAGAGGCAAGGTCACCGATGGCGCGTTGGGCCAGTGCGTGCACCGCGATCGGGTCCCATGGCTCAGGCCGGGTGCGGATGACAGCCACGTTCTCCAAGGCACGCAGAGCAGCTTTGGCGTCATCGACGGAGAGCAGATCGTCCGCTACCAAGACTCGGGGCTCGAGCGGTTCGGTTCTCGCGTCCGACGGCTGGCTGGAGACGAGATTCGCGTGCTGGGCGAGGTAGCGCCGAGCGGCCTCGGTCGTGAACAGACAACGCGGAGTCGACCTGGGGTGAGCCACTGACACCAGAGTCGCCATCGCGGCAGCGTGGGGCGAGTGGGTTGCGACCCGCTCGAGGGCGATGGACCAGGTGGTGGCGACGGTGCGGCGGTCGTAGGCGATATCAGGCTGGGAGAACAGGTCAGACAGGGTGCGGGTGCAGTCATCGAAGCGGGCCAGGTAGGCCCCGGTGGTCAGCTTCTCGTCGATGATGACCGCAGCGGCCTGGTTCAGGGCGACCGGGTGGCAGCCGAGCGCCTCGACCAGCTCAGGAGCAGCGTCTAGGAAGCCGTCAGGCAGCTTGTCGGCGTGCGGGGTGAGCCGGTCGTCGACGTAGTTGAGGGCTTCGTCGGGGGTGTACACGTCGAGGTCTACGACGCCCTGGGGACGGAAGAACGTCTCGTAGCCGACGTCCTCGCGACGAGTGGTGACCAACACCCGGCCGGGGCCTGAAGGGCACCACCGTCTCAGGTCCTCGGGGTCGACGTCGAGGTCGTCCAGCACCACCAGCCACGAGGTCCCGGTGCGCAGCCATCGATGGAACGCCTCGGCCAGGATGCTCTGGTTGGTCTCCGCGGAACCCACACCCAGCTCCGCGGCACGTGCGTCGTCACGGGCGATCATCGCCTGGGCGGCGCTGGCATACCCGGTGATGATGCCGTCGGTGTTGGACGCCTCGACCCATACCTGCACGAGAGCGTCTGACGACTCGTAGTACTCCCTGGCGAGCTGAGACTTGCCGACCCCGCCGTCACCGTGCACCACCGCAGACTGAGACTGAGTCAGCACCACCGTGCCCCTGTCGCCCCAAGCAGCGTCGATCTGGTCTCGATAGCGGGTGCGAGGCTGGAAGGCCGGCGGCCGGGGCGGCGGGTTGCCGACCATGACGGGAAGCGGGAGAGGCAGGGCCGGCTCAGGCGGCGCGACCTGCTCGACCTGGACCTTGATCGGCTCCATCTGCACCTTGACCGGTTCGGCCGCCACAGGCCGATCTGACTTCCTCCGGCCGACCAACGGCACCGCCGCGAGCAGCACCCCGACCACAGCCAGCGGCACCGAGGTCCACAGCGCCACAGCGGCCTTCGCCGACTCCGAGGCCCACACCCAGGCCAGCACGGCACCGGCCAGCAACAGCCCCCATCCACCCCACAGCCACCACCAGCGCCGATGCAGCCTCTGCCCTACCTCACCAGCGCCGGTACCGGTCATGCGATCACCCTACTGAGTGTCGCCAGCCGGCTCCAGGGTGATAGTCGCGGCGATCCGGAGCCCGGTGGCGACGCACCTGCCTCGCCACCGCAGCCCAGCGAGACGGTTCCTCTGGGGCACGCGGGGTAGACGGGACTAGGTGCTCATATGGGCGATCAGGCACACGGCACTGAGTCGGAACCGTGGAGAGGCAGCGGGAGCGCGCTCGAGCTTGCGAGACTCCCTGTGAGTTTCGCAAGCTGGAGCGCGAAACTCCCAGGGAGTTTTGCTACTCTCGTCGCGAGAGTCCCTGGGAGTCCTCGGGGCACCCTGAGGTGACGCAAGGAGGGGTGGCTGGTGGAACGTACAGTCATGAGTGCGCTCGTCGCGTGGAAGGGCGCTCCTCGGCGCAAGCCGCTGGTCATGTTCGGGGCGCGGCAGGTCGGCAAGACGTGGCTGCTGCGCGAGCTGGGGCGACACCACTACGACCGTACGGTCTACGTCAGCCTCGACCAGTCGGCGACTGCTCGAGGCGTCTTCGACGCTGACCTGGACATCGGTCGCATCGTCGCCGACCTGGCTGTCGTCGTCGGCGGTGGGCCCATCGACCCGTCCAGCACGCTCATCGTGCTGGACGAGGTCCAGGAGGCGCCACGGGCGTTGACGGCGCTGAAGTACTTCGCGGAGACCGCGCCGCAGTATCACGTGGCGTGTGCCGGGTCGTTGCTGGGTGTGGCCGCGCACCCCGGCACGTCGTTCCCGGTCGGCAAGGTCGACATGGTCGACGTGCGTCCCATGACGTTCGACGAGTTCTTGCGCGCCCTCGGTGAGACTGCCTTGGCCGACCTGATCGGCGCGGACGAGCCCGACCGCCTCGGTACGTTTCACGAGAAGCTGGTGTCGTTGCTGCGCTGGTACCTGTACGTCGGGGGGATGCCTGAGGCTGTCGCTCAGTTCGTGCCAGACCGCGTCCCTGACGGCGCCCGACAGGTGCAGCTGGAGATCCTCACCGCCTACGACCGCGACTTCTCCAAGCACGCCCCGCTGAACGAGGTGCCACGGCTACGGGCCTTGTTCGCCTCTGTCCCTGCTCAGCTGGCCCGGGAGAACCGTCGTTTCGTCTACGGCCACGCCCGGCCAGGAGCGCGCGCCAAGACCATGGAGCTGGCGCTGCAATGGTTGGTCGACGCTGGGCTGGTGCACCGGGTGCCGCGAGTCAGCGCGGCCCGTCTGCCGCTGGCCGCCTATGCCGACGACAAAGCCTTCAAGCTGTACCTCATGGACACCGGGCTGGTCGGGGCCATGGCCGGGCTGGACGCCCGCACCCTCGTGACCGGTCATGCGCTGTTCACCGAGCTCAAGGGTTCGATCACCGAGCAGTACGCCTTGCAGGAGATCATCGCCGCCGGTCTCGCACCGTCGTACTGGGTCAGCCGCACCGGTGGGGCCGAGGTCGACCTCGTGGTGCAGCACGCCGGGACGGTCGTGCCGGTCGAGGTGAAAGCCGAGGTGAGCTTGCAGGCCAAGAGTCTGCGGGTGTTCCGCGACACCTACACCCCCGAGGTGTCGGTACGGACCTCTCTGCGACCGTGGCGTGACGAGGGCTGGCTCGTCAACCTTCCGCTGTACGCCCTGTCCGTGCTGCCCCGGCTCATCGCTGAGCGCGATGCGTCGTCGACCGCCTGATCTGCTCACCGGGTGATACGACGAAGACCAGGGCAGACGCCGAGAAGCACCCCCGCAGGACGTCGACCGCGACACCGCTGCCGGCCGTCCTCCCCAGGCGCAGGGCACCTGCTCGGCAAAAGCACCCGGACGACAGCGCAGCGGGGTGGCAGACGGGGGTCTCGGGGTGCGCCATGATGGGGGTCATGCCGCGTGTGAGCCTCGCTGATGTCGCCCCGTCCATCCCGCTCGGGCCGCTCGACGGGCGGTACCGCCCGGTGGTCGCCTCGCTGGTGGACCACCTCAGCGAGGCCGCGCTCAACCGGGAGCGGCTGCACGTGGAGGTGGAGTGGCTGATCCACCTCACCACCACCGGGGCGGTGCCGGGTGCGCGCCCGCTCAGCGAGGCCGAGCAGGCGTACCTGCGCGAGGTGGTGGCGACCTTCGGCGCCGACGAGATCGCTGAGCTGGCGGAGATCGAGAAGGTCACCGTCCACGACGTCAAGGCGGTCGAGTACTTCCTGAAGCGGCGCCTCGCCACCGCACGGGAGCACCTCGGGGACGGCACCGCGCTGCCGGAGGTCTCCGAGCTGGTGCACTTCGCCCTGACCAGCGAGGACGTGAACAACCTCAGCTATGCGCTGATGGTGCGCGACGCGGTGAGCGAGGTCTGGGCACCGGCGGCGCAGGCCCTGGTGGCCGACATCGCCGCGATGGCCGACGAGCACCGTGACGTGGCGATGCTGGCGCTCACCCACGGCCAGCCGGCCACCCCGACCACCCTGGGCAAGGAGCTCGCGGTGCTCGCCTACCGGCTGCGTCGACAGCTGGGACGCATCAGCCGTGACGAGTACCTGGGCAAGCTCAACGGCGCCACCGGCACCTACGGCGCGATGCTCGCCGCCGCACCGGGCACCGACTGGCAGGCGGTGTCGAAGAGCTTCGTGGAGCACCTGGGCCTGGTCTGGAACCCGCTGACCACCCAGATCGAGTCTCACGACTGGCAGGCCGAGCTCTACGCCGACATGGCCCGGTTCAACCGGGTGCTGCACAACCTGGCCACCGACGTGTGGACCTACATCTCCCGTGGGGTGTTCATCCAGATCCCGGTGCCCGGGGCGACCGGCAGCTCGACCATGCCGCACAAGGTGAACCCGATCCGCTTCGAGAACGCCGAGGCGAACCTCGAGATCTCCTGCGCGCTGCTGGACACCCTGGGGGCCACCCTGGTCACCTCACGGTTGCAGCGCGACCTCACCGACTCGACCACCCAGCGCAACATCGGCCCGGCGTTCGGGCACTCGCTGCTGGCGATCGACAACGTGCGGCGCGGCCTGGCACGGCTGTCCGTGGACACCGACATGCTCGCCACCGAGCTCGAGGCGAGCTGGGAGGTGCTGGCCGAGCCGATCCAGTCGGCCATGCGTGCCGCCGCCGTCGCCGGGGTGCCGGGGATGGAGAACCCCTACGAACGGCTCAAGGACATGACCCGGGGGCAGCGGATCACCCCCGACCGGCTGCGTGCGTTCGTCGAGACCCTGGGGCTGCCCGCCGACGTCGCGCGGCGTCTGGCGGCGCTGACCCCGGCCACCTACACGGGGCTGGCGGCCACCCTGGTGGACCACCTCGAGTGAGACGCGTCACACTCTCGTCCACGTAGGCGACGAGAGCGCACGGCCAACCGGGTGAGACCCCTGGACCTTGAAGCCGCGGACGACCAGAGTCAGAGCCGACCGAATCGTCCCAAATCGGGTGAGAAGGACATGACCCTCCTGCAGAAGACCGTCTCGCCGAGACTGTCGCGCGCCTACCTGAAGGAAGGCTACGACCGCGTCGGCGGCTTCGTGGTGCGTGTCTCCGACGTGCGGTTCGCGACGTCCACCGACGACCTCGCCGCGGTGCACGGTCTTCGCGCCCCTGGGTCCGGCTGGACGCCGAGGTCACCGTGGATCGACCTGCTGCGCTTCGAGGCCGACTGGTACCTGCGCTACCTCGGGCAACCGGGGTTCGCCGTGCCGCTGTGGTGGCTGATGCACACCCGCGTGCCCCCCGGCGCCCAGCTGATCCGCCGCTACGCCGAGGGCGGCACCGAGCTGCTGGCCCGCTACGGGCACCTGGGCGCGGGGTGGCGGCCCGCCGACCCGCACCTGACGGTCCCGACCATGGCGCGGCTGTCTCAGTGCGTCGGGCCTGTCGCGGCGTGGAACGGCACGCACTACGACGCCGACGTGGTCGACGGGCGGGTGGTCGTCGCGACGTCGACCCCGCAGCCGCAGGAGTCGGGCTTCTGGCCTGGCGGGCAGGGCCGCTGGTACCAGCAGCTGCACCCGGCCGAGCTCACCGACGTGTTCGGCCTCGAGGTCGCGGCCACCTGGCGGGGCATGCCGGTGCACGTCGTGGACCAGGTGCTCGCCGGAGACCGCCAGGTCGCCAGGATCGTCCCGGCCGGCGACAACGTCGAAGAGGCACGTCAGCACGGCATGACCATGCTCGACGTCGACGTGCTGGAGGCGTGGGTGCTGCTGGAAGAGCTCGACGACCTGCGCTCCCAGCGGCTCGACTCCGCCCTGCCAGACGCCCTGCGACCCCCTCCGACCGAGGGAGCCCTGCCCGTGCCCGAGCTGAGCGGGTCGCTCGACGAGCCCGCGAGCACCGCCGAGCCGGAAGCCTCCGGAGAGGCCGCCGGCGCCTAGCCGTCGCCTGTCGTCACCAGAGCGCCCTAGATCGCCCCGTGAATCGCCCCCACCAGCCCCGGGAGAGGGGCAGACTTGGGCGGACGCTCCGCGGGCGCACGCCCCTAGGCGAGCGCCAGCCTCATGAGGTGGTGACATGACGACGACCCTGACCGGGCGGACCGTCCTCGTCCCCGACTCCGCGTCGGTCACCGGCGGCGCCCTGGCGGCGCTCGTGGAGGCCGGGGCTAGGCCCCTGGTGGTGCCGCTGATCGAGGCGCGGCCCGTGCCGGACCGCAGTCGGCTCGACGCGGCGCTGCGTGCGATCCGCGACGGGCAGTACGGCTGGCTCGCGGTGACCAGCGCCGCCTCGGTCCGGATGCTCTCCGCACGGGCCCCGATCGTGTTCGCCGACGAGCCCGATCTCGTCGGGCTCCGAGGGCCGATCAGGGCCAGCCGCACGCGGGTGGCCGCTGTCGGTGACGCGACAGGCAGGGTGCTGGCGGCGCTGGGCATCAGGTGCGTGCTGCCCGAGCGAGGCTCGGGGCCCGTCGCGCTGATCGGCCCGATGCTGTGCTCGGCGGACGGCTCCGCGGTGCTCGTGGCCCGAGGCAACCTGGTCGGCCCGTCGCTGCCGGACGCCCTGCGCGGCAACGGCGTCACCGTCGACGAGGTGGTCACCCACATCACCGTCCGCGGGGAAGACCCTCCCGCACGAGCCAGGGCATCCTGGGTCGCCGGCCTGGTGGACGCTGTGCTCCTCACCTCGCCACGGGCTGTGCGGGGCATGGTCGACCGGCTCGGCCCGCCGCTGGACGGGATGGTCGTGGGCTGCATCGACCAGGCCACGGCCGACGTCGCCACGGCCAGCGGGGTGCACGTCGACACCATCAGCACCGAACCGACCGCCCCGGGGCTGGTCGAGGCCCTGCGGGTCACCTTCGAGGAGCTGGGCTGAACCGAGCAGGTTCAGACCGGGCGCTCAGGTGCGAGCGGGGCCAGGCAGGACGGCGCCGGACAAGGCAGCCCGGACAAGACAACACAGGGCGCTCAGGTGTGCTCGCGCAGGTAGCGGCCGAAGTGCGGGACGGTGAAGGCGATCCGGCCGCGCTCGCTCGCGTACACCAGCCCCTTCTTCAGCAGGGCGTCGCGGGCGGGAGACAGCGACTGGGGCTTGCGGCCCAGGTGCGTGGCCACCTCGGCCGTGGCGACCGAACCCTCGAGGTCGTCGGTCTCGAGCTCGGCCATCGCGCGCAGGTACTCCCGCTCCCCCGGGGTGGCCCGCTCGAAGCGGGACCCGAAGAACCCGACGGCGAGGTCGGCCTCGGCCTCCGGGGCGGCCATGGCGACGTCGGCGGCCGTCACCGGCGAGCGCGGCGCCAGGTCCCACACCACCTTGCCGTAGGCCTGCACGAAGTAGGGGTAGCCGCCGGTCGCCGCATACAGGGCGTCGAGCGCGTCCGTCTCGAAGCGGGCGTCCTCCTCGGCAGCGGGCAGCACCAGCGCGGCGTCGGCGGCGAGACGGTCCAGACGGTCGATCCGCACGTAGTGGAACAGGCGCTCGGAGTACGACTTCGACGCCGCGAGCACAGCAGGCAGGTGCGGCAGCCCGGCACCGACGACGACCACCGGCAGCCGGGCCTGCGAGATCTCGTGGACGGCGGCGCACAGCGCCGACACGTCGTCAGGGCCGAGGTCTTGCATCTCGTCGATGAACACGCCGATGCCCGTGCCGGCCTCGGCGGCCACCCCGCCCAGGTCGGTGAGCAGCTCGAGCAGGTCGATCTCGATGTCGCCAGAATCCGCGCGGCCTATGACGGCCGGGACGCCGATCCCCAGGTTCCGCTCTCTGGTCTTGGTGGTGGTCTTGGCGGGGCGCGACCCCTCGCTCGCTCTCTGGGCGAACGACTTGACCACACCGAGCGCGTGGTCGTGACGCTCGCCGGGCGGCAGCCCCAGCTCGCGGACCGCCTGGTGCAGGGCGGCGGCGAGCGGGCGGCGCAGCGAGGCGTCCGGGCGAGCCTCCAGCTTGCCGGTGCCCCACCCGGCCCGCACGGCTGCTGAGCGCAGGGCCCCGAGCAGCACCGTCTTGCCGACCCCGCGCAGGCCGACGAGCACCACCGAGCGCTCGGGACGGCCGCGCACCACACGTTCCAGCACGACGTCGAAGGCGTCGAGCTGCTCGTCACGACCGGCGAGCTCGGGCGGGCGCTGGCCGGCGCCAGGGGCGTAGGGGTTCCGGACCGGATCCACGATCAGAGCATATACATATATCTAGTCTCCGCGATAGATACACGGATAGTTTCGGATCTCATACCCCTGGAGCTCCTCCGAACCGGGGAACGGGCTGTAGGGTCCCTGTCGAACCGCAGATACCAGATGCGATGCTGGACGATCTGTGCTAGCAGACGAAAGAGGTGGGCGAACGATGGCATGGCACGGCGCGCGGCCGTCTGCCGCCCTCGTCGCGACGGCCTTCGGGATGCTCGTCGCTCTCGTACCGTCGACCCTGACCCCGGCGCACGCGGACGCGACGCACGGCACCGGGGTGGCGCTCAGGTCGACGGTCAGCACCGCCGACCTGGCAGCGGGCAGCGCCAGCACCGTGGCGCAGACCGGCGCCCCGCGCCCGGCCGGGGTCGAGCCCGCCGCCTGGACGGTGCTGACACCGATCACGGCACCAGAGCTCGAACCAACGGCCGAGCCCGCGCCAGAACCCGCACCCGCACCCGCACCCGAGCCAGAGCCCACCCCCGCAGCACCCGCCCCCGACTGCGCGGTGCTGGCCTGCGTGGCCCTCACCTTCGACGACGGGCCCGGCCCCTACACCGGCACCCTGCTGAACACCCTGGCCGCCAAGGGCGTCAAGGCCACCTTCTTCGTCCTGGGCAGCAGGGTCGCCCAGTTCCCCGACCTGGCCGCCCGCACGGCAGCCGAGGGTCACGCGCTCGGCAGCCACGCCTGGTCTCACCAGTCCCTGACGAGCATGCCCGTCGAGCAGGCCGCCGACGAGATCGACAGCACCACCGTGATCCTGATCCAGACCGTGGGCATCGGCGGCCCGGTGCTGTTCCGCCCGCCCTACGGGGCGTTCGACGAGCAGGTGCGCCTCACGCTGGCCGAGCGCGGCCAGCCGGTGGTCTTGTGGGACGTCGACACCGAGGACTGGAAGAACCGCGACGTCGGTGTGACCACCCACCGCGCCGTCGCCGGGGCCTCCCCCGGGTCGATCATCCTCATGCACGACATCCACGAGTCCACCGTCGCCGCCGTGCCCGGCATCATCGACCACCTCCAGGCCGCCGGGTACACCCTGGTGACGCTGCCCGAGCTGCTCGGCCCGACCGAGCCGGGCCAGGTCTACCGGAGCCGCTGAGCACGCCAGACGAGACCCCCCGGCGCGAGAACCTCAGCGGGGGGAACCGTCGCCGAGCGGGAGGAGTCTCAGACGTCACGCGGGAGCCGCTGAGCCTCGAGCGCTGACACGACGCGAGGCCCGGCACCCTGTCCAGGGGCCGGGCCTCGCGTCTGACGGGGTCAGAGGAACGGTGGAGCTCAGGCGCGCGCGGTCGTGACGGTGATGGTGTCACCGATCTCGATGGACGTGAGCCGCACCTTGAACTGCTTGACGGCGGCCTCGACGTCCACGTCGACCATGGTGCGACCCTCGCCGGTGCGCACCGACACCAGGCTGGTCGGAGCCTCGGGCGGAGCCTTGGCGATGATCTTCTGGATCTCCCCGGCGACCATCTCCGAGACGTTGAACCCACGGGCGGAGGCCGCGATCACCACGGTGAACGTGGAGTCGGACATCTCGGTGGTCACGGTGACGCCGATGGCGCCTGCCATCTTGGCCGCCGCCTTCTTCGCCCCGGACATGCCCGGCAGCTGGTCGGCGTGGACCTTGGCGGTGACCTGACCGGGGGTCCCGGCCAGGTCGGTGACGGCGTCGGGAAGCATGCCCATGCCGCGCGCGATGTCGACGATCTCATTCAGGTCTGCGTTGATCTGCACCCGCACAGCCTGCCAGAGCGACCGCCCCGACACGCCGAGGCTATCCGGGCGAAGCCGCACGGCCGACCGGGCGACAGGTGACCAGAACGGGACGAACCGTCCCGCGTTCTGACACTTGCGTGGCAGAATGTCAGGATGCCACGGATCATCGGTGCGACGTTGCACGAGCATCGCGAGCAGGTGCGCTCCCGGCTGTTCGCGGCCCTCTCCGAGCTGATCGCCGAGCACGGCTTCGACGCGGTGACGCTGTCGCAGATCGCCGCTCGCGCCGGGGTCGGCCGCACGGCCGTCTACAACCACTTCCCGGACAAGGAGGCGCTGCTCGTCGCGCTCGTCATGCACGAGACCACCGGGTGGGTCGAGACCCTGGAGACGGCGCTGGTCGGCATCGACGACCCGGTCGAGCAGCTGCGCACCTACGTGCACGAGCACCTGGGGCTCAAGCCCGAGTTCCACTTCCAGCCCGGCCCCGACCTGAGCCGGGTGATCTCGACCCAGACCCACGCCGAGGTGCGCGGCCACGTGGTGCTGGTCGAGCGCATCCTGCGCGGCATCCTCTCTCGAGGGGTCGCCAACGGCGCGTTCCCCGCCCAGGACCTCGACGTGACGGTGCCCCTGGTGATGGCCTGCCTCTCAGGCCGCGCCGTCGCACGCGCCTCAGACCGTCAGCGGGCCGTGGACCAGGTGGAGGTCTTCGTGCTGCGAGCGGTCGGGGCCCACGAGCGCGCTCCCCTCTGAACGACCTCGTCTCTGAACGACCTCGCCCCCTCCGGCGGCGCTCCTGCCCTCTGACAACCCTGGCCAGCGCGTCAGCCCTCGACGCTCAGGGCACCGAGCTCTCAGGGCACCGGCTCACCGAGCCTCGGTGCCGAGCCTCAGTCCTCGGTGTGGACAGCGACGTGCATCGCGGCGCGCAGGGCGGTGACGACCTGGGGGTGGTGGCTGGTCTCGATCGACGCCCCGGCGTCGATGCGCCAGCCGTCCTGTGCCACGGTCACCGCGAGCGTGGGGTCCTCGTAGCCGGCGGGGCTGCCACCCCGGGCGACCACCACCGGCGCGGGGTCGTCGTCGCGCAGCACCGTCCACGCCCCGCCACCGAGGGTGTCGGTGGCCGTGGCGGCCAGCGCGCACACCCGGCCGAGGGCGCCGCGCGCGGCGTGGATCGCCGGGACAGCGCGGCCCAGCAGCTGTTGCGCGGTGGTCGCCGGGTCGGCGCTCGCCGGGAGGGCCAGCTGCTTGCGGCGGGCTCGGGCCCGTTTCACGTGGTACTGGGCGAAGTCCGCCGCACGGAACAGGCTCGAGACCGTCACGTGCTCACCGACCGAGCTCGCCACGCCCCACGAGATCGCCGCGCCGTGCGGCAGCGGGCTCTCCGCGAGGGTGGTCGACATGGCCTCGATGACGAGGCTCTTGGACATGCCCGGCACCACCAGGCAGAACTCGTCGCCGCCGATGCGGGCGGCCGTGCTGCCCGGGAGCGCCGCGGACGCCTGGCGCAGCACGTCAGCGACCATCCGCAGCAGCTCGTCGCCCTCGCCGTGCCCGAGCTGGTCGTTGACCTGCTTCAGCCCGTCGACGTCGCACATCACGATGCACGTCTCGGCACCGGAGGCCAGGGCGACCTCCGCGGCCCGGTCGGCCACCCGACGGTCGGCCAGCCCGGTGAGCGGGTCCTCGGCGAGCATGTGCTGCACCTGGTTGTCGAAGTCGAGCCGGATCAGCGCGGCGGCCGCGAGCGCCGCGACCACCTCGACCGTCGCGCGCTCCTCGGCGTCGAAGCGCTCCTTGGTCGCGACGACCACACCCCACACGGCGCCGTTGACGACGATCGGGGCGCCGACGGCCGCGGCGTCAGCGTGGGCCAGCACGTCGACCAGCGCCGGCGCCAGGCTCGGCGGGCCCTGCGGGCCGAGGACCCACGAGCACCAGGTCTCCTGGTCAGCGACGATCTGGCGCAGCGCTGGCCAGGTCATCGGGGTCCACACCTGGCCTTCCCAGCGGGCCACGTCGAGGTCGGCGGCCGGCTGGGTGATCCACAGCAGCCGCGCGCGCTCGTCCTCGACGCGGAAGACGACGGCCCTCCGGGCCTCGAGCGCCTCCGCCACGGAGCCGGCGACCACCCGGCTCATCTCGGTGATCTGCTGACAGGCCCTCAGGCGGCGCGCCGCACGCGCGACCACCTCGGCACGCGACACCTCCCCGGTGCCCGCGCGCCGAGAGCGCGACCGACGCGTCACGGAGCCGTCCTCGTCGTCGGAGACGTCCTCCGCGGCCGTGCCGACCGACCTGTCGACCGACCCTCGCCAAGGCCCCACGTCACGTGCACCGCTCCCGTCCTCGTCGTCCCGCTCCGTATCTCCTCTGTCGCTACCGTCCCACACGACGTGGCGGAACGTGACGGTGGCCGTGAGTGAAATGCGACAGACCGCCCGTCGCGCCACGCCCGAGCGCACGCCCCGGACGCCCGGCGCGGGCTCTGGGGCTGCCCGTCGTCATGAGGCCCTCAGCCCCAGACCAGACCGCGCGACGGGTCGGCGAGAACAGCGGCGACGTCGGCGAGCACCCGGGAACCGAGCTCTCCGTCGACCAGCCGGTGGTCGAAGCTCAGGCTCAGCTGGGTGACCTGGCGGGGCTTGATCTTCCCCTTGTGCACCCAGGGCTTGCGGGCCACCGACCCGAACGCGAGGATCGCCGCCTCGCCCGGGTTGAGGATCGGCGTGCCGGAGTCGATGCCGAACACCCCGACGTTGGTCACCGTGATGGTCCCGTCGGCCTGGTCGGCCGCCGAGGTCTGCCCGGCCCGCGCGGTCGCGGTGAGGTCGGCCAGGGCGAGCGCCAGGTCGTGCAGACCGAGCCGGTGGGCGTCCTTGATGTTCGGCACCACCAGGCCTCGCGGGGTGGTCGCGGCGATGCCCAGGTTCACGTAGTGCTTGTAGACGATCTCCCGCGCGGCCTCGTCCCAGCTCGCGTTGATCTCCGGGTGGCGCTTCACCGCGAGCAGCAGCGCCTTGGCGGCGATCAGCAGCGGGGTGACGCGCGTGCCGGAGAACTCCGGGTCGGAGCGCAGACGGTCCACCAGCCGCATCGTCGCGGTCACGTCGACGGTGTGGAACACGGTGACGTGCGGGGCGGTGAACGCGCTGGCCACCATCGCCTCGGCGGTGCGCTTGCGCACCGAGCGCACCGGCACCCGGGTCTGGCGCCCGTCGGGCGAGACCACGCCCGAGGCGAGCCACGGCTCGTCGCCGGGGTAGGTCGCCAAGGTTCGGGCCTCGGCGCGGGTCACGTGCGCGAGCAGGTCCTCACGGGTGACGATCCCGCCTGGGCCGGTCGGGGTGACGGTGTCCAGGTCGATGCCCAGGTCACGGGCCAGCTTGCGGATCGGCGGCTTGGCCAGCGCGTGCGGCGTGCGGACCACCGGGGCGGGGCTGGCCGGCACGGGCGGGGCCTGGTCCGTCCGGGCACGAGGCTCGGCCGGGCCGCGCAGACCGTAGCCGACCAGCACCGGCCCGCCCTCTCGAGCCTCGGACGCATCCTCCCCGTCCTGCTCCGGCCCGGCGGTGGTCTGGTCGACGCCGGTGCTGATCTCCACGATCGGGGCACCGACCGCGACGGTGGTGCCCGGCTCGGCGAGGATCGCCGCGACCACCCCCGACCACGGCGACGGCAGCTCGACCAGCGACTTCGCCGTCTCGATCTCGACGATCACCTGGTTGACCTCGACGGTGTCCCCGACACCGACGCGCCAGGCGACGATCTCGGCCTCGGTCAGGCCCTCGCCAGCGTCTGGGAGCATGAAGTGCGGCATCAGGGCGTGTCTCCAAGGTCGGTGTGCCGGCGAGGTGTGTCCGGTGCGTGCGATCGCAAGGCGGAGGAGGAGAGCAGCACTAGAGGTGCTGCCGACGACGACAACGCGGCGAGCGTGCGTACCGGGCGCACCGCAGCGCGCAGCGACCTTGGAGACACGCCCTAAAATCCCATCGTCGTCTCGACGGCGTCGAGCAGCCGGTCGACCGAGGGCAACCAGTCGTGCTCCAGCACGGCCACCGGGTAGGGCGTGTGGTAGCCGCCGACGCGCAGCACCGGCGCCTGCAACGAGTAGAAGCACTCCTCGGTGACGCGGGCGGCCACCTCGGCCCCCGCTCCGTAGAGCACGGGCGCCTCGTGCACGACGACGCAGCGACCGGTGCGCCGCACCGACCGGGCGAGCGTCTCGACGTCCAGGGGCGAGACGGTCCGCAGGTCGACCACCTCCAGGCTCCGGCCGGCGTCGGCAGCGGCGTCGGCAGCAGCCAGCGCGGTGGCCACCGTCGGGCCGTAGGCGACGACGGTCACGTCGGTGCCCGACCGCACCACCCGGGCGGTGTCCAGGATGCTCGGGTCTGCCGGGGCGTCGAGGTCGACCCCACCCTTGGCCCAGTAGCGCGACTTCGGCTCGAAGTACAGCACCGGGTCGGGGCAGGCGACGGCCGCCCTGAGCATCTGGTACGCCTGCGCCGGGGTGGACGGGGAGACGACGCGAAGCCCCGCCGTGTGCGCGAACAGCACCTCCGGGGACTCCGAGTGGTGCTCGATCGCGCCGATGCCCCCGCCGTAGGGCACCCGGACCACCACCGGCAGACCCAGCCGCCCGGCAGAGCGGTAGCGCATCTTCGCCAGCTGGGTGGTGATCTGGTCGAACGCCGGGAAGACGAACCCGTCGAACTGGATCTCCACCACGGGCCGGTAGCCGCGCATGGCGAGGCCGATCGCGGTCCCGACGATGCCGGACTCGGCCAGCGGGGTGTCCATCACCCGATGGTCTCCGAACTGGGCGTGCAGGCCGTCGGTCACCCGGAACACCCCGCCCAGGCGCCCGACGTCCTCGCCCATGACGAGCACCCTCTCGTCCTCGACGAGCACCCGGCGCAGGGCCTCGTTGATGGCCTTGGCCATCGGCAGGGTGGTCAGCGCCGGGGCAGGGCGCTCGATGGTCAGGTCAGAGCGTTCGACAGTCGCGCCATGGCGCTCGGTGGTCAGGGTCATCGGGTACCTCTCCCGCACGCGTCGGCGCTGACCTGGGCGTGCTCGGTGGCGTAGACGTGGTCGAACATGCCGGACGTGCTCGCCCGGCCCAGCGCCCGGACCTCGGTGCGCAGCTTCTCACCGAGCGCGTCGGCGGCGGTCTCGATCTCGTCGAGGAACACCTGCGGCAGCTGGCCCGACGCGGTCAGGTGAGCGTGGAGCCGGTCGATCGGGTCGCGTTCGCGCCACCGCTGCTCCTCGGCGGCGTCGCGGTAGCGCGTCGGGTCGTCGGACGTGGTGTGCGCGCCCATCCGGTAGGTGAGCGCCTCGACGAAGACCGGGCCGAGCCCGGAACGCGCCCGCTCCAGCGCCCAACGGGTCACCGCGTAGCAGGCGACGACGTCGTTGCCGTCCACGCGCACGCTGGGGATGCCGAGCCCCGGCGCCCGGTCGGCGATGGGCACGACGGCCTGGCGCGTCGTCGGCACGGAGATCGCCCACTGGTTGTTCTGGCAGAAGAACACCAGGGGGGCGGTGTTGACCGAGGCGAACACCATCGCCTCGTGGACGTCGCCCTGCGCGGTGGCCCCGTCACCGAAGTACACGACGACGGCGGCGTCACGCTCGGGGCGACCGGTGCCGACCAGCCCGTCACGGGCCAGGCCCATGGCATAGCCGGTGGCGTGCAGGGTGTGAGAGCCGACGACCAGCGTGTACAGGTGGAAGCCGTGCGCGGTGGGGTCCCAGCCGCCGTGGTCGACCCCACGGAACAGCCGAAGAATCTGCGTGGCGTCCACCCCGCGCACCAGGCCCACCCCGTGCTCTCTGTAGGACGGGAACACATGATCCTGAGGACGCAGGGCGTGGGCGGAGCCGATCTGAGCGCCCTCCTGCCCCTCGGCCGGGGCGAACAGGGCGAGCTCACCCTGCCGCTGGAGGGCGGTGGCCTCCCGGTCGAACCGGCGGGCGAGCACCAGGTCCCGGTACATCGCACGCAGGGCGTCGGCGTCCAGCTCGGCGGCGTAGAGGTCGAGATCCGGGTGGGGCACACGCTCACCGGTCGTCGTGAGCATCTGGACGAGACCGACCTCGGACAGCGGACCACCTGCGTCGTCGCTCATGCGACCTCCTCTCGACTGACCGGCCGCAAACCTACGCCAGCGTAGGCTACGCAACCGTAGGTAATGCTGCGGGGGCAGCGACAAGGAGCGCCCGGCGAGCTTGTCGGCTCCGCACAGGTCTCGCGCGCGCTCCCTCACCCAGCCCCACCCGGGAGCTCGCCCCCAGATCGTTCCCCTCGCGGCGAGACGACATGGCACGATACGAAAAGCCCGACAGACTCAGGGGGAGCTCACCGATGCCGTCACCCCACCCGCTCGGGGCTGGGCGAGGGAACAGCGTCCCTCCTCTGGCCAGAGCCGGGCTGCTGGAGGACGGGGAGTCGCTGGTCGCGGCCATCAACAGCGGCACCTGGGTCGAGGGTGGCCTGGCCGCGTTCTCCTTCGAGGTGAGCACCGCGAGCGCGGCCGCACCTCCGCTGGACCTGCTGGCCGAGGTCGGTCTGGGCTGGGTGGCCGACCATCTCTCGCCGCTGAGCGACTGGCTGGACGACCTCACCGGTGACGCCGAGCAGGTCCGGGCGTTCTCGACCACCTGGGCCACCACCGCCCAGCACCTCTCGGTCGCCGCACAGGAGCTGACCCGTGCGGTCGGCGCGGACCTCGTCGACACCGCGGGCGAGACCGCTGAGGCCTATCGGACGTTCGCCGCCGACGTCGCGACCCACATCGAGGCCGTCGCCGCCTGGGCCGAGGGCATCTCGACGGGCCTGCAGATGGCCGGGACCATCGTGCAGGTGGTGCACGACCTGGTGCGCGACACCCTGACCGAGGTCGTCGAGTCGATCCTCTCCTGGGCGTCCGGCCAGGCCACGACCGGCGGGCTGGGCACCCCGAGGGTCCTCGTGCACGTCACCGCCCAGGTCGCTGCGGCGAGCGTCGAGATCGGCCCCACGGTGACCCGGCTGCTGACCTCGCTGAGAGAGCTCGGCAGGCTGCTGGACCGGCTAGAGGCTCTGCTGCGCCGGGCCAAGGCCCTGTTCGACGAGGTGCTGGACGTGAACCGGCAGACGTCGCACGGCGTCACCACCGCTCCCCAGCACACCGAGCCCCCAGCCGGCTCCACCCCTCTCGGCCCACGCCGGCTCCCTGACGTCTCCGACCTGCCGCACCCGCACGACGGCGGTGACCTCGGCGCCTGGGCCGGCGCGGTCGCGGCCCGCCACGGCAGCCTCACCCCTGACGAGGTCACGAGCCTCTACCGGTTCACCACCACCGGGCACGGCGACGCGGGGCCCCTGCCCGGAGACGCACGGGCCTCCTCCGCCGCGGCACGCGTCCAGGCGGACGTGGACCGCGCCGTGTCAGGGCTGGAGAGCCTGGCACCGGCGGCCCAGCCCACCGTGCGCGGCGTCGACCTGCCCCAGCACGTGCTGAACGGCGTCCGGCTGGGCCAGCAGTTCCCCGACCCCGCGTACCTGTCGCCCGCGACGGCGCCCCCTGTCACCGACGGTGGTGGTGGCAGCGCACGCCTCCGCATCGACGGCCGCTCCGGGGTGGACGTGAGCGTCCTGTCGCACTACAGGACGGGGGCCGAGGTGCTGTTCTCCTCGTCGGCGTACCTCGAGGTCGTCGGGCGCCACTGGAACCCGTCTGACAGGTGCTGGGACATCGACCTGAGGGAGCGGTCATGACGGACCGGAGCCGCCGATGAGCGGGCCAGAACAGCTCTTGGACGCCCTCGGCAAGCTGCCGGCCGTCGGCGGGGTCGCCGCACGCGGCCTGGCCGACGTACCAGGGTCGGTGCCGCCGATGAGCGTGCTCACCGGTGTGCTCTCCGCGTCGCGCGACGTGCGGGTGGCGACAGAGAACCTCACCTCGCGCTGCCTCCTGGTGCTCCTGGTACGCACCGGTCGGGAGGTCTCGGCGCTGTCGCGGCACCCCGACGAGGCTGAGGTGCTGCTCCTGCCAGGGTCGCTGTGGAAGCGGCTGCCCGACCTGACCCCGCACGGCTCCCCCCTGCCCGTGGTGGTGCTCGAAGAGGTGGACCCCGCCGGGTACAGCCCCCCGGAGGGCTGGCCGACGACCCTGGCCGACCTCACCGAGCACCTGGCGGTGATGCTGCGCACCGCCCAGCGGGCCGACCCGGTGCCGGTCTCCCGACCCGGCACCTTCTCCGGCCCCTGGCCAGCCCTCCCCACGTCCGTCTGACCTCTGGCGCCTTCCCGGGCCGCGGAAGATGGCTCCGCGGGCGATAGGGTGACGGGCATCATCAGACCGTCTCTAGCGCTGAGAGCCGTGAATGTCCGCTGACAAGGCACTGTCCTGGTTCTACTGCGAGGAGATCGTCGCCGAGGACGACGTCGTCATGGACGCCCGGGAGCGTGCCGAGCACCTCGGTTGTGAGCCTGTGACGCCCGCGACCGGGGCCACGCTGGGGGTGCTCGCCGCGACGGCGCGCGCCCGCGCCGTGGTCGAGATCGGCACCGGCACCGGGGTCGCCTCGCTGTACCTGCTGCGGGGCATGCCTGACGACGGGGTGCTGACCACCATCGACGTCGAGGTCGAGCACCAGCGCGCGGCGAAGCAGGCGTTCACCGAGGCCGGGGTGCGCCCCACCCGGGTGCGGGCCATCTGCGGCCTCGCTGACGAGGTGCTCCCCCGGCTCACCGACGCCGCCTACGACGTGGTGGTGGTCGACGCCGACGTCGAGAACCAGGCGCTCTACGCGCAGCACGCCGTGCGTCTGCTGCGCCGTGGCGGCACGCTCGTGGTCAACCACGCCCTGTGGCGCGACCAGGTGGCCGACCCGACCCGCCGCGACGAGCAGACCGTCGCCGTGCGCGAGCTCGACCACGCCCTGCGCGTCGACGAGAGGCTGGACGTCGCCCTGCTGCCCGTCGGTGACGGGCTCCTGCTCGCCGTCAGGCGCTGACTCTCGCTGTCAGGCGCGGCAGCACGGGCACGGGTCGCCGGCGACGGTCACGTCCAGGGACAGGCCTGGCTCAGAGGTTGACGGCCGGGTCGCTGAGCAGCGCCAGCAGCAGCCGGACGCCGTAGCCGGTCGCGCCCTCGGGCACCTCGTCCCGGGTCTCGGTGCTGCGGGCTGGGCCGGCGATGTCCAGGTGGGCCCACGGCACCCCGGCGGCGAAGCGGCGCAACATCAGCGCGGCGTGCACCGCACCGGCACCGGCCCGAGGGTCGCTGCTCTCTTGGCGGACGTCGGCGATCTCGGAGTCGAGGTTCTGCTCGTAGTCCTCGACCAGGGGCATCCGCCACACAGGCTCTCCGGCGGCCGTCCCGGCGGCCAGCACGGCGTCAGCCAGGGCGTCGTCGTCGCTGAACAGGGCACCCAGCCGCGAGCCGAGCGCGACCTTGGCCGCCCCGGTCAGGGTGGCGACGTCGATGATGACGTCCGGGTCCAGGGTCTGGGCGGCCCAGTCCAGGGCGTCGGCCAGCACCAGCCGTCCCTCGGCGTCGGTGTTGCTCACCTCGACCGTGCGGCCCCCGTGGATGGTGAGCACGTCGCCAGGACGGTAGGAGGAGCCGCCGAGGTGGTTCTCAGCCAGAGGCAGCAGCGCGGTGACCCGGTACGGCACCCCGAGGCGCGCCGCCCCGAGCACGGTGGCCAGCACGACGGCAGCCCCTGCCATGTCGGTCTTCATGGTGACCATCGACTCGCGCGGCTTCAGCGAGATGCCGCCGGTGTCGAAGGTGACCCCCTTGCCGACCAGCACGACGTGCCGGGCGGCCGTCATGTGGTCGCACGCAGAGGTGACACGGACCAGGCGCGGGCCGTCCGCTGACCCGCCACCGACCGCGAGCAGACCACCGAAACCCTCGGCTACCAGGCGCTGGCGCCCCAGCACCTCGACCTCCAGCCCCGCCGTCTTCGCCCGGCGTGAGGCCTGGGCCGCGAGCCAGGCGGGGTTCTTGGTGCTCGGCGGGGTCGCCGTCAGGTCGCGGGCCAGCCAGGTGAGCTCGGCGACGACGCGCGCCGTCTCCACGGCGGTGCCGGCACGGGAGCCGTCCGCCCCGAGCAGCACCAGCGCGGGGGTCTTCTTGGGCTCAGGCTTCTGCTTGGTGCCAGGGACGCGCAGCGGCTGGTAGGCACCGAGCAGGTAGCCCTCGGTGAAGGCCCGCACCGCCTCGGCCTCACCAGAGGCCGACCCCGCGCCGCGAGCGGCGACGGTGGTGGCGACACGGCCCAGGCCACGACCGGCACGGGCGAGGGCGGCGCCAGCACGGCGCAGGTCAGCGGGAGAGGCAGAGCCGATACCGACCAGCACCACCCGGGTCGGCAGGCCGTCCCACGGCAGGTGCACCGCGGAACCGACAGCCCGGGGCAGCTGGACGACGTGCGCCTCACCGGCCGCACCGGTCAGGCCCGCGCGCTCGGCCAGCTCGGCCAGGTCGATGCCGAACCTCGCCGCGGCCTGCGCCGTGCCCGGCCCGGGTGTCAGGTGGTCGTCGCCCGCGACGGCAGGGGCGACAGGGACGGCGAGCGCGTCGATGGTGCCCGACGTCAGCGTGGGCAGGTCGGCGACATCACCACCGACCAGGGTGACCGACGGGAGGGCCGTCGAGGACGAGAGGCGCACTCAGTCGTCGGCAGGCAGGTCAGCGGCAGGGGGCGGGACGGGGGGGCCAGCCACAGCCGTGAGCTTGGCACCCAGGTCGGCGGCCTCGTCGGCCTTGAGCTCGACGACCAGGCGACCGCCGCCCTCCAGCGGGACGCGCATGACGATGCCGCGGCCTTCCTTGGTGACCTCCATGGGGCCGTCGCCGGTCCTCGGCTTCATCGCGGCCATCGCCGGCTCTCCTTCAGCTGGAACGTCAGGTTCGTCCCCGCGCGAGCGTCGTCGAGGCGACACGGCTGCGGGGACCGTGCTCATTTTAGGGCACTCCGCGTCTCGCGGGCGTGTTTCGCGGGTCTGTGCACGAGCGAGGCGCCTCCGGAACGCTCGCAGAAGACGCGGAGACCACAGGCCCGCACGTGCTCGCGAGGCACGCGGCGGCCCACGAGGCACCACGACGACCGGCCTCAGGTCACGGCGGCCAGTCCCCGGCGGGGTTGAACAGCCAGATCTGACGCACCCACAGCACCTGGAGCGCGAGCATCGCGACGAGCACCCCCGCCAGCCACGCCCGCCTGGCCCACGCCCGACCGGTCACCAGGCCGGCGGTGATCGTGCCCATCGGGAAGGCGAGCAGCAAGAACCGGGCCAAGGACGACCCGGGCTCCACCACCGCGACGATGTAGCCGAGATACCCCGCCGACCAGGCGTGCAGCTCGGGGCCGAGGCGCCACGCGGACCGCGACACCAGCAGCGCGACCACCAGCCCGAACCCTGCCATCAGCGCCGGGACGGCCCAGGGGCCGAGCCAGAACTCTGGCACCCAGGTCCAGCTGACGAACGGGGTGGTCGAGCGCGAGCCGCGCCAGGCCTCCTGGGTGAGCAGGTAGCCGTCTGGCACCCCGGTGACCCTCCCGGTCAGCCACGGCCAGACAAGCCCCGAGAGCACCGCGACCACGCCGAGACCGGTCACCTGGGCGACCTGCCACCGGTCGAACCGCTCCCCTCGCCGTCGGGCCTGCCACCGGACCAGCGCGTGGACGACGACCACGACCACCATCGGGAGCGCCACGGCCCGGGTGAACCCGAGCGCGACCATCAGCACAGCGGCGAGCGCGTACTGGCGGCGCACCATCGCCCACAGCGTCGCGGCGACGAGCAGCAGCGCCAACGACTCGGTGTAGGCGGCCTGGAGCACCGCGGCGGGCGGGAACGCGCAGACGAGCGCGACCGTCGCGAGCGGCAGGCCCGGCCACGCCTCGACCGCGCGCGGCGCCCCCTCGGTGACCACCCGGTGCACCACCAGCACGGCCAGGGCGCCCAGCACCGTGGCGACCAGCGGCGCCACGACCACCCAGGTGCCGCCCGTGACCTCCATCACCGCCCGCACCAGCCCCGGGAACGCCGGGAAGAACGCCCACGCGTTCTGCTGCACCAGCCCGTCGGCACCGACCGGGAGCTCGGCCGGGTACCCCTGCTCGGCGATCTGCCGGTACCACGACCCGTCGAACATGTACCCGACGTAGTCGAGGTACGACGGTGAGGCCGGGGTCCACGCGCTGGCCTCCTGGAGCCGCGCGACCCAGACGAAGACCCCGACGAGCCAGGCACGGCTGACCGCATAGACGCCCAGGGTCTGCGCCCACCACGGCCAGCCGCGCGGGTCCCAGCGAGCGGGCGCGGGCCGGGGGCTGGCCTGGGCCGGGGAGGGTTCGTTCACCAGGTCTCGGCAGGCCCTGCCTGCTCGGGGCTCGTCTGCGCGGAGCCGCTCTGCCCGCCGGCCGTGTGCACCGTCACCTTCTCCGCGACCTCGGCGCGCAGCTGCTCACCGCGCCGCACCACGATCTCCACGGCCTCGTCGGGGTCGTCGGTGACCGACAGCAGGTCCATGTCCAGCGGCGCGATCATCTCGGCCCCGGCCACCTGCTCGCGCAGCCAGTCCAGCAGCCCGTCCCAGTACGACGAGCGCATCAGCACGATGGGGAACTCGGTGACCTTGTGCGTCTGCACCAGGGTGAGGGCCTCGAACAGCTCGTCCAGCGTGCCGAAGCCGCCCGGCAGCACCACGAAACCCTCGGAGTACTTGAGGAACATGGTCTTGCGGACGAAGAAGTACCGGAAGTTGATGCCCAGGTTGACCCACGGGTTCATGCCCTGCTCGAAGGGCAGCTCGATACCGAGCCCGACCGACAGCCCGCCGGCCTCTGACGCCCCCCGGTTGGCGGCCTCCATGACCCCCGGCCCACCGCCGGTGAGGACGCCGTAGCCTGCCTCGACCAGACCCCGCGCGACGGCCCGGCCCATCTCGTAGTCCGGCGAGCCCTCGGTGATCCGGGCCGAGCCGAACACGCTCACAGCGGCCCCGACCTCGGCGAGCGCCCCGAAGCCCTCGACGAACTCGCTCTGGATGCGCATCACCCGCCACGGGTCCTCGTGCAGCCACGCCGCACCCTCCGAGGGTGCGAGCAGCCGCTGGTCAGAGGTCGTCTTGGGGATCAGGCGCCCGCGCAGCAGCACAGGGCCGCGACGGTACTCGGGGGACGGAGAGCGTTGAGCCACGTCGTCAGCGTACGACCCACGGGGTGAGGCGTCGCCCACAGACGCGCGCGTCACGGCCCCGGGGATATGACAAGAGCCCCGACCTGGGGGCGGCTAGGGTTTCCCCTATGCCTGCCAGATCAGCGTGGGGCCACGGGCTGGCCACGATCACCGACGACGGCGCCGTGCTGGACGCCTGGTACCCGGCACCCGTGCTCGGCCTGCCGGCCGGCACCCCGGTGCCCGCGGGGCTGACCGCCGCGGTCCGCACCGACCCGGCGCGCGGTGTGCGGGTCGAGGTGGTCACCACCCTGATCGACCTGGACACCGCACCGGTCGACGTGCCCGACGCGTACCTGCGCCTGCACCTGCTCTCCCACCGTCTGGTCGCCCCGGGCGAGCAGAACCTGGACGGCCTCCTCACCATGCTGCCGACCGTGGTGTGGACCGACGCCGGGCCGTGCACCACGGATGGTTTCGAGGCCACCCGGGCTCGTCTGCGCGCCGCGCACGGGCGACCGGTGACCGTGCACGGCATCGACAGGCTCCCGCGCATGACCGACTACGTCATCCCCTCCGGCGTGCGCGTCGTCGACGCGGCCCGGGTGCGGCTGGGGGCGTACCTGGCCGAGGGCACCACCGTCACGCCCGAGGGCTTCGTCGGCCACGACGCCGGGACGCTCGGGGCGTCGAGGGTCGGCGGGCACGTCTCGACCGGGGTCGTCGTCGGTGAGGGCACGGACATCGGCTGCGGGGCGTCGGTCTCGCCCTGCGGAGAGCCGCAGGCCGGCTCCGGGGCGCAGGTCGTCAGCCTCGGGCGGCGCTGCCTGCTGGGGGCCGGTTCCGGGCTCGGCATCCCCCTGGGCGACGACTGCATGGTCGAGGCCGGGCTGCACGTCATGGCCAGCACCGAGGTGCGCATGATCGGTTTCGGCGGTCATGACGGCGACCTGGTCGTGGCCCGAGACCTGGCCATGAGCGAGGGCATGGCGTTCCGGCGCGGCCCGTCGACCGGCGCCGTCGAGGCGGTCGCCCGCGCCGAGGTCGGGACCAGCCCGGGCTCGGCGCCGCACTCCCCGGGATGAGCCGACGGCACCCCGCGGTGTCCGGGCTGCTCGGGGCCCTGTTCACCCTCGGGCTCCTCGCCGTGGCCGTGCTCGGCGTGGTCTACGCGCTCGACGCGTCGCGCCCTGTCCGCGTCGTGGAGATCTGCCGCTCGGACGTCGACGGCGTCCCGTGGACCCTGCAGCTCGACCAGGCCGACAACGCCGCGCTCGTGGTCGGGACGACGCTGCGCCGCGAGCTGCCCGCACGGGCGGCGACCATCGGGCTGGCCACAGCGCTGCAGGAGTCCAAGCTGCGCAACATCGACTACGGGGACCGCGACTCCCTCGGGATGTTCCAGCAGCGTCCCTCGCAGGGCTGGGGGACCCCTGAGCAGATCATGGACCCCGTCTACTCGACCGGGCTGTTCTACGACCACCTGGTGCGGGTGCCTGGCTGGCAAGACCTGCCGATCACCGAGGCCGCCCAGGCGGTCCAGCGCTCTGCCTTCCCCGACGCCTACGGTCGCCACGAGGGCAGGTCGCGCGCCTGGGCCTCGGGGCTGACCGGCCACTCACCGGCGGCGGTGACCTGCACCCTGCGCGCCCCGAGCGGCACCGGCACCGCCGACGGTGTGCGAGCCCGGCTGCTGCGCGACCTCGGTGACCTGCCGGTCGACACCCCCGCCCCGGGCGTGGTCGTCGTCGACGCCCGTCCGCTGGGCCCGCCCGACCAGGCCGACCGGATGGCCTGGGCCGTCGCCCAGTGGGCCGTGGTGGTGGCCCACTCCCAGCACCTGACCGAGGTGCAGGTCGGTGACCACCGCTGGACCCGCACCGGGACCTGGGAGAGCGCCGAGGACCCGCCCGCCCCCGGCACGGTGCGCCTCACCCTCGCCTGAGCCTGGAAAGACGAGAGCGCCCCCGGTCCGACGGTGCGGACCGGGGGCGCCAGGGGTGGTTCTCGTCAGCGCTCGTCGACGGGGACGTAGTCCCGCTTGGGAGAGCCGGTGTAGATCTGACGCGGACGGCCGATCTTCGTCTGCGGGTCCTTGCGCATCTCACGCCACTGGGCGATCCAGCCGGGCATCCGGCCGAGCGCGAACAGCGGGGTGAACATCGCCGTGTCGAAGCCCATGGCCTTGTAGATCAGGCCGGTGTAGAAGTCGACGTTCGGGTACAGCTTGCGGGAGATGAAGTAGTCGTCCGCGAGGGCGATCTCCTCCAGGCCCATGGCGATCTCCAGGCGCGGGTCGCTCGCACCGAGCGACTCGAGCACCTCGTGAGCCGACTCCTTCACGATCGCGGCGCGCGGGTCGTAGTTCTTGTAGACCCGGTGCCCGAAGCCCATGAGGCGGACGCCCGGCTCCTTGTTCTTGACCCGCTTCATGAAGTCGGTGGCGTCACCGCCGTTGGCCAGGATCTCGTCGAGCATGACCAGCACGGCCTCGTTGGCGCCGCCGTGCAGCGGGCCGCCGAGCGCGTTGACGCCCGCCGCCATCGAGGCGTAGATGTTGGCGTTGGACGAGCCGACGATGCGCACGGTCGAGGTCGAGCAGTTCTGCTCGTGGTCGGCGTGCAGGATCAGCAGCTTCTCCATGGCCGCGACGACGGCCGGGTTCGCCTCGTACTGGGCGTAGGGCTCCGCGAAGGTCATCCGCAGGAAGTCCTCGACGTAGCCACGGCTGTAGTCGGGGTACAGCAGCGGCTCGCCCCGACGCGCCCGGTGCACGTAGGAGGTGATGGTCCGGGTCTTGGCCAGGATCAGCACCGTGGCCAGCTCGATGGCCTCCTCGTCGGAGATGCTCAGCGACTCGGGGTAGAAGGTGCCCAGAGCGTTCATCGCCGACGCCATGACGGCCATCGGGTGAGCGTGGCGGGGGAACGTGCCCATGAAGGTGCGGAAGTCCTCGTGCACCAGGCCGTGGCGGTTGACCCGCTCGGCGAAGGCGACGCGCTCTTCCTTCGACGGAAGCTCGCCGTGGATGAGCAGGTAGCTGGTCTCCAGGAAGGTCGACCCCTCAGCCAGCTGCCGGATCGGGTACCCGCGGTAGCGCAGGACGCCCTCGTCGCCGTCGATGTAGGTGATCTTCGACTCGCACGAGGCCGTGTTGGTGAAGCCGGGGTCGACCGTCACCATGCCGGTGTCCTTGAGCAGCGAGGCGACGACGATGCCGTCGTTGCCCTCGACCGCCGGGACCACCGGGTACTCGAGCTCGCGGTCGCGCACGGACAGACGGACCGTCTGCGTGGGGGTGGCGGCAACATCCGTCATGAGATACCTCCAAAGGTAGGTCGTCCGTCGTTGGACGGTCGCGACACCGTGGGCCTGCGCCCCTCGGCGTCGCTGACTGTGGATGCACGGTACAGGCCGTGAGGTCGTCCGCGGAGGCCCGGAGCAAAACCGACCCCGTTTTGTGATGTATCTCACACTCCTGGGCCTCTTCGATGGGCCCTAAGCCTCATGCGTATGAGACCATTTACCTCTTCTATAGGACAAATTGACCCTTGGTGTGGTAGGCCCTCGGGCTCGCGACTCGCGCCCTCCGCCTTCCCGCAGCCCAGCGCCCTCAGGCTCTGGGGGGAGCCCTCAGGCCCCCGAGAGCCGAGCGGCGGCCTCGTCCACCCGCTCGTCCGTCGCGGTCAGGGCGACACGCACGTGCACGTCGTCACCGTAGAACGCACCGGGAGCCACGAGGATACCCAGGTCGGCCAGGTCTGACACCGTCTCCCACGAACCCTGCCCGCCCTCCGGGCGCACCCACAGGTACAGCCCGGCCTCCGAGCCGTCGGCCACGTACCCCGCCTGCGCCAGGGCGTCGCGCAGCACCGCACGACGGCGGGCGTAGCGCTCCTTCTGCTCCGCCACGTGCGCGTCGTCGCCCAGAGCGGCCACCATCGCCGCCTGCACCGGCCCGGGCACCATGAGCCCCGCGTGCTTGCGCACCTCGAGCAGCCGCCCGACGATCTCGGGGTCCCCCGCGACGAACGCCGCCCGGTACCCGGCCAGGTTCGACCGCTTGGACAGCGAGTACGCCACGAGCAGGCCCGTGACGTGCCCGCCGGTGACCCGCGGGTCGAGCAGGGACGGGACCCCTCGGCTCGCCCACGGCGCCGTCCACGCCAGCTCGGCGTAGCACTCGTCGGCCGCGACGACCACCGGGTGGCCGTGCCGCTCCTGGGCGCGACGCGCCGCCGCGACCACCCCGGCGAGCCGGTCGACGCCCATCACCTCGCCGGTGGGGTTGCTCGGCGAGTTCAGCCAGACCAGGCGCACCGCGTCGTCGGCGTCCAGCACGGCCACCGGGTCGTCAGAGGGGACCGGACGAGCCCCGGCCAGGCGCGCGCCGATGTCGTAGGTCGGGTAGGCCGCCGCCGGGTGCACCACCGCGTCACCGGCTCCCAGGCCGAGCATCGACGGCAGCAGCGCCACCAGCTCCTTGGAGCCGACCGTCGGCAGCACCTGGTGCTCGGCCAGCCCCGGCACGCCACGGCGCCGGGCGAACCAGTCCACGACCGCCTCGCGCAGCGCGAGCGTCCCGGCGGTCGGGGGGTAGCCCGGGGAGCCCGAGGCGCCTTCCAGCGCCGCGCGCACCGCCGGCGGGGTGGGGTCCACAGGCGTGCCCACCGACAGGTCGACGATGCCGCCCGGGTGCGACCGGGCACGCTGCGCGTACGGGGTCAGCAGGTCCCAGGGGAAGTCAGGCAGCGACGCCGCGTCCAGACCCATCGTGACCTCGCTCTGCCTCAGGCGCTCGGCGGCCGGCCGGCGACCAGCGGGTGGTCGAAGTCGAGCGGGCCACGGCGGGCGGCCCCCCCGGGAGAGCCCAGCTGGTCGAAGAAGCTCACGTTCGCGTCGTAGTACTGCGCCCACTGCTCGGGCACGTCGTCCTCGTAGTAGATCGCCTCGACGGGGCAGACGGGCTCGCAGGCGCCGCAGTCGACGCACTCGGCGGGGTGGATGTACAGCATGCGCTTGCCCTCGTAGATGCAGTCCACCGGGCACTCGTCGATGCACGCCTTGTCCTTCACGTCCACGCAGGGCTCGGCGATCACGTACGTCATCAAGGTCCTTCTCTCGGCCTCAGGCCTGTGAGCCCGTCACGCTGCGGGCCGGCTGTCTTCAGAACACGTCCGCACGCGTGGTGCGTGCGTGCGGACACGCCCTAGTATCTCCCCCGTGGGCATCGGATCGCGTCCGACGAGCCGGTGGCGCACCTTCGCCCCTGGTCAGCGGGTCGTCGTGCGGCGGCGGCGCGACGACACCCCGGGCCCGGGCGAGCCCCCGCTGACCGACGTGGTCGGGGAGGTCGTGGAGGTCACCGACGAGGGTCTGCGCGTCGCGGCACGCCACGGCGAGACCTGGGTCCCGGCGGCCGACGTCGTCGCCGCCAAGCAGGTACCGCCGGCCCCGCAACGAGGGCCGGCCAGCACCTGAGAACGGCCCGGCGCCGGCTCGCAGGGCTGGCACCAATCAGCCAGGGCGACGCAGGTCAGCCGGGCGAACCGCAGATGACCCGGTGCTGCGGCCGGTACGGGTGCGTCCAGGTCCTCTCCTCCTGGAGCTTTCCGTCGAGGTAGACCCGGCGCGTCACCGTAGACACGAAGCCCGGGTTCTGTGCGTTCTGCGGTTTGCAGTCGTGCGAGGCGTTGTACACCGTACCGGGCGACTGGACGTTGCTCCGAGATTCTATCGACTCGATCGTCCAGTGCTTGGTGCCCCAGATCTGCACGTGCACCTTGCCGCCGGAGACCCACGCCCGGACCAGGGCGCCGTACGGAGTGTTGTTCGTCCATTTCATGTCGATCGTCGGGTAAGCCAGCGTGGACTCTCGCCCTGCCGGGTATCGGGCGAACCACTCGCTATGAGGCTTGAACGTGACGATCTCCATGCCCGCCTCGTAGGCAGCGTTGAACGCGGTGGTCGACAGCTGGGACAGGCCGCCGCCCATCCCGTCCTTGTGGAAGCCGCCACTGATGACTCCTGCCTCCACAAACCCGTTCGCACCGTTGATCGGGCTCAGCGTCGCTCCTAAGCTGAATGTCTCACCGGGACGCACGAGCGTGCCGGAGATGATGTTCGCACCCCGCGTGATGTTCTGGGTGCGCCGGGGCTCGGAGTTCAGGTCGGTGGAGAACGAGCTGACCAGCTCGGTGATGCCGAGCGCCTCGAGCGCCTGGACCGACTCGGTCGGGTCGGACTCGACCAGCGCGGCCGTGACCACCCGGTCGGCCGTGGTGCTCGCGACGACCGCCGAGGCCAGCACCTCCGGGTCGATCGTGGTGCCCGCGGTCCCCGGCTGGACGACCGGCTTGCCGTCGGCACCGAAGACGAAGCGCGCGTCGGTCGCCCTGGTGAGGAGGTTGGGGATCTGGTCGACGATCTGGTCGCGCAGCGCGGCGCCGTCCAGGGTGAGGCTCAGGCTGTCGCCCACCACGTCGAACCCGGCCGCCGAGGCGAGCTGCTCGGCCGACAGCACCGCCGAGCGTCCCTCGACCGTGACCCGCACGTCACCGGCGACCAGCGGCCTGGCCTGCTCGACCAGGGCCCTGTCCGCCGCCTCCTGCGTGATGCGGGGCGTCACGACCACGGTGTCCAGCTCCAGCGGCCCGTCGGCGGTCAACCACTGTGCCGAGATCGTGGCCGCGGCGGCCTTGGTGTCCAGCGCCACGCCGTCGACCGCCCGCGTGGTCTGCGGCACGCCGTCGTCGAACACGACCGACCCGTCGACCGGGTCTTGGAGCACCGTCGCGGCGAGCTCGTCCACCGCGGCCTTCATCCGAGGCTGGTCGATCTTGCTGAGAGGTGTCACGGCACCGACACCCACGACGTGGTTCCAGACCCTGCCGGGCTCGCCCAGACGCACACCGGTCATGGTGGCGAGCGTGGCGGACGCGTCGAAGGACAGGCCCGCCTCCACCGGCTCGATGGAGGAACGCTCGCCGCCGGCGACGACGGCGACAGCCCGGGTCCGCGCGTCGGCCAGGCCGTCGGCGAGGGCCTGCTCGGCCTGCGCGACGCTCATCCCTCCGACCGCGACGCCCGCGACCGTGGCACCTCGCGGCACCCTGTCAGCCAGCGCGTAGGCGGCACCGACATAGCCGCCGGCGACCAGGAGCACCGCACCACCGACGACCGCCAGCACCTTCGGCCAGCGCCGGCCGGACGGCGTCGGCCCGTCCTCGCTCGACGCGGGCTGCGCGGCCGTCTCACCGGCAGCCGTCCACGGCTGCTCGGGCCCGCCCGGCGGCACCGGTGCGCTCGACCCAGCAGACCCCTGCGGCGGGGCCGAGGAGGCACCGGACGGCACGCCCCACGGCGCCGGGTGCACCGCGGTCTCGCCCACCGCGGCACCGGGCAGCACCGACGTGCGGTCGACGTCCAGCGGCCGGGAGGGCACGACAGGAGCGTCGGGCCACGGCGGCGCCATGGGGGGCACCGCCGTGGCCATCGGAGGCACAGGCCTCTCGGCCAGGGGCACAGCCCGCTCGACCGGAGGTCTCGGGGTCTCGACCGGGGGTACCTGGGTGGGAGCGAGGCTGCTCGGCGCCGCAGAGGGGGCCTCCGCAGGAACGCGTGAGGCGACCCCGGCCACAGCGGGAGGCGTCACGGCAGGGCCGGACGGCGGCGGTGACGGCACCGGCGACGCGGCCGCCGGAGGGGGCGCGAAGGTCGCGGCGGACTCGAGGATGGACGACGCCGTGGGTGGCACATAGGCAACGACGGGCGGTGCGGCCGAAGGCGCGGAGGCCTCGACGGGCGGTGCGACAGGTGACGCGGGCTCGGCCGTCACCTTCACGACAGGCGGCTCTGGCACAGGCGCGAGAGGGACCTCAGGAGGCTCGGGCAGGGACGTGGGAGCCTCTGCCACGGACGACAGCGACGCGAGAAGCTCGCCCTTGCGAGCCATCACAGTGTCGTCGAGCGCCGACACCACGTCAGCGGGCTCCGTCGACCCCTGGGGGTCGTCCGTCATGCCCTCGTGCCCGACAACGCCGTCAGGCTCCCCTATCACCTGGCTGTCCTTGTCCACCCGAGCTCCTCTTCGATGCGACCGCCAAGTCTACGGGTGATCCTCTCGCCGCAGCGACGAAAGCCTCCACCGTTGGGACGAAAGTCTCAGTCCGAACGATCCTCCGCGACGGGCTCGGGGGCACGGTCGGCGAACAACCATCCCGGGGCGACCGCCACCAGAGCGGCCATCAGGACGGCCCCGACGAGCCAGACCCACCCGAGGCCTCCGCCGGAGGGGATCAGCACGTCACCACCAGGCCCGGTGCGGGCGAGGATCACCAGCGTGACGGCCAGACCCACGACGTGACCCCCCAGCACCTGGCGGCCGGCCCACGCGCGCGCCATCGTCGCGGTGGAGACCACCAGCGCGAGCGCGGCGACCAGCCCCCACGGCCGGTGACCGCCGTGGGCCACCGTCCCGAGGGCACCAGCGACGACGCCGGCAGCGGCACCGAGCACGACCTTCCAGACCACGCCGCCACCCTACGTCACCGACACATGGGACGTCTCGGCTGACCTGACCGACGTCCACCGTTCAGCTGACCAGGTTCCCCCGGGGCCTCGGACGCGGTCAGGACGAGGCCGCGCGCTTCGCCCTGGCGGCCGCCTTGGCGCGGTCGTCGGCGGAGAGGAGCACCTTGCGGATGCGCACGATCTCGGGGGTGACCTCGACGCACTCGTCCTCGCGGGCCAGCTCGAGCGACTCCTCCAGGGTCAGGGTGCGCGGCGGGGTCAACGACTCGAAGGTGTCGGAGGTGGACGCGCGCATGTTCGTCAGCTTCTTCTCGCGCGTGATGTTGACGCCCATGTCTTCGGGGCGCGGGTTCTCCCCGACCACCTGGCCCTCGTAGACCTCGGCGGTGGGCTGGACGATGAACGTGCCGCGATCTTGCAGCGCGAGCATCGCGTACGGGGTGGCGACCCCGGGCCGGTCCGCGACCAGGGAGCCGGTCTGCCGGGTCTCGATGGGCCCGGCCCACGGCTCGTGGCCCTCAGCGATGGACGAGGCGATGCCTGTGCCCCGGGTCTCGGTCATGAAGCGGGTACGGAACCCGATGAGGCCCCGGGCAGGCACCAGGAACTCCATGCGCACCCACCCGGTGCCGTGGTTGGCCATGGTCTCCATGCGGCCCTTGCGGGAGGCCATCAGCTGGGTGACGGCCCCCAGGTACTCCTCGGGCACGTCGATGGTCATGCGCTCGACGGGCTCGTGCACCTTGCCGTCGACGGTGCGGGTCACCACGGTGGGCTTGCCGACCGTGAGCTCGAAGCCCTCGCGCCGCATCTGCTCGACGAGGATCGCCAGGGCCAGCTCACCACGGCTCTGCACCTCCCACGCGTCGGGGCGGTCGGTGGGCAGGACGCGCAACGACACGTTGCCGATCAGCTCGCGGTCGAGGCGCTCCTTGACCTGGCGCGCGGTCACCTTGTGGCCCTTGCCGCCCTTGCCCGCCAGCGGCGAGGTGTTGATGCCGATGGTGGCGGAGATGGCCGGGGGGTCCACGGTGATCATCGGCAGGGGGCGGGGGTCGTCCAGGTCGGTCAGGGTCTCACCGATGGTGATGTCCTCGATCCCGGCGACGGCGACGATGTCGCCGGGGCTCGCCTGCTCGGTCGGCACCCGCTCGAGCGCCTGGGTGGCCAGCAGCTCGGTGATCCTCACCGATCGCGTCGTGCCGTCCTGGCGCACCCACGCGACCTGCTGCCCTTTGCGCAGCGTGCCGTTGAAAACGCGCAGCAGGGCCAGCCGCCCCAGGAACGGCGAGGCGTCGAGGTTCGTCACGTGCGCCTGCAACGGCGCGTCGGGGTCGTAGGTGGGGGCCGGGACTCGCTCGAGGATCGTCGCGAACAGCGGCTCGAGGTCGGGGCTGTCCGGGAGGGTGCCGTCGGCGGGGGCGGTCAGCGACGCGCGGCCGGCCTTGGCCGCCGCGTAGACGACCGGCACGTCGAGCACGGTGTCCAGGTCCAGGTCAGGGTCGTCCTCGTGCAGGTCGGAGGCCAGGCCGAGCAGCAGGTCGTGAGCCTCTTCGACGACCTCGGCGATGCGCGCGTCGGAGCGGTCCACCTTGTTGACGACGAGCACCACGGGCAGCTGTGCCGCCAGGGCCTTGCGCAGCACGAACCTCGTCTGCGGCAGCGGGCCCTCGCTCGCGTCGACCAGCAGCACCACCCCGTCGACCATCGACAGCCCACGCTCGACCTCTCCGCCGAAGTCGGCGTGGCCGGGGGTGTCGATGACGTTGATCGTCACCCCGTCGCTCTGCCCGGCAGCCACGGCGGCGGGGCCGGAGTACCTGACGGCGGTGTTCTTCGCCAGGATCGTGATGCCTTTCTCCCGCTCGAGCTCGCCGGAGTCCATGGCACGACGGTCGACGTTCTCGTGCTCACCGAACGACCCTGTCTGCCAGAGCATGGCGTCCACCAGGGTCGTCTTCCCGTGGTCGACGTGCGCGACGATCGCGACGTTGCGCAGGTCAGGTCGGGTGGAAACAGGCACGCGGGATCTCCGTACTCACGATCAGGGAAAGACGGACCCGCACGATCCGCCCCGCGAAGTGTACTGACCGTTCCCCCGACGTCCTGACATGAGATACCCGTCCGGGGCAGCCGTCGCGGTCAGCGGAGCCAGGCCCACCAGGACGTCAGGTCGGCGGCCGACCAGTCGACGGGGCGGACCCCGGAGACCCGGGCGTCGTCGGAGCGCACCACGGACATCACCGGGAGGCGCACCAGGGGCGCGACGACGTCAGACGCCTCGAGCCTGCTCTGCACCTCGGCGAGCGCCTGGGCCACCGCCGCCGGGTCGACCTGGGCCGAGGCCGCGTCGAGAGCCCGGTCCAGCTCCTCGTCGACGTGCTCGGTGACGTCGGCCGCCCCGTCGGAGCGCCACCGGGACACCACGGCGGACACCGGGAGCGCTTCCTGCACCACAGGCACGATCACGGCGTCCCACCGCCCCGGCTGCGACCACAGGGCGGCGGTGACGTCCTTGTCGACCACGGTGACGACGAACCCCGCCGCCGCCACCTGCTCGCTGAGCGCAGCGACCAGCGCCGCGCGCGTCGGGTCGGCGGTGTCGACCAGCACACGCACCGGCACCCGCCCGGTGCTCGAGGGGGTCCGCGCCGGGGAAGCGACGTCGGCAGCCGGCGTCGCCGCACCAGGCGGGGTCCAGGCGGGGCCGACCTGAGGCAGGACAGCCTCGGAGGCCTGGGCACCCGAGGCCTCGGCCAGCGCGGGCAGGTCGAGCGCCCCGAGGAACGCCGCACGGACGGGCTGGTCACCGGCGAACGGGCTCGAGGCCTGCTCGCCGAGCTGCAGCTGGAGCACCGCCGCACCACCGTGACGCACCGTGAGCCGCCGGGAGTCGGCGGCCTGACGCACGTCGGCGGTGTCCAGCGGCAGCGCCACGTCCACGCTGCCCGACCTCACCGCGCTGACCTGGGCCAGCGGGTCCAGGTCGGTGCGGATCACCACGGTGGTCACGCTGCCTCTCGGGCCAGGGTGCCGAGGGTTGCGGACGAGCACCACCCGGTCGTCGTCCACCTCAGAGATCATGTACGCACCGGTGGTCACCGCCGACGTCGGGTCGACGGCCAGCTGTTCCCGCTCTCCGTAGGCCCTCCACGCCCGCGAGATCGCGACCAGCGCGGCACGGTCGTCCGTGGTGATCGCCGTGGTGACCTCCTCAGCCCACGAGGCGTCGGCGGCAGACGTCCTCGGGGCCGCCCCCGCCGTCGGGGTGGGCGACGGTGCGGGGCCCAGAGCGAGCCGCCCGACCACGTGCGCGGGGACGTTGACGTCCAGCGCGGTCGGCCAGTCAGCGACCGGGGTGTCGTAGACCAGGGTGAGCGTGCTCCCCTCGATCACGGGGGTGGCCGACGCGCGCACCAGGGCGGGAGAGGTCGCCAAGAAGGCGACCGAGGTGTCGAGGTCGCTCGGCGCGGAGACGTCACCGTCGCCACCGACCACCGGCACCACCTCGTCGTGCTGGCCAGACCGCGCTGCCCACTCCAGCAGCAGGTCGGCGGGCGTCACCGGGACGCCGTCCGACCAGGTCACCCCAGAGGCGATCGTGTAGCGGACGGTCAGCGGGGCGTCGGAGACCTTCTCCACCGTGCCGAACGAGGTGTCGGGCACGACGGTGCCGCGCTCGTCGACGCTGACCAGACCCGCCTGGACCAGGCCTCGCACGAAGGTGCTGCCTGGTGCCTGCCCGGCGACGGTGGCGGCGTTCAGCGAGACGAACGGGTGGTCGCTGCTCACGACCACCGTGCGCTCGTCGTGCGACGCCCCCGAGCCGCAACCGGCCAGCGCCAGCCCGACCACGACGGCGAGCACCGCTGGCCAGGCGGCCCGACGACCCTTGGTGGCGCGTCTGAGCCTCATCCGTCCTCCCCCGTCCTGGAAGCCTGACACCTCATCAGATCGGCCGGACGTTGGCCCGTCCGAGTGATTGCGACGGAGCATGCGCACGGAAGAGCCCCGCGAGCATCACCAGACACCGACACCACGCCCCGACCACGACGTCGGCCTGCTGCTCACCCGTGCGGGGCCTGCCGAGAAGACAGGACCGGGTCAGCCGCCGGCGAAGGGAGGGAGCACGTCGACCGTCGCGCCAGGGAGCAGCGGGGTCGGGTCGCTCAGCGCACGTCGGGCACCGTCGACGAGGAAGGTAGAGCGCGCCACGACCGAGGCCAGCTCGACACCCGACCCCCCGTCAGCGGCCACGGCGTCCAGGTCCGCGACCGTCGCGCCCAGCGGGCGACCGGCCGCGAGGCGGACCTCGGAGCGTCCGGCGGCCTGGGTCGCGGCCGCGAAGAGGCGGACGACGACGTCGCTCATGGCCTCTGTCCAGTCTCGCCAGTCTCGTCGGCCAGGTCACGGATCTCAGCCAGGACCCGGGCGGTGGCGGCCGCTGAGCCGTCCGCGCGGGCGACCGCGTACCCGGCGGCGAACGCGGCGACCGGCGCCCCGGCGTGCAGCACCTGGTGGGCGACGGCGCGCACGGTGTCGAGCAGGTCGGTCATGTCGGGGTCTTCCAGGCCGTCGAGATCGAGGCGACCGCGCAGCGCGACCATCCACCTGTCGACCTTGGCGAGCTCGTCCATCGTCGGTGTCCTTATCTGGAGAGGGGGAAGGAGAAGCGCAGACGGACCAGGTCCGCCTGAGTGTCCAGGTCGTCAGCGGTCCCGTCGGCGACGGGCAGGTCGGTCAGGTCCAGGCCGTCCAGCAGCTCGCGGACGGACGGGTCAGGGAGCCCAGGGGCTGGTCTCGGCAGCCGGGAGCACGCGGCGGCCAGCGCGTCGAGCCGGTACAGACCGAGCAGCCACTGTCGCCGCCCGTCCGCCTGCGCCACCCGGCCGTCGCCGGTCAGCCCGGCCCGGACGAGCGCGAGGACGGCCGGTGCCGCGTCCGGCATGTCGCAGGCCAGGACGAGGACACCGCCACCAGGAGCGTCCTGACCAGGCCCAGACCCCGGGGCCTCGTCGGCCGTGGGATCGAGCGGTGGGGCCTGGGCCAGGCACGCGAGCCCGGCAGCGATGCCGCGTGCTGGCCCCGACCACGGCGGGTCCTCCTGGGTGACGCTGACACGACCCTGGTACGGCCCGAGGAGATCGGCCAACAGGTCGGGCGGGCCCACGACGACCACCCGGCCCACCCCGGCCCGTGAGCAGGAGTCGAGGGCGCGGCGCAGGGCGGTGCGCCCGTCCGGGCCGGTCAGCGCTGGTTTGGCAGCACCGCCGAGCCGGGTGGCCCTCCCCCCGGCGAGCACGATCGCCTGCGTGTGCACGGCTCAGCCGCCGATCGCGGACATCTGCCGGGCGGGCTGGACGAACCCCGGGGCGTCGATCTCGTGCCCGGACGGCTTGGCGCGCACGCAGCCGAGCAGGGCGCGCACCAGGGCGGCATCGGTCGCGCCACGGCGCAGCATGCCGCGCAGGTCGTGCTCGACCGTCGAGAACAGACAGCTGCGCACCTGTCCGTCCGCCGTGAGCCGCAGGCGTTCGCACGCACCGCAGAACGGCGCGGTGACAGCCGCGACGATGCCGACCGTCCCCGGTCCGCCGTCGACGAGCCACCGGGCCGCCGGGGCGGGCCCGCGCTCCGGCACGGGGGTCAGCGTCCAGGTCTGCCCGAGCCTGTCGAGGATCTCGTCAGCCGTCACCATGGACTCCCGGCGCCAGACGCGCCCGCCGTCCAGCGGCATCTGCTCGATGAAACGCAGCTCGTAGCCGTGTCCCAGCGCGAAGTCCAGCAGCGGGACGGCGTCGGCGTCGTTGAGGCCCCGCACCAGGACGGCGTTGAGCTTGATCGGCCTCAGGCCCGCCGCCCTCGCGGCGCTCAGGCCGTCGAGCACCTGGTCGAGACAGCCCCGGCGGGTCACCTGGCGGTACCGCGCGGGGTCGACCGTGTCCAACGACACGTTGACCCGTTCCAGCCCCGCCTCCGCGAGCCGCCCGGCCAGCCGGTCCAGGCCGACACCGCTGGTCGTCATCGACAGCCTCGGGGCGTCAGGCAGGGCGGCGATGCCCGCGACGATCTCGACGACGTCGGGCCGCAGCAGCGGCTCTCCGCCGGTGAGCCGCACCCTGGTGACACCCATCCGCACGGCCACGCGGACGACCCGCACGATCTCGTCGGCGCTGAGCAGGTGCGCCGACGGCATCAACGGCGCGCCGCTCGCGGGCACGCAGTAGACGCACCGCAACGGGCAGCGGTCGGTGACCGAGACCCGAAGGTCGCGGTGCCGTCGGCCGAACCCGTCGACCAAGAGGTCTCCGCTCATACCGACCCCACCCACACGCTGGTGCCGTCGGCGAAGCGCTGGTGCTTCCACACCGGCAGGGACAGCTTGACCAGGTCGACGAGGTCCGCGCAGGCCGCGAACGCCTCGGCCCGGTGCGCGGCGGCCACGGCGGCGCAGAACGCCACCTGGCCGACCTCGACCTCTCCGTACCGGTGCTCCGCGCCGACCGCGAGGATCTCCGGGCGGTCCGTGAGCCACCCGGCGAGCAGGGCGGCGAGCATCCGCTGCGCGTCCGGGTGCGCCTCGTAGACGATCCCGGTGACGCCTCGTCCGTCGTCGTGGTCGCGGACCACCCCAGTGAACAGGACCGTCGCGCCGGCCGCCGGGTCGCGGACGAGCGCCGCCAGCCCCTCCGGGTCGAGAGGGCCCGCGGTGACGACGGCTCGCACCACGCTCACGGGTGCTCCTCGTGACCGCCACCTCGCAGCTGGGCGACAGCGTGCGAGAGCAGCGGTGCCAGCCGGTCCATCGCGTCGTCCACGGCGGACGGGGCACCGGGCAGGGTGATGACGAGCGCGTCCCCGATCACCCCGGCGACCCCACGGCTCAGGGCGGCTGTGCCGGTGCGCACGGCCCCGGCGGAGCGGACGGCCTCGGCCAGGCCTGGTACGGGTCGCTCGATCAGCGGCTCCACGGCCTCCGGGGTCACGTCTCGTGGTCCCACGCCCGTCCCGCCCGTCGTCAGCACGAGCCCGCGCCCCGCCGCGACGAAGGCCGAGACCTGCTCGCGGATCTTCTCGACCTCGTCGGGGACGACGGCCGTGGCCACGTCGACCGCCCCCGCACCGCGCAGGGCGTCCACCAGCCGGGGCCCGGCCAGGTCCAGGCGCACGCCCAGGGCGCAACGATCGGAGATCGTGATGACCGCCGCCGGGGGCAGAGCCCTGGTACGGGCCATGCCCCCGTCCGCGAGCTCCCACGCGCCCGACGCACCGCCGGACTTGGCGAGCAGCCGCACGTCCGTCACCTGGGCCCCGCGGTCGACGCTCTTGATCATGTCGACCACGGCCAGCGCGGCGACGGCCGCGGCGGTGAGCGCCTCCATCTCCACGCCCGTGCGCCCGGTGGTGCGCACCGTGGTCTCGATGCGCACGGCGTCGTCCACGACGACGTCCACCTCAGCCCCGTCGACGGCGAGCGGATGACACAGCGGGATCAGGTCTGACGTGCGCTTCACGGCCATGAGCCCGGCCACCCGGGCCACGGCGACGGCGTCACCCTTGGCGAGCGTCCCGGTGCGCAGGTGCTCGAGCGCCTCGTCCGAGCACACCACCCGCGCGGCGGCACGGGCCGTGCGCGCCGTGACCGGCTTGGCGCCCACGTCCACCATGCGCACCCGGCCCGCCTCGTCGACATGCGTGGGGATCATCGCGCACGCCGCACCGGGTAGTCGCTGCCGCCAGACCCGCTCACCGCGGAGGGGCGGACCAGCTCGCTCGTCTGCCGACCCGCTCGATAGACGATGAGCGGCCGGGTCAGGTAGCCGACGGGGACGCTCCACACGTGCACGAGGCGCGAGAAGGGCCAGACAGCGATCAGGGCGAACGCCGCGACCACGTGCACCTGGTACAAGAACGGCACGCCCACCATGAGGTCGACCGACGGGTTCGCGGCGAAGATCGAGCGGAACCAGACCGCGATGGTCTCGCGGTAGTCGTAGCCCGCCCCCAGCACGTTGTGCTGGAGCGTCGCCCACATGCCGCAGAAGATGACCACAGCCGACACGACGTACATCACCACGTCCGCCCGCCGGGTCACCAGGCGCAGGCGCGCCTTGAGCACGAACCGGCGCAGCAGCAGCAGCACGACACCGGTGGCGAGCACGGTCCCGGAGATCGTCCCGGCGGTCACCGCGAGCAGGTGGTAGGCGTGCTCAGAGATCCCCAGCGCGGTGGTGACCGACGCGGGCACGAGCAGCCCCGCCGCGTGGCCGAGCAGCACCGCCAGCATGCCGACGTGGAACAGCGGCGACCCCCACGCCAGCAGCCTCTTCTCCGAGATCTGGCTCGACCGGGTGGTCCAGCCCATCTGGTCGGACCGCCAGCGCCAGACGTGACCGACGACGAAGACGGCGAGGGCCACATAGGGCCACACGCCGAACGCCGCTACCGACCAGCTCATGTCGATGCTCCTTCTGTGCGGAGGTGGGTGGGACAGGCACAGCCGTCGCTCTCGGCCTCGCCGCCGGGGACGACGCGGAGCCTCTCGCGCGGACGGCCCGGTGGCAGGCAGCGGCGCACCGCCCGGAGCACCCCGGCGTAGGGCGAGCGCCGGGTCGACAGCGAGAGCTCGATCGTCTCGATGCCGGTGCGAGCCTCGTCGAGGGCCTCGCCGGCGGGGCCGTCCTCGGCCTGGGCCGCGAACTGCAGCACGGTCGGCAGATAGTCGGGCAGCTCACCCTCGCTCTCGACGAGGCCGGCCTCGTGGTAGCGGCGACGGAAGCCCGCGAGGGCAGACCCGCGGCTCCTGGTGTCGCCGTACGGCGCGAACGTCACATAGAGGGCGTTGCGCAGCCTGTGGTCGAACGTCCGCACGTACTCCACGCGCAGCACGGCCGGCTCGGTGGCCTCGAACCACGTGCAGAAACGACGCAGGTCGGTGGCCGAGGCGCTGCGCGGCAGCGACGCGACGGCCTCGCTGAGGCCGGCCCGCAGGTCGCACAGCTCGTCGTCGGGGTACTCCAGCATCAGGCTGGCCAGCGCGAGCACGTCCCGCCGCCCGGGGACGGGGGCGTCGGGCCGCCGCTGGCGTCCGCTCTCGCGGACGTGGACGGGAAGAGGACCGAAGGTCATCGCTGCCTCCTCATCACGACGCCGGGGCGCCTGTCGGTGACATGCCCACGCCCCCGGGGGAGTCGAGCGCACAGCCGGTCACCCACGAGGCCAACCTGGCGGCGTCCTCCCGGTGCGCCCGTGGGATCACGTAGCGCTGGGCCGGCTTGGCGATGGCGAGCAGCCGGTAGAGCTCTTCCAGGTCGGCACCGGACAGCCCGACCGGGGTCGCGGCGTCCCGGCCGACCCCGGTGGTGAGCGCCCGCATGTGGGTCCGGACGGCCGCGAGCCTCATGAGGGTGCCCGCGACCAGGTCGACGTCCCCGGCGGTGAACAGCTGCGCCAGGTAGGCCATCGGGATGCGCATCGAGGCGACAGCGTGGAACACGTCGTCGGCGTCGGTGTTGTCGCCTCCCATCTGCGTCGTCGCGGTGAGCACCGGCGACAGCGGCGGGATGTACCAGACCATGGGCAGCGTCCGGTGCTCCGGGTGCAGGGGCAGCGCCACCTTGTGCTTCATCACCAGCGCCCAGACCGGAGACGCCTGAGCGGCGGCGATCCAGTCGCGCGCGATCCCGTCGGCCTCGGCCTGGGCGATCACCGCCGGGTCGTTCGGGTCGAGGAAGACCGCTCGCTGCGCCTCCACCAGCAGGGTCGGGTCCTCGGTGGCGGCCGCCTGCTCGACCGCGTCCAGGTCGTAGAGCACCAGGCCGAGGTAGCGCAGGCGCCCGACGCAGGTCTCGGCGCACACGGTGGGCAGGCCCTGCTCGACGCGCGGGAAGCAGAAGGTGCACTTCTCGGCCTTGCCCGTCAGCCGGTTCATGAAGACCTTCTTGTATGGGCAGGCGCTCACGCACATGCGCCACCCGCGGCACCTGTCCTGGTCGGCGAGCACGATGCCGTCCTGCTCGCGCTTGTACATCGCCCCCGACGGGCAGGCCGCGACGCACGCCGGGTTGAGGCAGTGGTTGCAGATGCGGGGCAGGTGGAACATGAAGGTCTTCTCGAACTCCAACCGCACCTGGTCGCCCAGCCCCTGGTCGTGCAGCGCTGTGAGGTTCGGGTCTGACGCGGCGTAGATCGAGGAGCCGCCCAGGTCGTCGTCCCAGTTCGGCCCTCGCTCGATCGCCATGGGGAGCCCGGTGACCGCCGACAGGGGGCGTGCCACCGGCATGTGCTCGCCCGCCGGGGCGGAGAGCAGCATGTCGAAGTCGTACGTGGCGGGCTCGTAGTAGTCGTCCAGCGACGGCATCTCCGGGTTGGCGAAGATGCGCGACAGCCGCCTCACCCGTCCGCCCGACCGCAGCCGCAGCCGTCCGGAGCCGTCGAGGCCCCAGCCGCCGCGCCAGCGGCCCTGGTCTTCCCAGGAGGCCGGGTAGCCGACGCCGGGCCTGGTCTCGACGTTGTTGAACCAGACGTAGTCCGTCCCGTCACGGTTGGTCCACGTCTGCTTGCAGGTCACCGAGCAGGTGGAGCACCCCAGACACTTGTCCAGGTTCATCACCATGGCGACCGAGGCCATCACTCGCATCAGTACTCCACCTCCTGGCTGCGGCGACGGATGCGGGTGAGCTCGTCGCGCTGGTTTCCGGTCGGCCCGTAGTAGTTGAAGGCGTAGCTCAGCTGCCCGTACCCGCCGACCAGGTGCGTGGGCTTGACGTACACCCTGGTCACCGCGTTGTGCGTGCCGCCCCGGCGACCGTCCCGCTCGGTCAGGGGGACGTTCACGTTGCGGTCCTTCGCGTGGTACATGAAGACCGTGCCGGTCGGCATCCGGTGGGACACCACCGCGCGCGCCACGATCACGCCGTGGCGGTTCACGGCCTCGACCCAGTCGTTGTCGGCGGCGCCGATGCGGGCCGCGTCCTCCACGGACATCCAGATGGTCGGGCCGCCACGGGACAGCGCGAGCATGTAGGGGTTGTCCGCGTAGGACGAGTGGATGGCCCACTTGTCGTGCGGGGTGAGGTACCGCACGGTCACCCCGGGCGAGCCGTCGTCGTCGCCCAGGTAGCGCGCCAGGTCCAGCGGCGGCCGGTACACCGGCAGCAGCTCGCCCATCTCGGCCATCCAGTCGTGGTCGACGTAGTACTGCTGACGGCCGGTGAGAGTCGACCAGGGGCGCAGCCTCTCGACGTTGATGCAGAACGGGGAGTAGCGCCGCCCGCCGGTCTCGATGCCGGACCACTCGGGGCTGGTGAGCACCGGCACCGGGCCGCCCTGGGTGTCGGCGAAGGTGATCCGCCGTTCGGCGTTCTCCCCCACCAGGTCCACCAGCGGCTGACCGGTCCGCTTCTCGAGCGCCTCGAACCCGGCGACGGCCTGGTGCCCGTTCGTCGTGCCGGCCAGGGCGAGGATCGCCTCGGCCACCTTCACGTCGGTGTCCACGAGCGGGCGTCCCGCGCCCGGCCCCTCGGTCGCCACCCCGTTGCGGGCGGCGAGGAAGGCCACCGGGTCGTCACCGGGGACGGTGACGCCCTTGGTCGTCGTGCCGAGCGTGGAGATCAGCGGCCCGAGCGTGCGCATCTTGTGCCCGATCGCGGTGTAGTCGCGCTCGATCACGACCAGCTTCGGCATCGTGACGCCAGGGACCGGGTCGACCTCGCCCTTGGCCCAGTCGCGGACCACGCCGTGGGGCTGGGCCAGCTCGTCAGGGGTGTCGGTGAGCAGCGGGACGGGCAGGATGTCGGTGCGGGTGCCCAGGTGCGTGGCGGCCAGCTCGGACACCTTGTCGGCCAGGCCGGTGAACGTGTCCCAGTCGGTGCGGGCCTGCCAGGGCGGGGAGATCGCGGGGTTGAAGGCGTGCACGTACGGGTGCATGTCGGTGGTCGAGATGTCGTGCTTCTCGTACCAGGTGGCTGCCGGGAGCACGACGTCGGACAGCAGCGCCGACCCGGTCATGCGGAAGTCGATCGTGGTGACCAGGTCGAGCTTGCCGACGCCAGGCTCGTCGCGCCAGACGACCTCGGACGGGCGGCGGTCCGGGTCGATCTCGGGCGCGGTGACGGCCGAGTCGGTGCCGAGCAGGTGTCGCAGGAAGTACTCGGAGCCCTTGGCGGTGTTGCCGAGCAGGTTCGCCCGCCACAGCGTCAGCACCCGGGGGAACACCGCCGGGTCGTCCGGGTCGGTGACGCCGAACCCGAGCTTGCCAGAGGCCAGCTGGCTCGCGACGTACGGCCCGGGCTCCTGCCCCGCGGCCTTCGCCTCGTCGGCCAGGTCAAGAGGGTTTCGCGTGAAACCGGGGTGACCGGGCGTCCACCCGAGGCGGACGGCCTGGGCGTAGCAGTCAGCGACGGTGCGGTCGGCGAGCGTGCCCGGCCCGACCGCCGAGGCCACGTCGCCCGCGGTGAACAGGTCGTAGCGCCACTGGTCGGAGTGCAGGTACCAGAACGACGTGGACGCCTGGTGGCGCGGCGGACGGTTCCAGTCCAGCGCGAACGACATGTGCTGCTGACCGGTGACCGGCCGCGCCTTCTCCTGGCCGACGTAGTGCGCCCACCCGCCGCCGTTGACCCCCTGGCACCCGCACAGCGTGAGCAGCGTGATGAACGTGCGGTAGATCGTGTCGGAGTGGAAGTAGTGGTTGGTGCCCGCGCCCAGCACGATCATCGAGCGACCACGGGTCACCTCGGCGTTGCGCGCGAACTCCCGCCCGATGCGCACGATGTCGGACGCGGGCACCCCGGTCTGCCGTTCGGCCCATGCGGGGGTGCCGACCTGCTCCACATCGTCGTAGGAGGTCGGCCACCCGCCAGGCAGACCGGGGCGCCCTACCCCGTACCCAGCCATGAGCAGGTCGAGCACCGTGGTCACGGTGTGCACGGTGCCGTCGGCACCCGCCACCGTGACCACGGGCACGCCTCGGCGCAGCTCGCCACCGCGGTCACCCTCCTCAGCGAGGTCGAACCGTGGGAGGGCGATCTCCGCGCTGGACGGCTCCATGCCGTCCACCTCGGCCGCGGAGAGGGCGGGGACGACCCCGCCGAGGTCGAGGTTCCACCGGCCGAGACCCTCGTCTCCCCAGCGGTCACCGATCGTGCCGTTCGGGGCGACGACCGTCCCGTCGGCGTCCAGGAGCACCGGCGTGAAGGCCGCGTTGGCCCGGTCAGCCAGGCCCGGCACCTGCTCGGCGGTGAGGAACTTGCCCGGCAGCCAGGCGCCGTCGGCCCGCTGGGTCAGGGTGACGAGGAACGGCGCGTCGGTGTACGTCCGGGCGTAGGCCTCGAAGTACTCGCTGCGACGGTCACGGTAGAACTCGGTGAGGATGACGTGCCCCATGGCCTGGGCGAGCGCGCCGTCCGTGCCCGGGTGCGGGGCCAGCCAGTCGTCGGCGAGCGTGACGTTCTCGGCGTAGTCGGGGCTGATCGCGACAACCTTCGTGCCCTTGTAGCGCACCTCGGTGAGGAAGTGGGCGTCGGGCGTGCGGGTCATCGGCAGGTTCGCGCCCCACAGCATGATGTAGCCCGCGTTCCACCAGTCGGCCGACTCGGGCACGTCCGTCTGGTCGCCCCACACCTGCGGCGAGGCGGGCGGCAGGTCGCAGTACCAGTCGTAGAAGCTGAGCAGCGTCCCGCCGACGAGCGAGTGGAACCGCGTCCCGGCCGCGAACGACACCATCGACATGGCGGGGATGGGCGAGAAGCCGACGCAGCGGTCGGGCCCGTACGTCTTGATGGTGTAGACGTACGCGGCGGCCTGGATCTCCTGCGCCTCGTCCCACGTCGCCCTGACGAACCCTCCCTTGCCCCGCGCCTGCTTGTAGGTGCGGGCCGTCGCCTCGTCCTCGACGATCGCGCCCCAGGCGTCGACAGGATCGAGACCCACGGCCCGCCCGGCCCGGTACGCCTCGAGCAGGACGCCGCGCACGTACGGGTAGCGCACCCGGGCCGGCGAGTACTCGTACCAGGAGAACGACGCCCCGCGCGGGCACCCTCGCGGCTCGTACTCGGGGCTGTCGTCCCCGACCGTGGGGTAGTCGGTGTTCTGGTGCTCCCAGGTGATGAGACCGTCCTTGACGAACACGTTCCACGAGCACGAGCCGGTGCAGTTGACCCCGTGGGTGGTGGTCACGACGCGGTCGTGAGCGTAGCGGTCGCGGTAGAACCGCTCCCAGGCGTCAGAACCCGGGCGGACGGTGGTGCGACCGTCCGGGGCGATCTGCTCGCCGGTGAGCAGCTCGCGCCCCCGGAGCAGGGCACCGACGAGGGGAGAGACACGGGTCGCGGGCATGGCAGGACCTCCTCAGCCCTTGGCCTCGGCCTTGGGCCGGGCGTAGCAGTACCAGGTCAGAGCGGCGCAACCGAGCGCGTAGACCATGACGAACGTGAAGACGGAGGACTTGGAGAACTGCTCGAAGGCCACCCCGAAGAGGAACGGGCCGAAGGCCGCGATGGCCGCGGTCCAGCCGATGACGCCGCCCGCCTGACGGGCAGGGAAGATCATCGGCATCTGCTTGAACGTCGAGGCGTTGCCGATGCCGGAGAAGAAGAAGATGAAGAACATGCCGAGCAGGAACAGGCCCATGTTCACCAGGTCCTTCTCGCCGCTCACGTCGTCACGCAGGGCGAGGATGACGGGGATCGTCGAGGCCGCGATGCCGAACGCCGCGAAGAGGGTCCACACACCACCGCCGAAGCGGTCGCAGAGCGGGCCCCAGACGACCCGCGAGACCGAGCCGATGAGCGCGCCGAGGAAGGCGATGGTCGTGCCGCCGAGCCAGGCGACCGTCGGCACCACGTCGAACAGGTCCTTCAGCACGTTGCCGAACTGCCCCGCCAGGCCGGAGAAGATGCCGAACGTGAGGATGTACAACAACGTCATGAACCAGGTGTGCTTGTTGCCGAAGATGTCGATCTGCTGACGGAAGTTCGCCTTGATCGGGACGGACTTGAGCACGATCGCCGCGAGGATCAGCGCGATGACCAGCAGCGGGATGATGACGGCCGGGGCGGTCTGCATCCAGACCGTGACCTCGACCTCTCTCCTCATGTACGTGACCGAGCCGCCGAACACGGCGAAGGTGACGAGAATCGGGGTGACCAGCTGGACCACGGAGACACCGAAGTTGCCGATGCCGGCCTGGAGGGCGAGCGCGACACCCTGCTTCCTCTTGGGGAAGAAGTAGGAGGTGGACGGCATGTACCCGGAGAAGACGCCGCCGCCGATACCGGTGAGGAACGCGAGCACCATCATGCCCGCGAACGGCGGCTCCGGGAGCGTGAGGATCCACGCCCACCCGAGCATCGGGAACATCAGCGCGACGGTCGACCAGATGACCATCCTGCGTGTGCCCAGGATCGGTGGCAGGAACATCCACAGCAGGCGCAGAGAGCCGCCGGCCAGACCTGGCATGGCGGCCAGCCAGTAGGCCTGGGACTGGGTGATGATCTCGGCGCCTGTGAGCATGGGGGCCAGGGCCGAGACCATGAACCACACCATGAAGCCGAGCATGAGAGAGAACGTGGTGGTCCACAGCGTGCGCCAGGCGAGCGAGCTCTGCCAGGTGTCGGGGTCCTCCGGGTTCCACTCGGCGAGCATTCGGGGCGACGTGCTGACAGCTGAGGTCATGGCTCTTCTCATCTTCATCGTTGAAACGAGCGAGGTGGTGACAACCTAGGAGAGGCGTGAGCCGGTGTCAAGGGTCTGATCGCAGGCAGCGCACGCTGGATCGCCGGCGAGATCGACGACGACGCAGTCGCCGGTCAGGAGGTCCACGTTGCTCAGGCGTCCGACGAGAGGACGCCCCGCCCCGGTCAGGACCTTGATCGCCTCTGAGGCCGCCGTCGCGCCGAGCATGCCGCAGACGGGACCGAAGATGCCCGCCGCTGACGCTGGCTCAGGCGCGGGCTGGGCGTGCTGCGGCCCGAGCAGGCACTCGAAGCACGGCGAGCCGGGCAGCACGGTCGAGCAGCGCCCCGAGTACCGGCCGACGGCGGCCCACACGTACGGCACCCGCGCACCCACGCACGCCCGGTTGAGCGCGTAGCGGGTCGGCAGGTTGTCCGAGCAGTCCAGCACCAGGTCAGAGCCCTGCACCAACGCCGCCAGGCCCTCGGGGGGCACGTCACGGACGACCGCCGTCACGGCCACGTCCGGGTTGAGACGGCGGACGAAGGCCGCGGCCAGCACGGCCTTGGGCCCGCCGACCTCCTGGTCCGCGTAGATCACCTGCCGGTGCAGGTTGGTGCGATCGAGCCCGTCGCCGTCCACGACGACCAGGTGTCCGACACCCGCTCCGGCGAGATAGGCCAGCACCGGAGAACCCAGGCCGCCCGCACCCAGCACCAGCACACGAGCGCGACGCAGACGCCCCTGCCCCCCGGGGCCGAAGCCCGGCAGGGCCGCCTGGCGGTCGTATCGAGAGCCCGTCACGACCCTCCCGCCCGGTGCCACCATCGCATCCAATTGAGACTAGCACCGAATCGTTTTAATGAGAGTCGAGTTCGCAGGCGAGAGGTCGCCACCCCCTGTCGGCGGACAGCGCGCAGATCAGCGTAGGCCCATGGTCCCGATCTCGATCGACGCGACCGAGGAAGCCTGGCGGTGCGAGCATGGTCGACGGCGCACGCCCCTTGACACCCGGGTGGACGGCTCCTACGTTACGACCATTCTGTTCGTTTCAACGACAGAAAGTGAAGAAAGCGCCAGGCGGCACCACGCCTGCCGACCCGTCTCGCGAGACAGCGACCGGCCCCCTCGGCGGTCGATGGCGACCGCGACACCGGTGACGACAGGTGAGGAGGCGCCGTCGTGGCGTCCGGCGACGAGGCCGGACGCTGTGCATGGAGAGGCGAGGACATGAGCGACACCCCCGGGACGAGCAGCAGCTCCGGCGCCCACGACCGGTCGACCGGCCTGACCTTCAGCAAGGGGCGCTGGATCGACGGGTGGGACCCCGAGGACACGGTCCAGTGGGAACGGGGCGGGCAGAAGATCGCGCGCCGGAACCTCGGTTTCTCGATCTACGCCGAGTTCCTCGGGTTCGTGGTGTGGCAGCTGTGGAGCGTCGTCGTCGTCTTCCTGCCCAGGTACGGCTTCGACTTCGACACCAACCAGGTGTTCTGGCTGATCTCGCTGCCGCTGCTGGTCGGCGCGACGCTGCGCTTCCCCTACACCTTCATGGTCGCCAAGATCGGCGGTCGGAACTGGACGATCGTCTCGGCGGCCCTGCTGCTGATCCCGACGATCGCCATGACCTTCGCCATCTCCAACCATCCTGTCGACGGCGAGGGCGGGACGCCGTACGGCGTCATGCTGCTCGTCGCGGCGCTGGGCGGCTTCGGTGGTGGGAACTTCGCCAGCTCGATGGCCAACATCACCTTCTTCTACCCGCAGCGGATGAAGGGGTGGGCGCTGGGCCTGAACGCGGCCGGCGGCAACATCGGCGCGGCCGTCGCGCAGTTCACCGTCCCGATCCTCGTCATGGTGACCGCCACCGCCGTCTTCATCAACGCCGCGGGCGAGGAGGTACGGACTCCCAACCTGCCGATCGCGGGGTGGTTCTGGATCCCGTTCATCATCGCGGCCATGGCCGGCGCGATCTGGGGCATGCACAACCTGCGCAGCGCCAAGACCGACTTCGGTGGCTACAAGGCGGCTCTGAAAGACCCCCACCTGTGGTGGCTGTCGTTCCTGTACATCGGCACGTTCGGCTCGTTCATCGGCCTGGCTGGGGCGTTCCCGAAGCTCGTGGCGGACCAGTTCCCCTCCTTCTCGGTCATCCAGATCGGTGCCGCCGCCGTCACCCTGGCCTTCCTCGGCCCGCTCGTCGGGTCGCTGATCCGGCCGTACGGGGGCAAGCTCGCGGACAGGTACGGAGGCGCCTACATCACGGTCATCGCCTTCGTCGTCATGATCGGCGCGGTGCTCGCCGCCATCCAGGTGCTGTCAGCCTCTCGGGACGCGATGCTGCGGCGCGCTCAAGAGGCAGCCGCCTCCGGCACGAGCATCGAGGAGATCGAGGCGATCGCGGCACCCAGCCACTACTTCTGGCTGTTCCTGGCGTGCTTCCTGGTGCTGTTCATCGCCACCGGGACCGGGAACGGGTCGATGTACAAGATGATCCCCACGGTGTTCTCCTTCCGGGGCGGCGCCAAGGACGCCCAGAGGGAGTCCGCCGGGATCTCCACCGAGCGCAAGATCGCCGCCTCGCTGGGCATCGTGTCGGCCATCGGCGCCTACGGCGGCTTCATGGTCCCGCAGGTGTTCAACCGAGCCCTGTCGATGACCAGCGACAACGCGACAGCGCTCGACGTCGGCGACGGAGCCGTCAGCACGGCGGTCGTCGACGGCTACCAGCTCGGCCTGTGGTGGCTGCTCGCCGCGTACGTCGTGTTCCTGATCACCCTCGTCGCGCTCTACGTGGCGCCGTACGTCCGCCGAGGCATACGCATCTGAGACGAGAGAGGGCGTCGTGTCCCGTGGCCCCGTGCGCGAGCGAGGAGCGCACGGGGTCCACGAGGCACGACGCCCTCGGCGAGCCTCGCGAGGTCGGCCACCTGGGTGGGGAGGAGACGCTGACGACCGGCGCGAGGTCGAGACGTCAGCGGGCGGGGAGCACCAGGGCCGACCGACAGGCGGCGCGCACGAGCGGCCCGCGCCGTGCCAGACCTCAGGAGATGCGCCCCAGGCGCAGCTTTGCCGGATCGATGCGGACATCGACGAGGGCGCCGGGAGCCAACCAGGGCTTGACGGCCCAGCGAGCCGTGAGGAACAGACGAGCCCCGTCCACGAAGGTCACGGCCACCCCGGCGGGCGCCGCGGTCACCGACCCGACCTCGGCAGAGCCCCCGGGAGCGAGCGCGACGGCGTCCGGCGGGACGAAGACCCTGGCCGGGCCCGGTGCGGCGTCCACGGGGACGCTCCAGCCGCCCGGGGCGAGGTACCGGCCGTCGACCACCTGCCCGTCGAGGACGCCGATGCCCCCCACCGTCGCGGCGAAGGCCGAGCGAGGCTCGCTCAGGACTCTCGGCGTCGAGCCTCGGTCCGTGACCTGCCCGGCCTCGAGGACGACCGTCTGCCCGGCCAGCGCGGCCACGTCGAGGATGTCGTGGCTGACGACCAGGCACGTGGTCCCGCGCTCCGCGAGCAGGTCCAGCGTGGCGCCGCGCAGCCGGGCGGCGGCGGCGACGTCCAGCGACGCGAACGGCTCGTCGAGCAGCAGCAGCGACGGCTCGACGGCGAGCGCGCGAGCCAGGGCGACCCGCTGCCTCTGACCGCCGGAGAGGGCAGCCCCGGGCTCGTCGGCCAACGTCCCGAGCTCCAGCCGCTCGAGGAGCTCGATCGCGCGCCTGGTCGCTTCCGTCCTGGTCATACCGTGCGCACGCGGCCCGTACTCGACGTTGCGTCTCACGCTCAGGTGGGGGAAGACGAGCGGGTCCTGACCGAGCATCACGACGCCTCGACGGTGCGGCGGGACCCCCGGACGTCTGCCGTCGTCGAGGACGCGCCCGGCGAGCACGACCCGCCCGCCGACGAGGCGCAGGTGCCCGGCGAGCGCGGCGAGGAGCGTGGACTTGCCCGCACCGTTCGGGCCGATCACCGCCAGCCGGTCACCAGGCTCGAGCCTCACCGAGGCGTCCAGGGTGAAGGCGGAACGGCGGACGACCACGTGCGCGTCGAGACCCGGCCCAGGCAGGGCTGGTCCGGAGGGCACAGCTGGTCCGGAAGTCACAGCGAGCTCGAGCACAGAAGGCTCAGACACAACAAGCTCAGGCACAGCGGGCTCGCGCAGGGTTCGCTCACGCATGGCGCGCACCCGAGCGTCCGACGAGCCCGGAGGCCACCAGCAGCACCAGCGCGACGACGACGAGAAGCACCGACAGCGCCACCGCGACGTCCTGGCCCACGCCCGAGCCGTTGAAGGCCGTGTAGATCGCCAGCGGCATGGTCTGGGTGACCCCGGGCAGGTTGCCGGCGAACAGCGCGGTCGCGCCGAACTCACCGAGCGCCCGCGCGAAGCACAGGACGGTGCCGGCGCGCAGCGCCGGGGCGAGCAGCGGCAACGTCACGGTGCGCAGGACGCGGGCGGGCCTGGCGCCCAGCGACGCGGCCGTGCGCTCGTAGGCCTGGCCCGAGGTGCGCAGCGCCCCTTCCGCGCTGACGATGAGGAACGGCAGCGCCACGAACGTCTGGGCGACGACCACGGCCGGGGTCGTGAACGGCAGCGTGTGACCGGTGAGGTCGGCCAGAGGCTGGCCGAGCACGCCTCGCCGTCCGAGCAGCAGCAGCAGCGCCAGACCGCTCACCATGGGCGGCAGGACGAGCGGGACGAGCATGACGGCGCGCAGGATGTCGGCGAGGCGCCCGGTGGTCCGGGCCAGCACGAGCGCCGCCGGGACGCCGAGGAGCAGGCAGAGGGCCGTGGCGGCCAGGGCGGTGGTCATGGACAGGCCCAGGGCTGACAGCGCGGGCCCTGACGTGAGCAGGGCTGGCAGGTTCCCCCAGGGCGCCCGCGAGGCGAGCGCGAGCACGGGGGCGGCGACGACCAGCAGGCCGGCCGCCGCCAGCGGGAGCGCCCAGCGCGGCAGGCCGGGCGAGAGGGCGGTCACCGGACCGTCTGGAAACCCGCGTCCCGGAGCACCTGCTGGCCCTGCTCAGAGGTGACGAACGCGATGAACCGCGCCGCGAGGTCGGCGTCGGCCGAGCCTCGGACCACGACGATCGGGTAGTCCGTGCGCGCGGCGGCCTGGACGGCCTGGTCGTCGGGCAGCGGGACGGCGGTCAACGCGCCCTGGGACGCGGCGACGTCGGTCTGGTAGACCATGCCGGCGTCAGCCTCTCCGAGAGAGAGCCTGGTCACCACCGCCTTGACGCTCTGCTCCTCGCTCACGGGGCTGACGGTGATCCCGGCGGCGTCGAAGACCCGTCGCGCCGCCGCACCGCAAGGCACCTCGGCCGCGCAGAGGACCGTCGTCACCCGCGGCTCGGTCAGGTCACCGAGCGTCTCGACCTTGCCGGGGTTGTCCACGGGCACGGCCGCGACGATCGCGTTGGCGGTGAGGACGACGGGGGTGGACCCGGCCAGCCCGGCCGCGACGACCTTGTCCATGGTGGCCTGGTCCGCCGAGGCGAAGACGTCGGCGGGCGCACCTTCCTGGATCTGGCTGGCGAGCGTCGAGGAGCCGTCGAACGAGAAGGTGACCGTCACACCGGGGTTCGCCTCCTCGAACATCGCGCCGAGATCGGCGAAGGGGCCGGCGAGGGACGCTGCCGCGAGCACGGTGAGGGTGCGCGCGGGGACCGAGGGGCCTGACGACCCGCTGTGGGCGCAGCCGGACAGGACCGCGACAAGAACCGCGACCGTGACAGCAAGACGTCGAGGCTTCGTCCACGAGACCACGGTTCTTCCTTCCGGCGAGAGCGACGCTGCTCCTTCCGGACTGACGCTACCATGAGAAACATGGTTCTAACGAGAAGAACTGTGAACAATCTGTCTCCACGTCGTCGTCTCTCGGTCGACCAGCACGCCGCCACGGTTCTCGCCGCCCTGGGCGGTGCTCGGACGCCCGTCGAGACCGTCGCGCTGAGGTCGGCGCCGGGCCGCGTGCTGGCCACCGACCAGGCCGCGCTGCTGGCCGTCCCGCCGTTCACCAACGCGGCCATGGACGGCTACGCCTTCCGGGCCGTCGACGCACCAGGGGCTCTGCCGGTGTCCGGGGGCGTGCCCGCGGGAGTCGCGGCAGAGCCGCTGCGAGCCGGTACGGCGGTCCGGATCATGACCGGGGCGCCGGTGCCCGTCGGCGCCGACGCCGTCGTCCCGCTCGAGGACGTCACCGTGGACGGCGACAGCGTCTTCCTCGCGGCCCCGCCGCGACCGGGACAGCACGTCCGCGAGGCCGGTGAGGACGTGCGCCCGGGCGACCTGGTGCTGCGGCGCGGTACGCGGCTCTCCGCACGCCATCTGGCCTCCGCCACAGCGGTGGGCCTCACCGCGCTCCCGGTGGCTCGACGGCCACGGGTACGAGTGGTCGTCACCGGTGACGAGGTGACCTCACCCGGCGCACCGCTCGGCCCGGGCCAGGTCCCCGACTCGAACGGTCCGTACGTCAGCGGCGCGGTGACCCGCGCGGGCGGGGAGGTCGCGGGGCTGACCCGCTGCCCCGACGACGCCGAGGCCCTGGTCGAGGTGCTCGACCACGCCGACGCGGACCTGGTGGTGCTCACCGGCGGCGCCTCGGCCGGGGATCGTGACGTGGTCCGCGACGTGCTCGAGGCGCGCGGGTGCGAGCTCGTCCACGTGATGATGCAGCCCGGCAAGCCGCAGGGCTGCGGCCTGTGGGACGGCACACCCGTCATCGCTCTGCCGGGGAACCCGGTGAGCGTCGTGGTGTCGTTCGCGATGTTCGTCCGGCCCGCGATCGAGGCGCTGCTCGGCCAGACGCCGCGGCCACCCCGCTGGGGTGTGGCGGCTCGCGGGTGGCGCAGCCCTGCCGGGCGACGACAGATCGTCCCCGTGACGCTCGAGGAGGCGGCCGACGGGCGACGCTACGTGCGGCCCGCGTCCGAGGGCGGCACGGGCTCGCACCTGATCGCCTCGCTCGCGGCGGCCGACGCTCTCGCGGTGGTGCCCGAGGAGCGGGACGAGGTGCTCGAAGGCGACCTGCTGCCCCTGCTCGACCTTCCCTGAGAAGGGGCGTGCGTGCCTGACGAGGCAGCGACGGGTCAGCCGGCCGTCTCGGCGGCTCGGACCTCGTCGGTCTCGGCGAGGTCGTCGGGCTCGTCGGTCTCGCCTCGCGCCGCGCGCATCGCGGCCAGGTCCAGGGGCACGCGCGTCATGGGTTCGCGGGGCACCGGGCCCAGCCAGCCTCGACACATGTAGGGCTCCGCCTGCGGCTCGAGCCTGACGACGCGCTGGGACGAGCGCAGCTCTTCGAGCGAGCCGTTGATCATGCCGACGTGAAGCTGGCAGACCACCTCCGGCGTGCGCTTCGCGGGCTCGAGGAACGGGCAGTTGTGCAGCAGCAGGTGCGGCTCCGGTTCCCGGCGCAGCTCTGGCGCGAACCACAGGGCATCCAGCTTGTCGACCACGCGCTTGTGGATCTCGTCCTCGTCGAAGGTCTCGAACGGGGCCGGGCGCGAGGTCAGGTAGCGACCCCACTCCTGCCCCACCTCGTACATCTCGTCACCGACGTCGGGGTAGCGCTTGGCGATGGTCGCGGTGAGGATCTCCGCCAGCAGACGGTAACCCTGGGCCCGCTCGTGCGTCTGGTTGGGCAGCGTCCCGGAGTAGAGCACACGACGACGCCCCGGGGTGTCCCGCCTCTCGGTCTCACGGGTCGCCATGCCCGCGTCGACGAGCGACTCCAGGTGGAAGCGAGCGGTGTTGACGTGGATGCCGGCGGTCTCGGCCACGTCCGCCACCGACAGCGGCACCTTGGTGTCGCGCAGCAGCTGGATGATGTGGGTGCGCCGGCCACCGTAGTCAGAACCACCGGTGGTCCCGTCGTAGACGGACCTGGTCACACCTGTGGTCATCGTTCCTCCGATGATGCGAAACAACTGCCGCCAGCCTACGCCACCCCCGAGACGCGGACAGACGAGCGAGAAGATCTACGCCCGCTCGGCCCTCTCGAGACGTCGCACCGCGGCGATCAGGACTCGCTGTCCGCGGTTTCGCCGGATCTATCCGGATCCCCCTCGGCTCTGCGCGTCGATCACGGGAATGACAGCCTGGCAGACAGGGGTGCGCGAGGGAACCGAGCCCGGGGGTCGCTCGTTGAACCTCCTCGTGAACAGCTCGAACCCGCGCCGACGCCTCCCGGTCGGTCAGCACGCCGCCGCGGTGCTCGACACCTTGCGCGGCGCGCAGACGCGCACCGAGACCGTCCCGCTGAAGTCCGCGCTGGGCCGTGTGCTGGCCGCCGACCAGGTGGCGACGCTGCCCGTCCCGCCGTCCACCGACGTCGACGAGACCGCGCAGCCCCGCGACCTGGTGCTGGAGCGCGGCACGAGGCTCCGCGCACGGCACCTGGCCGCCGCCGCGGCCGCGGGGCTCGCCACGCTCCCGGTAGCCCGACGCCCACGGGTCCGGGTGGTCGTCACCGGTGACGAGGTGGTCGCGCCCGGTGCGCCGCCCCGCCCGGGCTCGGTACCCGACTCCGACGGCCCCTACGTCAGCGGCGCCGTGATCCGCGCGGGCGCGAAGGTCGCCGGGCTGACCCGCTGCCCCGACGACGCGGAGGCCCTGACCCACGTGCTCGACACGGCCGCCGCGGACCTGGTGGTGGTCACCGGCGGCATCTCGGCCCCAGGTCGCGACGCCGTGCGCGACGTGCTCGAGGCGCGCGGGTGCGAGCTCGTCGACGTGGTGATGCACCCCGAGGCCCCGCAGGGCTGCGGCCTGTGGGACGGCACACCCGTCGTCGCCCTGCCCGGGGACCCGACGGGCGTGGTGGTGTCGTTCGCGGTGTTCGTCCGCCCCGCGATCGAGGCGCTGCTCGGCCAGACGCCGCGGCCGCCCCGCTGGGGTGTGGCCGCCCACAGGTGGCACAGCCCTGCCGGGCGTCGCCAGTACCTGCCCGTGGTGGTCACCCACGACCCCGACGGGCGACGGTTCGTCTGGCCCGCGAGCGAGTACGGCTCGAGCGCGCACCCGGTGGCCTGCCTGGCGGTGGCCGACGCCCTCGCCGTGGTGCCCGAGGAGCAGGACGAGGTGCTCGAGGGCGACGTGCTGCCCCTGCTGGACCTTCCCTGAGGGCCTCGCCAGACAGGCCCCGGGGCCCCGGCTGATCGAGGGCTCGGGCTGATCGAAGACTCAGACGGTTCCGACGGCTCAGGCAGCTCCGACGGCTCACGCGGCTCCGAAGATGTCGAGGCTGGCGCCGGGGATCGCTGAGAGCAGCTCGCGGGTGTACTCCTGCGTCGGCTGGTCGAAGACCGCGTCCGTCGTGGCGTGCTCGACCACCTGCCCGTTCCTCATGACGACCACCTCGTCCGCGATCTGCCGCACCACCGCCAGGTCGTGGGTGATGAACAGGTAGGTCAGCCCGAGCTCGGTCTGCAGGTCGTTGAGCAGCGTCAAGATCTGCGCCTGGACCAGCACGTCGAGGGCAGAGACAGCCTCGTCGCAGACGATGACGTCTGGTTCCAGGGCCAGCGCGCGAGCCACGGCGATGCGCTGGCGCTGCCCGCCGGACAGCTCGTTGGGGAAGCGGCGCAGGGTCGAGGCCGGCATCGCCACCATGTCCAGCAGCTCGCGCACCCGGGCCCGGCGCGACCGTGCGTCACCGACACGGTGCACCCGCAGGGGTTCTTCGAGCGTGCGGAAGATCGAGTACATCGGGTCCAGCGAGCCGTAGGGGTTCTGGAAGATCGGCTGCACGCGACGCCGGAACGCGAACTCTGCCCTGGGGTCCAGCGTGCGCAGGTCGGTGCCCTCGAACCAGATCACCCCCGAGGTGGGCTGGAGCAGGTTGAGCATGATGTTGGCGACCGTCGACTTGCCCGAGCCGGACTCTCCGACGAGGGCCAGCGTGGTGCCCCGGGTCACGGTGAACGACACGTCGTCGACGGCCCTGAGCGTCTTGGCGCTCCGGGTCGCGCCACGGATGACGAACTCCTTGGTGAGGTGCTCGACCCTCATCAGCTCGCCGCGCTCCTCGCTGATCCCGTCCCCTCTGGTCACCGCGAGCAGGTCGGTGGCCCGCGTCCCGCGCTCCTTGGCCGACTGGATGCGACGCGAGGCGAGCGACGGCGCGGCGGAGACCAGGCGCTGGGTGTACGCGTGCTGAGGGGCGGCCAGGATCTGCTTCGACGGCCCCGACTCGACCACCTGCCCCCGGTACATCACCACCAGGTGCTCGGCCCGCTCGGCCGCCAGGCCCAGGTCGTGGGTGATGAACAGCACCGCGGTGCCCAGCTCGGCGGTGAGAGCCTCGAGGTGGTCCAGGATGCGGCGCTGCACGGTCACGTCCAGCGCGCTGGTCGGCTCGTCGGCGATCAGCAGCCGTGGCCGGGCGGCGAGCCCGATGGCGATGAGGGCTCGCTGGCGCATCCCGCCGGAGAACTCGTGCGGGTACTGCTTGGCCCGGCGGGCCGCGTCCGGCAGGCCGGCCTCGCTCAACAGCTCCGCGACCCGGGCGTCGGCCTCACGGCGCGACCCCTCGAAGCCGTTGGCGCGCAGGGCCTCACGGACCTGGAACCCGATGCTCCACACGGGGTTGAGGTTGGTCATCGGGTCTTGCGGGACGAGGCCGATCTCCTTGCCGCGCACCCCGACGAACGTCTTGGGCGACGCCCCGACCAGCTCGCGGCCGTCGAAGAGGATCGACCCGCCGGAGACCCTGCCCGTGCCGGGCAGCAGGTTGATGACGGCGTGCGCGGTGGTCGACTTGCCCGAGCCAGACTCCCCGACGATGGCCACCGACTGCCCGGGGTACACCGTGAGGTTCGCGCCTCGCACCGCGTCCACCACACCGGTCGCGGTGGTGAACGACACCCGCAGGTCACGGACCTTGAGCAGCGGCTGGGGGCTCGGGGCGCTCGAGGGCGGGGGCTGCGCCGGTTGGTCGCTCATCGCTTGCGCGCCTTCGGGTCGAGGGCGTCGCGCACCGCGTCTCCCATCATGATGAAACCGAGCACGGTCAGCGCCAGCGCGCCGGCCGGGTAGAACAGCACGTGCGGGGCCACGCGCAGCTGACCCTGCGCCGTGGAGATGTCCCCGCCCCAGGAGACCGTCGTGGACGGCAGGCCGATGCCGAGGAAGGACAACGTCGCCTCGGCCACGATGAACGTGCCCAGCGCCACCGTCGCGGTGACGATGATCGGCGCCAGCGCGTTGGGTATCAGGTGACGCACCAGGGTGGCGAACCGGCTCGCGCCCAAGGACCTCGCGGCGGTGACGAAGTCGGCGTTCTTCACACCCATGACCGCCCCCCGGGCGATGCGGGCGATCTGCGGCCAGCCGAACACCCCCAGCACCAGCACGACAGTCAGGACGTTGCGGTTCGCTCGGAAGATCGACATCACCATGACCGCCGCGAGCACGAGCGGCACGGCGAAGAAGATGTCGGTGACCCGCGACAGCACCGTGTCGAACCATCCTCCGTAGAACCCGGCCAGCGCACCGACCGCGGTTCCCAGGATCGCGACCAACAACGTCGTCAGCACCCCGACGGTCACCGAGGCCTGAGCCCCGAAGATCGTCCTGGCGTAGATGTCGCATCCCTGGAAGTCGAAGCCGAACGGGTGCCCGGCCTCCGGGCCGCCGAGGCTGCGGGTCAGCACGCAGTACCGAGGGTCCTGCCGCGCGAAGAGCCCCGGGAACAGCGCGACCAGCACGACGAGGACGATGATCGCCGCCGAGACCCAGAACAGCACGCGGCGGCGCAGCTCGCGCCATGCCTCGACCCACAGGCTGGCCGGGGCCTCGGTCTCGTCGACCGCGTCCACCTCGCCGAGCGTGACGACGTCGGGCGGCGCGACCTGGTGCTCCTGGTCGGGTCGAGCGACAGGGCCGGGGGGGGTGGGGTCAGTCGTCATAGCGGATCCTCGGGTCCAGGGCCGCGTAGAGCAGGTCCACCAGGAGGTTGGCCAGGATGTAGACGATCACCAGGATGGTCGTGAACGACACCACGGTCGGCGCGTGCCCCTGGCGGATCGCGGCGAACAGCGTGCCGCCCACGCCGTGGATGTTGAAGATGCCCTCGGTGACGATCGCCCCTCCCATGAGGGCCCCGAGGTCGGCGCCGAGGAAGGTGATGACCGGGATCAGCGAGTTGCGCAGCACGTGCACGTTGACCACCCGGCGCCTCGAGAGCCCCTTCGCCGTCGCGGTGCGCACGAAGTCCGCCGAGAGGTTCTCGGCCACCGACGTCCGGGTCAGCCGCAGCACATAGGCGAAGGACACCGCGCCCAGCACCATCGCCGGCATGAGCAGCGAGGTGAACGAGACGTTCGACCCCACGGTCACCGGCAACCAGCCCCATCGGACTCCCACGACGAACTGGAGCACGAAACCGATGACGAACGTGGGGACGGCGATCACCAGCAGGCTCACCACGAGCACCGTCGCGTCGAACAGCTTGCCCTTGCGAAGCCCGGCGACGAGCCCGGCACCGATCCCGAGGATCGCCTCGAAGGCCAGCGCCATCAGCGCGAGCTGGAACGTCACCGGGAACGCGCTCGCGATGAGCTCCCCGACGGGGCGACCGGCGAAGGTGGTGCCGAAGTCGCCGGTGAGGATGCCTTGCAGGTACAGCAGGTACTGGACGATGAAAGGCTTGTCCAGGTTGTACTGCTCGCGCAGCTGCGCGGCGAGCGCGTCGCTGATGCCCCGGTCCCCGCCCAGGGCGAGCACCGGGTCGCCCGGCAGGGCGAAGACCATGAAGTAGATGAGCAGGGTGGCCCCGAAGAACACGGGCACCGCCTGGAGGAGCCGACGTCCGAGATACCGGACCATCAGGCCTCCTTCTTCTCCGTCGTCTTCTTCTCAGGGCCGCCGCACGTGCGGGGTCGGGGCTCGCCCCGACCCCGCACGTCAGGTCTCACTTCTTGGTGATGTCCCAGTACAGCGGCACCGAGTTCCACCCGAAGACGACCCCGTCCACGCTCGTGCTGAACCCTCCGGTGACGTTGGAGTACCACAGCGGGATCGCCGGCAGGTCCTTGAACAAGATGGTCTGAGACTCCTGGAAGAACCCGTTGGCCTCGTCCAGGGTCGCCGCCTGGTTGCCCTGGAGGAGGAGAGCGTCGAACGCCGGGTCGGAGTAGTTGCCGTCGTTGGAGCTGCCCCCGGTGCCGTAGAGCGCACCCAGGAAGTTGTACAGACCCGGGTAGTCGGCCTGCCAGCCGGAGCGCCACGCACCGGTGAGCCCCGAGGGGGCGCCGTTGCGTGCGGCGTTCACGTCGGTGCGCATGGTCGCGAAGTCTCCGTAGGACTGCGCGACCGCCTCGATGCCCAGCACGTTCCTGATCGAGTTGGTGACCGCGTCGACCCACTCCTGGTGACCGCCGTCGGCGTTGTAGGCGATGGTGAAGGTGCCCGTCCAGCGCGAGACGGCGTCCGCCTGCGCCCACAGCTCGACAGCCTTGGCCGGGTCGTAGGTCAGCACGTCAGAACCCTCGATCGAGTCTGACCAGCCGTCGATCACCGGCGAGGTGAAGTCGACGGCCGGGGTGCGGGTGCCCGAGAAGATCGTCGAGGTGATCGTCTCCCTGTCGATCGCGTGAGAGATCGCCGCGCGACGCAGCGCACCCTCGGCCCCCGTGAAGTGGTCCAGCCACTGGGGGATCGTGAAGGACTGGAAGATCGCGGCCGGCTGGTTGACCGCACGCATCCCGAGCTCGTTCTCGAAGGTCGCGAACGACGAGGGCGGGATCGAGTCGAGCACGTCGAGGTTCCCCGACAGCAGGTCGTTGTACGCGGCGTCCAGCCCGGTGTAGAACTTGACCGTCACCCCCTTGTTCATCGGGGTGCGACCGCCGGAGTACATGTCGTTGGGGATCAGCCTGATCTCCTGGTTGTGACGCCACCCGTTCTCGGCGATCGTGTACGGCCCGCTGGACAACGGGGCGCGGCCGTAGGCGTCGACGTCGTCGAAGGCGGCCTCCGGCAGCGGGTAGTACGCCGCGTAGCCCAGACGCAGCGGGTAGTCCGCGAGGGCCGAGGTCAGCGTGATCGTGAAGGTCAGGTCGTCCAGGACCACCAGACCGCTCATCTCGGTCTTCTCGGGCGGGGCGATGACCTGGCCGTCCTGGGTCTCGGCCTGGAGCGCGTCGAACCCCTCGATGTCCTGGAACCAATAGCCGTTGAGCTGGTTGTTGCTCGACAGCGCACCGAAGTTCCAGGCGTCCACAAAGCTGTGCGCGGTGATCGGTGACCCGTCGGAGAACACCCAGCCGTCGTCGAGCGCGACGGTCCAGACGATCTTGTCGTCAGAGGTGACCGACGCGGCGATCTCCGGCTGCGGGATGCCGTCGGCGTCGTAGTAGAAGAGCCCTGAATTGATCAGGTCGATGATCTTCCCGCCGCCGGTCTCGTTGGTGTTCGTGGGGATCAGCGGATTTTCCGGCTCTGAGCCGTTGACCGTCACCACACCGGTCTGCCCGCCGCCCGACGTGCCAGAACCAGAACCGCCACCGCACCCCGCGAGCACCAGAGCACCCGCCGCGAGCACAGCCACCGACCCCGCGATGCGCCTGATCTTCATGCTGCCTCCAAGAAGACGGACTCCCGCGCCGCCTCCACGCCGGGCACCGGCCCGGACGCACGCAGACGTCGCCGCTCGATCAATGCCAAGGTAATCCGGGTGCCATCAGTCGGCACCTCGGACGACGTGCGGAATAGTCACCCGATCGATGTATGTCTGAGCACCATTCGCCAGATATCGGGACAGACCGTCGACCGCCTTTCTCAGCGGGAGGGGCCGAGGTCCCACCAGTGGCAGGCCACCGTCCGATCGGCGCGCGACACCAGGCCTGGCTCGACCTCTCGGCAGCGTCGCTCGCGCTCGTCGTCACGCTCTGCGAGCAGCGGGCAACGGTCGGCCAGGCAGCACCCCTCTGCTCTGGCCGCCGTCCACAGACGCTCCCCGGTGACGAGAGCCACCGGGCGGGGCGCGCGAGGGTCGGGCACCGGCACGGCGGCGAGCAGCGCCCGGGTGTACGGGTGCGCCGGGCTGTCGAAGAGCGCGTCGGTCGATGCCTCCTCGACCACCCGCCCGCCGACCATCACCGCGACCCGGTCGGCGAGCCGGCGCACCGCCGCCAGGTCGTGGGTGACGACCAGGCAGGTCAGGCCGAGATCGTCACGCAGGTCTGCCAGCAGCCCGAGCAGCCCCGCGGCCACCGACACGTCCAGGCCGGCCACCGGCTCGTCCAGCGCCAGCAGCGTCGGGCGCACCACCAGGGCCCGCGCGATCGCGACGCGGCGCCGCTCACCACCAGAGAGCTCGTGAGGGTAGGCGCCGACGAGCCCTGGGCCGAGCCCGACGGCCTCCAGCGCACCGACCACCCGGGCACGACGCTCACGCCTGGGCACCCGCGCCACCGCCAGCGGCTCGGCCACGGCAGAGCCGACGCTCATCCGGGGGTCCAGCGCGTCCGTGGTGTCCTGGACGACCAGCTGTGCCTGGCCGCGCAGCCGACGCCGGGTGGCCCGGTCGGCCGACGTCAGGTCGTGGCCGAGCACCCGGACGCCGCCCTCCCGAGGCGGCGACAGCGCGAAGACCTGCTCGACGACGCTGGTCTTCCCGGCACCAGACTCACCGACCAGCGCCAGCACCTCCCCGCGCCGCACCGTCAACGACACCCCGTCCACCGCGACGACCTGGCCGCGACGCCGACGCGGCCCGGCGTCGAGCCGATGGGTCACCCGCAGGTCGGTGACCTCGAGCACCGGTTCCCCCGGGTCCGGCCGTCGCCCGTGACGAGGTGTGCGCGGGTCGGGCGCGGCTCGTAGCAGGGTGACGGTGCGGGGCTCCCGCGGAGCCTCGAACAGCTCGGTCACCCCCGCCTGCTCCACGACGCGTCCCGCGTGCATCACCGCGACCCTGTCGGTCCAGCCCGCGACCACCCCCAGGTCGTGGGTGACCAGCAGCAGCCCGGCACCGGAGGCCTGGCGAGCGCGGTCCAGCACGTCGAGCACCTGAGCCTGCACGGTCACGTCCAGCGCGCTGGTCGGTTCGTCGGCGATCAGCAGGCGCGGCGAGCACGCGATCGCCAGGGCGATGCCGACGCGCTGACGCATCCCCCCGGACACCTCGTGGGCGAAGGCCTGCACCACGCCCGACGGCAGCCCGACCAGGGCGAACAGCTCGTCGGTGCGCGAACGGGCAGCGGCGCGGCTCAGGGCTCGGTCGTGCAGCCTCAGCACCTCGACCACCTGGGCGCCGACCCGCTGGACGGGGTCGAGCACCGACAGCGAGTCCTGGAACACCACGGCCAGGCCAGGACCACGCAGGGCCGAGAACGCCCTGTCTCCCAGCCCGACCAGCTCGGTGCCCTCGAAGCGCACCGAGCCGGTCATCGTCCCCCCGTGCGGCAGCAGGCCGAGGACGGCCGAGACCAGCGCGGACTTGCCCGCCCCGGACCCTCCGACCAGACCCAGCACCTCGCCCGGAGCCATGCGCAGGTCGACGCCGCGCACGGCGTGGACCTCACCGGATCTGTGCGCGCCGAAGCGCACGTGCAGGTCACGCACGTCGAGCAGGGGGTCAGGCATCCGGACCACCAGGGTCGAGCCCGTCACGGAGCGCGCTGCCGAGCAGGCTCACCGCCGTCACCGTGACCACGAGGACGGCGGCGGGGAACACGAACAGCCACGGCCGGGTAGCCACCGAGGGGCTGCCCGAGGCCAGCAGCGTCCCCAGGGACACGTCGGGCACCTGCACACCGAGGCCGAAGTAGCTCAGCGTCGCCTCGGCCAGCACGGCGGCGCCGACCGCGACCGTCGCGTCGATCACCAGCAGCGAGGCCAGGTTCGGCCAGACGTGGCGCCTCACCACCCGCCACGTCGACGCGCCGGAGAACCGCGCGGCCCGGACGAACCCCCGCTCACGGAGCGTCCTGGTCTGGGCGCGCACCACCCGGGCGACGACCATCCAGCTGAGCAGGGCGATGCCGACCGCCAGGGTGGGCCAGCCTCCCCTGGTCAGCACCGGCGAGAGCAGGATCAGCAGGAAGAGCGAGGGGATCACCAGCATCAGGTCGACGCCGGCCAGCAGCAGGCGGTCGACCCACCCCCCGACGAGCCCCGCCACGGCACCGACGACCGCGGCGACCAGAGTCGCCAGCGGCCCGGCGACCAGACCGATCATCAGCGACTTGCGCAGACCCACCAGCACCTGCTGGTACAGGTCTTGGCCGATGTCGTTGGTGCCGAACCAGTGCTCAGGGCTCGGCGGGACGCCGAAGGCGGTCACGTCGGCGTAGGTCGTGTCCCACGGGCGCAACCACGGCCCGACGAGCGCCCACACCACGACCAGCAGCAGGACGACACCACCCACCCACGCCTGCGGGTCACGCACGACCCGGCGCACCACCCGCGCCGAGGGACGGCGGAGGTCGACGTCGTCCGCTCCGGTCCTCCCACGGACCCGGCCCGTCACAGCCGCACCCTCGGGTCGAGCCAGGCGTGCACCAGGTCGGCCACCAGCCCGAGGGCGAGCACCAGGACGGCGGTGAACGCGACCGTGCCGGCCGCGGCGTTGACGTCCCCGTCCCTCACCGCCGTGAGCAGGTACTCGCCCATGCCGTGCCAGCTGAAGGTCAGCTCGATGACCATCGCCCCGGTCAGCACCATGCCGACGGTGTAGACCGCGTAGGTGGACATCGGGATCAGCGCGACCCGCACCCCGTGGCGCAGCAGCGCGGAGCGGCGGGTGTGCCCCCTCGCGCGGGCACCGCGCACCAGGTCGGTGCTCAGCACGTCGAGCGTCATCGCCCGTTGGTACCGGGAGAAGGAGGCAGCCAGGACGATCGCGAGCGCGAGGGTCGGCAGCAGCAGGTGAGACGCGCGGTCCATGGTCTGGGCCCACCATCCCTCGTGCCCGACGGTGTACGGACCGGTGAACCTGATGACCGGACGCCCGACGGCGTCGTTGAACCGGGTGGCCGCGAGCATGAGGAGCACCGCGACGACGAACGGCGGCGTGGCCAGCACCACGAAGGAGCCCTGGGTGGTCACCCGGTCGAACCAGCGGTGCTGGCGCACCGCGCCGGCGACCCCCACGGCCACCCCGATCCCGACACCGAGCAGCGCACCGACGAGGAGCAGCTGCACGGAGGTGGTGACCCTGGTGGCGATCTCCGCCCCGACCTCTCCGCCGCGCACGCTCGTCCCGAGCGAACCCTGCGCCAGACCGGACAACCATGCGAGCAGCCGGGCGAGGATCGGGGTCTGCGGGTTGGTCCCGGCCGCGTCCAGCACGCTCTGGACCGTGCTGTCGGGCACCGGGGGGTTCCGGCCGCGGAACCGGGCCAGCGGGTCGAGCGCGGCGCTGGCCACCAGATAGCCCAGACAGGTAGCAACCAGGGCGAGCGCGGCAGACCAGACAGCCCGTCGAGCCAAGAACCTCAACATCGGCGGCGCGACCCCGATCGATCAGTGAATGACGACGGAATCCCGAGACTACAACCTGCGGCCTGACGTGGCCGGACGACCGGTGCGGTGGACAACGCTTCTCGGTCTGGGTGATGCTCCTCCCACCATGTCCGAAGACCTCGTGCGCCCAGGATCGGCCGCGGGGGTGGTCGTGTGAGCGCGCGGACCTGCCTGACCAGATCCCTGGCGCTGCTCGGCACGCTCAGCCTGCTCGCCGCGTCCGGGTGTGCCCAGGGCGGGACGTCCCCGACGGCGACCACCCCTCCCGGTGACCTCCCTTCCACCGGATGGGTCGCCGCCGACCGTGACGACCTGGCCGACGGTGGCATCCTGCGGCTGGCTGTCGACGCCCTGCCCGCCACGTATCAGGTCTACTCGGCGAGCTCCCTGTCGGCTGACGACGTCATGATCGCAAGGCTCTACCTGCCGTCGTTCGTCCGGCTCACCGAGGACGGCGGCTGGACGGCCGACCCCGACTACGCGACGCAGGTCACGCTGCGCTCCACCGACCCCCAGGTCGTGCAGGTACGGATCAACCCGGACGCCGTCTGGTCGGACGGCACCCCCATCACGGTCGAGGACGTCGCCGCGACCTGGCAGGCGCTGAGCGGCGCGGACCCCGCCTACGCGGTGGGGTCGACCACCGTCTGGCGCGACGTCGAGGCCGTGACCGCTGGCGAGGACGAGCGCGACGTCCTCATCCGCTTCGCACGGGTCAACGCCGACTGGCCGACCGCGCTGGGGCTGTTCTACCCGCGCTGGGCGCTCGACACCCCCGACCGTTTCGAGGCCGCCTGGGCCCACGGCCCGATGGCCGCCGACGGTGCCGCCTACGTCTCCGGCGGCCCGTTCGTCGTGAGCTCGATCGACGACGACGCGAAGGTGCTCACCCTCCAGCGCAACCCGTCCTGGTGGGGCGACACCCCCAAGCTGGGCACCGTCGTGCTCACCGCGGTGTCGCGCTCCGGCCTGGCCCAGGCGTTCGCCAACCGGGAGCTGGACGCGGTCGATCTGTACAGCGACACCGACGCCTACCGCATCGCGCAGTCACGCGACGACGCGCTGATCCTGCGGTCGCAGGGTTCGCGCTTCCGGAACCTCACGCTGAACGGGCTGTCCCCGCACCTGTCTGACGTGCGGGTGCGTCAGGCTCTCGCGCTGTCGCTGGACCGCGAGGTGCTGGCCCGGGCCGTCCTGGACGGGGTCGGGTCGCAGGTCCAGACGCAGGGCAACATGTTCTTCGTCGCCGGGCAGCAGGGGTACGTCGACCACGTGACCCCGCTGCTCGACGGCGGGGTGGAACGAGCCCGTGAGCTGCTCACCGAGGCCGGGTACGACGTCTCCGGACCGGTGGCGACCAAGGACGGCGAGCCTCTGACCGTCCGGTTCGTCATCCCGTCCGGCATCCGGGCATCGAGCTCGGTCGCCCAGCTCGTCGCCCAGCAGGCCGGCCGGGCCGGCTTCGACGTGACCATCGAGGCGGTCCCCGCAGAGACGTTCTTCGGCTCCTACGTCAACACCGAGGCCCGTGCCTTCGACGTGGCGTACTTCAGCTGGGAGGGCGAGGCGTTCCCGATCGCCGGCCGTGAGGCGTTCTTCTACCCGGCGGACTCTCCGTGGAACCTGCCGGGCGTCACCGAGCAGAGCCTGGGGTCGATGTGGCAGCGGGCCAACGCCGAGCTGGACCCTGAGGCGCGCGTCCACCTGGCCAACGAGATCGACGAGCGGCTGGTCGGCATGTTCACGGTGATCCCGCTGTTCTCCGAGCCCACCGTGTGGGGTGCCACCTCGACCCTGCGCAACTACGGGCCCGCCCAGCTCGAGACGGTCCGCTGGCAGGACGTCGGCTTCACGCGCTGACAGGGCTCACCTCCTCGTGGCTCGATGGTCAGCCGTGCGCACGCCTGCGGGCGGCCACGAGCGCCGCACCGACGCTGAGCGCCACGACGAGCAGCACGACCAGCCACACGACGTCGGCGCCGGTGACGGCGAGCACCCCCGTCCCGGCACCCGCGCCAGCACCGTCCGCGGCACCGGGTCCGGTCGTGCTGGTGGGGCTGGGCTCCGGGGTCGGTGTCGCGCCGGGAACCGTGACGTCGAGCACCTGGACCCGGTCGTCCGGTGCGGAGTTCTGCGGGTAGAGCATCAGCACCCGCACCTCGTCGGCACCAGGGCCCTGGTGGGCGGTGATGGTCCGGTCGCTGTCGGTGACGAGGCTGGTCTGACGCGGGCCGACGTTGGACTCGAACCACACCGGCGGGTCGTAGGGGTCCACCTGGAACGGGTCGGCCTGGTCGATCATCCCCCCGTCGGTCGCGTAGTACGACCATGTCGAGACGGTGACGGTCGGTGAGGACCCTGGGGGGATCAGGGCCAGCGGGATCGGGACGACGACGACGGAGCCGTCGAACACCCCGGCGACGACGTCCCCGAACAGCTCGTTGACCGGGTAGGCGCCGACCGTCTCCCACGTCGTGGTGTCGATGGTCCAGGCCACGGTGAGGTCCACGGGGTTGTCGTCCTCGCCGAGCGCCTTGGCCACCACGGTCGAGTAGTCGTCGGTGCCGTCGCCGTCCACGTCGATGTCCACCCACAGGGTGAAGGCGGTGCCGAGGTTCGCCCACTCGCCCTGGGTGGAGACGCCGACGGTCAGCACACCGCTGGTCGGGTCGTCGCCGGCGGCCGCGAGCGCCGGGGCGGTGGTGCCCCAGCCGACGTGTCGGACGTCACCGGCGGCGAGCGTGGACGGAGAGGTGAGCACCGAGTGCTCCGGGGCCAGCGGGTTCAGCGCGGGGCTGACCGTGCCGAGGATCATCGGGGTGGCGAACGAGTACCACTCGTTGTCCGGGTCCAGGGTGCGCCCGTCGACCTGGAGCCGGGCGGTGCCGTCGACGAAGGTCAGGCCCGCCGGGCTGGTCAGCGCCGAGGTGGGCCTGGGCACCGCCTGCACCGGTACGCGCAGCTCGGTGCCGTCGCCCGAGGTGAGCACCAGACGCCCGGACAACCGTGAGACGTGCTCCCTCGGGAGCCCGAGGGTCTCGGCCTCCTGGGTGGGGTCCAGGTCGCGGGCGAGGGTGGCCGGGTCCGCGGTGAGCATGACCGTGACCGTCGTGGACTGCCCGGCCGGGACGGTGACCCGCGCCGGCGAGACCGTGATCGACGCCCCGCCGGTGGTGGTGGAGGCGACGTACCTGGCGTCCACCGTGGCCGGGGCGCTCCCGGTGTTCTCGATGGTGACCCGCCTCTGGGCCGTCACCGTGCTCGCGCCCACGTTCACGACGCCGAAGGAGACGGAGGTGGCGGTGGGGCGCTCGGTGTCGTAGGCCAGCAGGGTGGTGGTGGTCGCGCGCAGCGCGTCGACGCGGCCGGAGCCGACACGCGCCGGGCCGTAGACGCCGCCCTGGGGCCCCGGTTCGGTGACGTCGTGCACAGCGGTGTTCACCACCGCGGCCTTGACCTGGGTGACCGACCAGCCGGGCTGGGCCTGACGCACGAGGGCGGCGATGCCCGCGACGTGGGGCGAGGCCATCGACGTGCCCATCCGGGCGGTGCTCCCGGTGCCGCTGCCCACGGCCACCGAGACGACGGGGGCTCCGGGGGCGGCGACGTCGGGCTTCGCCCAGCCCAACGACCCGTGGACACCGCGCGAGGAGAACGGGGCGAGCACGTCGGTGGCCCACCCGCCGCCGAGGTCTGCCCCGAGCGAGGCGGCGACGGCGATCGCGCTGGCGGCGTTGCCCGGGGATCCGCCGACGCCTTCCACGTCGCCCTCGTTGCCGGCCGAGGTGACCACGACGGTGCCCAGCGCGGTGATCCTCTCCACGGCCAGCACGTCCGGGTCGTCGGCCGGGGCGTGGGGCGAGCCCAGCGAGAGGTTCACCACGTCGAGGCGGTCGCTGAGGTCGCCGTCGCCGTCAGGGTCTGCCGCCCAGTCCAGCGCGGGGATCACCAGCTCTGTCGAGCCGCCGGCGTCGCCGAACACCTTCAGGGCGGCCAGCCTGGCCTGCGGGGCCGACCCGGGGCCGACCTGCCAGCCGGAGAGGTCGGTGAGGCCTCGGTAGTCACCGTCGAACGTGGTGCCGTCAGCGGTCACGCCGTACCCGGCGGCCGTGGCGGCCACGTGCGAGCCGTGACCCTCGCCGCGCGGGTCGATGGGGTTGGCGTCGGGGACCGGCACGCTGCCGGGCCCGAAGTACCCCGGGCCAGCGAAGTCGTAGCCGACCCCCTCGATGAACTTCGCCAGGTCGTAGGAGCCCTCGGGGACGGGGCCGGTGCCGTCGGCCCCGTACGCGTCGGCGTAGGCCTGGGCCGTGCCGGGCCCGCCGAAGCCGGCGTGGGTGTAGTCGATCCCGGTGTCGACGATCCCGATGGTCACGCCCTCGCCCGTCCTGCCGGTGCTCTGCCAGGCGGCCAGCGTCTGGGTCAGCGTCACCGACGTGGCGTTGGTGATGGTCTTGGGGACCACCCGGTAGATCCCGGTGACCTTGGCGTCAGCGGCCAGCGCTCGGACCTGCGCGGCGTCGCCGACCACCAGCGCGCCCGCCATCAGGTTCGTGACCGTCGCGATCCGCTGCGGGCCCGGCGCACCGACGGTGTCGGGTGTCAGCTCGGCCGGCACCACGGCCTCGGCCGTCGTCTCGGTCACGACGCGCGCCGCCCGCACCGCGGCGGGCGACCCACCGGCCTCGGCCACGTCGACGCCCGCCCTGGTCGACAGGGCCACGAACGCGGTCACCGGGCCCTCGGCGTCAGCCATGCTCCGCGAGACCGGCGCCGGGCCGGTCACTCCCACCGGTGCCACCGCCGCCAGCGTCGCGGCCGGGTCACCTCCCGAGGGGTCGGTCGCGACGGCGGGAATCCCGCCGAGGAGCGTGACGACCAGCGCGGCGCCGAGAGCCGCGACCGAGCGCGAGGGATGACGAGACACAGGACCTCCAGGTCACTGGACGCACAGACCCTGGGCACACGAGCCCCGCACAGACGAGCTCTGTCAGGCACACGAGACGTCAGGGATGATCGGCACACCGGTCACGGTGACGATCGGGACGACCCTACGCATCTCAGGCATCTCGGTCATATACCCCGAAAGGAGTCCCTTCCGACTTCACCCGGGCGCGCCCAGCGACACGCCGATAGTCACGGCCCGTGGGCCTGACTCGACCGCGCCACCTAGCCCTCCACAGAGCCGAGCGGCGCCGCCCGCACGTGCAGGCGGCGCCGCTCGGTCAGGGCCGGGGCTTGACGCGCCGGGCCGGTCTGAGAGCCCAGGCTGTCGACAGCCGGCCCCTCGGGTCAGAGGTTGAAGCGGAACTCCACCACGTCGCCGTCGGCCATGACGTAGTCCTTGCCCTCGATGCGAGCCTTGCCCGCGGAGCGTGCGGCGGCCAGCGACCCGGCGGCGACCAGATCGTCGTAGGAGACGATCTCGGCCTTGATGAAGCCCTTCTGGAAGTCGGTGTGGATCACCCCGGCCGCCTGGGGAGCCGTCCAGCCGACGCGGATGGTCCAGGCGCGGGCCTCCTTGGGGCCAGCGGTCAGGTACGTCTGCAGGCCCAGGGTGTGGAAGCCGACGCGGGCCAGCTGGTCCAGACCGGACTCGGTCTGGCCGGTGGCCTCGAGCATCTCGCGGGCCTCGTCGGGCTCGAGCTCGACCAGCTCGGCCTCGAGCTTCGCGTCCAGGAACACCGTGTCCGCACCGGCGACCAACGCCTTCAGGTCGGCCTGCATGGCCTCGTCGGCCAGCCCGTCGTCGTCGGTGTTGAACACGTAGATGAACGGCTTGGCGGTCATCAGCTGCAACGGCGCGAGCTCGGTGAGGTCGAGGCCCGAGCCATAGAGCGTGCGGCCGGCGGCGAGCACCTCGTGGGCGGCCTGGGTCGCGGCGAGCAGGGCTGGCTCGGCCTTCTTCGCCCGGACCTCCTTCTCGAGGCGGGGCAGGGCGCGCTCCACGGTGTCGAGGTCGGCCAGGACGAGCTCGGTGCGGATCGTCTCGATGTCCGACCCCGGGTCCACGTCGCCGTCCACGTGCACCACGTCAGGGTCCGCGAAAGCGCGGGTGACCACGCAGATCGCGTCCGCCTCGCGGATGTTGGCCAGGAACTTGTTGCCCAGCCCCTCCCCCTGGCTCGCCCCGCGCACGATCCCGGCGATGTCCACGAACGACACCGTGGCCGGGATGGTCTTCTCGGAGCCGAACACCTCGGCCAGCACGTCCAGGCGCGGGTCAGGCAGCGGGACGACCCCTACGTTCGGCTCGATGGTCGCGAACGGGTAGTTCGCCGCGAGCACGCTGGCGCGGGTCAGAGCGTTGAAGAGGGTCGACTTGCCGACGTTGGGCAGGCCGACGATCCCGATGGTGAGTGCCACGGCCGGCAAGTCTAGAGCCCCCACCACCGCGCCCCCCGACGAGAGCCCGGGCAGCATCTCGCCGATGAGACGCTTCCACGCCGGTGAGACGACTCAAACCGTCTCACCGGCACTGAAACCGTCTCACCGGCGGACGTCGACCGCCGGGGGATGTGGGCGGGGTGGGGCAGGCTAGGGGCATGGAGCTTCTCTGGGGCGTGCTGGGTCTTGGCGTGGGGGTCGCGCTCGGGTGGTTGCTCGCCGGGAGGCGAGGGCTGAGCGCGCTGCATCTGGCCCAGGTGCGGGCAGAGAAGGCGGAGGCTCTGCTGGCGGCGTCCGAGCAGCACGGGGCCGATCGGGTGGCCGCGCTCACCGCGCAGGCGTTCGCCGAGTCGTCTGACCGGCTGCTCGCCCTGGCCCAGGAGCGGTTCGCCGCCGACCAGAAGATCGCCGCCGGTGAGCTCGCTTCCCGTGAGCAGGCGTTCCGGGGTCTGCTGGACCCGATGACGCGCGCCCTGGACGACGTGCGCCGCCAGCTGACCACCTCCGAGCAGGCCCGCGTCGAGGGGCACGCGGCGCTGAGCGCCCAGGTGCGGGCCATGCGCGAGGACGCGACCGCGCTGCGCGACCAGACCTCCCGGCTGGTCACGGCGCTGCGCGGCTCGCAGGCGCGCGGCCGGTGGGGCGAGGTGCAGCTGCGGCGCGTCGTGGAGGCCGCCGGGATGCTCGACCGGGTCGACTTCACCGAGCAGGAGCACGCCCGCACCGACGACGGCGCGCTGCGGCCCGACCTGGTGGTGCGGCTCGCGGGCGGCAAGCGGGTGGTGGTCGACGCGAAGGTCCCGTTCCTGGGTTTCCTGGAGGCCGCGGAGGCCGACGACCCGAGCGGGCGCGCGGCCGGGCTCGAGGCGCACGCCCGTCAGGTACGCACCCACGTGGACGCCCTGGCGGCCAAGCGCTACTGGGAACAGTTCACCCCGGCACCAGAGTTCGTCGTGATGTTCGTGCCTGTCGAGTCGTTCTTGTCCGCCGCGCTCGAGGCCGACCCGACGCTCGTGGAGCACGCCTTCGACAAGCAGGTCATCATCGCCACCCCGATCAGCCTGCTCGCCCTGCTGCGCACGGTGGCCTACGCCTGGCGTCAGGACGCGCTGGCCGACAACGCCCAGAAGGTGCTGGACGTGGGCCGCGAGCTCCACGGACGGCTCGCCACCATGGGCGGGCACCTGTCCAAGCTAGGCCGCGCCCTGGACTCGGCGGCTGGCGCGTACAACGAGACCGTCGGGTCGCTCGAGAGGCGTGTGCTGGTCAGCGCGCGTCGCTTCCAAGCTCTCGGTGTGGTCGACACCGAGCTCGACGCACCGCAGCCGGCGAACCCACGCCTCTCGGCCGTCAGCGCTCCCGAGCTGGTCGCCTCGGCGGAGGAGCAGGTGGTCGCCCTCGAGACCGAGCCCCGCACGCCCGGCACCGAGCCGCGCACCGGCTGACGAGCCCCCAGCGGTCAGCTGGTGCGGAGGTCGGCTCGCAGCTCGTGGGGCAGGGCGAAGCGCAGCGTCTCGGAGGTGGTGCGGACCTCCTCGACCTCCCCGAAGCCGTGCGCGGCGAGCAGGTCTACCAGGTCGCGCACCAGCACGTCGGGCACCGACGCCCCCGAGGTGACACCGACCGTCGTCGCACCAGCCAGCCAGGCCGGGTCCACCTCGTCGGCCGCGTCGACCCGATGAGCCTGGGCACCGGCCTCACGCGCCACCTCGACCAGACGCACCGAGTTCGAGGAGTTCGCCGAGCCGACGACGATGACCACGTCGCAGCGCGGCGCCATCGCCTTGACCGCGACCTGACGGTTCTGGGTGGCGTAGCAGATGTCGTCCGAGGGCGGGTCGATCAGGTTCGGGAACCGCCCCCGCAGCCGCCGCACGGTCTCCTGGGTCTCGTCCACCGAGAGCGTGGTCTGGGAGATCCACACGACCTTGTCCGGGTCACGCACCCGCACCGCGTCGACAGCCTCCGGCGAGTCGACCACCTGCACGTGGTCGGGGGCCTCGCCCTGGGTGCCCTCGACCTCCTCGTGACCGGTGTGCCCGATGAGCAGGATGTCGAGGTCGTCGGCGGCGAAGCGCACCGCCTCTTTGTGCACCTTGGTGACCAGGGGGCAGGTCGCGTCGATCGTGCGCAGCCCCCGCTCGGCGGCGTGCTCGCGGACGGCCGGGGAGACTCCGTGCGCGGAGAACACCACCCGGGCACCCTCGGGCACCAGGTCGACCTCGTCGACGAACACCGCGCCGCGCTCGGCCAGCGACGCCACGACGTGCCGGTTGTGCACGATCTCCTTGCGCACGTACACCGGCGGCCCGTACAGCTCGAGGGCACGCTCGACGGCGACCACCGCCCGGTCGACCCCCGCGCAGTACCCGCGCGGAGCGGCCAGCAGCACCTGCTTGGTCAGCCCCTCGGTCACGGCGACAAGAGTACGTGCCCCTCCGTCCGGTTCGTGCGGCTCCTCCCCCGAACGCCGCACGCCCCGCCCTGCCCGACCCGGCGACCGTCTCCCGCGACGAGCCGGAGAGAATGAGCCATGAGCACAGGCGAAGCCCAGCCCCTGCCGCTGAGGGCGGGCGACACCACGGCGCTGCGGCCCTGGCCGGTGCGCCACGTCGCCCCGAAGGTCGCCGACTACGTCGCACGGATGCCACCGGTGTGGGTGGAGGGGCAGGTGCTGAACCTGCGCCGCTGGAACCGGCTGGTGTTCCTCACCCTGCGTGACACCGACGTGGACATGTCGTTGAAGGTCACCGTCGACGCCAAGGCGCTGGACGGGCTGGAGCTGCACGACGGCGCACGGCTGGTCGTGCACGCACGCCCCCGTTTCTACGAGAAGCGGGGCGACCTCTCCTTCGTCGCCGACAGCGCCCAGCTGGTCGGCCTGGGAGAGCTGCTGGCACGCCTCGAGCACCTCAAGGGCGTGCTGGGCGCCGAGGGGCTGTTCGACCCGGCCCGCAAGAAGGCCCTGCCGTTCCTGCCCCACCTCGTCGGGCTGGTCTGTGCTCAGCAGGGCGACGCCGAGCACGACGTGGTCACCAACGCCCGGGCGCGCTGGCCCGGGGTGCGCTTCGAGATCCGCAGGGTCAGCGTGCAGGGCGCGCACGCGGTGCCGGAGGTGACCGCTGCCCTGGCCGAGCTCGACGCCGACCCACGGGTGGACGTGATCGTCGTGGCCCGCGGCGGCGGCTCTTTCGAGGATCTGCTGCCGTTCAGCAACGAGACTCTGGTGCGCGCCGCCGCGGCCTGCCGCACGCCTGTCGTCAGCGCGATCGGGCACGAGCAGGACACCCCCCTGCTGGACCTGGTCGCCGACGTGCGCGCCTCGACCCCGACCGACGCCGGCAAGCGCGTCGTGCCCGACGTCACCGAGGAGCGGGCCCGGCTGGTCCAGGCCCGCACGCGCACCCGAGCCGCGCTGCGCCTGCGGCTGGACCGGGAGCACCAACAGCTGGACCTGCTGCGCGACCGCCCGGTGCTGGCCCGCCCTCTCACCCTGCTCACCGTCCCCCAGCAACAGCTGATCGCCCATCACGAGCGGCTGACCCGTGCCGTGAGCGGACGCCTCGATGCCGCCCGGGCCGACCTGTCCCGCCTGGTCACGGCGCTGCACGCTCTCTCACCGGCAGCGACTCTCGACCGCGGCTACGCGGTGGTGCGCCTGGCCGACGGCACCGTGCTGCGCACCCCCGACCAGGTGCGTGACGGCGACCCGCTGACGATCCGGGTGGCTGGCGGCTCGCTGGCCGCCCAGGTCTCACGACGAGCCCAGCCCGCGGAGAAGAAGCCCGCCACAAAGAGGACGACATCCTCGAGAGATGGGAAGAATCGCCCTGGATGACTGAGGACACACCTGGTTGACTTGCGCTGTGGACGCGATGAGACCCCCGGTGGACGAGCTGGGGTACGAGCAGGCCCGTGACGAGCTGGTCGAGGTGGTCGGGCACCTGGAGTCCGGAACCGGGACCCTGGAAGAGTCGTTGGCCCTGTGGGAACGCGGCGAGGCGCTGGCGGCACGGTGCCAGGAGTGGCTCGACGGGGCTCGTGAGCGTCTCGAGGCCGCGCTCAGCGAACCAGACGACCGGCCCGACGACGGCGAGGAGTGAGGATGGACCACGCCCTGGTCATCGGTGAGGCGTTGATCGACGCGGTGGTCCGCGTCGACGGCTCGACCGAGCGGTGCCCTGGAGGCTCACCGGCCAACGTGGCCGTCGGCCTGGCCCGTCTCGGGCGCGACGTCGACCTGGCGAGCTGGGTCGGCGGCGACGCCGACGGGGCGCTGATCCGCGACCACGTCGCGGCCTCGGGGGTGCACCTGGTCACCGGCTCGCGTCGTCCGGCGCGCACGTCGGTGGCGACGGTGTACCTGCACGCGGACGAGACAGCCGACTACATCTTCGACATGGACTGGGACCTGCCCGCCGACTACGCCCGTCGCGACACCTCGCCCCTGGTGGTGCACACAGGGTCGATCGCCACGGCCTTGCAGCCGGGCGCCGACGCCGTGGTGAGCGAGCTGCACCGCTACCGCGCGACCAGCACGCTCACCTACGACCCGAACCTGCGCCCGAGCATCGTGGGCCCGGCCCAGCGGGTGCTGCGCTCCGTGCAGCAGCTGATCGTGAGCGCCGACGTGATCAAGGTCTCCGAGGAAGACCTCGCCTGGCTGCTGCCCGGCGAGGACCCGACCGAGGTGGCGAGACGGTGGGTGAGCGCCGGGCCGGCGCTCGTCGTCGTGACCCTGGGCAGCGCCGGTGCTCTGGCGGTGACGGCGAGCGGCGCGACGGTCCAGGTCGAGGCCCCCGAGGTCACCGTGGTCGACACGGTAGGCGCCGGGGACGCGTTCATGAGCGGCCTGATCGACGGTCTGTGGTCGGCCGACCTGCTGGGCGCCGAGCGACGCCCCCAGCTGCGTGCGGCCCCGGAGAGCACCGTCGAGCAGATCTTGACCCGCTGCGTCCGGCTCGCGGCGATCACCGTCTCCCGCCCCGGCGCCGACCCGCCCACCCTCGCCGACCTCGCCTGACCCCTCAGCGTCGTCGGCTCTCGCCACCTCGTCAGGCTGTCGCCGGCGCACCGACTTCTCGTCAGCCTGGCGAGGCCTTGTCGGTCCGCCGGAGTCCTGCCGGGATGTCGGCAGCCTCCGGCGAGCGGCAAGGCCCCATCGGTGAGACGCACGCCGACGCTCTGGGTGACGCCGCGCGGCGCGTCGGTGAGGATGGGAGGCATGAGCCAGGACGACGGGGCGACGTTCCGCATCGAGCACGACACGATGGGAGAGGTCCGGGTCCCGGCGTCGGCGCTGTACCGGGCGCAGACGCAGCGGGCGGTGGAGAACTTCCCGATCTCCGGACGTGGGTTGGAGCCCAGCCACATCGAGGCGCTGGCCCGGGTCAAGAAAGCCGCCGCTCATGCGAACGCTGAGCTGGGGGTGCTCGACCCGGAGGTGGCCGAGGCCGTCGCGGCCGCGGCCGACGAGGTGGCCGCGAGGGCCCACGACACCTCGTTCCGCGACGCCCACTTCCCGGTGGACGTGTACCAGACGGGGTCGGGCACGAGCTCGAACATGAACACCAACGAGGTGATCGCGACCCTCGCCAGCGCCCGCCTCGGTCGGGACGTGCACCCCAACGACCACGTCAACGCCTCGCAGTCGTCCAACGACGTGTTCCCGACCTCGGTGCACGTGGCAGCGACCGCCGCTGTGGTGCGCGACCTGATACCGGCGCTGGCGCACCTGGCCGGGGCGCTGGCGACCCAGGCGGTCGAGACGGCCGACGTGGTCAAGGCCGGGCGCACCCACCTGATGGACGCCACCCCGGTGACCCTGGGCCAAGAGCTCGGCGGCTACGCCCAGGCGGTGCGCTACGGGATCGACCGGGTCACCGCCGCGCTGCCCCGGACGGCCGAGGTGCCGCTGGGCGGCACGGCGGTGGGCACCGGGATCAACACTCCCGCCGGGTTCTCCCGGCGCGTCATCGAGCTGTTGCGTGAGGACACCGGCCTGCCGCTGACCGAGGCGCTCGATCATTTTGAGGCGCAGTCGGCCCGCGACGGGCTGGTCGAGATGTCGGGGGCGCTACGTACGGTCGCGGTGAGCCTGACGAAGATCTGCAACGACCTGCGCTGGATGGGCTCGGGCCCGAGGACCGGCCTGGGCGAGATCGTCCTGCCTGACCTGCAACCGGGGTCGTCGATCATGCCGGGCAAGGTGAACCCGGTGGTGCCTGAGGCGGTGCTCCAGGTGTGCTCGCGCGTGGTCGGCAACGACGCGACCGTGGCGTGGGCGGGGGCGAGCGGAGCGTTCGAGCTCAACGTGCAGGTCCCGGTGATCGCCTCGGCCCTGCTGGAGTCTGTCCGCCTCTTGGCGACCTCGACCCGCGTGCTGGCCGACCGCACCGTCGCCGGCATCACGGCGAACGTGGACCGCGCCCGTGCGCTGGCCGAGTCGTCCCCGTCGATCGTGACCCCCCTGAACCGCATCATCGGCTACGAGAACGCCGCGAAGATCGCCAAGCACGCGGTCGCCGCCGGCCTCACGGTGCGCCAGGCCACCATCGACCTCGGCTTCGTGGACCGCGGCGAGATCACCGAGGCCCAGCTCGACACCGCCCTCGACGTCCTGGCCATGACCCGCCCACCCACACCCTGACCTGTCAGGCGGGAGTCTCGGTGTCGCGGTGGGTGCGGCCGCCGCGCATGACCAGGGCCGAGATCATGCCGACGGCAGCCACCGCGGCGGCGAGCGCGAGGGTCTGACCCGCGGCGGTGGCGAAGCCGTGGCTGATCGCCGTGGTCGCGGCGGCCTTGATCGCCTCGGACGCCTGCGGGGGGACGTCCGGAGGCACCTGGATGTTCGCCAGCGGGGTGCCGAGGGTCGAGCCCGCGTCGGCGAAGCTGGCGACGAACTGCTCTTGGTAGGGCGCGGGCAGCGAGGCCGCCGCGTCGCGAGCAGCGGCGGGGACGGTCTGCGACAGGCGAGACGTCAGCATGGCGATCATCGCCGCCGAGCCGATCACACCGCCGACCTGCCTGTTGGTGTTGAACACCCCGGCCCCGGCCCCGGCGGTGCGCTGGTCCAGGCCGGAGGTGGCCAGGTTGGCCAGCGGGGAGAACACGGCCCCGGTGCCCACACCGAGCAGGGCGTTCGGGGCGAGCAGGCGCCACGGGGAGTCGTCGGCGGAGACCCACAGCGCCATCCACGCGACCGCCACGGCGAACACGGCGAACCCGAAGCCCACCACCCACTTGGCGGGCACACGGTCGGAGAGCCGGCCCGCGAACGGGGCCACCACACCGGTGACCAGCGACCCGGGAAGCGCGACCAGCGCGGCCTGGATCGGCGACAGCCCGGCGATAGCCTGCAAGAACAGGGTGAGCGGGAAGAACAGCCCCGTCATCGCGAACCCCACGGCCGCGCCCGAGATGTTGGCGAGGAAGAAGTTCCGGTCCTTGAACAGCCGCATGGGAAGCAGCGCGTCGTCGCCACGTCGTACCTGGTACCAGCCGAAGACGCCCAGCAGCACCAGCCCGACACCCATCATGTGCCAGACGGTGACGCCCCCGACCACCACGCCCCACCGGTAGGCCTCTCCCTCTTGGAGCCCGAAGACCAGCAAGAACAGGCCCAGGACGGACAGCACCACACCACACCCGTCGATGCGACGGGTGTGCCGCTCGAGCCTCGGCAGCCGTCGATACGTGAGCCACAGCGCGACGACCCCGACCGGAAGGTTCACGAAGAAGATCCACTCCCAGCCGACGGTCTCGACCAGCAGACCACCGAGGAGCGGGCCGGTGATGGTCGCCACGCCAGCCACCGAGCCCCACAGGCCCAGCGCCGCGCCGCGCTGGTGCGGCGGGAACACCCGCGTGATCATCGCCATGGTCTGCGGGGTCATCAGCGCGCCGCCGACACCCTGCACCGTCCGGGCGGCGATGAGCCACTCGATGCTCGGCGACAGCCCGCACGCGAGCGAGGCCCCGGTGAACACCACCAGCCCGGTCGCGAACACCGGCCTGGGGCCGAACCTGTCCCCGAGCCGCCCGGAGACCAGCAGCAGCACCGCGAACGTCAGCAGATAGGCCGAGCTGACCCACCCGACCTTCACCAGGCTCGCGTCGAAGGTCTTGACGAGCGTCGGCACGGCGATGTTCACGATCGTCGTGTCGATCATGATCATGAAGAACCCGGCGAGCAGCGCGGGCAGGATGCTCCACGCGCTGCGCCCGTGCAGGTCGACGAGCGCGGCGACAGGAGCGCGGCTGGCTGGCCTCGACATCGGCGGTCCCTTCGCTGGCGAGCCGGAGGAGCCCTCCCCACGGGATGGCGCCCGGCTGGTCGATGCTCCCTGGACGGACGGGCGTCCAGGCTCACGACACTACGGTGCCGCTACGACCCCGTGCGCCAGCGGGGCAGCTCTATCGCTGCTCGGCCGTCCGCAGGCACCTGCGCCTGGCGACCATCGCCCAGCCTGCCGTCATGACGACCAGCGAGATCGCCGCGGTCAGCCACAGGGTGATGCCGGTGGAGGCCAGGAAGCCGCGAGAGCTGCCCGGGGTCGGTCCGTCGGAGACGAGGACCTCCTGACGCACCACCCGCAGGTGGATGCCGTCGTGGTCGTCCTCGTCGAGCCCGACGGCGAGGACGGTGAACGCTCGCAGGCCCCCGAGGTTGGAGTGAGCGGACTCGTGGATCACGTTGGTCTTGTACAGACCGTCGGGGACCTCGTTGTTGGTGTCGTCGGGGTGCGAGTCGATGTCCATCACCGCGAGCCACACGGCGTCCTGCGCCGGGGCCGGGACCGCCATGGCCGCCACGAGAGGCGACACCCCGGACTCCTCGGCCTGCTGGAGCGTCACCAGCCCGGAGAACGCGCTGATCTCCATGTACATGTCGACCTCGGTGTACCGGCTGTCAGGGATGGGCGCGCTGCTGGGGCCCACCTCGACCGTCATCCGGACCCGTGCCTCTTGCCCGGGGTCGATCACGATCGGGTCGGGAGGGTCGTAGTAGAGGTTGCCGTCGCTGCCCATGGACCAGTACCCGTTGGTGATCGGCCCGTCGACCGGGACGATCTGGGCGATGTCCGCAGGGGTGGCGAGCGTGAGGCTGTCAGGGATGTATCCGGCCAGCTGTTCGAGGCGGGCGATCCCCTCGCCCTGGTTGAACAGGTGGATGTGCATCACCAGGAGGTCTCCGACCAGGGTGTCGTACTCGGGGTCGTCGAACCCGACGTACGGGATGTGGTGGGACGGCCCGGGGTGGTCCGAGTGCGGGTGCAGGCTGTGCACCAGGAGCCCGTCGCGGTAGACCTCCCCGACCCACATCCGCAGGGCGAGGTCGTAGACCACACCCTCGATGACGGCGCGCGGTGTGTGGTGGACCGTCACGCACGGCTCGTCCTCCACGCACTGCTCCGGCGGCACGCCCTCGCTGCCCGGCACCTCAGGGTCTCCGCCCGAGGGCAGGCCGTAGACGGCGTTGGCGATCTGGAGGGCATAGCCCACGTCCTCGTGCAGGACGACGGCATAGGTGAGGGTCGCCGTGCTGTCGAGAGCGTCGATCAGCCAGGTCAGCGTCGTGCCCGAGAAGGTGGCGTCACCGGTGCTCGGGGTGATGCTCGTCTCGTCCAGGTCCGCCAGACCGAGCACGTCGGTCAGGTCATCGACGATCGTCAGGTCTCGCAGCCCGACCAGGCTCTCCGGCTCGAGGTTCTCCACGGTCACGGTGTAGGTCACCCGGCTGCCCGGGTCGACGGTCGTCCCCGACACCGGGTCTGAGGACTTCGACAAGGTCCACCGCAGAGGTGGGGTGCAGTCGGCGTAGTTCGTGATGACGTAGTGGTTCCACGTGGGGTCGGCCAAGAGGTTCACCTGGTGGTTCTCTCGTAGCCGTGGGTTGATCCCGGTGTAGGTGCCGCTGGACTCGGAGGCCAGCGCGTGGATCGTGGTGCGGCTGGGGTCGGTGGTGCAGTACGGGCCGTCGGTGACCGTCTCGCCGATGGTCACGCCGTCGATGGCGCTGAAGTAGCCGCCGTCCTCCTCGGAGTACCGGTGGTACTCCTCACCGAACCGCGCGCTGTCGATAGGGTGCGCGACGCCGTTGGTGGGAGCACCGCCAGGCCGGGCCGTCAGCAGCAGGGCCGCCTCGAGCCCGTACGGCTGCTGCCCGTCGGCCACGGTCTCGCCGTCGATCACCCAGCGCTTGTCGACCTGGACGGAGGTGGAGTCCTCGGGTGCTCTGTTGTAGACGGTGCAGGTGGTCGCCCCATAGGCAGGGATGTCGTGCACGTGCAGCGCGTTCGGGTCGTCAGGGTCGTTGGTCACCGTGTAGATGGTGCCGGTCCCGATGCACGTGCACATCGCCTTCGGTCCGTCAGGCGTGCCGTCGACAGGCAGCAGGGTGTAACCGGTGTGCTGCCTCTCAGCGACACGTACGTCGGTCAGGAGGTCTTCCCCGGCGGCGAGGTCGAACTTGACGGTGCCGGTCTGGTCGGTCTCGGTGGTCTGGCTGCCCCCGGTGATGACCTCGCCGGACACGGTGAACTCCCACCCCGGGCCGGCCACGACGCTGTCGCCCGCGGTGATCGAGCCGTCAGGTCTCACGACCCGCTTGACGACGGTGAGCGTCCCCTCGCAGGAGTCGATGGCCATCTGCCTGAACACCTCGGCCGCCCGCACGTAGTCAGCGGTCTGGTAGTAGTCGGCCTCCCGGTAGTTGGAGCCGTCGAACGCTGTCGGCCCCGAGACCGCGCGCAGGTTCGCCTCACCGCCCGACGCCTGGGACACCCCGTCGCCGACCCCGAGAGCCACCACGCGGATGCCGTTGGCCTTCAGGGTGTTCGCGGCGAAGATCGCCGCCTCCACGTCAGCCAGCTGGTTGCTGCTCGCCCCGCCCTGGCCGAGGTCGCCGCCGCCCCACACGGTCGGGTTGCCGTCGGTGAGCATGATGACCAGGTCCGGGTCGCCGTGCATCACCGTGCGCAGGGCAGCGTCCCAGTTCGTCCCCTGGCTCCCCAGAGAACCCCAGTCCACGTACAGCTCCTTGAACGAGGCCACGCTGTTGGGGCAGGCCGTCGGGAAGTAGGAGCTGTCGGTCGGCAGGTACTGGTAGCCGAAGGGGACGAACGACAGGAACCCTGGGGTCCCTGTGAACGCGTCCGCGATCTGGTCCAGGGTCTGACGCAGCACCGCGTAGCCCGGGTTGATACTGACCGAGCTGGACCAGTCGGCGAGGATCGCCACCCGGCCGATCCCGCACGTGGGGGTCAGCGTCGGGTTGTTGCGGGACTGCTGCCAGTGGCCGAGCGACGCCGTCTCCGAGACGGTCCCTGTGGGCCCCATGCCCGTGGAGCTCAACAGCTGCTCCGGCGTGTATTCCCGAGCGGTCAGCGCCGGGGTCTGGAACTCATAGGCACGAATGTTGGCAGGTGTCGCGTTCACACCGCCGGTGCGCAGGTGAGGATTCATGTACCACCCGTCCGGCACGCCGATCTGGCGGATCACGAACCGCTGGTTGTAGTTGCTCCCCTCGGGGTCGGTCTCGGGGACGACCAACGTGCACAGGCCAGCCGCCGAGACGCACGTGTCGACCAGCACCCCGTCTGAGGAATACACGCCCAGCGTGACGCCGTCCAGGCCGGTCACATCGCCCTGACCTGCACCGGTACGGTCGCCCCCGACGCGCACCGTCAGCACGGTCGAGGTCTCCAGGTCTGGCCCTGGCTCCTCGTCCTCCGCCGCCGCGGGCGAGACCACCAGGGCGCTGAAGAGGAGCGCGAACACCGAGACGACAGACCAACGACGCCTTCCTGCCGACCTTGAAGAAATCGCCACGGCTCCTCCGGCCCCTGAGTAGGACGTCCCCGAACCTCGGCCGTCCGCCGATGCACTTCTCAACACGATGCATCGGGAGCCCACGTCGCACATCTGATAAAGATCAGAAATGCGATGCTATCCGGCCACAAGTCCGAAAAAACCCATGAAAGGCGACGGGGTGTTCAACCGTTCGGAGCAACGCCGCGACAGCGCCCCTCACCGACCTCGGCGGCGCTCCCGCTGGGCGTAGGAGCGGACGGCGCGCAGGAAGTCGATGCGGCGGAAGTCGGGCCAGTACGCCTCGCAGAAGTAGAACTCCGAGTGGGCGGACTGCCACAGCATGAACCCTGACAGGCGCTGCTCGCCGGAGGTGCGGATCACCAGGTCGGGGTCAGGCTGGCCCCGGGTGTACAGGTGCTCGGCGATGTGGGCGACGTCGAAGCTCTCGGCCAGCTCGGCCAGCGTCGTCCCGGCGGCGGCCTGCTGGCGCAGCGCGGTGCGCACGGCGTCGGTGATCTCCTGGCGGCCGCCGTAGCCGACGGCGACGTTGACGTGCATGCCCTGGACGTCCGCGGTCGCGGCCTGCGCGTCGCGCAACGTCCGCAACGTGCGGTCGGGCAGCAGGTCTTCTGAGCCCATCAGCTGGAGCCGCCAGCGCCGGGAGGCAGCGAGGTCACGCACCGCGTCCTCGATGATGGTCAACAGCTGGCTGAGCTCGTCGGTCTCGCGGGCGAGGTTGTCGGTGGAGAGCATCCACAGCGTGACGACCTCGACGCCGATGTCCTCGCTCCAGCCCAGCACCTCGGCGATCTTCTGCGCCCCGGCACGGTGGCCCTTCACCGAGGACTGCCCGGTGCTGCGGGCCCAGCGCCGGTTGCCGTCCAGGATCACCCCGACGTGACGTGGCATCCGCTCTGGCGGCAAGGACGCGGCCAGACGACGCTCGTACAACCCATACAGCGGATGCGGCAGATGCACGCGGGAACTTCCCCTCACGACGACCGACGCGGGCCACGGTACCGAAGACGTCGCGCGGACGGGGACACCTGACCCACCTGCCCCGGTCGCGCCACCACCGTCAGCGTGGCCTCCGCGCGAAGCCCTCTCCTCGAGCATCGGCGTCGCGAACCTTTGGTGAAGAAGTCCGCAGAGCGCTCGACGCCTAACCTACGGTCGCGTAACCTACGGTCCGGTAACTTCCTCCAGGCAGGAGAGCTCATGTCCGCGGCCGATGCCCACCACACCCACCGCCACGACGGGCTCACCCGTGCTGTCGGCGACGCGGTCGAGGCTGTCGGTGACCGCGTCGGCCAGGTCGCAGCCACCTTGAAGCCGAGGCTGCGCGGCTGGATCCACGCCGGGGTCTCCCCGTTCGTCCTGGCGGCCGGCATCGTGCTCGTCGCGCTCTCCCCCACCGCACCGGTGCGGTGGGCCAACGTGGTGTTCGGCCTCAGCGCCGTGCTGCTGTTCGGCACCTCCGCCGTGTACCACCGCGGCACCTGGTCACCTCGGGTCGCCGGGGTGCTGCGCCGGCTGGACCACACCAACATCTTCCTCATCATCGCCGGCACCTACACCCCCCTGTCGGTGATGCTGCTGCCGCACAGCACCGCCCGGCTGCTGCTCATCATCGTCTGGTCCGGCGCCCTGGCCGGGCTTCTCATGCGCGTGCTCTGGCTGGGCGCGCCGCGCTGGCTGTACGTGCCGATCTACATCGCGCTGGGATGGGTGGCCGTCGCCTTCCTCCCCCAGTTCTCCGCCAACGGCGGGGCAGCCGTGGTGTGGCTCATCATCGCCGGCGGGCTCGCCTACACCCTCGGTGCGGTGGTCTACGGCCTCAAGCGCCCCGACCCCAGCCCCCGCTGGTTCGGCTTCCACGAGATCTTCCACGTGCTGACGGTGGCCGGTTTCGTCAGCCACTACGTCGCGGTCTCCATCGCGACCTACTCCCTGCGCTGACCGTCCCTCACAGGTCTCTCGGGCGCCCGCTCGGAGCGCCAGCACCCGCGACCGACACGGCGACGCGGGCTGGTGCGTCGGAGCGCGCACCAGCCCGCGTCGCCGGGCGGTCAGTGCCTCATCGGCAGGTCAGACCGTCCTCGGGAACCTTGCCGTCGATCAGGAAACCGTCGACGGCCTCCTGGACGCAGCTGTTGCCGGTCACGTACGCACCGTGGCCCTCACCCTCCAGGGTGACCAGCACCCCCGAGCTGAGGAGCTTGGCCAGGGCCTGTGCCCACTCGTACGGGGTCGCCGGGTCGTTGGTGATCCCGATGACCACGATCGGCGGGGCCCCCTCGGCCGCGAAGGAGCCCAGAGGCTCTACCGCGGGCGTCGGCCAGGCCGCACAACCGATCGAGGTGTAGGCGAAGTACTGCCCCAGGAACGGGGCCTCCTCCTTGAGCCGCTCAGCCTCGGCGGCCATGGCCGCGGGGTCGATGTCGTCACGGGCGTCAGCACAGTTGATCGCGCCGTTCGCCTCCGTCATGTTCGAGTAGTAGAAGCCGTCCTGGTCGCGCTGGATGTACGACGAGGCGAGGATCAGCAGCACGAGACCGTCGCCCTCCGTCGCGCCCTCCAGCGCCATGGTGAGGTATCCCCAGGCTTTCTGGCTGTACAACGCCGCGATGATGCCGGTGAACGCCAGCGACTCGGTGACGACCTGGTCGGTGCCGGTCTCCAACGGGTTCTCGCGGATCTGCTCGAGGAGCTCGACCATCTGGGCCATGCCGTCATCCACCGACCCCGACAGCGGGCAGTCCTCGCCCGCCTGACAGTCCTCGATGTAGGCACGCAACGCCGACTCGAAACCACGAGCCTGGATCATCGCCCTCGCGCTGCCCGTCACCGTCGGGTCCACCGCGCTGTCGAGCACCATCCGACCCGCACGCTCGGGGAACAGGTTCGCGTAGGTCGCGCCCAGCTGGGTGCCGTAGGAGACACCGAGATAGGTGAGGGTGGGCTCGCGCAGGGCAGCACGCAGCACGTCCATGTCACGGGCGGCGGAGATGGTGTCCACGTGCCCCAGCACCGGCCCCGTGTTGTCCAGGCACGCCTGGGCGTACTCGGCCTGGTCCGCGAGAGCCTTCTCCAGGTCGAGGTCGACCTCGACGAGCAGACCCTCGGCGCGAGCGAGACGCACGTCCATGTCGGCGTCGTCCAGGCAGTCGACCGGTGCGGACCGCCCCACGCCCCGCGGGTCGAAGCCCACGATGTCCAGGGAGTCGCGCAGCGTCTTGCTCGCGGCGTCCATGAGGGGGCCCACGAACTCGACACCCGACCCGCCCGGGCCACCGGGGTTGATGACCAGCGAGCCCTGGCTGTTCTTGCCCACCGCTCGGGCCACCGCGATCGCGATCTCTTCACCGGCGGGGTCGGCGTAGTCCATCGGCACCGTCAGCCAGGCGCACTCCAGACGGTCCAGCTTGAACTGCTTGTCCATCATCGCCGAGCCGGTCGAGAAGGCCTCGTCGTCCGAGCACTCCACCCACTCCAGGGTCTGCGAGTAGTACTTCTCCAGGCCCGGCGGTGCTGCTGTCACGTCCGGATCAGGCTTGTCGTCCGAGGCGCACCCCGCGGCCACCAGCGCCACACAGGCCACCAGCGAGACTCGCGCCAGCGCTGTTCTTCCCACACGAAACATCGTGACTCCCGATTCTCTTCGGTGTGCGGCACCGTCCGCATCACCCCCGCTGCACACCTGTTCCCGCCGAGGGTGGGTGAACGATAACCAGCACGCCTGAGACAGGTGCACGACTTGTGGAGAAAACGGTCCTCACGACGGAGCCGGGCGCAGCGAGGCTCATCCCTCAGGGGGAGCGGGATCAACCTCCGGACCGAGGTGGCAGGTGCTCGCACCTGCTGGAGCACGCACCGAGCTCGCCAGACGCGCCCTCAGACCGTCCGGGCCTCAGCCTGGCACCACGCGGTAGCGACGGTTGGCCAACGACGGGTTGTGCCGGCGCACCTCGTCCACCCGCTCAGGGTCCAGGTCGACCGTGCGCAGACCCGGGTGCTCGTCCATCTCCAGGGCGACCACCCCGTCCGGACCGACCACCAGGGAACGGCCGGTGACGCCCTTCCCCGCCTGCCCCACGCCGATCACGGCGCTGGTGTTCTCGATGGCCCGGGCCGCGAGCAGCGTCGCCCAGTGCCTGGGCTTCAACGGGCCGGCGGCCCACGCGGCGGGTATGACCAGCACCGTCGCACCGGCGTCGACGGCGCGGCGAGCCGACTCGGGGAACCGCAGGTCGTAGCAGGTCAGCACACCGAGGCGCAGCCCGAGCAGGTCCATCACCAGCGGCGGCGCGTCGGCCGGGCCCGGCTCGAACCGGTCGGACTCGCTCTGCCCGAACGCGTCGTACAGGTGCACCTTGCGGTAGGTCCCGGCCAGCGCGCCGGCCTGGTCGACCGCGACGACCGTGTTCACCGCCCGACCGTCGGCCCCCGGCACCACGGTGCCCGCGATGACGGCGACGCCCGTGGTCGCGGCCTCCCGGCGCAGGGTCGTGACGAACGGGCCGTCCAGCGGCTCGGCCAGCGCCGAGCCGACCCCGGTGGGGTCGAACGCCGAGGCGTACTCCGGGAGCACCAGCAGGTCGGCACGGGCCTGGGCGGCGGCACGCAGCGCGTCGACGGCGACCTGCCGGTTCGCCTCGCGGTCGAGCGTGCTGGTGACCTGGCCCACCGCGACCCGCACGGCGGGGCGCCGGGGCGGGGCGGGCGTCACGACGCGCTCCCGGCGGCGACACCCGTGAAGAGGTCGTCCTCAGGCAGCGTGGTGGTGACGCGGGAGTCGGCGAGCTCGTACTCCTCGTAGGGCCACACCTGGGCCTCCAGGTCTCGGGGGACGGCGAAGAAGAAGCCGTCGGGGTCGACCTGGCTGGCGTGGGCCCGCAGCGCCGCGTCTCGGGCTCCGAACCAGGCCGCGCACTCGACCCTGGTGGTGACGGCCTGCGGCTCGACCGTCTCGCGTCGAGCGATCCACCCGGCGAACGGCGAGACCAGCCCGGCCCGCACCATCGCCTCGTGCAGAGCGCGCAGCCGGTGCACCGAGAACGGCGCGTCGTAGTAGAGCTTGGACACCTGCCACGGCGTCCCGGCATGGGGGAAGCGGGCGGGGTCGCCCGCCGCCCGGTACGCGGCGAGGCCGACCTCGTGGGTCCTCACGTGGTCGGGGTGCGGGTAGCCGCCGGTGGGGTCGTAGGTGGTCATCACGTGCGGACGGAACTCTCGGACCACCTCGACCAGGCGCGCCGTGGCCTGCTCCAGCGGCACCAGCGCGAAGCTGCCCTCAGGCAGCGGCGGGGGCGGGTCGCCCTCGGGCAGGCCTGAGTCGACGAACCCGAGCCAGCGGTGCCTCACGCCCAGGGCCGTCACGGCGGCTGCCATCTCGCGGCGGCGCAGCGCGGCCATGGTCTGCGGGGTCTGCTCCGACCGGGGGAACCTGGGGTTGAGCACGTCACCGCGCTCACCACCCGTGCAGGTGACGACCAGCACCTCGACGCCCTCGGCGGCGTACCGGGCGAGCGTGGCGGCGCCCTTGCTCGCCTCGTCGTCGGGGTGGGCGTGGACCGCCATCAGGCGCAGCGTCACGGGTCGGTCTCTCTCTCGCGGGTCCTCCTCAGGGTAAACCGCCGAGGGTCGGACACCTCGTCCGTGCAAAAAACCGATAAGGGGTTCTCCAGGTCTATGGGATACCCTGGATGTCCGCGCCCAGGCTCGGCAAGGCCGCCATGCCTGACCGGCCGGAGCCGGCAGCGCCTCCCGACGCAGAACCAGACACCGTGCGTCGTGCCCCGCAGGAAGGAACGATCGTGACCGACACCGCAGCCATCTGGCTGACCCAGGAGGCCTACGACCGGCTCAAGGCTGAGCTGGCCGACCTCGAGGGACCCCGGCGCGACGAGATCACCGGGCGCATCGCCGCCGCGCGCGACGAGGGCGACCTGAAGGAGAACGGCGGCTACCACGCGGCACGCGAGGAGCAGGCGAAGAACGAGGCGCGCATCGCTGAGCTGAAGGAGAAGCTGCGCCACGTCCAGATCGGGACCCCGCCCGACGACGGCGTGGTCGAGCCCGGGATGCTCGTCACCGCCAAGGTCGCGGGCGACGAGATGGTGTTCTTGCTGGGGTCGCGAGAGATCGCGGACACCGCCGACATCGACGTGTTCTCCCCCGCCTCGGCGCTGGGTGCCGCGATCAACGGTCGCAAGGTCGGTGACACGGTCAGCTACACCGCCCCCAACGGCCGCGAGATCCCCGTCGAGATCACCGCCGCCCGCCCCTTCGACGGCTGACCCCACCCCTCTCGCCCCGCCTTCCGCCCAGGCGGCATCTCGGCTGTGGAGATCGCCGCGACGGTCGTGCCCGACCCTCTCGCCACCCCCGCACCTGGGACGGCGGCTCGACACCCCGACGGTCTCCCCTGGCCGGCGACCAGGGCCGGGCGCCGCTGCTGGCCGTCGCGACGGCAGCCACGAGCGTCCCGCTCAGACGTCCGGGACGCGGGGCCAGCCCCGGACGACACACCGCAGAACCCTTCATGATTGCCTGATCCGCGTAGGAAAACGCCTCTCGGTGACGGATTCCGCCATCAGAGCCGGTCTTTACGACGGATTCCGACATAGGTGGATGTGACGTGAGTGGATCCCCTCTCCAGGTCGAGCAATCAGACCCTTGACCAAGGCGAACATGTCGGGCAGGGTGAGGCCTCGTCCTCGGTCGGCAGGGCCGGGGCTTTCTCAGGGAGGGTCATGGCCGCGGAGCGGATCGGGGCGACGGGGGCTACAGACGCTGAGAGGTCTCGGCGGTGAGCGCCACGGGTGCGAGGCTGTGGGGCGGACGTCCGGTCGGTGACCAGTGCCGTTCTGGACGCCACCCACGGCGAGACCCCTCGTCGACCGGACCGAGCACCGACCCCGTCGCGGACGCCCCGAGGGGCACGCGCGATGAGTAAGAGGCCACGAGCGCCTCGAGAGACGTCGTGGCTGCTCGCCACGAGAGACCAGAACGACGTGAGGGCTCTCGAGGCCCTGGCGGCGCAGGTCCGCGACAACGGTGCGGCGCTGAGCGAGGTCACCTCGCGTCTCGGCCTCGATCTGGAGGAGACGGGCTGAGGGAGCCCTGACCAGCGGCGAGCCCGACCCGCGACGGCGCTGCTGGAGGTTCTTGGGGGTGCTCTGCGGGGGACGGTCCGCGGACCGCGACGGCATCGTGGAGCGGGTGACGGGAATCGAACCCGCGCTGTCAGCTTGGGAAGCTGAAGTTCTACCATTGAACTACACCCGCAGCGTCGCCGTCGGGCCCACGGGCGTCCGACGACAGCCCGCACAGCATACCGACTCCGGCCCCCGACCTCACACCAGCGCCCGCACCCGGCGACGAAGAACCCCGATAACACTGACTTGTGGGCAGACGACCCCTCGACGGCCTCAGGAGCACTACGGTGATCCTGTGCTGCTCTCCGACCGCGACATCCGCGCCGAGCTCGACGAGGCGCGCGTCGTGCTGGAACCGTTCGACCCGGCCATGATCCAGCCGTCCAGCGTGGACGTGCGCCTGGACAAGTACTTCCGGCTGTTCGACAACCACCGGTACCAGGTGATCGACCCGTCCGCGGAGCAGCCCGACCTCACCCATCTGCTCCAGGTCGACGGGGACGAGCCCTTCGTGCTGCACCCCGGCGAGTTCGTCCTCGCCTCGACGTTCGAGCAGGTCACCCTGCCCCACGACGTCGCCGCCAGGCTCGAGGGCAAGTCGTCGCTGGGCCGCCTCGGCCTGCTGACCCACTCGACCGCCGGGTTCGTCGACCCCGGGTTCAGCGGGCACGTCACGCTCGAGCTGTCCAACGTCGCGACGCTGCCGATCCTGCTGTGGCCAGGCATGAAGATCGGCCAGCTCTGCTTCTTCCGCCTCTCCTCGCCCGCCGAGCACCCCTACGGGTCGACCACACGCGGCTCCCGCTACCAGGGGCAGCGCGGCCCGACCGCGTCGCGGTCCTGGCAGGGCTTCCACCGGGCGCAGGTGTAGACCATGCCGCCCCCTGTGCTGAACCCCGACGACCGCAAGGTGCGCGAGCACCACCTGCTGGCGGTCCCCCCCAACGTCGAGCCTGACGAGCTCGAGGTGCTCGCCGTGTCCCGCTTCGGGCGCGCCACCTGGGAGTCCGAGGGCTCTGACGGCTCGCGCCCGCGCACCGGTGTGCTGCCCGCGGTGACCGCGGCCCTCGGCATCCGTCGGGTGGAGCCGGCCATGCCCCGGCTGCGGCTGGGGCGCCTGTCGTCGCTGGTCGGCCCGTACCAGCTCCAGCCCTCGGGTGCTGTGGCTCTCGGGCTGCCGCTCTCGTCCGACACGGTGTGGCTCGCCCAGACCCTGCACGAGCGCGGCGAGCCCCCGTTCTCGGGCGGCGGCGACCGGGACGGCATGCGCCGGGCGTTCCCCGAAGGCCTGCCGATCCGCGAGGAAGAGCGGGTGGTCCGCTGGATGATCGACGCGGCCCGCCGGCTCGGCGGGGCTGTCCGGGTCCACGACAGCGGCGCGGTGATCGCGCCCGACCCGAGCACGGCCGTCGACCTCACGGTGATGACCACCCAGTGGCCCTCGGCACAGATGGTGCTGGCTCGGGTGCGCAGGGTGGTGCCCCGTGCCCAGATGTCCGGGGAGGTGTACGACCACCCCTGGTCGTTCGACGCTCACACCACCGGGCCGACTGGCCCCGCCACCCGACCGACCCCCGTGGTCGACCGGGCCCCGCCGGGGCGCTACCAGCGTGACCGCTCCCGCCCGCTCGACCCGGCGGCGCGCGCGGCGCACGAGATCTTGAACCTGCACGGGGTGGCCGACCCGACAGCACGCCGTCGCCTGCTCGCCGAGTCCGAGGCCTACGACCAGATGATGACCGGGCAGCAGGCCGAGGGGTGGGGCATCGAGGTCGACCTGGGCCTGGACGGCATGGTCGAGGTGCACCCCGAGCACCTGGAGGAGGTGCCGACCGTGCTGAAGGCAGCGCCGTGGGCGGCCGACGGCATCGTGGCCCTGCGGGTGCGCTGGCACCCGCACGACCCCGAGCAGGGGCACGCCGAGCGCCCCTCGGCCGAGCACCGCGTGGCCCGGGGTCGGGCGGTGCCGCTCGTCAACGCCATCGCCGTGGCGCTGTGGGACGCGTTCGACGGCGAGATCGCCGACGAGTCGGAGTTCCTCGTCCACCCCGAAGACCTGCGCGCCGACCCCCTGTCCGGCAGCATCCCGAGGTTGCGCAGCTCCGAGTAGGCCTCCGCTGAACAGCCCTTCGGTGAGGCACGATGGCCTGAGAACCGCCCGGACCAGCACCTCCCCCGCACAGCCACACGGAGGAAGACCATGAGCACCCCAGTCGCGCACCCTGTCGAGATTCGTGACCTGCACAAGTCGTTCGGCACCACCAAGGCCCTGGACGGCCTCGACCTGACCGTGCGGGCCGGCGAGGTGGCCGGGTTCCTGGGCCCCAACGGGTCGGGCAAGTCCACCGCCATCCGCGTGCTGCTCGGGCTGCTGCGCCCCACGTCGGGCCACGTCCGCGTGCTCGGCGGCGACCCGTGGGCCGACGCCGTCGCGCTGCACCGCCGCCTGACCTACGTGCCCGGTGACGTCTCCTTGTGGTCCAACCTCACCGGCGGCGAGGCCATCGACCTCATGGCGCGTCTGCGCGGCGGCCTGGACCTGGCGCGCAAGGCCGAGCTGCTGGAGCGCTTCGAGCTCGACCCCACCAAGAAGGCCCGCACCTACTCCAAGGGCAACCGGCAGAAGGTCGCCCTGGTCGCCGCGTTCGCCTCCGACGTGGAGCTGCTGGTGCTGGACGAGCCGACCTCAGGCCTGGACCCGCTCATGGAGGCGGTGTTCACCGAGTATCTGCGCGAGGTCAAGGCGCAGGGCCGCTCGGTGCTGCTGTCCAGCCACATCATGAGCGAGGTCGAGAAGGTGTGCGACACCGTGACGATCATCCGCCAGGGCAGGGCGGTGGAGTCAGGCACGCTGGACGACCTGCGCCACCTGACCCGCTCGGAGGTCACCGCCGTCGTCGAGGGCGACCTCGCGGCGGTCGCCGCGCTGCCCGGGGTGCACGACCTGGTGACGACCCCGGACGCCGCGGGCACGCGGGTGGCGTTCTCCGTCGACAACGACAAGATGGGGCCCGTCCTGACCGCGATGGGGTCGCTGGGCGTCCACGCGTTCACGGCGACGCCCCCATCGTTGGAAGAGCTGTTCTTGCGGCACTACGGCGACGAGCTCGCCGCCGCGGGCGTGCCCGAGGGCGAGACCGCACGATGAGCACCACGGCACCCGCCCCGAGCACGCCGGCTCCCGCGCCAGCCCGCACGTCGCCCGCCGCGAGGCGCGGCAGCACCCTCACCGGCACCTGGTTGCTGCTGCGGTTCATGGCCCGGCGCGACCGGGTACGGCTGAGCGTGTGGGCGCTGTCGGTCGTGGCGCTGTGGCTGTACGTGGTCACGGCGTTCAGCGCGGTGTACTCGACCGCGGCCGACCGGCAGGCGCGCGCGGCGCTGATGAGCACACCCACGTCCATCATGGTCACCGGCCCGGGCTACGGCCTGGACGACTACACGCTCGGGGCGATGACCGCCAACGAGATGACGCTGTGGGTCATCGTGGCGCTGGCTGTGATGAGCATCATGCAGGTGGTGCGCCACACCCGCGCCGAGGAGGAGTCCAGCCGCTCCGAGCTGATCCGTGCGGCTGTCGTGGGGCGCCACGCCCCGGCGGTCGCGGCGATGCTGCTGGTGCTCGCGGCCAACGTCGTGATCGCGGCGCTGACCGTCGCGGTGTTCGCCGCTGGTGGGCTCGCTGTTCTCGACAGCGTCGTCCTCGCGGCGGGGGTCGGGCTGACCGCGATGGTCTTCGCCGCCGTGGCCGTCGTGACCTCCCAGGTCACCGCGCACCGGCGCGGGGCCTCGGGCATGGCGATCGGGGTGCTCGGGCTGGCCGCCGTGGTGCGTGGCGCCGGCGACATCCAGCACCTGCACGGCAGCGCGCTGTCGTGGTTCTCGCCCATCGCGTGGGCGCAGCAGACCCGTGCCTTTGTGGAGGTCCGCGCGTGGCCCCTGCTGCTGAGCGTCGTGCTGACCGTGCTCCTGCTGGTGGTTGCCGCGTTCTTGGCCTCGCACCGCGACTTCGGCGCCGGGATGATCGCCGACCGCCGGGGCCGTGCCGACGCGCGCCCCACCCTGCGGTCACCGTTCGCCGTGGCCTGGCGCCAGCAGCGCACCGCGATCATGTGGTGGGCGCTGGGGACCGGGCTCATGTGGCTGGCCTCGGGCACCTACCTGCGAGACATCGGGACGATGATCGAGGACATGGCCGAGGGCAACCCCGCCGTGGCCGCGATCTTCGGCGGGGCCGACGGCGCGCAGACGATCGTCAACTCCTTCGTCTACATCATGCTGCTGTTCACCGCGCTCATCGCTGTCGGCTACGGCATCTCGTCCCTGCTGCGGGCCCGCACCGAGGAGACCCAGGGCCGCACCGAGTGGGTGCTCGCCACGCCGGTGTCCCGCCGGCGCTGGCTCGGCGCGCAGGTCGCGGTGGCCGGCATCGGCGCGATCGTCCTGGTGGCGGTCGGCACGCTAGGCATGGCGATCGGTGCGTACTCGGTCGGCGTCACCGACCCCGGCCTGGCCACCTATGCCGTCGCGGCCGCGGTCTACCTGCCGGCTGTCGGTCTCGTCCTCGCCCTCGCCACGGCGATCTACGCCTGGGCCCCCCGCCTGACGTCCCTGCCGTGGGCGTTCCTCGTCATCGCCTTCGTCGTAGGCCTCTTCGGCGAGGCCTTCCAGCTCCCCGACTGGATCAAGGGCATCTCCCCCCTCTGGTGGGTCCCCCAGATGCCTCTCGAAGCCTTCACCTGGCCCCCCGTCCTGGCCCTGACGGCCATCACCGCCGCCCTCTTCACCGCCGCCTTCACCGCCTTCCACCGCCGCGACGTCCCCACCGTCTGACCACACCCCGACCCCCAGCCCACCGAGACGGTCAGGGTGTCGGTGCGACCTCCTCAACCTCCTACCCGGCACGGAACCGTCTCATCGGGCTTGGGGTCGGCTGTCGACTCTCCTGTCTCGTCTGAGCAGACGATCTCCCGGGTCATCCAGGAGAGCCACTCAGGGCCGCACAGACCTGGGGTGATCGCTCCAGGGGTTGACGACGTCGACGCCCAGGTCAGCGAAGTCGGAGGTGTTCCGGGTGGCGACGGAAGCGCCGACGATCATGGCGATGGCGGCGATCTGTCCGTCTTCGGCGGCGAGATCGTGGCCCGCGCGACGGGCCTCGGCGCGCAGTCGGGCGTGCGCTCGGGCAGCGTCTGCACCATAGGTGAGGATGCGTGGTCGCAGGTCGGTCAGCATCTGCTCGATCCTCGTCTCGAGCGCCGACCTGCGGCGACCGTCGGGCAGCAGCTCGATGCCGTACCTCAGCTCGTGGACCGTGGTGACGGGCATGTGCGCATCGACCGCGTGGGCCGCTAGCCAGGACAGCACCGCCGGTTCCGGTTCTGGTCGCAGCGTCTCGGACCAGACGTTGGTGTCGACGACGATCACAGCGGGTCGACCGGACGCGACGAAGCCCGGACAGGAGCCGGGATCTCGACGCCACCGTGCTCGTCACGGAACGTCTCGGCGTGATCGAGCCAAGACAGCACCGGGTCAGGCTGAGCGGCAGCGACCGCGTCGACCAAGATCTGCCGCGCCTCGGCCTCCATCGACCGGCGGTGCTGCGCGGCACGAACCCGCAGGGCCTCCTTGACCGACGCCGGCAGGTTGCGCACCAAGAGCTGAGTCATCTCACACCTCCGATATCAACGATATCAACCCCCGTGCTGCTATGTCTACCCCCGGCCGCCGAGGCAAGTGGCTCTCACCGGGCCGTCGGGGTCCGGCGCCTCGTCGGAGAAGACTCTGGAGCAGCGAGAGTCCGACTCGCGCCCACTGTTTCGCCAGGTGAGCACGATCAGCGCGCCCTGATCCATGAGAACGGTGCGTGCCCCATGCGTCTCACGTGGCGACGGCACGGTATCCACAACCCCCTGCTGTCGCACGCGTGAGCCACTCGTAGAGTGGCAAGCGTGAGCGTGCGAGACCTTCGGAACCATGGCGGCGACGTCTTGGCTCGCGTGCAGCGGGGCGAGTCGCTGACCGTGACCTCGTCTGGTCCGCCTGTCGCCCTGCTCGTGTCGCTGCCCGCACCGCCGCCCACGACAGACGAGCTGGTGGCCCGGTGGCGGAACCTGCCGCCGATGAACCTGGACAGCCTGCGCGCCGACCTCGATGCTGCCCTGGACCCAGGCCTGTGACGCGCGAGCCCCGTGGGCTGCTCGACACCTTCAACCCCGACGACTTCGCCCACATCACCCGCCTCGACCTCCGCACCCCTCAGCGTCTCTAGGCTCGGCGCAAGAGAGCGAGATGTTGTGGCGGCCGCCAGGGTCACCCGTCGTGGTGGAAACCAAGAGATTCCAGCGACATTCCGTGCCCGGTCCCTGCCGCCTCTCCGTCGACGGTGATGGTGATCTCTTCCAGCTCGAAGTAGGTCAGCAGAGTATTGACCAGAGACCCGACCCTCAGCCACTCTCCCCTTGTTCCAACACCGTGGAGGGCTTCTCCGTAGACGGAGTTCATGTCCACCTCGGCGCTACCCTCGGCGACGATGGCGAAGCTCTTCAGCGCGCACCCCTCGGGAAGGGCACCTTCAGCTACCAGCATCGAGACGATGTGCTCCGGCGTACCGTCTGTCGTGACGACCTTGGTGACGAAACCGTCCGCGTTTCCGTTGGGCAGATAGAGGGCCACCGACTGGTTCATGGTCGCGCTGGGGTCACCGTCGTCCTTGCCGCCGGGACTGCTGGTGCTGTGACCGCTGCTGGTGTTGCTGCTGCTGTCTCCTGAGTCGCTGGAGCAGGCCGCCGTAGAGAACGCCAGCACCAGCGCGGCAGTGATCGCGAAGGTTTTCCTCACGGGTACGACCTTTCTGTTCATCGCTTGCTGAGCCCGGACCTCGCGGCCTGTCGACCCGCCCGCCTCCGGCCGCAGGTCCTATCCCTGATACCGGCACAGCCAGACCTGATGCCGGCACAGCCAGACATGTGCTCGTGCGGTCTCCGTCGACCGCGGGTGCGTGCGCCACAGCAGAGCCCCCTGGACTGCGCCTTGCTCCGACGTTCGAGCCAAGGGTACGCCTCCGTTACCGGGGATGTGCGGACTCTTCGCACATGACCTGTCGTGGCCCCAGGCCTGTCTCGATGCGCGCACCCGACGGCTCCGAACGCGGTCAGGTGTTGGCGAACTGGGTGGTGTAGAGGGTGGTGTAGAGGCCTCCGGCGGCGAGGAGCTGGTCGTGGGTGCCTCGTTCGGCGACGCGGCCGGCGTCGATCACGACGATGAGGTCGGCGTGGCGGACTGTCGAGAGGCGGTGGGCGATCACCAGGGCGGTGCGGTCGGTGAGGGCCTCGTCCAGGGCCGCTTGGAGGGCGGCCTCGGACTCGGAGTCCAGGTGGGCGGTGGCCTCGTCCAGGACGACCAGGGCGGGGGACTTCAGCAGCAGGCGGGCGATGGCGAGGCGCTGGCGCTCTCCCCCGGACATCCGGTAGCCGCGCTCACCGACCACCGTGTCCAGGCCCTGCGGCATGGCTTCGACCAGATCAGCCAGGCGGGCCGCACGCAGCGACGCCCACAGCTCGTCGTCAGAAGCCTCCGGGCGGGCGAAGCGGAGGTTGCCGGCGATCGAGTCATGGAACAGGTGGGCCTCCTGGCTGACCACCCCGACCACCTCGCGCAGCGACTCCTGGGTGACGTCGCGCAGGTCTGCCCCGGCGATGCGGACCACGCCGGAGGTCGGGTCGTACATCCTGGTGACCAGCTGAGAGATCGTCGTCTTCCCGGCCCCCGAAGGCCCGACGAGCGCGACCATGGCGCCCGCCGGGACGGTGAACGACACGTCGGCCAGGGTGTCACCGGACACGTCCGGCACGACGCTCGCCACCTGCTCCAGCGAGGCCAGCGACACCTCTTCAGCCGTCGGGTAGCGGAACCTGACGCCGGCCAGCTCCAGCGAGGGGCCGTGCTGGGCGACCTCGTCGCGCAGGTCGCGGGCGTCGGGGGCGTCGGTGACGGACGGCTCCAGATCGAGCACCTCGAGCACCCGCTCGAAGCTGACCAGCGCCGTCATCACGTCGACCTGGACGTTGGACAGCGCGGTGAGCGGCCCGTACAGGCGCTGCAGGTAGGCGGTGAGGGCGACGACCACGCCGATCGTGAGCTGCCCGCTCACCGCCTGAAGACCACCGGCCCCGTAGACGATCGCCACCGCCAGGGCGGCGACCGTGGTCAGCCCGACCCGGAACCACGTCGCGTACAGGGCACGCTTCACCCCGATGCGGGCGACCTGGTCGGCCTGCTCGCCGTACGACGCGGACTCCCGCTCCGGGTTCCCGAACACCTTGACCAGGTGGGCCCCGGCGACGGAGAAGCGCTCGGTCATCGTCTGCGCGGCCACGGCGTTGAGGTCGTAGGACTCCCTCGTGATCGTCGACATCTTCTGCCCGAACCAGCGCGCGGGCAGCACGAACACCGGGACGATCACCAGCGAGAGCAGGGTGAGCTGCCACGACATGGACGCCATCGCACCGAGCACGAACGCGACGGTGAGCACGTTGGAGACCACGTTCTGCAACGTCGAGGTGAAGGCCTGCTGGGCACCGAGCACGTCGCCGTTGAGGCGCTGGACGAGCGCTCCGGTCTTGGCCCGGGCGAAGAACGCCAGCGGCATGCGCTGCACGTGGTCGAACACCTGGATGCGCAGGTCACGGATCAGGGCCTCGCCGATGCGGGCCGACAGCCACCGGTCGAGCACCGACAGCCCCGCCCCGACCAGCGCGAGCGCGGCGGCACCGGACGCGGCGAGCACGACGACACGGGCGTCGGACTTGGCGATGCCGTCGTCGATGAGGACGCGGAACAGCAGCGGGGTGAGCGCACCGAGCCCCGCCTCGATCGCGATGAGCACGAGGAACCAGGTCAGGCCGACGCGGTAGGGGCGGGCGAAACCGAGGATGCGACGCAGGGTCTCGCGCCCCAGCCGGTGGCGGGTGACCTCCCGGTCTCGGGTGAAGCCCGTCATCACCGGGCGCATGTGGGACACGCCTCAGTGTGCCGGAGGATCGTCCACAGACGCACAGGTGACCGTCGCTCAGCGAAAAAGCCTTGGTAGTCTTTTCGCGCCCGATCCAGTCCGGCCCGCCTGACGGCCGTGGTTAGGAGCAGCACCCCGACCGAGACCCCGACCCCGAAACGGAGCCGGACCGTTGCTGGCGCTTCTCGTCGTCCACCTGGTGGCGGCCCTCGCTGCGCCTGCGCTCATCGGGAAGATGGGGCGGCGGGGCTTCTACGTGCTGGCGCTGGCCCCGGCCTCGGCGGCCGTCTGGGCGTTGGCCTGGGGCCCACGGGTCGCCGACGGGACGGTGCCGACCGAGGAGCTGACCTGGATCGGTGACCTGGGGCTGGACCTGGCCTTCCGGCTCGACACCCTGTCGTGGTTCATGACGGTGATCGTCGGTGGCGTCGGGGCGCTGGTGCTGGCCTACTGCGCGTCGTACTTCTCCAAGGACGCCCAGGGGCTGGGTCGCTTCGGGGCGGTCTTCGTCGCGTTCGCCGGGGCGATGCTCGGCCTGGTCACCGCTGACGACCTGATCGCGCTGTTCGTGTTCTGGGAGCTCACCACCGTCACGTCCTACCTGCTGATCGGCCACTACTCGGACCGCAAGACGTCGCGGCGGGCCGCGATGGAGGCGATCGTGGTGACCACCGCCGGCGGGCTGGCGATGCTCGTCGGCCTGGTGCTGCTCGGCGTCGAGGCGGGCACCTGGCGGCTGTCGGAGCTGATCGCGAACCCGCCGGAGGCCAGCACGCTGGTGGTCACCGCCGTGGTGCTCGTGCTCGTCGGTGCGCTGACCAAGTCGGCGCTGATCCCCTTCCACTTCTGGCTGCCCGCCGCGATGGCCGCACCGACGCCGGTCTCGGCGTACCTGCACGCCGCGGCGATGGTGAAGGCCGGGGTCTACCTGGTCGCCCGGTTCGCGCCGGCGTTCTCAGACCTGGCGGCCTGGCGCTGGGTGGTGCTGGTGGCCGGTGCGGGGACGCTGCTGCTCGGCGGGTACCGGGCGCTGCGCCAGCACGACCTGAAGCTGGTGCTGGCGTTCGGGACCGTCAGCCAGCTGGGCCTGCTCATCCTGCTCGTCGGGTACGGCACCCGGGCCACCGCGCTGGCCGGGCTGGCGATGCTCGGTGCGCACGCCATGTTCAAGGCGTCGCTGTTCCTGGTCGTCGGTGTGGTCGACGCGGCCACCGGCACCCGTGACCTGCGACGCCTGTCCGGTGTCGGGCGCGAGCTGCCGTGGACGGCGGCCGCCGGCGCGCTGGCGGTCGCGTCGATGATCGGCCTGCCGCCGCTGGCCGGGTACGTCGCCAAAGAGGCAGCGCTGGCGTCGTTGATGCACGCCGAGGACTCGACCGGGACGCTCGTGCTCGTCGTGGTCGGGATCGGCTCGGTGCTCACCGTCGCCTACGGTCTGAGGTTCTGGTGGGGCGCGTTCTCCACCAAGCCCGCCGTGCTGGCACCCGAGGCCATCACCACCAACGACGGGGCCGCCACCGCGACCCCCATCACCGCCGCTGTCCCCGGGGTGGAGCCGGCGACCGTGCGGCACCCGTCGGGGCTGCTCACCGTGCCCGCCGGGCTGCTCGCCCTGCTCGGTCTCGTGCTGGCGCTCTGGCCAGCGACGGGCGACAGGATCCTCGGCCCGCACGCGGCCACCTACCCCGTCGGCGCACCTGGTCACCTGACGCTGTGGGACGGGTTCCTCGGTGCCGCGATCACCGCGGCCATCCTCGGCCTGGGCGCGACGCTGTTCGCCGTGCGCGACAGGGTCGAGCGTGCGCAGGCCGCCGTGGCGCACACGGTCTCCGTCGACCGGGCGTACCGGCGCGGCATGCGCCGGCTCGACGACGTCGCGACCGACGTCACCGCCGCTGTGCAGCGCGGTTCTCTGCCCGTCTACCTGGGTCTCATCCTCACGGTGTTCATCGTCGCGGTCGGCTCGTTGCTCCTCACGAGCACCACGCTCCCGACGCAGGTGCGGGCGTACGACAACCTCGCCCAGGTGGCGCTCGGCGCGGCCGTGGTGATCGCGACCGTGCTCGTCGCCCGGTCTCGGCGACGACTGAAGGGGGCGATCCTGCTCGGTGTGGTCGGCTACGCGGTCGCCGGGCTGTTCCTGCTGCAGGGCGCGCCCGACCTGGCGCTCACCCAGGTGCTCGTCGAGACCATCACCGTCTTCGTGCTCGTGCTGGTGATGCGCCGCCTGTCGCCGTACTTCTCCGTGCGCCCCCTGGCGGCGTCCCGGTGGTTGCGGCTGGCGATCGCTGTCGGTGTGGGCCTGGTGGTCGGCGGGGTCGCGCTGGTCGCACCGGCGGCCCGGGTGGCCGAGCCGGTCTCGACCGGGTTCGCCGAGGCGGCCTACGAGGGCGGCGGCGGCAAGAACATCGTCAACGTCACGCTGGTCGACATCCGCGCCTGGGACACCGTCGGGGAGATCTCCGTGCTGCTCGTGGCCGCGACGGGGGTCGCCTCGCTGGTGTTCGTCTCTCGGCGCACCGGGCGCATCTTCCGCACCAAGGACGCCGCGGCGGACCGGGCGGTGTGGGGCGGCGCCGACGACCCGCACGCCTCGCTGCGCGGCCCCCTCCACGACGAGAACGCCGGGGCGGCCACCGCCCGCAACCAGGAGTGGCTGCGCGCGGTGCGGACCCTGGCCCCACGACGACGCTCGGTGGTCTTCGAGGTGGTCGCCCGCCTGCTGTTCCACACGATGATCGTCTACTCGCTGTACCTGATGTTCTCCGGGCACAACTCACCCGGCGGCGGGTTCGCCGCGGGCCTGGTCACCGGGATCGCGCTCGTCGTCCGCTACCTGGCCGGAGGACGCTACGAGCTGGGCGAGGCGGCACCCGTGCAGCCTGGCACCGTGCTCGGTGCGGGCCTGTTCGTCGCGGCGGGCACCGGGGTGGCGGCGATGTTCTTCGGGGCGTCGGTGTTCACCTCCGCGATCCTGGAGGTCACCCTGCCGGTGCTCGGCCACGTGAAGCTCGTCACCAGCCTGTTCTTCGACGTCGGGGTCTACCTCGTGGTCGTCGGGCTGATGCTGGACATCTTGCGCACGCTGGGCGCCGAGCTGGACCGCCGGGCCGAGTCCGGCGAGGACCCCCAGTTCGAGCAGGTCGGAGCCGCCCGATGATGGACACGACCCCGAACCTGACCCTCGTCGTCGTGATCGCGGTGCTCACGGCCGGCGGGGTGTATCTGCTGCTCGAGCGCAGCCTGTCGCGCATCGTGCTCGGGATCATCCTGCTCGGCAACGCCGTGAACCTCATGATCCTCGTGGCGGGCGGGGCGGCGGGGAGCCCGCCGATCGTCGGGCTGTCCGACAGGCCGATGTCAGACCCCCTCGCCCAGGCGATGATCCTCACGGCGATCGTCATCACCCTCGGGCTGACGGCCTTCCTGCTGGCGATGAGCTACCGCTCGTGGCAGCTGAACCGTCACGACGAGGTCCAGGACGACGTGGAGGACCGCCGCATCGCCCGGCTGGCCGCCCAGGACCACCCGTCGGTCAGCGGTGCTGACACCGACGAGAACATGGACCTGGACTCCGAGGCCGCCGAGACCCACGACGAGACCGACGAGGGCACCGAGGGCCGCAAGGAGGTGCGCCCGTGAGCTGGTTGGTGCCGCTGCCGGTGATCCTCCCCATGCTCGGGGCCGGGCTGACCCTGGCCCTGTACGGACGGCCCCGCATGCAGAAGGCCGTCTCGGTGACCACGCTCAGCGCGGTGCTGGCGGTCTCCGCGACGATGCTCGTCATCGTCAGCAGCGGCCCTCTGGTGGCCGAGGTGGGCGACTGGCCGGCCCCGATAGGCATCGTGCTGGTGGTCGACCGCCTCTCGGCGCTCATGCTCACCGTGTCGGCCACCGTCACGCTGTGCGTGCTGCTCTACTCCCAGGCCCAGGGGGACGACAAGGAGTCCGCGCCGGTCTCCATCTACCACCCCACCTATCTGATCCTGACCGCCGGGGTGTCCAACGCGTTCATCTCCGGCGACCTGTTCAACATCTACGTCGCCTTCGAGGTGCTGCTCGCCGCGTCGTACGTGCTGCTCACCCTCGGCGGCACCCGTGAGCGCATCCGCGCCGGGTCGGTGTACGTGGTCGTCGCGATCACGTCCTCGTTGCTGTTCCTCATCGCCATCGCGGCCGCCTACGCCGCGACGGGCACGCTGAACCTGGCCCAGATGGCGGGGAGGCTCCAGGAGATCGACCCTGGGGTGCGCCTGGTCATCGCGATGCTGCTGATGCTGGCCTTCGGCCTCAAGGCGGCCGTGTTCCCGCTGTCGTTCTGGCTCCCCGACTCCTACCCGACCGCCCCGGCCGCGGTCACCGCCGTCTTCGCCGGCCTGCTCACCAAGGTCGGGGTGTACGCGATGATCCGCACCCGCGCCCTGCTGTTCCCCGACAGCGGCGGGCTGGACGACGTGCTGATGTGGATGGCGCTGGCGACCATGATCGTCGGCATCCTCGGGGCGGTGGCGCAGGACAACATCAAACGTCTGCTGTCGTTCACGCTGGTCAGCCACATCGGGTACATGGTCTTCGGCATCGCCCTGGCCACGAGCGAGGCGTGGGGCGCCGCGATCTACTACGTCGTGCACCACATCACGGTGCAGACCGCGCTGTTCCTGGTGACCGGGCTCGTGGAGCGGTATGGCGGGTCGACGTCGCTGACCCGGCTCGGGGGCCTGGCCAAGGCGGTCCCCCTCGTCGGGATCTTGTTCTTCATCCCGGCGATGAACCTCGCGGGCATCCCGCCGTTCTCCGGGTTCGTCGGCAAGCTCGGGCTGATCCAGGCCGGCGCCCTGGTCGGCACGCCGATCGCCTACGTGCTCATCGGAGGGTCGGTCGTCACCTCGCTGCTGACCCTCTACGCCATGGTCAAGGCCTGGAACAAGGCGTTCTGGCAGCCTGCCCCTCGCCCGCTGCCGGCTCGAAAGGTCCCGGCCGGGATGGTCATGCCGGCGGTCGCGCTGGTCGTCGTGTCGCTGGGGCTGACCGTGGCCGCCGGGCCTCTGTACGAGTACACGACCAGGGCCGCGCACGACCTGGCCGAGCGCGACCAGTACATCACCGCGGTGTTCCCCGACGGGGTGCCCGACGACGGTGCCACCGACGTCGCCCGCCCGGCTCCCGCGTCCGGACCGGACCTCGGGCAGGGGGTGCGGCCATGAGACGACGACGCGTGCAGTGGTGGTCGGCGCTGTGGCTGGCCGCGGTCTGGATGCTGCTGTGGGGCGACATCTCGGTGGCCAACGCCCTGGTGGGGCTCGTCGTGGGCGCGCTGGTGACGCTGACGCTGCGGATGGCCCCGATGGACTTCCACGGGAAGGTGCGCCCGCTGGGCCTGCTGCGTCTGCTCACGCGCTTCGCCGTCGACCTGGTGCGGGGGTCGTTCGAGGTGGCGATGATCGCGCTGCGGTTCGGCTACCAGCCCCAGGGAGCGGTGATCGGGGTGCGGCTGCGCTCCCACTCCGACCTGTACCTGACGCTGACCGCCGAGCTGTGCACGCTGGTGCCCGGCTCGGTGGTGATCGACGCGCACCGTCTCACCGGCACTCTCTACCTGCACGTGCTGGACGTGTCTCACTCCGGCGGCCTCGAGGCGGCCCGTCAGCACGTGCTGGACCAGGAGGAGCGGGTGCTGCGTGCTCTGGCCTCTGACGCCGAGCTGGCCGAGGCGGGGCTGACCGAGGCGAAGCAGGGGGTCGGCTCGTGACCGTGGTGCTGTGGATCAGCGGGGCCATGGTGATGGCCGGGGCGATGATGGCCATCGTGCGCGCCGAGCGCGGCCCGTCGACCCTGGACCGCACCGTGGCTCTCGACATCTTCGTGACCACCCTCGTCGCGGCGGTCGCCCTGTACGCGGCGACCGAGCGGCGCGCGGACGTCGTGCCGGTGCTCGTCGCCCTGTCGCTGGTCGGGTTCGTCGGGTCGGTCACCGTGGCCCGCTTCGCCGCTCTCGAGCCACCCGGAGAGGGACGGGTGCTGACCCGGGAGGAGGCCGCGGCGCAGCGCGCGGCCGAAGAGGCGCAAGACCTGGCCGACGAGTCCGACGAGGACGAGACTGCCGAGACCGACGAGGAGGTCTCATGATGACCACGCTGGGCACCGTGGCCGACGTCGTCGCGGCGGTGTGCTTCCTCTCCGGCTCGTTCTTGGCCTTCGCCGCCGGGCTGGGCGCTCTGCGCTTCCCCGACCTGGCGGCCCGGATGCACGCCGGGACGAAGCCTCAGACTCTCGGGCTGATCCTCGTGCTGATCGGGCTCGGGCTGCGGCTGCGCTCAGGGGGCGCCGTCTGGGCCCTGGTGCTCGTGGCGATCTTCGCGATGCTCACCGCGCCGGTCGCCGCTCACCTGGTCGGACGGGCTGGCCACCGCACCGGTCGGATGCCTGCCGAGAGTCTTGTCGTCGACGAGCTCGCCCACGACACCCGGATGGCCAACGACGACGCTGACGACGAGCAGCGCTGACGCTCAGCACGGCCTTCCTGCCGAGTCTTTCGTCAGCCCGTCGGGTTCTCGCCGATGCGTCGGGAGTCCTCGACGAGCCGGTGAGGACCCGACGAACCGACCGCCCCGCCGCGACCTGAGAGGGCGGCAGGAGGCGGCACCGTCACGACGAGCGTTCGACGGCCCGCTTCGCGAGCCTGGCGCCGGCGCGCGTCGCGAGCACCCTGACGACCGCGACGATCGCGCCGGAGAGGGCGGCCGCGGCGAGCACCTCTCCCAGACCGATCCCCTCGTCGGAGTTCTCCTCGGTCGGGGGCTGGTGCCCCCTGGCCGCCCGCCAGGCAGCCGCGAGCGCCTTCTGCGCGGCTGCGGCGGCCGCGAGCGCGGCAGCGGCACCAGCCAGCCTGACCACCCAGGTCTGGGACTGATCGCCACTCACGGGCTGGTCGTCGCTCACAGGACCTCCTCAGATCGCTCCGTCGATGTTCTGTGCTCACGCTATCGCGTCCGCGCGCCGCGCGGTTCTCCACGGTGCTTATCGTGGGGGCATGACCCAGGACCACCCGACCGTCGAGATCGACCTGGCGATCCAGGGGATGACCTGCGCCTCGTGCGTGGCCAGGGTGGAGAAGAGGCTCGGCGAGGTCCCCGGGGTCACGGCCACGGTGAACCTGGCCCTGGAGAGAGCCCACGTCACCGCTGACGCCGGTGTCGACCCTCAGGCGCTGGTCGAGGCGGTCCGCACCGCGGGCTACGAGGCCACGATCATCCCGACGGCCCGGCACGGTTCGTCGGCGTCGTCGACCCACGACCACGACCTCGGCGTCGACCTGCGGCCGAGACTGTGGGTCGCCGCCGCGCTGACCGTGCCCGTGGTGGTCGTCTCGATGGTCCCGGCGCTGCAGCTGCGCGGCTGGCAGTGGGTGGTCGCCGCCCTGACCCTGCCTGTGGTGACCTGGGCGGCGTGGCCGTTCCACCGCGCGGCGGCCAAGGCCGCCCGGCACGGTTCGTCGACCATGGACACGCTGGTCTCGCTGGGCGTGGTCGCGGCGACGCTCTGGTCGCTGTGGGCGCTGCTGCTGGGCGGCGCGGGGCACCTCGGCATGACGATGCACCTCACGTGGTGGCCGGCAGCAGGCGCAGGGCACGCCGGGACCCCTGAGCTGTACTTCGAGGTCGGTGCGGTCGTCACGACGTTCCTGCTGCTCGGCCGGCACATCGAGAGCCGGGCTCGCCGTCGCACGGGCGAGGCCCTGCGCACGCTGCTCGACCTGGGTGCCACGCAGGTCACGGTGCTGGGCGACGACGCTGGGCCCGACGACGCCAGGGCCGAGAGCGGCCTGCTCGGCCGTGACCTGCTCGCCCCCGCGCACCGCCGCGTGCCCGTCGAGCGGCTGCGGGTCGGGGACCGGTTCTTGGTGCGTCCCGGTGAGAAGGTCGCGACAGACGGCGTCGTGATCTCGGGCACCTCGGCGCTCGACACCTCTCTGCTCACCGGGGAGCCGGTGCCTGTCGAGGTCGGCCCCGGTGATCTGGTGACGGGTGCCACCATGAACACCACCGGGGCGCTGGTGGTGCGGGCGACGGCGGTCGGGGAGACGACCCGGCTCGCGCAGATCGGGCGGCTGGTCGCCGCGGCGCAGACGGGCAAGGCCCGGGTGCAGCGCCTGGCCGACCGGGTGTCCGGCGTCTTCGTGCCCGTGGTCGTCGTGCTGTCGCTCGTGACGTTGGGGACGTGGCTGGTCGTCGGGGCTGGTGCGCAGGCGGCGTTCACCGCGGCGGTCGCGGTGCTCATCATCGCCTGCCCGTGCGCGCTGGGGCTGGCCACACCGACCGCGCTGCTGGCCGGGACCGGCCGTGGCGCACAGCTCGGCATCCTCATCAAGGGCCCGCGGGTGCTCGAGAGCACCCGAGCCGTGGACACCGTGGTGCTGGACAAGACCGGCACCCTCACCACCGGCACGATGACGGTGACCGACGTGCTGCCCGCCCCTGGCGAGGACGCCGCGCGGGTGCGCAGGCTCTGCGCGGCGCTCGAGCGTCTCTCCGAGCACCCGGTCGCCCAGGCGCTCGCCGGGCTCTCCCCCGTGGACGAGGGTGTCACGGTCGAGGCGTTCCAGGCCGTGCACGGCGGTGGGGTCGTCGGTACGGTCACCGACGGCGGGACAGCACGGCGGGTCCTCGTCGGGCGGGCCGCGTGGCTGGCCGAGGAGGCCGTGACGACCACCTCCGTCGAGGCCCTGGTGACGCGGGTCGAGCAGGACGCCGCGACCGCCGTCGTCGTGGCCTGGGACGGCGCCGCCCGTGGGGTCGTCGCGCTGCGCGACCCCCTGCGGCCGACCGCCCACGAGGCGGTCCGCGAGCTGTCCGCCCTGGGTCTGCGCACGGTGCTGCTCACCGGCGACAACGCCACCACCGCTCAGGCGGTCGCCGACGCGCTGGCCTCGGACGGGGCGCCCGGGGTGGACGAGGTGCGCGCCGAGGTCACCCCGGAGGGCAAGCAGGCCGAGGTCCGACGGCTGCGGGAGGCCGGACGCACCGTGGCGATGGTCGGTGACGGCGTCAACGACGCGGCCGCCCTGGCGCAGGCCGACCTCGGCCTGGCGATGGGCGGCGGTGCGGACGTCGCGATCGAGGCGGCCGACGTGACCCTCGTCCGCTCCGACCCGACATGCGTGCCGCAGGCGATCCGCCTGTCGCGGGCGACCCTGCGCGTCATCAAGCAGAACCTGTTCTGGGCCTTCGGCTACAACGTCGCCGCGCTCCCCCTGGCAGCGGCGGGCCTGCTCAACCCCATGATCGCCGGCGCCGCCATGGCCGCCAGCTCGGTGCTGGTGGTCAGCAACTCCCTGCGCCTGCGCCGCTTCACCTGACCCGGACGGCTCCGAGCCCTGTGGTCGCCGGAGGACGCGCCCACCGAGGAGAGCCCTGTCTGGGAACGCACAGGCTCAGCGAGAGCGCGCGGCGTCAGCGGAGATGTGCGGCGTCAGCGGGAAGGGAGAGGCTCAGCGGGAGGCGAGGGGGGAGGTCTGGGCGGTGCCGCCGCGCTCGAGGTGAGCGGCCTGGGCCTTCAGCCCACGGGCGACCTCGTCCCCGCCGGGCAGGCCGGCCACCATGTCGACGAGGCGACGCAGCATCTGGGGCGACTGGCTGCGGGTGTCGAACAGCGTGGTCACGACCAGCGGGAGCCGCACGGTCTTCGACGCCCGCAGCACCAGGTCAGCACCCGTCCCACGGTGCGCCACCTCGACGCTCGTCACGTCTGCCAGCGGCAGGGTCGTCGGGACCAGGGTCCAGCGGCGGCGGACGACCGCGCCGGTGGTGACCCAGGTGCGGTCACCGACCAGCACGACCAGCAGATACACGAGCACGAGGTGCACCGGGAGGACGAGGCCCCACCGCAAGGCCGGCTCTGCCCACAGGCCGATGATCGTGAAGACCACCAGACCCACGACCAGCGCGAACCCCTCGCTGACGACCTGGAGGCGTGGCCTCAGGCTCGGCACCACCTGTCGATCCTCGCTGTCTGCCATGCGTCGAGGGTAGCGGCGCCGTCCGCCGAGGGGGCGCCTTCGGCGGTGCGCTGTCGACAGGGCACCGCCGACGCCGAGATCAGACCCCGGCGATCCACACGGTCTTGCGCGCCCGGGTCAGGGCCAGGCCGAGCAGCCGCCGCCGCTGACGCTGGTCCCAGCGGACGCCGCCCACCGGGACGACGTCGCGGTGCCGGGCGTCAGGCACCAGCACGTGGTCGAACTCCACGCCACGGGCGTCGCGCGCGCGGCCCAGGGCGATCGAGGCCGGGTCGTCCAGGTCCAGGCCTCGCATGGGCAGGCCCGCCCGGATCAGGTCTCTGACCAGGTCGGCCTCGGGCTCGTCCTCGATCAGCAGCATCGCGATCGACCCCGGTGCGGCACCACCCGCCACCAGCTCGGTGACCCGCGACACCAGCCGCTCCCGGCGCAGCGCGCTCACCTGGGACCGCAGGTAGGCGGGCCCCTCACCGTCAGGCAGCTGGCCGACCAGGCGCGGGCGCTCCGCCGTCCCGGCCAGGTCGAACCCGGGGTCGGGCTGGAGCAGGCGGACCAGCGAGGTCCACAGGGGCCCGGTCAGCCGGAAGTCGTGCTGCAGGTCCACGTGACCCGCGACGTCGATGCCGGCCTCGCGCAGCGTGGTGCCCACGGGCAGCAGGCCGGGCATCCCGTCGTCGAGGACGGTCAGCGCGTCAGGTCCGGTGCCGACGAGCTCGCGGATCATCATCAGCTCGTCCAGCGTGAGGTCGTTCGCGTCGTCCACCACCGCCGAGGTGATCCGCGACGGCATGCCCGCGCGCAGCGCCGCCCGGGCCATCCGCACCAGGTCGTGGTCGTCGGGCAGGTTGCGACGGCGCAGCTCGTCCATGTACGTCTCGTGCAGCGCCCACACCTGGATGCGCAGGCTCGAGGGCACCTCGGCGCGCAGGTTGTCGTACTCGGCGGCGTCGACGAGACCACGCCCGCGGATCAGCCGCACCTCGTCGCGCACGGTCGCGACGCTCGGGTCGGTCGAGCCCGGCTTGATGCCCACCTGGGTCTCGGCAGCGGCCCAGATCTTGGCCAGCGTCTCGGGCGAGGTGCGCGCCTCGGTGCCGAACTCGGCGAGCACCGTCCGAGCGAGCCCGGCCGGCACGTCGACCAAGATCCTCTCGAGGACCTCAGGCTCACCGACCCGTTCCAGCCGCTGCCACATCGGGTCGATCTGGGTGGTCGACGGTACGACGACCGCGACGATGCCGGGCCGGCTGGTCGCCAGGTGCACCGCTCGGCAGGCCGCGACGACGGACCTGCCCGTACCGAACGCGCCGCGCACCCGCGCCGGGCCTGAGAACTGGCTGCTGACCGCTGCGGCCTGAGCGGGGCTGAGCTCCCACGGCTCGGTCTCGCCCGAGGTGACAGTGGGGGTCTTTGTCGTCTCCGGGGCGGGTGCGGGCACCTCGGGCGAGCGGGTGACAGCGACCTCGACGGCAGGCGGCGAGCCGAGGTCCGACCGCTCGAGGTCCGACCGCTCGAGGTCCGACCGCTCGATGCCCGAAGGCTCGGCGCTCGACGGCTCAGGGTTCGCCAGCTCGGTGCCCGACGATCCAGGGTTCGGTCTCCGCGGACGCCTCGGCGGTCTCGTCTCGGGCTGGGGCTCGACCGCACGGCTCCCGTCCGGGCTGGACGCCTCCTGGGGAGGAGCGGGAGGACGGGCGTCGGTGCGCCTCCTCGTCGGACGCGGCTCGGCACGAGACCTGTCGGCGGGGGGCCGCTCGGCAGTCTGCTGCTCGACGACGTCCTGCTCGGCAGGGGGCTCGGCCCGAGGTGACGGCTCGGCGGGGCGAGGTTCTGGACGACGGGCCGCCGGGGGACGCGGGGCAGCCGCACGTCGTGGCGCCGGGCGTGCGGCTGTCCGCGGTGCGACAGGGGTCCGCACCGGGGTCCGCTCGGTCTGGGGGTGCCCGGCCTGAGATCGCTCGTCCGCAGACGGTTCTGCCGGGGGGCGCTCGACAGGGCCGGTGTCGGCATGCGGTGCGGCCGCCCGCGACGACCCGGTGGTCCGCGCCGCCTCGGCATGACGTGCGGCAGCGCGAGGCAGCCGCCCGGGGGGCGGCTCGACAGGCCACAGCGACGTGGGCTGAGCCTCACCGACGTGCTCGGGCCGAAGCGGGTCAGCACGCTCGGTCGGGAAGAGGCCGGGGCGCTCGGGCGGGACGGGAGCAGCGGGCTCGGGCGGGGTCGGAGGGGCCTGCTCAGGCTGCCTCTTGACCCTCGTGAGCTCGAGATCGTCCGCGTCCGCCACCTGCGCGGCAGGCTCTGGCGACCCGACCGGGGCGTCGGACGGCCCGACCGAGACGTGAGGCGACCCGGCCAGGAGGTCTGGCAGCTCTGTCTCAGGCTCAGGGCTGGGCTCGGGCCTGCGCGCGGGTTCAGGCCTGCGCGTCGGTTCGAGGTCCTGCGGGACGGACGCCTCCGTGAGCGACTGCTCGGACATCCGCGTCGCCTCGAGGTCCTGCGGGACAGACGCCTCCGCGAAGGGGCCCTCGGATATCCGGGACATCCGCGTCGCCTCGAGGTCGTGCGCGACAGGCGCCTCGGCGAAGGACTCCTCGGACATCCGCGTCAGCTCGAGATCGTGCTCAGGTTCCCGGCGTGGGCGCGGGGGGACGGACACGGTGGACCGAGGCTCGGCCTGCGCGGGTCTGGACGAGCGTTCTGGGGCGTGGGCGACCAGAGGTGGGCCCTGGGTCGTGGTGAGGGCGGGTATCCCGACCTTCCGCAAGAGCTCGGTGACCCGCTGCTGGAGCACCCTGACCTGGGTCGCGTTGAGGCGCCGCCCAGGAGCCGCGATCGCCTCTTTGGTGAGCGCGTGGCCGACCAGCACCACCCCGCCCCAGGCGAGCGCCGAGAGCTCGTCGGGCACGACCGCCAGAGCGTGCGCCTCGACCGGCGCGAGACCGAGGTCGTGGGCGAGCCGCACCCGGATCTCGTCCAGCCGCTGGACCTCGGCGGTCACGTCGACCCCCGCCGCCCGCACCCGGTCGTCAGACACGCTGATGCTCGACCATGGGCGTCGTTCCACGAGCCACAGCCCCGAGGGGGCGATCACCAGAGCCTCGAGCGGACGGTCCAGGCCAGGCCAGGTCACCCGGCGCAGCAGGCGCACCTGACCCTCGAGGTCGGCAAGGGGGGACGGCGCACGGTCCGGTTGCGAGCGTGCGCGTCCTGATCCGCCCTTCAGCCCGGACGTCCCCACGCAACTCCCATCGGCAGCCTGAACACCTGGCGTGAGCTAAGACGGGCTCGCGCCGCCGAGCCTCCTCGTCCGGAGGCCTCGACTGATCGTACGCGGCTATCAAGGCCGGTGCGGGTGAAGATGCACGCCTGACGCACCCTGTCCGAGGGCGTCCTGACGACCCTGGCCCTAGGGTCGACTCATGACATCGGTCAACCTCCCCGACGGTCTCGCTCGCCAGGTCGAGGCCGCGACCTCGCAGGATCTCGCGACGTTCGTCGAGGCGGCGGTGCGCCAGATGCTCACCCAGCGCCGGGTGAGGGACATGGAGCAGGGCACCCGGGTCGAGCCGGTCGGCGCCCACGGGGTGCTGCCCGAGGTCGACCTGAGCCGCTGGGCCGACTTCCTCGCCACCGAGGGGGCCGAGGGCGCGCTGAGCACGTAGAGACTGAGCGCGCAGAACCCGACCAGACCTGACGTCGAGGGCGATACCCTCGGTCTCGTGACGTACGCGATCGGCGAGATGGTCGACGGCTACGTGCTGACCGAGCGCGGCTGGGTGCCTCGGCTCGACCTCGACACCAGCCCCTTCCGGCCTGGGCACGTGGTGAACGGCGCCATCCTCACCAGCACGCTGGAGTGGCAGCCGCTGCGGGCCGACCCGACCGGCCCCCAGCAGGTCGGCGACGTGGTCGAGAACCACGTGCTGACCCCGTCCGGCGACTGGAAGCCTCTGACCGAGCAGCTGCGTGACCGCACGGGTGCTCAGGTCCCAGGGCTGACGACGGACGGCACGACGCCGGCCTCCCCGGGCGGGCCGCAGGCCTCGACGGCACCTCAGCCCTCGGCTCGACCCCAGACCCAGCCTCGCCCACAACCACAGCCACAGCCGACGCACCGCCCGCGACCGACCTACCGGGTCGGGCAGGTGGTCAACGGGCACGTGCTCACCGCTGACCGAGGGTGGGTGCCTGTCCCCGCGGGGAGGGTGCCGGGCCGACCCGGGCCCGCGACGAGCTCCCGACAGGAGACCACCGCTCAGAAGAGCGGCATCGGAGGGGCGGTCGGCGCCATCGCCGCCATCGCCGCCATCCTCGCGCTCTCCCAGAGCTGCGGGGTCTGACCTCGCACGCTGGCGTGTGCCGTGCCGGTGGCGCCCGCGACAGGGTTGAATGGTCCGATGCGGCTCACCCCGGTCTACTACTACTCGTCGACGTCTGGTCTGGTCCGCACGTTCGCGGAGCGTCTCGACCGTCCCACGTTCAACCTGGCCGACCGGGAGCACCGGCTGTCGGAGGTGGACGGCCCGTGGGTGCTGCTCACCCCGTCGTACAAGACCGGCAACGACCGCAACGACACCATCCCTGAGGGGGTGCGTCGTTTCTTGCGCTCCGCGCACAACCGGCGCCACCTGGTGGGCGTCATGGGCTCGGGCAACCGCAACTTCGGCACGTTCTACCAGATGGCCGCCAGGGAGATCGCCCGACGCTCGGGCCGGCCGGTCCTGTTCGAGTTCGAGCTGGCCGGCACACCGTGGGACGTCGAGGAGTGCCGCCGCATCTTGGACGAGCTCGACGCCGCGCTCGACGCCCGCCGCGTCGCCTGACCCAGGAGGCCTCTCCTCTGGTCACCGTGCCGCTGGGGGCACGAACCGTCCTCAACCCCGACAGCCGACCGCACGGTCTGCTCGGGGCACCCGCGTGGCTGCCCGGGCGAGCACGCTGGGGACGTGCGTCGGGCGTGGCCGTGGGTGGTGCTGGTGGTGTGCCTGGCGGTCGGGCTGGGCGAGCCGCGGTGGACAGCCGCCCGCACGGCTGACCGCTACCCGGTCACCGCTGCCGACCTGGCTGACGGGCAGGCCGCTCTCGCGTCGCTGCCTGTCGCAGACCTGGACACCACGGCCCGCTACGACCGCGCGCAGTTCGGTCAGGCGTGGGCCGACACCGACGGCAACGGGTGCGGCACCCGTGACGACGTGCTCCTCCGCGACCTGGCAGACCCGCGGGTCGACGCCGACGGCTGCCGGGTGCTGAGCGGCACCCTGGACGACCCGTACACCGGAGAGCGGATCGATTTCGTCCGAGGAGCGAGCTCGCACCTCGTGCAGATCGACCACGTGGTCGCGCTGTCCGACGCCTGGAAGAAGGGCGCCCAGGGGTGGGATGCCGCCCGTCGGCTCGCGTTCGCCAACGACCCGGCGAACCTGCTGGCCGTCCAAGGGGCGGCCAACCAGCGCAAGGGCGACTCAGACGCTTCGGAGTGGTTGCCCCGGCCCGGGTTCCGGTGCGTCTACGCGCTCGTCCAGGTACGGGTGAAGGCCGCCTACGGCCTGTGGGTCACCGACACGGAGAAGAGCGCGATGTCTCGAGCCCTCAGCGGGTGCCGCACGGTCGACACGGCTCAGCCCGGCCGCACGAGCGGCACGTCGGTGCCGGTGGCCGTGAACCTCACACCGCCGGGCACCGCCTGGGCGTCCACCAGGCTCATCCCTCGAGGCAGCCCGGTGACCGGGATGCGCAGGCGGTCGAGCCCGTCGCTCACCTCGGCTGGGAGCACGTCGCGCCCTACCGACAGCCCTGCGAGAGAGAGCCCGTCCAGGTTCGCTCGCAAGGCGTCACCGTCGACCACCAGCCTCCCGGTGACGGACAGCGGCCTGTCGAGCACCATCACCGTCGCGGTGACCTGGTCGCCGTCGACGCTGATCTCGAGGCTCGACAGCCCTGAGCGTTCTCGTAGGTACGTCTCGGCCGTCTCGGCGGTGATGGTCGCGCTGACGACCACCTGATCCATCACCACAGGGGTGCCGAGCGTGATGCCCCGCGCGTCGACCACCACGTCCTGTGCCGTGACGTGGCCGAACCTGACCTGCTCGGCCGTCCCTGTGGCGTGCCCGAGGGTGCCTCGGACAAGCTGGGTGACGAAGGGCCACCCGTGGACGGTGACGGTGGGCTCGCCGGAGATCTCGTCGAACACGGCCGAGACCCCGTGGGCGATCGTCTGCTCGGTCTGCTGACGCAGGTGCTGGTCGCTCGCGTACACCCCGACCCCCAGGAGGCCGAGGGCCACCATGCTGACGACGACACCGCGGACGCTCATCTCAGCACCGTACGTGCCCGAACCGATGTCGCGTGCGAACCCTCACGGCGAGGATGCGGGCCAGAAGAGCAAAGTTTGGACCAAGCCCGTACCGCGATCCGGCATGGTTATCACCAGGGTGAGATCAGTTCTGTGCGCTCTTCACCAAGCCGGCCAGCCCGACCAGGTCCAACGTCGAGCGCAGCACACCCTCCGGGTCATGGAGGCTCAGGTCGACGTCAGCCTCTCGCATCGCTCGAGCAAGCTGGATCACGAACGCCACCCCGGAGGAGTCCACGAAGGTCGCCTCCGAGGCGTCCAGCACCACCGGAAGGCCTCCCATCAGCGCCAACCCCATCGAGTCGCTGGCCTGCTGCCGCAACGCGGAGTCGATGGCCCCCACCAGCCTCACGTGCGTGTCTGTCCCCCGATGGTGGACCAGGATCGATCCGGACACCGACCGGTCTGTGAGCTTCGTCATCTCGGCGCTCCTCGAGTCACATCAACCCCTGCTCTGGCTCGCACCTTCGCGTGCCGAGGGCCACTTTGCCATCAATCGACTCAAAGCGGCAGGGGTGTCCAGGTGTGAAGTCTGTGAACATCGCATCGACTTCCTCACACGGCGACGCTCCCCCGTCTGGACCCGCACCGCCTCTCCTGAGGTGGGCGACGTCTGACGCGGGCAGGATGGAGACCAGCCCACCAGGGAGGTCTCGTGCTCGTCAGCCTGCTGATCGGCGTCGTCGTGCTGAACCTGCTCGCCCTCGCGCTCGTGGTGGCCCGAGGTCCGGTGTTCGGCACCCGGGTCTACCGGCCGATGCTGCTCAACCTGGTGCTGTCGGCCGTCCCGCTGCTCGTGCTGATCGGCGGCACCACCCTGTGGGCGGTGCTGCTCGCAGCGGGGGCTCAGACGGTGGGCACCGTCGTGATCGCCCTCGCGGGGGTGGTCTGGTTGCTGCTGCTGCCCAACGCCGGCTACCTCATCACCGAGCTGAACCTGAGCCACCGCCGCCCCGGGGAGCGCGTGCCGGAGTGGTACGACGTGCTGCTGGTGCTGACCTTGGCCATGTCTGGGGTTCTCACCACCGTGCTCAACGTGTTCTTGGTGCAGCTCGGGTACGTCCTGGTCCGCTTCGGCGACTCCGCGGCATCGCTGGCCGGCCCCTCCGCACGGGTGCTGGTCGGGGTGCTGCTGGTGCTGGTCGCGTTCGGCGTCTACCTGGGCCGCAACGTCCGCGTGAGCTCCTGGGACGTGCTGCGCCCGTGGCGTCTGGTCGGTGCGATCGTCGCCCACCTGCGCACGCCCGGCGCGCTCGGCTCCGCGATCGGCTTCACCCTCCTGGCCACGGTGTTCTTCACGACGATGTACCTGGTGATCGCCGGCCCGATGATCCAGGGCCTGATCGACCTGGAGACCGCACGGCCGGGCCTGTGAGCACCGCACCAGCGTGACGCTCGTCGGCGTCGGCGGGAAGCAGGACCGACAATAGGGCTGTGTCCCAGCGTGCTCGCCGTCGTCCGCGTCGCGACGAGCACCCTGCCCGATCCACCACAGGAGCCCGACCCACCACCGGCGCTCGGCTCGCGACAGCACGGGCCGCTGTCGAGCTGGGGCCGATCCAGTACCCCGAGCAGCTGCCGGTCAGCGCGCGGCGGGAGGAGATCGCGGCGGCGATCGCTGAGCATCAGGTCGTCGTGATCTCGGGCGAGACAGGGTCAGGCAAGACGACACAGCTGCCGAAGATCTGCCTGGAGCTGGGCCGGGGCCGTGCCGGTCAGATCGGGCACACCCAGCCTCGGCGGATCGCCGCCCGGGCCGTGGCCGAGCGGGTCGCGGAAGAGCTCGGAACCACGCTGGGGCAGGCGGTGGGCTACCAGGTGCGGTTCACCGACACCTCGTCGGACGCCACGCTCGTCAAGGTCATGACCGACGGCATCCTGCTCGCCCAGATCCAGCGTGATCCGCTGCTGCGCGCCTACGACACGATCATCGTCGACGAGGCTCACGAGCGGTCGCTGAACATCGACTTCTTGCTCGGGTATCTCACCGACCTGCTGCCGCGACGCCCCGACCTGAAGGTCATCATCACCTCGGCGACCATCGACTCGGCACGCTTCGCCGAGCACTTCGCGCACGAGGACGACCGCGGCGAGCGCGTGCCCGCCCCGGTGGTCGAGGTGACCGGCCGCACCTACCCGGTGGAGGTCCGCTACCGCCCGCTCACCCCGGACGACCCGTCCGACGACCCCGACGAGGCCCCGGCCCGTCGCCCCGCACGAGCACGGCAGGGCGAGGTGCGCGACCTGATGACCGGGATCTGCGAGGCGGTGGACGAGCTGATCGCGACCGGGCCCGGCGACATCCTCGTGTTCACCAGCGGGGAGCGGGAGATCCGCGACGCCACCGACGCGCTGCGCGCGTCCTTGGGGTCTCGAGTCACCGACCCCCGCCACCCGGGGGCCGTCGAGCTGCTGCCCCTGTACTCGCGGCTCTCGGCCGCCGAGCAGCACCGGGTGTTCGAGCCGCACACCACGCGGCGCGTGGTGCTGGCCACCAACGTCGCCGAGACGTCCCTGACCGTGCCCGGCGTCCGCTACGTCGTGGACCCGGGCACCGCCCGCATCTCGCGGTACTCCAAGACGACGAAGGTGCAGCGGCTGCCGATCGAGCCGGTCTCGCGGGCGTCGGCCGACCAGCGCTCGGGCCGGTGCGGCCGGGTGGCCGACGGGGTGGCGATCCGGCTCTACAGCCGTGAGGACTACGAGTCCCGGCCACGGTTCACCGAGCCGGAGATCTTGCGCACCTCGCTGGCGTCGGTGATCTTGCAGATGATCGCCGTCGGTGTGGTCGCCACCCCTGAGGAGGTCGCCGGGTTCCCGTTCGTGGACCCGCCTGACGTGCGTGCGGTGCGCGACGGGGTGGCCCTGCTCACCGAGCTGGGTGCTCTCGCGCCAGGGGCCGCCGGCGGTCGGGCCGGGCTCACCGACGTCGGGCGGGCGCTGGCCCGGCTGCCGATCGACCCTCGGCTGGCCCGGATGATCGTGGAGGCGGGCCGGCGCGGGGTGGCCCGGGAGGTCGTCGTCATCGCCGCCGCCCTGTCCATCCAGGACCCGCGCGAACGTCCCGTCGAGGAGCGCGAGGCGGCCGACGCGCTGCACCGCCGCTTCGTGGACCCGGCGTCAGACCTGCTCACCTACCTCAACCTGTGGGCCTGGCTGCGCGAGCGCCGGGGCGAGCTGTCCTCGTCGGCGCTGCGGCGACGGGCGCGCGCCGAGCACCTCAACTTCCTGCGCCTGAGGGAGTGGCAGGACGTGGTCGGCCAGCTGCGCGAGCTGGCCGCCGAGCTGGGGATCGACGCGAAGGGCGCCCCCCGACCGGTCTCCGACGCGGTCCCGGCACAGTCCGACGACCGCCGCCGACCACGCCGGGGAGCCGAGACGCCCACCCCTGAGCAGATCGAGGAACCTGGAGAGCGGACGCGCTGGGCCTGGGACTCCGACGCCATCCACCAGTCGGTGCTCTCGGGGCTGCTGTCGCAGGTCGGGATGCTGCTCGAGACCGAGGTCTCTCAAGGGCGCGGGTCGGGCGGGGGACGCCCACGCCGTGCTCAGTCTCGTGAGTACCTGGGGGCACGGGGCGCGCGCTTCGCGCTGTGGCCGGCGTCGGGGCTCGCCAAGCGGGCACCGGCATGGGTGATGGCGGCCGAGCTGGTCGAGACGAGCCGCCTGTGGGCGCGCGATGTGGCCCGCATCCGGCCGGAGTGGGCCGAGGAGGTCGGCGCCCACCTGGTCAAGCGCGTCTACAGCGACCCGGGGTGGTCGAAGCGCCAGGGTGCGGCGACGGTGACCGAGAAGGTGTTCCTCTACGGCGTCCCGCTGGTCGCTGACCGGCGGGTGCTGCTGGCGAAGGTGGACCCGGCCCAGGCCCGTGAGCTGTTCCTGCGTCACGCCCTGGTCGATGGCGAGTGGACCACGCACCACCGCTTCTGGGCCGACAACCAGCACCTCCTCGAGGAGGTCCGTGGCTTGGAGGCCCGCACCCGGCGCCGTGACCTGCTGGTGGACGACCAGGTGCTGCTCGACTTCTACGACGAGCGCGTGCCCGACACCGTGGTCTCCTCCCGGCACTTCGACCGTTGGTGGACCAAGACCCGCCGCGACCAGCCCGAGCTGCTCACCTTCACCCGTGAGCTGCTGACCGGCCCTGACGCCCACGAGATCGACACCGACGCGTTCCCGTCCGTGTGGCCCGCCGGGGACGTGGAGCTCTCGGTGGTCTACGCGTTCGACCCCGGCGGCGCCGCTGACGGCATCCAGGTGCTGGTGCCCCTGACGGCGCTGGCCCGGTTGCACCCGCACGGCTTCGGCTGGCTGGTGCCCGGCCTGCGGCGAGAGCTCATCACCGCGACCGTCCGCACGCTGCCCAAGCCGTTGCGCGTCGCTCTGGTGCCCGCGCCTGATACCGCCGCGGCCGTGGACGCGTGGATGGACGAGCACCTCGCGTCATGGTCGGACACCGTGCGCGCGGGGGACGCCGCCCCCAGGTTCCACGAGGCCTTCGCCCAAGCGGTGCGAGCCGTGCGGGACGTGGTGATCCCACCCGACGCCTTCGACGACGAACGCCTGCCCGACCACCTGCGGGTCACGTTCCGCGTCGTCTCCGACGCGGGCGTGGTGCTGGACGAGAGCAAAGACCTGGTCGCTCTCCAGCGGCGTCTGGCCGACCAGGCGCAAGACGCGGTCTCCCAGGCGGTGCGCACCGCTCTGCGTGCCGCGATGGACGAGGCCCAGGGACGTGCGTCGTCCGACCACGCCGTCGCACCTCCCAGCGGTTCGTCAGGTGCCGGCGACGAACCGGCGGGAGCCCGACGGGCTGGCGGTGTGCGACCGTCCGGCAGAGATCGACCAGCCGGCGGAGCCCGACCCGTCGGCAAGGACCGACCCTCCGCCGAGGCTCGACCGAGCGAAGACCGCACCGAGCGAGGCGACCTCGCCCAGCCGTCTCCTGCCGGTCTGCTCTCGGTCGATCTTGAGCGCACCGGCCTGACGTCGTGGCCACAGCTCGACGGGGAGCTGCCGCGCGAGGTCGAGGTGTCGGGGCCTTCCGGGCCGGTACGCGCCTACCCGTCGCTGGTCGAGGAGGCTGACGGGACCGTCGCCCTGCGCACCCTGGCCGACCCGCGCCTCGTCCCCACCACGCACCGTGCGGGCCTGCGCCGCCTGCTGCTGGTCGACGTCGGCCTGCCCACCGCCCGGGTGACCACCCGCTGGACCGGCACCCAGGCGCTCGTGCTGGCCTCCTCCCCCTACCCGTCCACCCCGGCGCTGGTCACCGACGTGCAGCTGGCCGCCATCGAGACGCTGCTGCCCGACGACGCGACCGCCGTCCGCGACGCGGACACCTATGCGACGTTGCGCGCGACCGTCCGCAGCCACCTGGAAGACGAGGCGCACACGTTGGTCGGCGTCGTCGTGGACACGCTGGGTGCGTGGCGCGACCTGGACACCGCTCTGCGCGAGACGACCAGCCTGGCCCTGGTGGCCACGGCCGCCGACCTCCGCGAGCAGCAGCGTCGTCTGGTCCACGACGGCTTCCTCACGACCACGCCAGCGGCTCACCTGCGCCACCTGGCTCGTTATCTGCGCGCTGCCGTGCACCGCCTCCAGCGCGCCGAGCGCGACCCCCACCGCGACCAGGCCCTGGCCGCGCAGGTCCGCGAGATCACCGACGAGCTGGAGGCCGCCCGCGCCGGTGCTGGTTCCGCCCCCGACCGCCTCGCGAACCTCGACCGGCTGGTCTGGCAGGTCGAAGAGCTCCGCGTCAGCCTCTTCGCCCAACAGCTGGGCACCCCGGGTCCGGTCTCGGCCCAGCGCATCCGCAAGGCCCTGGCCCAGGTGTGAGGGCCAGCCCCTGCCGAGCTCTCACCGACAGCCTGCGCTCCGTCCACAGGCCGCGCGTCACGGTCACAGCAGAGCGGCGACGACCTTGCCGGTCTCGGGGCTGGAGAGGTACTGCTGAGCACCGTGGCTGTCCGACAGCTTCGTGCTGCTGACCCGGACGTCGTCCACGTGAGGCCAGAACGGGCGCAGGCCGACGCCCGCGGTGATGGGGTCGTGCCGGTCGTGGACGTTGGTCCACGTCGCGGGTGCGGGCCCTGCGTCGGTGGTCAGCGTGCGGTGCTCGCGGACCGTCCTCAGACCGAGGGGTGACCCCATGGTCACCAGGGCCGGGAACGGCACACCGTGGACGGCCAGGTCGTAGGCGATGACGCTGCCCAGCGAGTGGCCGATGACCAGACCTGGGTCGGGGTGTGCGGTCAGCAGAGCGTCGCGCACCTGGTCGCGCACCTGGTCGTGGTTCAGGTAGGCGGCGACCTCACGCACCAGCGCGATGATCCGTTCGCCGTGCTCACGGCCCAGCCGGCCGTCCAACGCCTGGACGATCCGCTGCAGGGGTGTGGGGACCTTGGGGATGCCCAGGGTCCGACCCTCCGCGACCAGTGCGGCCAGCTCGTCGTCATCGGGGTCGCCCAGGTACTCCAGCGCGGCCGCCACGATCAGCTCGAGCTCGTCGTCGGTCGGCTCGTCGTCGGCGCCCAGCCGCCCGGTGCTGGGCCGCAGCAACGGGCTCAGGTGCGGCACGACGACCCCCGGGGCTGTCCCCGCGCCGTCGGGCCACCCCGCCGCCAGGCCGGCTGTCCACGCCTCCGAGAGCTTCTGGGTGGTCTTGCGATGCTGCCAGATCCCGTGCACACCGAGGATGTCGCCCACGGCTGCCTCCTTCTCTTCGACTCCGCGTCAACCATACGGGCTGGTGGGACGCTCCTCGGCGCACTCATCGACACCGCGATCACCACCGCTGTTCCACCCGCTCAGACGAGCTCCTCGTCCTGATCGAGTGTCGGTAGGGTCGCCGTGGAGGTGATGGCGTGGCTGGGTCGAGCGATCAGCGGACGGGCGACCGTCACGTGGCCTTCGTCGCCCATGCCGACTCACCTGCCGAGCACGCCCTGCTCACCGAGCAGGTGGCGGTGGTGCGCGGCTGGTGGAACCCGTCAGCCGCGGACCGCGACCTGTTCGACGGCAGACCGGTGACGCGCAAGGAGCTCGTCAGGCTCCAGATCGACCTGGGCGAGGTCACCGAGGGGTCGGTGGTCGCGCTCTACCTCACCGGGCACGGTTCTGACGCGTATCCCGACTACCGCCTGGAAGCCGCTGACCGGCCGTACAACCCGGTGCCGATGGTCGAACACCTCATCGACTCCGAGGCCGCACACGGCCTGGTCATCATCGACTCGTGCTACGCCCACAGGGTCGAGGCGCCGGTCAAGACCTACCACGGCGCGGTGAGGCGAGACCCGAGGCGAGACCGGGACCGAGAGCTCCCACGGATGGTCGTCATCGTCACCGGCACCGCGGACGACCCGTACGAGACCCCTGCCTTCGGAGAGTTCACGACCCTCCTCGACGAGGCCTTGGACCTGTTGAGAGACCCCCGGTACGAGGTCCCGACCAGCCGCAGGTTCTTGCAGGCCAACGAGCTGCGCACCGTCCTGGAGGAGGCCGCCAAGGCGCGGGTGCGGTCCGGGGGCTCTCCGATAGTCCCCAACATGGTGGTCCCGGCCCCGCAGCACGGGATCGAGGAGTCGCACGCGCTGCCGAACCCGGCCTACGTGCCGACGTCGCTGCGCGGCGGCGACCTGGAGTGGAGCGCACCGCTCATCGACGAGTACTGGGTCGGCAAGGCCAAGGGCGCCCCCGTCGCCGAACCAGGCTGGTACTTCACCGGACGCGCCCCCGTCATGCGCCAGGTCGTCAGCTGGCTGGACGACCCTGAGCCCGAACCCCTCCTGGTCGTCACCGGGGCCCGAGGAACCGGCAAGTCGGCGGTGCTCGCCCGGACGGTGACCCTGGCCGACCCCGGCTTCCGCACCGACCCCCAGTACACCGACCTCGTCGCCGGCATCCCCGACGACCTGATGCCACCCGCCGGCGTGATCGACGCCGCCGTGGACACCCGGGGACGCTCCGCGGAACGAGTGGCCGACCTGATCCTGCGAGCGTTGCTCGTCGACCAGGTGCGGCTCCTCGGACCCGACCATCCCAGCACTCTCACCACCCGCCACAACCTCGCCCACTGGCGCGGCACGGCGTTGTCGGTGCGTGAACGTCTGGCTGACGGCCTGCTCACGTTCGTCCAGGCTCGCGGGCGGCCGGCCTGCGTGGTGCTCGACGGGATCGACGAGTCGTCCAGCCCGATGGCACTGGTCCAGGACGTGCTCACCGCCCTCACGCTGACCAGGCGCGACGACGGCAGCCCGGCGGCACGAACCATCGTCGGCGTGCGCAACGACCCGGCCGACGACACTAACCTGCTCTCTCGCATCGAGGACCTGGCCGACCACCGCACCGTGCGCACCGACCTGGAAGACGCGTGCGCCGAGGTCGGCGTGTACTGCACCCAGCTGTTGAGCCGCGACCACGAGCCCTACACCCCCCGCCCCGACATGGCCGCGGAAGTGTCGGCCTGGTTGTCCGCCAGGGAGTCACCCAACTTTCTCGATGCCCGAGTGATCGCCGACGCCTTGTCTCTGGGCACCATGCTCAACCCTGCCGAGCTGGACAGCGCTGACCTGGTCGGCAAGCTGCTGCCCACCACGCTCCGCCACACCCTGACCAACCAGGCCGCGACCACAACCATCCCCGCCGACGACTACCTGGCGGCACTCCGAGCGCTGGCGTTCGGGCGCGGCACCGGCATCCCGTGGCGAGACGTCTGGCCCGCCATGGCCGCCGCTGTCGCCGACGCCGACCCCACCAGCACCGACCGTTGGAACAGGGTGATCCGCCACGTGCTGCGTGGTCCCCTCGGTGCGTTCGTCATGACCGCCAGCGACGACGACCAACGGGTGTTCCGCCCCGTCCACGCCGACATCACCGACATCCTCCGCGACGACCCCGCCGACCTCGGCCACGCCGACCTAGACCTTGACGACGCCACCGCCGACTCCCGCGCCGTCGAGGCCCGCATCGCCACCGCTCTCGCCGCCCTGGTCCCCGCCGACGGTCCACCCGACCCATATGTCCGCCGCCACCTGATCGCCCACGCCGCCCTCGGCGGGGTCCTCGACGACGAGACCGTCCCCGAGCGCTTCCTCCCCTGGGAGACCAACCGCAGAGTCCGCTACCGCCTGGGTCTCCCCCTCCCCGACGACGACCACACCCGCACCCTCGCCGCGTGGGCCGCTGTCGAGCCCTACCTCGACCAGATCCCCACCCCCGCCGAACGCCGCATCGCCTTGCGCTTCCAACGACTGGGCCGCTCCCCCTCCCCCTCAGGCTGGCGAACCTGGGCAGACCGAAACGTACTGGTGAGCGCACCGGGCCTATCGAGCATGGCAGTCGGCGAGGTCGACGGACGCCCTCTCGTGGCCACCGGCAGCCAGGACGGCACGGTTTGGCTGTGGAACCTCCGCTCAGGAAAACCTGCTGGGCCGCCGCTGCGCGGACACATCGACAGGGTATGGTCGGCGGCATTCGGCCAGGTCGACGGACGCACCCTCCTGGCCACCGGTAGCCAGGACAGCACGATCCGGTTGTGGAACCTCCACTCAGGAGAGCTCGCCGCTCCTCCTCTGCAGGGGCACGGCAGCTGGGTGATGTCGCTGGCGTTCGGTCACGTCGACGGACGCACCCTGCTCGCCTCCGGCAGCGACGACAACACGGTGCGGCTGTGGGACCCTGCCGTGGGATCACAAGTCGGGCAGTCTCTGCGCGGGCACACCGGGATAGTGATGTCCGTGGCCTTCGGCCAGGTCGACGGACGCACCCTGCTCGCCTCCGGCAGCATCGACGGCACGGTGCGGCTGTGGGACCCCACCATCGGGGAGCTCGTCAGACACCTCGCAGAGCACGAGCGAAACCCTGTGTGCTCCGCGGGGTTCGGGCAGGTCGACGGACGCACCCTCCTGGCCACCGGCGGCGCGTACGGCAGGCTGCTCCTGTGGGACCCCACCACCGGGGAACCTGTCGGCCAACCCCTGCACGGGCATCGAGGTCTCATAGTGTCACTAGGGTTCGGGCAGGTCGACGGGCACATCCTCCTGGCCACCGCCAGCATGGACCGCACAGCCCGGTTCTGGGACCCTGCTGTGGGCAGACAGGTCGGACAGTCTCTGCGCGGGCACACCGACAAGGTGTGGTCGGTGTCGTTCAGCCAGGTCGACGGGCGCACCCTTCTGGCCACCGCCAGCATCGACGGCACGGTGCGGCTCTGGGACCCTGCCGCCAGCCCCACAGGATCGCGCCCACGTGAGCACACGGATCTGGTGCAGGAGGTGGGGTTCGGCCAGATCGACGGGCGCACCCTCCTGGCCTCCCGCACCACGAATGACACGGTGCGGCTCTGGGACCCGACCACCGGCCGACGGATCAGGCGGCCTCTGCACGAGCAGACCGACGGGGTGGGGCACGGTCAGGTCGACGGACGCACCTTCCTGGTCTCCGACAGCCACGACGACACCGCACGACTGTGGGACTCCATCGCCAGCCAGCACGTCGGGTCAGCCTTGCACGGACACGTTTGCGGGGTGGCATCGCCGGTGCTCGTCCAGGTCGACGGGCGCATCCTGCTGGCCGCCGCCAGCCAAGGCCGCACCGTGCGACTGTGGGACCCCACCACCGCACAACCCGTCGGGCCGCCGATCCATACGATGTCACGCGTGAACAAGCTGGCCTCTGCCGACGGATTCCTCGCCCTGGCCACCGACGCTGGTGTGGCGGTCCTGACGTCCGAACTCCTCACGGACGTCGTGCACTCGTGACGAGTAGCCGTCGACAGACGGACCGTCCCTCGTCTGCTGGGCGGTCGTGGCCTTCGGGAAGGCGCAGGTCTCACGGCGAAGCACGGGCGCCGAGGCCCGTGCTTCGCGAGGGTTAGGGTCGGCTCACACCGGGGTGAGGGTCTGTGCCTGTTCTCTCGATGCTCGGCGGCCTACGACGAGGGGCAGGGAGTAGAGCACGACCATGGCGAGGAAGACGGCGCTGAGCGCGTCGGGGCCGGTGCTCTCCTGGATCATGGGGACGACCATCCGGGCGATCCAGAAGATGACCTGCATGACCAGCAGCGCCTGGATGATGCGCGTGCCGGCCATGGTCTTGGCAGCGATGATCGTGATGATGCCGATGCCGACCATGTAGATGACCATGCCGTTGTTGAACAGCGTTATCAGGTCGATCAGACCCACCGCGTTCTCCATGTTCTCGCCGGTCAGGCCTTCCAGGCCCAAGGATTCCGGGTCGCGAACAAATCCGACCGGGGTGAACATGGCGACGTGGAACAATCCCCAGACGATGGAGAAGATGCCACCGGTGATGATGAGGTTCTTTCGCGCTCTCATGGTCTCTCCTTCGGGACTCAGGAGTCGTCTGATGATGTCTACGAGACTAGACGGTGACGCCTGAGAGCCTTCTGAGAACGCGAAGAGGTCCGGTCGAAAGGAAATGACCTCGTCGCCTGGGCGACAATGACGCCGAAACTATCGACGCTGGGTGTGCTCAGCCGATCGGGTAGCTGACCTCGGTGACCCAGCTGTCCGGGTTCGCGTCGTCGCCGGGGCTGATGATGTAGACGTTGTACATCGGTCCGGTGACGGTGTACCCGTGGTCGGCGACCCAGGTGCCGATGGCCTCGCAGACGCCCTCCATGCCCCGGCGCCCCTCGGCGTCCCCCTCGTACTGGCCGTACATCGTGGCCCAGGCGACCTTCTGGGCGGGCATCGTCGTGATCTCCCACCCGTCAGGGGCGGTGTCACCGCGGTACTCGACCCAGATGGCCATGTCGATGTCGGTGCCGCGGAACTCCTCGTCGAAGAAGGTAGCCCCGGCGCCGGCGTCGAGCTGGGCGGGGTCGATCGCGCCGGTCTTCATCAGGTTCTCGAAGCCGGCCCAGAGCTCGGCCTCGGCGGCATAGCTGGCCACGGTGCTGCGGTGAGACAGGATGCGGCGGGCGGGGACGTCTCGGGTCTCGACGGTGATGGACATGCTGGGTTCCTCCAGGTGAGTGGTGATGGTGTCCAAGAGCGACTGCTGCTCCGCGATCGCCTGCGCGGCGGCACCGAGCCTGCGACCGTGGTCGGCCAAGGCCTGGCGCAGGGCGTCGGCGTCGTCGAACAGCGGCAGCAGCTCGGCGATCTGCGGGATCCCGCACCCGGCGTCCCGCAGGGCACGGATGCGCCCGGCGGTGCGCAGCTGGGCAGGCGCGTAGAACCGGTAGCCGTTGTGGGGGTCCACGTAGGCCGGCACCAGCAGGCCACGCTCGTCGTAGTGCCGCAGCATCCGCACGCTGAGCATGGCGAAGCGGGAGAAGTCCCCGATCCCGAGGTAGCTGTCACTCATGCCGACCACTCCATCGCCTCTCACAGTGTCAGGGTCAAGACCGTCGCACGACGCTCCCCGCCAAGACCTTCAGCCGCGCAGGACCTTCGGACCGTGCGGGACAGCGAGGACGAGCGACGCGACCAGTGTGGGTCCAGGTGATGTGCGGCACCACGGTGGATCGTGTGGGTGGGGTGAGAGAGGCTGTCTCCATGACAGAGGAGAGGGTGCGGTGCTTCGGGGACGGAGACCCGCTGTACGAGCGGTATCACGACGAGGAGTGGGGCGTGCCGGTGCACGACGACCGCCGCCTGTTCGAGAAGCTGGTGCTCGAGGGGTTCCAGGCCGGGCTGTCGTGGATCACCATCTTGCGCAAGCGCGAGAGGTTCCGGGAGGTGTTCGCGGGGTTCGACGCGCAGACGGTGGCGGGGTTCGACGACGCGGACGTCGAACGGCTGATGGCCGACGCCGGGATCGTGCGCAACCGAGCGAAGATCCTCGCCGCGATCGGCAACGCCCGCGCGCTGCTCGCGATGCAGGCGTCCGGGGAGAGCCTGGACCAGCTGATGTGGTCGCACGCGCCAGCCGACCATGCCAGGCCGCGGGGCTGGGAGGACTACGCCGCGTCGACCCCGGAGTCGAAGGCCTTGTCCAAGGCGCTGAAGGCTCGTGGTTTCCGGTTCGTGGGCCCCACCACGGTCTACGCCGCGATGCAGTCGTGCGGGCTGGTCGACGACCACATGGCCGGGTGCTGGCGGGCCACCGCCTGAGGGGTCGACCACACGAGTGATCTCGTGCCACCGCTCGGGTGAGCACGCGGAGCAGGCTGCTTCCACCCGGGCGTAGATCGACCTATCGTGTGGCCCGTGATCAGTCGTGCGCAGCTCGAGGCCGCCATCGCGGCGAGGGTTGCGCTGGGGACCAAAGAATCGCCCGCCCCTGAGGTGGTCGCCGCCCTCGCCGCCAGCCTGGCGACCGTCTCGGCACCGGTGCTCGTCGTCCCCAAGCCCCGAGCCGTGCTGGTCCCCTCCACCCCGATCGTCGCCCGCCGACGCCCCTGACACCTGCCGGGCACCTCCCGTACCGCTCGAAGGCCGCCGCCGACGCTCACCTCCACCAGCAGCGCACGCGGCGTCCCGCGTCCGAGCACGACACCGAAGGGCACAGCACCGAGAACAACGACGCTCGGACCACGAGCCCGGCCCACCGCACGGCCTGTCGTGACCGGCCTCTGGCGCCGGGTAGGATGACCCCCGACCATCCAGAGCGGCCGAGAGACCTGGCTCGACGACGCCGCAGCAACCCGCTCCTTGCTGTTCGAAGGGGTGTGGGTGCTTCCGCCAGGTCCGATGGAGATGCCGATGACCACCGTGCCCGAGACCGACGCCCATCCGTCGCCGTCAGGTGCACAGGGCCTTTCAGGTGCGCTGAGCCGTCCAGGTGCACAGGGCCGTCCCCACCTTCCGCCGGCCGACCGCCCCACGGTCTCCTTCGAGCTGTTCCCGCCGCGCACGCCCGAGGGTGAGGACCGTCTGACCGGCACCCTGCGTGCCCTGGAGCAGGCACGACCCGACTTCGTCTCGGTCACCTACGGCGCGTCCGGACGCACCCGGGTGACCACCCGACGCCTGGTCAGCAAGATCCTGCGGACCACCAGCCTCACCCCGATCGCTCACCTGACCTGTGTCGACACCTCCAAGGCGGAGACCGTCGCCGTGATCGAGGAGTTTCTCGACGCGGGGGTGCGCTCCTTCCTCGCGCTGCGCGGCGACCCTCCGGCGGGTCAGACCGACTGGCGTCCGCACCCCGACGGCCTGCACACCGCCGCCGAGCTGGTCGCCCTGCTGCGCGCGGTCGAGGCCGACCGCTGCGCCCGCAGCCAGGCCCAGGTGGTGCGCGGCCTGGTCAAGCCTCTGTCCGTGGCGGTCGCGGCGTTCCCGCGCGGCAACCACGCCACCGGCGGCACCCGCGCCGACGACGTCCGCGCCCTGCTGGACAAGCAGCGCGCCGGGGCTGACTTCGCGATCACCCAGATCTTCTGGGACGCCCCGAGCTACCTGGCGCTGGTGGCCGAGGCCCAGGCCGCTGGGGTGACGATCCCGATCATCCCGGGCATCTTGCCGGCCACCGACCCCGACCGTCTGGTGCGGGTCGGTGACCTGGCCGGCGTCCCGCCGCCGCGCGACCTGCTGGACAGGCTCGCCACCCACGACGACCCCGGAGCGCGCTACCGCGCCGGGGTCCGCGCCACCGCCGACCTGGTGGACGCCGTGCTCGACGGCGGGGCCCCCGGCATCCACGTCTACACGTTCAACCAGCACCAGCCAGCCCTCGACCTTCTGGCCGCGACACACCTGGGCGGGCTCACCCCGTCCACCGACTCTGAGGAGATCGCATGACCACCCCGTTCCCCACCGCCACGATCCTCGGATACCCCCGGATCGGCCCGCGCCGAGAGCTGAAGAAGGCGCTCGAGTCGTTCTGGGCCGGGGCGATCAGCGCCGAGGAGGTCGAGAAGGTCGCCGCCGACCTGCGCGCTCGTACGCGCACCCGCCTGCTCGAGCTGGGCCTGGGCGCCGACGACGCGTCGATCCCGTCGGCGTTCTCCTTCTACGACCAGGTGCTCGACGCCGCGGTGCTCGTCGGCGCGGTCCCGGAGCGGTTCGCCGACGTGGTGGGTCACGGCGGCATGGTCGACCTGGCCGGGTACTCGACCATCGCGCGGGGGCGCGGGGACGACCTGCCGCTGGAGATGACCAAGTGGTTCGACACGAACTACCACTACCTGGTGCCGGAGATCGGGCCTGACACCCCGCTGCGCTACGCGGGCACCACCGACGACGGCCTGTGCCACTGTGAGCGCAAGCTGCCGCGCTGCGGCGGTCACGCGCGTCCCGTCGCGGAGTTCCGTGAGGCTCTGGACGCCGGGGTGCTGACCCGTCCGGTGCTGGTGGGCCCGGTGACGTTCCTGGCGCTGGCCAAGGCCGCGCAGGGCGCCCCGGAGGGCTTCGCCCCGCTGGACCGGCTGGACGACCTGGTGGCGGTGTACGCCCAGGTGCTGCGCGACCTGGCTGCCGCCGGGGCGACCTGGGTGCAGCTGGACGAGCCGGCGCTGGTCTCTGACACCCTGGCCGTGCCGGCCGAGGCTGTCACCGCCGCGTACACCGCTCTCGTCGCGGCGAGCGACCGCCCGGCGATCTTCGTCGCCACCCCCTACGCCGGGCTGGACGCCCAGCTGGCGACGCTGGCGACGACCGGTGTCGAGGCCATCGGCCTGGACCTGGTGCGCGGCACCGCACCGACCGCGACGGTGCCGGGCCTGGAGGACGTGACCCTGGTGGCCGGGGTGGTCGACGGGCACAACATCTGGCGCACCGACCTGGACGCGAGGCTCGGGACCCTGGAGCGTCTGGAGATGCTCGGTGCCGGTGCGGTCACCGTGTCCACGTCGACCAACCTGTTCCACGTGCCGCACGACACCGCCGACGAGCCCGAGCTCGACGCGCGCCTGACGTCCTGGTTGGCGTTCGCCGACCAGAAGGTGGCCGAGGTCGTCACCCTCGCGGAGGGTCTGACCGAGGGCCGCGAGGCGATCCACGAGCAGGTGCTCGCCGCGTCTGACGCCCTGGCCGACCGTGCCTCGGCGCCCGGCGTGGTCGACCCGCGGGTGCGTCAGCGCGTCGCCGGGCTGGCTGACGACGCGTTCACCCGTGGCGACTTCTCGACGCGACGCGAGGCGCAGGACGCCCGGCTGCACCTGCCGCCGCTGCCGACCACGACCATCGGCTCGTTCCCGCAGACCCCGGAGATCCGCAAGGCCCGGGCCGCCTTCACGGCCGACGAGCTCACCGCCGCGCAGTACGACGAGGAGATGCGCGCGGAGATCCGCCGCGTCGTCGAGCTGCAAGAACAGCTGGGCCTGGACGTGCTGGTGCACGGCGAGCCTGAGCGCAACGACATGGTGCAGTACTTCGCCGAGAACCTGGACGGGTTCGCGGTCACCCGCAACGGCTGGGTGCAGTCGTACGGCTCGCGGTGCACCCGTCCCTCGATCCTCTGGGGCGACGTGACCCGGCCCGCCCCCATCACGGTGGAGTGGTCGTCGTACACCGCGTCCCTCACCGACAAGCCGGTCAAGGGCATGCTCACCGGCCCGGTGACCATCCTGGCCTGGTCGTTCGTCCGTGACGACCAGCCGCTGGCCGACACCGCCTTCCAGGTGGGCCTGGCCCTGCGCGACGAGATCGCTGACCTGGAGACCGCCGGCATCCCCGTGATCCAGGTGGACGAGCCCGCCCTGCGCGAGCTGCTGCCTCTGAAGACCGCTGACCAGGCGTCGTACCTGGACTGGGCGGTGCGCTCGTTCCGCCTGGCCACGTCCGGCGTGCGCCCCGACACCCAGATCCACACCCACCTGTGCTACTCGGAGTTCGGCGAGGTGATCGAGGCCATCGACGGCCTCGACGCCGACGTGACGTCGATCGAGGCGGCCCGATCCAAGATGGAGATCGTCGCGGACATCGCCGCTCACGGCTACCCCCGTGGCATCGGCCCCGGCGTGTGGGACATCCACTCCCCCCGCGTCCCCTCCACCACGGAGATGACGACGCTGCTGGCCGGCGCCGCCCGCGAGATCGACCCGGGCCTCCTCTGGGTCAACCCCGACTGCGGCCTCAAGACCCGCCGCTACGCCGAGGTCACCCCCTCCCTGGAGCACCTGGTCGAAGCCACCAAGGCCGTCCGCGCCACCCTGTGAGACCACCCGTCTGGGGCCGCACCCTCGTACGGCCCCAGACGGCTCTCTCCTCGCCGACACGGAAAGCCGAGAGCGGACTCCCCGCCATACCGCTCCGTCAGGGTTAGGCCAGGTGTAACCTGGCGCCGGATCGTGGACCGCCCGGTCATCCCGACACACGAGCGAGGAACACCATGGGTCTCTTCAAGGCAATCGGCGGCGCGGTCGGCGGGACTCTTGCCGACCAGTGGCTCGACTTCTTCACCGTGCCGGACGGGATCGCTCCGACCGCCGCGATCTTCGCCGCTGTCCAGAGGACCCAGAACGCTGGACGCGGGGCGAACGTCAAGGGTTCTGAGGGCATCATCACCAACGGGTCGAAGATCCTCGTCCCCGAGGGTTACGGCCTCATCCTCATGCAGGACGGTGCGATCACCGGTTTCACCTCTGAGCCCGGTCCCTACGTGTGGGACTCGAACGCCCAGGACTCCCAGTCGATCTTCGCCGGCAACGGGCTGGTGAGCCCGCTCATCAAGACCTCGTGGGAGCGCTTCAAGTTCGGCGGCCGCCCGATGTCGCAGCAGGCCGCCTACTTCGTGTGCCTGAAAGAGCTGACGAACAACCGGTTCGGCACCCAGTCGGAGATCTACTGGGACGACGCGTACCTGAACGCCCAGGTCGGGGCCATGACGCGTGGCACCTACACGCTGAGGATCCTCGACCCCATCCTCTTCGTGAAGAACTTCATGCCGGCCACCTACCTGCGCCCGGGCACGGTCTTCGACTTCACCGACGTCAACAACGACGCGGCCACCCAGCTGTTCAACGAGGTCGTCGGGTCGCTCTCGCAGGCCTTCTCCCTCTACACCAACGACCCGGCCAAGGGGAACAGGATCACCAAGATCCAGGCCGACTCGGTCGGTTTTGCCCAGAGCCTCTCCCAGGCTGTCGAGGCGGGGTACCAGTGGTACTCCGCCCGGGGCCTGGTGATCGAGAAGACGGCGATCGTCTCGATCGAGTACGACGAGCGCACCCGCGAGCTGCTCCAGACCGTCCAGCGCGCCGACGCTCTCTCCGGTGCGCGTGGCAACGCGAACATGCAGGCCTCGGTGGCCGCCGGGTTCCAGGCCGCCGGTGAGAGCGGCGGGGCCGCCGGGCTCCTCGGCCTGGGCATGGCCGCCGGGACCACCGGTCTGGCCGGGCTCCAGCAGCCGGTGCCTGGTGTCGGCCCGGGCTCGGTGCCCGCGGCCGCCGCTCCTGCTCCCGCTGCCCCTGTCCAGGCGGCTCCCCCGGCCCCGGCTCCCGCCGCGCCTGCCCCGGCCGCTGAGGACCCGATGGCGACGCTGGCGAAGTACAAGGAGATGCTGGACGCCGGGCTCATCACCCAGTCCGACTACGACGCGGCGAAGGCCAAGGTGCTCGGGCTCTGAGCCCGCCAGCCGCCATGTCCTCGCCACCGTCACCCGCACCCCCGCCGCCGCAGAACCCCCCAGGCGGCGGGGTCCCGGGCTCCGCACCGACCCCTGGGCACCCCCAGCCGTCTGGGCAGCCTCAACCACCTGGTACCCCCCAGATACCGGGGCTCCCTGTGCCGCCGCAGGAGCCGCCCGTCATCGACATGGCGAACCGCAACCTGCGCGACGGGGTCAACCGCTGCCCGAGGTGCGGTTCTACCGAGATCCGGCTGCGCCCGGAGACCGGGATGCTGACGTGCTCGTTCTGCCGTGCCGAGTGGTCGGAGGCCCGGGTCGAGGAGCAGTTCGGGCTGGGTGCCGGGCACGGCGAGCTCCAGGGGACACAAGTGGCCTCCGGTGCCGCGAACCTCTGCTACGACACCTCCACCGCGCTCACCCTGAAGTGCGGCGGCTGTGGTGCTGAGGTGGTCGTGGACGTCGCCCATGCCATGACGGCCCGGTGCCACTGGTGCCGGCACGTCTTGTCGATCAACTCTCAGGTGCCCAACGGCGCTGTGCCTGATGCGGTGCTGCCGTTCGCCATGACCCACGCCCAGGCGGTGGCGAAGATCCGCGAGTTCGCGAGCAAGCGCCGCCTGTTCGCGGACTCGACCTTCAAGCGCGAGTTCGTGCCCGAGAACGTCCTCGGTGTGTACATGCCGTACATGGTGGTCGACGCCCGGGCCTGCTCTGAGGTGCACGGCCGGGGCGAGATCACCACCAGGCGTTATACGCGCGGGTCGGGCAAGAACCAGCAGACGTACTACGACGCGGACGTGTACCAGGTCTCTCGTCAGGTGAGCTTCACCGTCGACGACCTGACCATGGAGTCGTCCGCCCAGCGTGCGCACATCGACACGAAGGTCAACACGAACAACATCATCAACGCGATCCTGCCGTTCGACACCAAGAACGCGGTCCAGTGGAACGCCGGCTACCTGACGGGGTTCACCTCGGAGAAGCGCGACATGGACGTCTCGTGCCTCCAGCCCGTGCTGGAGGACCAGCTGATGTCTATCGGCCGTTCGCAGGTCCAGCCGTCGGTGTCCCGGTACGACCGCGGTGTGCGCTGGGACGCCGAGAAGCTGGACGTCCACGGCACCCGCTGGGTCTCCATGTACCTGCCGGTGTGGCTGTACTCGTACTATCACGTCGAGCGTGGCCGGGCGATGATCCATTACATCGCGGTGAACGCCAGGACGGGCGAGACGATGGGCTCTATCCCCGTGGCCAAGGGCAAGCTCTTCTTCGCCTCGTTCTCCCTCGGGACGGTCGTCACGGCCATCACGGTCGCGATCTTGCTGGCGATGCTCCTATGATCCAGCTCCTCGCAGAGATCCTGCCCCAGGCGGCCCTCCTCGCAGCCGACTCGTCGGACGGCGACGGCGGAGAGCTGGCCCTGCTCCTCGCGGGCCCGGCCAGCGGCATCGCCTTCTACTGGTTCGTCTACCGCCACTACCGCAACATCGACAAGTCTCACGACTTCGAGCGCAAGACGGCGATCGGAGCCAAACCTGTCCAAGGCTGGGAACAGAAGATCGACACGATCAAGGGCACCCGCGAGCGCAACACCAAGGGCCGCAACGAGTCCACCCACCGCACCCGGGTCAAGCGCGTCGAATAGCCGACCGCAGGCGTGCCCTCTGGACGCTCACCGGTGAAGATTCTTCCTGTCTACCCGACCTCGAGAGCACACGTCGCCCTCGATCGAGTGGAGCCGACGGGACTCGAACCCGTAACCCCCTGCTTGCAAAGCAGGTGCGCTACCAATTGCGCCACGGCCCCAGCACCCGGCTGGAAAAGCCAGGCAGGTCGATCAGTCGAGGTCGTCGGTGACCTCAGCCCACATGTCGCGCTCGTCGCGATCCTGGACGTACCGCTGGTAGACCACGTAGCCGATCCCGGCGACGACGAGCAGAGCGAGAAGTTTCTTCACGAGCCCTCCAACCTCGACCAGCGACAACACCGAGACAACCGCACAAGGCGACTCGAACGACGAACGAGACCACCATCGGGGAGTCCGAGGGGCTTGCCCCTCGGCGGGTGCGGGGCTGGGCCCCGCACCACTGACGAGAGCGACCCGGCTTGCCTCCGGCAAGCACACGTCGTCCTCGATCTCGTGGGCCTAACAGGACTTGAACCTGTGACCTCTTCCTTATCAGGGAAGCGCTCTAACCGTCTGAGCTATAGGCCCGTGCTCGGTGCCGCTCGAGGGTACCTCAACCAGCCCGTACGCCCAAGCTGGTCACTCGTCGGTGACGTTCACGTGCAAGCCGCCGACCAGCGCGGCGACGATGTTGTACAGGAAGGCCCCGATGGTGCCCAGCGCTGTGAGGAGGAAGACGTTGACGACGCCGACGAGCATCGCCGAGGCGAGCACCCTGGCGAAGGCGAAGTACTCCATCACGGCCTCGGCGCTGTCGGCACCGCCGACCTGAGAGACGAGGTCTTCGACCCTCGCGAACACCTGCAGCCCGTCCAGCGCGAACCACAGCACCGCCGCGGCGATGATGCCCATGATGCCCAGGGCGAAGGACATCAAGAACGACAGCTTCATCGCCGACCACGGGTCGACGCGGGACATCACGAGCCGGGCGCGGCGCGGCCCTGAGGGCACCGGGGCCGAGGCGACGCTGGCCATGAGGTTCCCGGTCGTGGTCAGGTCTGGCCTCGCGATCGGCTCCGGGGCCGTACCGAGGGGCTTGACCTGCATCGGGGGCATGATCGGGACGGGAGGCATGGCAGGGGTCGGCAGCGGCGCGGGCTCGACAGGGTCCGCGGTCATGGCCGCCTCGATGCCCTCCGGCGGGCTCGCCACCGGCCATGGCGGCTGAGGCACGGGTGCCTGGGTGCTGGCAGAGCTCAAGGCGGCTTCCTCGATGTCGGATCTGGTAGCCGCAGCGTAAGCCGAAGAGACCTTCGCTGTCGTGGCGTGAGAGACCCGCTTGAGCCATCCGGTGGTCGCCTCGACGGCCGCCGTCAGAGGCGTCACGTGCTCGTCGTCGTGCCGTGGCGTGGGGGCAGGTGCGAGCGCGACAGACATGGCCGGTGTCTTGGCCGCGACCTTGATCGTGTCGTACAGCTCGAGGTCTTCCGCCTCTTCCAGGTCTGACACGGTGAGCTCTGCCTCTGCCGGGTCCGAGACCTGGAGCGTGTCGTGATTCCGGTCCTCTTCCAGCGTGATGCCGGCCTCAGAGGACCGAGAGGTCACCGTCCGCCCCGAGGGTGGAGGTGGCGGGATCGAGGGCGGTGCCGAGTCCGTCATGCGTCGTCCTCCGTGGTCTGCTCGGTCGCGGTCGTCTCGCCCTCGGAGGGCGTGCTGTCGTCCACGGTAACCTCATCTTCGCCAAGACGACGCTCGGTATTGCGAGCGATCGCGATGATCCTGTCCCCGGGGTCAGGTTTGGCGAAGATCACCCCTTGGGTGGTACGTCCGGTCTCGTTGACCTCGGCGACGGCCGAGCGGACGATCTTGCCTCGCTCCATGATGACGAGCACCTCGTCGTCGCCGTCCACGACCAGCGCCCCGACCAGGTCACCGTTGTGCTCGGGCAGGTTCGCCACCCGGATGCCCAGTCCCGCCCGGCCCTGCTGACGGTAGTTGGCGACCGACAGCGCGGTGCGTTTGGCGATACCACCCTCGGTCACGGTGAACAGGGCCGCCTCGTCGCGCACCACGTCCATCGCGAGCAGCTCGTCGTCCCCGCGGAACTTCATGCCGGTGACCCCGGAGGTCGCGCGGCCCATCGCGCGCAGCATGTCGTCCGAGGCGGTGAACCGCAGAGACTGACCCTTGCGGGAGACCAGGATCAGGTCTTGGTCGGGGTCGACCAGGCGGGCCGCGACCAGCTCGTCAGAACGGCCCTCGTCGTCCTCACGCAGGTTGATCGCGATGACGCCGCCGGTGCGGTTGGAGTCGTAGTCGCCCAGCCTGGTCTTCTTGACCAGGCCGCGCTTGGTCGCCAGCACCAGGTACTGCGCGGCCTCGTAGTCGCGCAGGTCCAGCACCTGGGCGATGGTCTCCCCCGGCTGGAAGGCGAGCAGGTTCGCGACGTGCTGACCCTTGGCGTCCCGGCCGCCCTCGGGCAGCTCGTAGGCCTTCGCGCGGTAGACACGGCCCAGGTTGGTGAAGAACAGCAACCAGTGGTGAGTCGTGGTGACGAAGAAGTGGTCGACGAGGTCGTCCTCGCGCAGCTGGGCGCCGCGCACCCCCTTGCCGCCACGCCGCTGGGCGCGGTAATTGTCGGACCGGGTGCGCTTGGCGTAGCCGCCGCGGGTGATCGTGACGACGATCTCCTCCTCGGCGATGAGGTCTTCGATGTTGACCTCTCCGTCGAACGGGAGAATCCTCGTGCGCCGCTCGTCCCCGTACTTGTCGACGATCGCCGCGAGCTCGGTCGACACGATCTGTCGCTGGAGGCCGACGTCGGCCAGGATCTTCCTGAACTCGGCGATCGCGGCCTCGAGCTCGGCGTGCTTGTCCAAGATGGCCTGGCGCTCCAGGGCCGCCAGCTGGCGCAGCTGCATGCGCAGGATCGCCGTGGCCTGCTCGTCGTCGATGTCCAGCAGCTCTTTCAAGCCCTCGCGGGCGGCCTCGGCGCTGGACGACGCACGGATCAAGGCGATCACGGCATCCATCTGGTCCAGGGCCTTGAGGTAGCCGCGGTAGATGTGGATCTCCCGCTCGGCCTGGGCCAGGCGGTGCTCGGTACGCCGGCGGATCACCTCGAGCTGGTGGGCCGTCCAGTGCCGCACGAACGCGTCGACGCTCAGTGTTCTGGGCACCCCGTCGACCAGCGCGAGCATGTTGGCGCCGAAGGTCTCTTGCAGCTGGGTGTGCTTGTAGAGGTTGTTCAGCACGACCTTGGCCACAGCGTCGCGCTTGAGCACGATGACCAGGCGCTGCCCGGTGCGGCCAGACGTCTCGTCGCGCAGGTCCGCGATGCCCTGGACACGGTTGTCCTTGACCAGCTCGGCGATCTTCGACGCCAGCGAGTCCGGGTTCACCTGGTAGGGCAGCTCGGTGACCACCAGGCAGGTGCGGTTCTGGATCTCCTCGACCTCGACCACCGCGCGCATGGTGATCGAGCCGCGTCCGGTGCGGTAGGCGTCCTCGATGCCCCGGTGGCCCAGGATCGTCGCGGCCGTCGGGAAGTCCGGGCCCTTGACCCGCTCGAGCAGCGCGGCGAGCAGCTCTTCCTTGGTGGCCTCGGGGTGGGCCAGGTGCCACTGGACCCCGGCGGCGACCTCGCGCAGGTTGTGCGGCGGGATGTTGGTCGCCATACCGACCGCGATACCCGACGAGCCGTTGACCAGCAGGTTCGGGAACCTGGCGGGCAGCACCACGGGCTCTTGGATGCGACCGTCGTAGTTGGCCTGGAAGTCGACGGAGTCCTCGTCGATGTCGCGGACCATCTCCATGGCCAACGGCGCCATCTTGCACTCGGTGTACCGCGGCGCCGCGGCCGGGTCGTCACCGGGGGAGCCGAAGTTGCCCTGCCCGGCCACGAGCGGGTAGCGCATCGACCAGTCCTGGACCAGCCGTACCAAGGCGTCGTAGATCGCCGTGTCACCGTGCGGGTGGTACTTGCCCATCACGTCGCCGACGACGCGGGTGCACTTGGAGAACTGGCGGTCGGGGCGGTAGCCGCCGTCGTACATGGCATACAGGACGCGCCGGTGGACGGGCTTCAGCCCGTCGCGCACGTCGGGCAGGGCGCGGCCGACGATGACCGCCATCGCGTAGTCCAGGTACGACCTCTGCATCTCCAGCTGGAGGTCGACCTGGTCGATGCGGCCGTGCTGAATCTCGCCAGACGTCTCGGTCACCGTCGCTCTTTTCCCGCTCAGTCTCGGATCATGTCAGACAGATGTGCTTGCTTCGTGTGGTCGCCGTCTAGATGTCGAGGAATCGGACGTCCTTGGCGTTGTGCTGGATGAATGTGCGCCGCGACTCCACGTCGTCGCCCATCAAGATCGTGAAGATCTCGTCGGCCGTGGCGGCCTCGTCCAGGGTGACCTGCAACAACGTCCTGTTAGCCGGGTCCATCGTCGTGTCCCACAGCTCGGTGTAGTCCATCTCGCCCAGACCCTTGTAGCGCTGGATGCCGCCCTCCTTCGGCAGGCGACGCCCGTTGGCCTGGCCGTCAGCGATGACGACGTCACGCTCCCGGTCGGAGTACACGTAGTCGTGCGGCGCGTTCGACCACTTGATCCGGTACAGCGGCGGTTGGGCCATGTACACGTGGCCGCCGGTGATGAGCTCGGGCATGTACCGGAACAGCAGCGTCAGCAGCAGGGTGCGGATGTGCTGGCCGTCCACGTCGGCGTCGGCCATGAGCACGATCTTGTGATACCGCAGCCGGGCGAGGTCGAAATCCTCACCGATGCCGGTGCCGAAGGCCGTGATGAGAGCCTCGACCTCCCGGTTGCCCAGAGCGCGGTCGAGCCTGGCCCGCTCGACGTTGAGGATCTTGCCGCGGATCGGGAGGATCGCCTGCCGGTGCGGGTCGCGCCCGCGCACCGCCGAACCGCCGGCCGAGTCTCCCTCGACGATGAAGACCTCGCACTCTTCGGGCTTGTTCGACTGGCAGTCCTTGAGCTTGCCGGGCATGCCGCCAGACTCCAGCAGCCCCTTGCGTCGGGCACCCTCGCGCGCCTTGCGCGCCGCCATGCGGGCGACCGCGGCCTGGATCGACTTGCGGATGATCTCCTTGGCCTCGTTCGGGTGGGCGTCCAACCAGTCTCCGAACCGGTCGTTGACCACCTTCTGCACGAAGGTCTTCGCCTCGGTGTTGCCGAGCTTGGTCTTGGTCTGGCCCTCGAACTGCGGCTCGCCCAGCTTCACCGAGACCACCGCGGTCAGGCCCTCGCGCACGTCGTCACCGGTGAGGTTCTGGTCCTTCTCCTTCAGCAGGCCCTTGTCTCGGGCGTAGCGATTCACCAGCGACGTCATCGCGGCACGGAAACCCTCTTCGTGGGTGCCGCCCTCGGTGGTCGAGATCGTGTTCGCGAAGGTGTGGACCGACTCGACATAGGCCCCGGTCCACTGCATGGCGATCTCGACGCTGATGCGCCGCTCGGTGTCCTCAGCCTCGAAGTCGATGACGTCGGCGTGCACCGGCTCTTGTTTCTTCGAATGGTTCAGGTGCTTGACGTAATCGATGAGCCCGCCCTCGTAGCGGTAGCTGACCGTGCGCGGCTTGGCCTGGTCGTCGCTGTCGGCCAGCTCGTCGTCAGCGACGATGTGATCGGGACGCTCGTCGGTGAGGGTCAGACGCAGGCCCTTGTTCAGGAAGGCCATCTGCTGGAAGCGCGAGCGCAGCGTCTCGAAGTCGTAGACCGTCGTCTCGAAGATCTCCGGGTCGGCCCAGAACGTGACGATCGTGCCGGTGACACCCGTGGGCTCGCCCTTGGCCAAGGGCGCCTTCGGGGCGCCGCGCTCGTACGACTGCCGCCACACGTGCCCCTGGCGGTGGACCTCGACGTCCACCTGGGCCGACAGCGCGTTGACCACCGACACGCCGACCCCGTGCAGACCACCGGAGACCGCGTACCCGCCACCGCCGAACTTCCCGCCGGCGTGCAGCACGGTGAGCACCACCTCGACGGCGGGCTTGCCCTCCGACTGCACGATGTCGACCGGGATGCCGCGCCCGTCGTCGACCACACGGACCCCACCGTCAGCGAGCAGCGTCACCTGGATGTCGCTGGCGTGACCAGCGAGCGCCTCGTCCACAGAGTTGTCCACAACTTCGTAGACCAGGTGGTGCAGACCACGTTCTCCGGTCGACCCGATGTACATGCCTGGTCGCTTGCGCACTGCCTCCAGGCCTTCGAGGACGGTGATCGCGCTGGCGTCGTAGTCGGCGGTCGTGGTCTGCGTGGTGATGCCGTCGTCTGCCACTGGCGGTGGTTCTCCTCGAAGTCTCACACGGGGCGGAGGATGCCTGCCGAGCCCTCAGAGGGCAGATCACTCCACGATGCTCACGTTCGCTTGTCCTGACCGTCGCGGACGCGCCGAGACAGCGGGTTCAGTCTACCCCTCAGGGCGTGTCTCCCAACTCCGAGAGAGACAGCTCTGTACCGCACCTTGTCGTGTCGCGCGGACCGCGTGGCTCTAACCCCACGTGTCGCGCGGACCGCGACCAGGCACACGGAGCCTGCCGCGACCAAAACCTGGACCCGAGGGCCCCAGGACACGCACCTCGACCACCGTGCCAGCACCCAGCGCCTCGTCGCACCGCGTGATCAAGGCCGAGGTCATCAGGCTCAGCTCGGTCTTCCACGCGGTGGACGACGCCTGGATCGTGAGAAGCCCCGCGTCCAGGCTGACGGGCTCGCAGTGATCGGCCACCTGAGCGCCGACGATCTCGCGCCAACGGGCGGCCAGGCTCCCGGCCTGCAGGCCCGCGTCCCACCCCAGGTCGAGCGCCAGGTCACGGGCCGTCGTCCCGACCAGCTGCGGGTCACGCGCGTCCGCACCGGCCGCGCTCATCGCCCTCGCTGGGGCAGGCGTGCCCGGGCGCAGGCCCTTCGACCGTGCGGCGCGACGTGCCCGAGCCAGGGCCGCCCGGGCCACCTGGTCGGGCGGCACCCGCCGCTCGGCACCCCGGTCGGGGGAGCCCGCCTCAGAGGACACGTGTCACCTCGCCGGCCACGACGTCGACCCGGGCTCCGGACAGCGGCCGCGGCACGTCCTCGAGCACCGCGGCGGTGATGATGACCTGGCCCGCGTCAGCGACCAGCCCGGCCAGCCTGTCGCGACGCCGGGCGTCGAGCTCTGCGAACACGTCGTCCAGCAGCAGCACCGGCTCAGAGTCCTCACCCCAGGGCTCGTCAGAGAGCAGCCTCCACGACGCCAGCCTCAGGGCCAGGGCGAACGACCACGACTCTCCGTGGCTGGCATACCCCTTGGCCGGCAGCCCGCCCAGGGTCAGGGTCAGGTCGTCACGGTGCGGGCCGACCAGGCTCACCCCCCGTTCGATCTCCTTGGTGCGCAGCGCCCCCATCGCGGCGAGCAGCCGCGCCTCGACCCGCTCGGTCGTCTCGTCGCCCCGCGTGTCGTCACTTCGTGTGCCGTCACCCTGCACGTCGTCGGGGGAGCGCTCGACCGCGTCCAGCGACGAGGCGTACTCGATCTGTGCGACACCCTGGCCGGCGCTGACCTCCTCATAGGCTGCCGCGACACGGGGTCGCAGATCGTCCACCAGCCGCCGCCGCGCCACGATCACCTGAGCACCGACCTGCGCGAGCTTGGCGTCCCACACGTCGAGGGTCCGCAGGTCTGCCGGCCCGCCGCGCTGGCGCACCGCCGCCCCCGCGGTCTTCAGCAACGCTCCACGCTGACGCAGCACCCTGTCCAGGTCGGTCAGCACCCCGGCCAGACGTGGCACCCGTTGCACCAGCAGCTGGTCGAGAAACCGTCGTCGTCCGTCGGGGTCACCCTTGACCAGCACGAGGTCTTCGGGGGCGAACAGCACCGTGCGCACCAGGCCGAGCACCTCGCGGGCCCGGACCGGCGAGCCACCGTTGACCCTGGCCCTGTTCGCCTTGCCGGCCACGATCTCGACCTCGACCGTCGCCGACCGCTCGGCGCGCACGACCTTCGCCCGCACCAGGGCACGGTCAGCACCCGCGCGGATCAGCGGCGCGTCAGCCGAGACCCTGTGGCTGGACAGCGACGCAAGATAGCCGATCGCCTCGACCAGGTTCGTCTTGCCCTGCCCGTTGGGCCCGACCAGCGCGGTCACCCCCGGCTCGAGCGCGAGGTCTACCTGGGCGTAGCCGCGGAAGTCGACCAACGACAGATGAGCGACGTGCATACCGATCAGGAACCAGCGGGTCTGACCGCGTGCCCGCCGAACTGCTGGCGCAGCGCGGCGACAGCCTTCATCGCGGGGGAGCGGTCTTGCCTCGAGGCGAACCGTGCGAACAGCGCGGCGGAGATGACCGGAGCCGGCACCGCCAGGTCGATGGCCTCGTTCACCGTCCAGCGGCCCTCTCCCGAGTCGGCCACCCAGGCGTCCAGACGGGCCAGCTCTGGGTCATCAGCCAGCGCCGCGACGAGCAGGTCCAGCAGCCAGGAGCGGACGACCGTGCCGCGCGACCACGCACGGATCGTCGCCGGGACGTCGGTGACCAGGTCGCTCTTGGCCGACAGCAGCTCGTAGCCCTCGGCGTAGGCCTGCATCAGGCCGTACTCGACGCCGTTGTGCACCATCTTGGCGAAGTGGCCGGCACCGACCGGCCCGACGTGGACGAAGCCCTCCTCACGCGGACCTTCAGGACGCAGGGCGTCGAACACCGGCATCAAGGCCGCCACGTGCTCGGCGTCGCCCCCGACCATGAGGCCGTAGCCGTAGCGCTCTCCCCACACCCCGCCGGAGACGCCGGCGTCGACGAACCCGATGCCGCGCTCGGCCAGCATCGCGGCGTGAGCGGCGTCGTCGGTGTACGCGGTGTTGCCACCGTCGACCACCAGGTCACCCGAGCTGAGCAAGCCGGCCAGCTCGGTGAGCACGCCGTCGGTGATCTCACCGGCGGGGACCATCACCCAGACCGCACGGGACCCTGGCGACAGCGCCTCGACCATGGCTGCCAGCGAGTCGACGTCGGAGACCTCTCTGTCGCGGTCGTAACCGACCACCTCGACCCCGTGCTCACGCAGACGCCGGCGCATGTTGGCGCCCATCTTGCCCAGACCGACAAGCCCTAGCCTCATGACGACTCCTCCTGCGTCCGAGCCGATCTCGTCCGTCGCGAGGACGCCGGCGAGGTCAGCCGGCGAAGCGGATCGGCACCAACAGGTAACGGTAGTCGCGCACGTCGTCGCCAGCCGCCTCAGGCTGACCGGTGAACTCGACCGGCTTGGTCGGGTGCGTGAACGCCAGGCGCACGTACGGGGTGTCGATCGCGCCGAGACCGTCAAGCAGGTACTGAGGGTTGAACGCCACGGAGATGTCCTCACCGACCAGCGTCGCCTCGAGCGCCTCCGACGCCTGGGCGTCGTCGCCCTGCCCGGCGTTGAGCACCACCTGGCCCTCGGAGAACGACAGCCGCACCGGGGTGTTGCGCTCGGCGACCAGCGACACGCGCTTGGTCGCGTCGATGAGCCCCTGACACTCGACCACCGCGTGGATCGGGCTCTCGTCAGGGAAGAGGCGCCGCACCGGCGGGTAGTCGCCGTCCACCAGCAGGCTGGTCGTCTGACGACCGCCGGCCTCGAAGCCGATCAGGTCGACCCCGCCGCTGTCCGACAGAGCCACCGTCACCTCGCCCGACGCGCCGAGCGTGCGTGCGGCGTCGGTCAGGGTCTTGGCCCGGACCAAGGACACCGCCGAGACCTCCGGCGAGCTCGGCCGCCAGATCAGCTCGCGCAGCGCCAGGCGGTAACGGTCGGTGGCCAGCAGCGTGAGCTTCTCACCCTCGAGCTCCATCCGCACCGCGGTGAGCAGCGGCAGCGTGTCGTCACGGCTGGCGGCGACCGTGACCTGACCCACGGCGTGGGTGAACGCGTCGCCGTCGACCACACCCTGGGCGGGCGGCATCGCCGGCAGAGCCGGGTAGTCCTCGACGGGCATCGTCAGGAGCGTGAAACGGCTGGCCCCGCAGGTCACCTGCACCTTCGTGCCCTCGAGCGCGAGCTCGACAGGCTTGTCAGGCAGGGAGCGAGAGATCTCCGCGAGCAGCTTGCCCGAGACCAGCACGACCCCCGGCTCGGCCACGTCGGCGGCCACCGAGGATCGCGCGGAGACCTCGTAGTCGAAGCTGGACAGCTGCAAGGTCCCGGCAGCGTCGGCCTCGATGCGTACCCCTGCCAGCACAGGCACCGGAGGACGGGTCGGCAGGCTCCGTGCGGTCCACGTCACAGCGTCAGCCAGGACGTCCCGCTCCACCCGGAACTTCATACGACACCTTCCATCATCTGTGCACACCTGTCCGGGCGAACATTACGCCAACCTGGTCCCGCTGTGCGTCGTGCTGTCCGGTCGTGTTGCTCCCCGCTGTCCGACCGTGGATCGTGCCCCTCGACGGTGTGCGGATCTTCCATCTTTGTTGTCTCTCGTCGTCGTCATCGGTGCTGTGGATCCTGTGGACGAGCGGCGTCGGTGCAGGTGCCGCCGCACGTCGGCGTGTGGACCGGCACCAGGACGTCGCTGGGGACGAGCACGGGTGCCGGTGGACAGGCCGCCAGGTCTCCTGAGCTGTCCACGGGCCGAAAGCCTGTGATCCACACCCGGTGGGGCGTCGTCCACCGTCGTCCACAGCCTTGTCCACATGTGTGGGTAGGCGCGGTGATCATCCGCGGCTGGTCTGCTTGATCCGGTTGGTCAGCTCGGTGACCTGGTTGTAGATCGAGCGCTTCTCGGCCATCTGCGACTGGATCTTGCGGTAGGCGTGCATGACGGTGGTGTGGTCGCGCCCGCCGAACGCGTCGCCGATCTTCGGCAAGGACAGGTCGGTGAGCTCGCGGCACAGGTACATGGCGATCTGGCGCGCGGTGACCAGCGTGCGCGAGCGGCTGGTGCTGCACAGGTCGTCGATGGTCAGGCCGAAGTACGAGGCGGTCTGACCGATGATGGTCGCCGCGCTGATCTCCGCCGTCTCGTCGTCGGTGATGAGGTCCCGCAGCACCATCTCGGCCAGCGACCGGTCGACCTGCTGGCGGTTGAGGTTGGCGAAGGCGGTGACCCGGATCAGGGCCCCCTCCAGCTCGCGGATGTTCGAGGAGATGCGGCTCGCGATGTAGCTGAGCACGTCGTCGGGGGCGTCCAGGTGCTCGCTCGCGGCCTTCTTGCGCAAGATCGCGATGCGGGTCTCCAGGTCGGGCGGCTGCACGTCGGTGAGCAGACCCATCTCGAAGCGAGACCGCATCCTGTCCTCGAACCCGTTGAGACGCTTGGGGGGCACGTCCGAGGTGAGCACCACCTGCTTGTTCGTGTTGTGCAGGGCGTTGAAGGTGTGGAAGAACTCCTCCATCGTCTGCTCCTTGCCCTGGAGGAACTGGATGTCGTCGACCAGGAGGATGTCGGTGTCGCGGTAGCGGCGCTGGAACGCGCCGGCCTTGCCCTCGGAGATGGAGTTGATGAAGTCGTTCGTGAACTCCTCGGAGTTCACGTAGCGCACCCGGATGCCGGGGTACAGGTGCTGGGCGTAGTGACCGATGGCGTGCAGCAGGTGGGTCTTGCCCAGACCAGAGCCGCCGTAGATGAACAGGGGGTTGTACGCGTTGGCGGGGGCCTCGGCGACGGCGACGGCCGCGGCGTGGGCGAACCGGTTGGACGCGCCGATGACGAACGTGTCGAACTGGTACTTGGGGTGAAGGCGGGCGGCTTCGACCGGGCCCGACGTGGCCGCTGGCCCGGGGCGGTCGGCGACGTGCGGAGGCACGAGAGACAAGGAGGGTCGTGGCGTCTCGACCGGTGGGGGAGCAGGGGGCTGCGTCTCTGAGGGCGGTGTCGGGTCGCTGCCGAGCGACGCGCTCGCGCCGGGCGCTGTGTCGGTGTCGAACGTCGGGTCGACGGTGACGGCGATGCGGGCCTCTCGGCCGAGCGTGGCGCTGAGGGCCTCGACCACCGCGCTCCGGATGCGGGTCTCGATGAAGTCCTTGGTGAAGTCGTTGCCGACCACCAGGAGCATCGTGCCGTCGAGGATGCCCAGGGGGCGGGCGAGCCGGACGAACGCGGCGTCGCGGGCCGTGATGTCAGGGCTCTCGGCCAGGAGGAGCGACGCCCGTTCCCAGACGCTGGTGAAGTCGTCGTGTGCCGCCACTGGTCCCTCGTCTCGATCGGCGCGGTCGACGGTGCTAGGTCGTCCACACAGTTGTCCACATCTGTGTGTCGCTCCGTAACACGCTCGTGACCTGAGCGGGGATGTCAGGGGCAGAGGCGTCTGTCCACACCCCGCGCGGGGTGCGGCGGACTCTCGACGTCCACAGGCTCTGGCATCCGCGGCTCTCGTGGCCGATGGTAGTGCGCAGAGAGCCGGCGAACCTACCTGGTGGGGGATCGGAGCTCGATGTATTTGACCCTCTCCGGCGTGTCGCGTAGCGTTGGGCAGCCTGAGCTCGCGAGCAGCCGCGACGCGCATGTCGTCGCACGCGCCGAGGTCCTTCGACCTCGCCCGTGTCCTGTGCTCGTGAGGAGGGCTTCTGGACCACGGTTGCGCTGCTGCGCGGCCCTTCGCTGATGGAGTAGTCGTGAGCAAGCGTACGTTCCAGCCGAACAACCGCCGCCGTGCCAAGACCCACGGTTTCCGCCTTCGCATGCGCACCCGCGCGGGTCGCGCGATCCTCGCGGCTCGCCGTCGCAAGGGCCGCAGCGAGCTCTCTGCCTGACCAGCCCGGTGCTTCCCGCGGAGCATCGGATGCGCCGTTCGGCGGACTTCGCTCGGACGGTGCGCGACGGTGCGCGATCTGGCCGGCAGACGCTGGTGGTGCACCTGGTCCACGACGACCAGGACGCCGGTGCTCGGGTGGGGTTCGTCGTGCCGCGCTCTGTCGGTGGTGCCGTGGTGCGCAACAAGGTCAAGCGACGCCTCCGGGCGATCGTGGCAGACCGTCTGCCGGCCTTCGGCGGGGACGACGTCGTGGTCCGTGCGCTGCCAGGTGCCGCCGAGGTCTCGATGAGGCGTCTGGCAGACGACCTGGACAGCGCGGTGCGGACCGCACGGCGACGAGCGCTGGAGAAGTCGTCCCATGAATAGGCCTGTGTTGTTCGTGGCGTCGCTGCCCAGGCGTGCGCTGCTCGGTCTGCTGTGGGTGTATCAGCACGCGATCTCACCGTGGAGATCTCCGAGCTGTCGGTTCTACCCCTCGTGCTCGCAGTACGCGGTGGTCGCGGTGACGCGGCACGGTGCTGTACGAGGATCGTGGCTGGCGCTGCGTCGCCTGCTGCGCTGCCACCCCTGGACACCCGGTGGTGTCGATGATGTGCCCGATGTCCGCTCGTCGCGGGTGTGCCACCCGTCGACGTCTCACTGAGATCAGGAGCTCGACCAGATGGACTGGTTCGACGGTGTGCTGTGGCCCATCATGCTGGTGGTCGCCTGGGTGATGGTCAGGCTGTACGAGCTGTTCGTCTGGCTCGGCCTCGATCCCGAGGGCGGCGCTGCCTGGACGTTGTCGATCGTCGGCCTGACGATCGCCGTCCGCATCTTGCTGATCCCGCTGTTCTTCCGCCAGATCCGCGCCACGCGCGGTCTGCAGCTGATCCAGCCGGAGGTCATGGCTCTGCAGAAGAAGTACAAGGGGAAGACGGACCAGGCGTCGCGGGAGGCGATGGCCCGCGAGCAGATGGAGCTCTACCGCAAGCACAAGACGAACCCGTTCTCCTCGTGCCTGCCGATCCTGGCCCAGTCGCCGGTGTTCTTCGCGTTGTTCCGGGTGCTGTACTCGCTGCCGGCGATCGCGAACGAGACCTTCCAGCGTGGCGGTGGCTCCATCGGCCCGCTGACACCGGAGCTGGCTGACCTGGCTGAGAAGTCGACGCTCTTCGGCGCCGCTCTCTCGAGCACCTTCATGCGGAGCGACGACCTCTCGACGAAGCTCGTGACGGTCGTGCTCATCATCCTGATGTCGGGCTCGATGTTCTTCATGCAGCGCCAGCTGACGATGAAGAACATGCCTCCTTCGGCGCTCGAGGGTCCGATCTACAAGCAGCAGAAGATGATGATGTACGTGCTGCCGATCATCTTCGCGGTCACGGGCGTCAACTTCCCGATCGGTGTGCTCGTCTACTGGACCGTCTCGAACTTCTGGACGGTGGGGCAGCAGTTCTACTCGATCCGCAAGATGCCCGCGCCTGGGTCGGAGGCCGAGGCCGCGCTCAAGGAGCGTCAGGCTCGCAAGGCCGCGGCGCGCGGAGAGGTCGCTCAGGACGCCGCCCCGGTGGCGACCATCGAGGAGGCGCCTCGCCCGACCGGTCAGCGTCAGCAGCCGATGCGCAAGGATCGCGCGAAGAAGGCGGCCCAGCGCCCGCAGCAGATGTCCCCCAAGAAGACCCCCTCGGCCTCGGACGAGCCTGTCCAGGAGAAGAAGCCGAAGACGGACACCGAGCGCCAGATCAGAGAGATGACCGACTCGACAGCGCTCGACGAGCCCAGCGGAGGCGGACCGACCGACAGGTCGCAGGGCCCGCGCAAGCCCGTGAAGCGGAAGAAGAACGACGACCAGCAGGACACACCGGAGCAGGACAGCTGACGACGCAGCGGACGGAGGACTGACGTGACGACGAACGAGCAGCAGGACGAGGCCACAGGCCCACGTCTAGAAGAAGAGGGCGAGATCGCGGCGGACTACCTGGAGGAGCTGCTCGACATCGCGGACCTGGACGGCGACATCGACATCGACATCGACCACGGTCGGGCGTCGGTGGCGATCGTCGCCGAGAACTCCTCCGCACGTGCGCTCCGTGCGCTCGTCGGCCCAGGCGGTGAGGTGCTGGACGCTCTGCAAGAGCTGACTCGCCTGGCGGTCCAGACCAAGACAGGAGACCGTAGCCGGCTGATGCTCGACGTGGCGGGCTACCGTGCGAACAGGCGCGCGGAGCTGGTCGCGGTCGCTGAGGAGGCCGTGGCCAAGGTCCGCAGCAACGGTGAGCGGGTCACGCTCTCCGCGATGAACCCGTTCGAGCGGAAGGTCGTGCACGACGCCGTGGCAGCGGCGGGTCTGGTCAGCGACTCCGAGGGCGTCGAGCCGAACCGGCGGGTCGTGATCAGCCTGGCGTGACGTACACATGCTGATGGCCCGGACGTGCTGCGTCCGGGCCATCAGCATGTGTGGGCAGAGATAGATCAGCGCTCGACGCTGCTCTGGGGCGATGCTCGTGCGACGCATCGTCTCGTCGGGCTTCTTCCGTGCGCGTCGCGCTGTCTTTCGCGAGACGAGCGAGGTCCGACGATCTGAGATCAGACCGAGCCAGGATGACCAGCCTGGGCCTGCGCGGGGCGTGCACCTCTGCCGTCGAAGGACCACATGGCGGCGACCGTGCTGATGCGGACTCGCTCTCAGAGCCTCGACAGCCGCTCTGGGCCTGAGGCTCGCCCTCTGAGGAGCCAGCGCGAAGCGAGATCCGCACGGCAGCGAAGCGCACCACTGATCCGTCCAGACAGAAGGTGTGCGACGCACGTGTGGTCGCGTCGACACGGGAGACTTCTGTGGAGGGCAGAGGAGCAGCACGATCGAGCGTGTCCACGAGACAGGGTTGTCGATCGACCTGTGCGTGCCGTGACCCTTTCGGCAGGCTTGCTATGAGGCTTCGAGAGGGTGGTTCCGCTGGCGTGACGGTCGCGGACCTCGTTCTTCGATCAGCAGGGCCCTGCTGCTGGCCCGGGCGACCACCTGGATCGACAGGTGTACCGAGGGCTTGGATAGAGAGGGCTTGCGAGCCAGCGAGGTTCCTCTGGTGTGCACTTCTCGTCGTGTGTGCCAACCCCTCGGTCGCCTGGGCTCAGAGCGAGGCGGGCGCAGAGAACCAGCGTGCGCTGCTGAGGAGACAGACAGGCCCTCATCGGCTGTTCGGTCGGAAGACGTCGATCTTGCGAGATCAGGTTCGATCTTCATCCGAACGGAGCACTGTCTCGCTCGTCGGCTCGGTCGCTTCGAGAGCCTCTCTGAGCACCGTCGCTGAGGGATGCACGACTCGATGATCGCGCTCCTTGCCACGCTCATGTGCCGAGGCTTGTCGAGCCGGGAGCCTCGATGATCGCGCCGTCTGCTCGCAGGACCAGGCTCCTCGAGAGCATGTTCCCTGTCCGGCGGGCAACTCATGATCGGCCGCACCGAGCAGAGACCGCTGCGTGTCCAGAGAGTCCGGCTCAAGACGTTTCTCGACCTCGCGACCTCGACGGAATGCGTGAGGGGGTTGACGCTCTGGACGTGAGCAGGGCTCGCGAGGGTCGGAGAGGTGGCTACCTCCTCGCTGCTGCTGTCCGCAGGGTCGAGCATGCGTGCCGTAGAACTTCGAGGGGTCGAGACTTGTCTGACTGGGATGAGGCGTGAGCCCGTCGGGCGGACGTGCGCTGCGTCCAGGGTCTGACGTCTCCGGGGTGCGTCTTCTCCGCCCTTCTTCTCTCGACAGGTCTCCGTATCAGGGGTCGACGTCTGCTCATCGCCGGCGACCTTGTGCGGACAGAGTCTCGTTCGTGGGAAGTGGCACCGCTTCGATCAGCCTCGAAGGAGGGTCCGCAGCCGTTGACGCGATGAGACCCACACGGACTGTTTCACGTGAAACGGACAAGGTTGCTCCCCTGTCTGTCTGTCGCTCGTCGTGAGAGCGACCTGCGCCGCTGTCAGCGCAGAGGGTCTCCTCCTAGAGCCCGACAGCGCTGACGGTCGAGGTGCTCCGAGATCGAGACCGTCGCCGTGAGCGAGTTGATCCCGAGTGCCGGAGCGTAGAGATCGCGGACAACCGCCTCATCTGCCCAAGACAGGACCCTTCGTCGGATGATGCCGAGGGCCGCACGTCATCGCTCGACCTTCCTCGCGTCTGCGATGACGGCGATCATCTCACCGTTCGCGTTCTTCGCAGCGAGTCCTTGAGCGCTGACATCGAGACACCGTGAGATGCGCACCCGCAGGTCTCTCGGACTCGATGAGGGGCCTGCTCTCGTGAGTGCTGCTTGAAGGTGGAGCGAGTCTCGGTGTCGCTGGCTCTCCAGCATGACGTTGCTGCTCTCACCTCTCTGCGAGGGCGCGGGAGACCCGAGGTAAGGCCTGGCAACGCTAGGTGCAGGGCTTGGGCTTCACCGTTCCACGTGAAACAACGAGACCTCGCACCGCTCGTCGGCGGTGGCAGAACGCTTGTGTGCCACGAGCAGCAGATGACGCGGCCTGTCTGGGACGACGGCCCGCTTGTGGGCGCTCGTCGGCTAGCTGGGCCGTCTGGGTGAACACCCCTCGCCGCCGTCACGATCTGAGCGAAGACCTGATCGAGTGCGTCAACAAGGGCTCTTGGGCGCGGCGGACTCACACGCCGAGGTGGGGAGAGGGCGCCTTCCCCTGAAGCGCTCCGCGTCAGCCGTGTGAGGCGATGTGCATCGAGGTCCGCCACCTGCGTGGGTCAAGGTCGATCGCGGCTGAGCTCCGTCGGATCGAGCCCCGCGACGGGGGGATCTCCTGATGTGCCTCGTCACCGCGTGGTCGGGATTCTCGGGGACGTGCAGAACCTGTCTCGTGGTTGACGCACCCAGGAGCCATCTTCTCTGACGAGAGTTGAGGGTGCTAGCCGGTGTCCTCCGGGAGGAACGAGAGAGCCCCACGGCTTCTAGCGGCCCTCGGTTGTCCAGGCTCGGAATCCTCGCTGTCGCCTGCTCTCCGCGCGGTATCGCGCACTCGCAGACAAACCCTCACCGCTCTGTGTCTGAGCGTCGGTATCGCTGAAGCGCTTTCGACAGAAATCTAACAAATCGATCCGCGTTCTACGATGTTACATCGAAAATCGAACTATCTGGTTGGACTTCCCTCACGCGGAGGTGGGTGAGGGACACCGTTGGTTCAAGGCACGCATCAATGGAGGAACGAGAGCCCAAGGCTCTTCTCTATTAGTTCGCAGAAAGACGATATGGTTTCAGAGAGGCATCCTTCGTCCACCCGGAACACCAGGAGAGCGTGCGGATGAGAGCCCTCGAAGGTGTCCGCGCGCTGCTGTCCCCGCTGCCCCAGAGATGCAGAGGCACGAGAGTTGGACAGGGCCAAGCCCTCTGTGCGACGGAGGAGGGCACCGAGCAGCCCGGTGTGAGCGACCGCTCAACCGCGCACACGGTCAGACTCCTGAGGGGCGTGCCAGGCCTGGTGCGTCCGAGGTGAGGAGAAGAAGAGTCGCGCGATCGTGTCGCCTCGGCGGATTGACCGTCACCGAGAGAGGGGGAGCAGCGGGGACCTCAAGGTCGTCTTCGGGGTCTTCTTCGCAGAGAGGTCACATCGAGGTCGTTCACCAGAGAGCCGGTGCCCGGTGAGCAGCGGGACAGCATAGAGAGCCACAGCGGATAGCACGTGTGGTGCAAGGGCTCAGCGGCTAGGCGCGAGCTCTAGACGCAGCAAGGAGAGTTCGGCGACCTCTCCGAGCAGATCGACGTTCTCGACAACCTCGTCCGAGCACGCAGGCCCTCACAGTCAGGTCGTCCCAGAGCACCAACGTGAGAGAAGACCACCAGACGTCACCGCCAGCCGAGGGCTGGGGGCGATGCGCACCACCGTCTCCCCGTGCCCACAGCCTCGACCTCGTTGCTCCCACTCCTGCCGAGAGACATGGATACCAGCAGAGGCCATGCCTCGAGGTCCGTTCTCTTCGGCCGGGGGAGTTGGCGCAGAGGAACGCAGCAGAGATCGTCGCGAAGACTTCGCTGCGAAACAGTCTCCGCTGATGCTTCCGCTGAGCGAGAGCGGAGCGCAGGGAGGATCACCGCTGGTCGAAGAACAGATACGACGCGTTGGCTGCGCGGCAGATCTCAGAGTCACCCGTCCGGAGCAACCCGAGGTAGAAGGCCATGGTGTGGTGAGGTGCTCGAGGCCAGGAGCCCTCGCCTTGTGGAAGGTTGGTCATCTCTGCGACGACCTCTCTCGGTCTCAGTCGCGAGAGCTGTGCTCGCCGTGTCGAGGTGTGCCATGCGACCACGTGTCCGGTCTCGTGGAAGTCTCGACGGGTGTGCTGGCGCCGAACATGCTGATGCCGGGAGGCTCTGCCCCTGCCTCGCCGGCAACCCTTTGGAAGGGTGCAGGACTCAGCCGCCCCTGACCAGCCGCTGGCGCCTGTTGCTATCACCAGATCTCGACCAGCGGCGCCGATCGGTCTCGGCTCTCTCGCTCCGTCGACAGGGCGCACCCGTAGTGCTGAGGTGAACGGGTAGCCATGGGCCGCTCCGCGCTGCTCTGGCCGAAGAGGCTCACGATCGATCCGGTCCGCTGCTCCTCGGACGATGGAGGAAGAGACTCCTCGAGAGAGCTCTCAGACACCCGCCATCTCCCCAGGCGGTCTGTAGGCCACCTGGGCTTCCAGCGGAGGGGGTGGGAGAGAGGCCTTCCGGCATGTTTCACGTGGAACGGCCGCGTCGCTGTTTCACGTGAAACGGGCTGGCGCCAAGAGGAGCCTCCCCCGGGTTGTCGTCTCGGTACAGGGCTGTGAGGTAAGACAGAGGCGAAGCGCGAAACGAAGGCCCTCTGTCGCCCCACCTCCACAGGGTTCGCGTCCGCGGAGATCACGGAAGCAACCCTCACGGGAGAGAGGGCTTCCGCGACAACCTTCAGCCGACGTGTGGTGCTGACCAAGACCTGTACTTCAGGTGGAGGGGGGAGCGGGACCCCGGCGCAAGACTCGCTCGCGGGGACCGGGCAAGGAGGTCGCGGGGTGGACGATCCGAAGCGAGGCAAGCGGGCGGCGAGAAGAGGTGAGCATCGGAATCGGCGCGCGGGCACCGGTGTTGGACAGGGACCGGAGTGATGTCTTCAGGAGTGCGCAGAGCGGGACGGCAGCCGCCGTGCGCCATGCACCATCTTCCGTGTGGCCGTGTGGCCGTGTGGCCGTGTGGCCGTGTGGCCGTGTGGCCGTGTGGCCGTGTGGCCGTGTGGCCGTGTGGCCGTGTGGCCGTGTGGCCGTGTGGCCGTGTGGCCGTGTGGCCG